>NZ_JBVILA010000001.1:513114-604860 GCF_055580625.1 Amycolatopsis sp. NPDC031561 | reverse complement strand
AGGGCGGAGTCCAATTGCGGAGAAAATTGGGGTGGTTGGGGAAAGTTTTTGGATTTGATCTTGGCGGGGGGGGTGGGGGTTGGTGTTTGGGGTCGAACCCAAAACCCCCACCCACGACCAACGTGCGTTGAGGCCTTCGTACCCTTATCCTCTTACTCGACGGTGGAGGAATTGGGACACGCGACGTCCCAATTCCTCCATCGCCGCTCGATCCGACCGTGAGCGTCAGCTGAAGCTGATGATCACGCCGCCGCCGTTGCCGGCGGCGTCACCGAGGCCGACGACGCAGGTGATGACCTTGCAGTCCACCGCGCCGTAGCTGCTGCCGTCGGGCAGGACACCGGTGAAGTTCTTCTGCACGGTGACCGGGCTCGAGATCTTCCCGGACGCGTCAGCGACCAGCGAGAGCTGCGAAGGGCTGCAAGGGAATTGCCCCGTCGCGTCCTGGGCACACTCGCCCACACGATAAGTGGCTCCCGGCGTCAATCCGGTTCCGGTCACCTGGACCACCGCACCGTCCGAGAGCCCCGAGGCCGGCGTGACCGTGACGGCCGCCGCGGCGGAAGCGCCCGGTGCGACGACAGCCAGCAGGCCGAGAGCGGCGATGGCGGAACCGGCGAACTTGGCGACAAGCTTTGCGGACACAGTAATCACTCCGATTCATTGCTGGGGATTTTCCGACTTACCAGGCGCGGGTTCCGTTGCCCCCCGGCGTCCTGATGACAACGTTACGATCACGGACCTAGATCGTCAACTCTTTCTTCGAGCAGTTTTCGAGTAGGCCGTAAGAAAAAACGTGCAATAAACTCGCGCGCTTCATGCGTAATTCACGGGTGGAAAGCCAGTCAGGAGAAGAGGGTCCGAGGGCGCACGCGGGAACCTGATTCAGTGACCTCTTCCAGCTCCGAATTCCTGTTCGGTGGCGCGCCAGAAAGGCACGCCGCCTACGCCGCGCTGCGCGAAAGCGGCCCTGTCCGAAGGATCACGCTCTCCTCGGGCACCAGCGGATGGCTGGTGAGCGGCTACGCCGAGGTCCGCCAGGCGCTCGCGCATCCGGGGCTGAGCGGGCGCACCGGTGTCGTCGGCGACCGGCGCGGCCTGTCCGAGGACGTCCGGCTCGGCATGAACACACACATGCTGAACCTCGATCCGCCGGACCACACCCGGCTCAGAAGGCTGGTGTCCGCCGCCTTCACCGTGCGCCGGATCGCCCAGCTGCGCCCCAGGATCGAGGCCATCACGGCCGAACTCCTCGACGCCGTGGCCGACTTCGACGAAGTCGACCTGATCAAGGCGCTGGCCCTGCCACTGCCGATCCGCATCCTCACCGAGATGCTGGGCGTGCCCGAGGACGAGGCGGGCGCCTTCCACGGCTGGACCGAGATCCTCACCGCCAGCGCGCTCCCCGTCGACGAGCTCGACGCGGCCGCCGCCGAAATGTTGCGCTATGTCAGGAAACTCCTCGCGGAGAAACGCGCGAACCCCGGCACGGACCTGCTTTCCGCGCTCGTCACGGTGCACGACGGCGACGACCGGCTGACCGAGCACGAGCTGACCTCGATGGTCTTCCTCCTGCTCATCGCCGGGCACGAGACCACCGTCCACCTCATCGGCAACGCCACTCTCGCGCTGCTCGAGAACCCCGCGCAGCTCGCCGCGTTGCGCGCGAACCCGGAGGGAATGCCCGCCGCGGTGGAGGAATTCCTGCGCTACGAGAGTCCGGTCCACGCGGCGATGCGCTACTCCAACCAGGACGTGGAACTCGGCGGCGTGACGATCCCGGCGGGCTCGCTGGTGATCGTGTCGCTGCTGGCCGCCAACCGCGACCCCGCCCGCTTCCCCGGCGCGGACGCGCTGGAACTCGACCGCGCGGACAACCCCCAGCTCGCCTTCGGGCACGGTATCCACCACTGTCTCGGCGCGCCGATGGCCCGGCTCGAAGGCGGGATCGCGATCACCGCCCTGCTCACCCGGTTCCCGGAACTGCGCGAGGCCGTCCCCGCGGAAAGTCTCCGCTGGCGCGTCAGCATGGTGATGCACGGCCTCGAAGCCCTTCCCGTCCGGCTTCGCTGACGAGTGTCCTTAAAGGACGATTTAGCTCAGCTGCCACCAAACCAGCAGGCTGGGATAAGACGCGCTCGAAACCGCGGTGCGACACTTTTCGTAGACGATCACGAATTCGCGGTGCGTATCTCACGTCCGCGAGCCGCGTCACCTCCTATTCCTGGGAAGGGAGTAGAACGTGTCCCAAGACCTAGGCACCCCGGTCACGAGCACTGCGCCGCGAGGCTCTGCCCCGCCCGTGCGGACGCCGAAGAAGAAGACCAAAACGGGGCTGTCCGCACTGGCCGCCAAGCGCATCGCCGTCCTGAGCTCGCTCGTCGCCGGCGTCGCCTACGGGTGGGGTATCGGCGGCAACGCCGCACACTACGCCTACGCCGCCGCGGTCCGCAGCATGTCCGCGAACTGGCACAACTTCCTTTACGGCGCCTACGATCCCGCCGGATTCATGAGTGTCGACAAGGCACCCGGGTCGCTCTGGCTCCAAGCGCTTTCCGTGCGCATCTTCGGTTATGAGACCTGGGCGCTGTTGTTGCCCGGTGTCATCGCGGGCGCCTTCTCGGTGTTCGTCCTGTTCGTACTGGTACGCCGCTGGGCCGGGCACGCACCCGCGGCACTGGCCGCGGTCCTGCTCGCCGCGACACCGATCACGATCGCGGGCACCCGGGTCAACCTGCCCGACTCGACGCTGATCCTGACGCTGCTCGTCGCGACCTACGCCTTCTGGCGGGCACTGGAGAACGCGTCGCCGCGCTGGCTGCTGCTGACCGCCGCGCTCGTCGGCGTCGGCTTCCACATCAAGCTCGCCATGGCACTGGCCGTCCTGCCGGTACTCGGGATCGTCTACCTCGTCGCCGCGCCGACCTCGCCGGGACGCCGGGTGCTGCATCTGCTGGGCGCCGGCGCGGTCACCGCCGCGGTGTCCTCGGTCTGGATGCTCATCGTCGCGCTGACCCCCGCGGGCTCCCGTCCGTACATGGACGGCAGCACTTCGAACTCGGTGTGGCAGATGGTCTGGTCCTACAACCTCTTCGACCGCACAGACGCCCCGAAGAGCGGGAACTCGGCCGAACTGCCGGTGCTGCCCGACGGCAAGGTCACGCCGGTCGACCAGGGCGGCGAGACCGGTGTGTTCCGTCTGTTCAACGACCTGATCGGCGGCCAGATCTCGTGGCTGCTGCCGCTGGCGCTGCTGCTGCTCGTCTTCGGCCTGGTCGCCGCGGGCCGCGCGCCGCGCACCGACAAGACGCGTGCGGGCTGGCTGCTGTGGGGCGGCTGGCTCGTCCTCTACGCGGGTGCGCTCAGCTTCTCGCAGAGCATCCACCCTTACTACACGAGCATCCTGGCACCGGCCATCGCCGCGATCGGCGGTGTGGGCCTGCATCTCGCCTGGACGTCCCGTCGTCATGTGTGGGTGGTGCCGGCCGGCCTGCTCGTCACCGGCGCCTGGGCTTTCGTGCTGCTGAGCCGTTCTAGTGACTACGTGCCTTGGCTGCGGCCGGTGGTCGCCATCGCCGCCGTCCTCGCCGTGGTGCTGTTCCTCGTGCGCCGCACCGGGAAGTTCGCCGTGGTGACCGGCGCCGTCGCCGGGGTCGCGCTGCTGGCCGGGCCGGTCGCCTGGGCGGCGCCCGCCTTCCACCCGCCGACGGATCCGCGGACGGCGATGTTCCAGAACTTCAACCCGCTCGCGGGGCCGAACCCGAACGCGCTCTCCACCGGCATCGACCTGACCAAGCTCATGGCAGGCGGCCCGAAGCCCGGCGCTGGCGGCGCGCAGGGGATGCCGTTGCCGCCGCCGATCATGTTCCAGATGATGCCGTCCGACGCCGACCAGAAACTCCTCGGCTTCCTCAAGGCCAACAAGCGCGGTGAGCGCTTCGATCTGGCGACCTTCGGCGGTACCGGTGCCTCGCCCTACATCCGGGCCGGTCTGTCCGTGATGCCGATGGGTGGTTTCGTCGGCACCATGCCGATGCCGACCGCGGACGGTCTCGCCGACAATGTCCGAAGTGGACAGTTGAGGTACGTCCTGTTCGGCGGATTCGCCTACGACAGCCCGACCGCGCTGGCCCGCAAGGACTGGGTGGTGCGCAACTGCACCCGGGTCCCGCCGCCCGCCTACACCGCCAACCCGTGGATGGGCTTCACCTCCGCCCTGTTCGACTGCAAGCCGGGAGCGTGATGGCCCCATGACGGCTGAACTCACCGCGGCACCCCGCCTCGCGCCGGGAAGCCGCACGACGGCGAGCGTCGAGATCGTCATCCCGGTGCTCAACGAGGAACGCGCCCTGCTCGGCTGCATCACCACGCTGAGCGCCTACCTCGGCGACGACTTCCCGTTCCCCTGGTCGATCACCATCGCCGACAACGGCAGCACCGACCGGACCTGGGAGATCGCCACCGAGCTGGCCGAGCGGAACCCGCGCATCTCCGCGCGGCGGGTGCCGGTCCGCGGCCGGGGCGCGGCGATCAAGGCGACGTGGGGGTCCAGCACCGCCGACATCGTCGCCTACATGGACGTCGACCTCTCGACCGGTCTGGAGGGTCTGCTCCCCCTGATCGCGCCGCTGGTCAGCGGGCACTGCGAGATCACCATCGGGACCCGGCTCGGAAACGGCTCGCGGATCCGCCGCAGCCTCAAACGCGAGATCGTCTCCCGAAGCTACAACGCGATCACCCGGCATGTGTTCGGACTGCGCAGCACCGACACGTCCGCCGGGTTCAAGGCGGCCCGGCGCGAAGCCGTGGCCGGGCTGCTGGACGCGGTCGAGGACGACCACTGGTTCTTCGACACCGAGATGCTGATGCTGGCCGAGCACAACGGCCTGCGGGTGCACGAGGTGCCGCTGGACTGGGTCGAGGACGTCGATTCGCGGGTCAAGGTCACCCAGACCGCGATGGGGAACCTCAAGGGCCTGGTCCGCGTGGGCCGGGCGATCGCCGCCGGGAAAGGGCGTGTGAACGTGCCGGAGATCCCGCAGTTGCGCGCCACCCATCCGGACGCCGTGCTGGCCCAGCCCCGGGCCGCGACGCTGGCGAAGTTCCTCGGGTTCGCGGTGATCGGCGCCATCTCGACAGTGCTCTACACGCTCCTGTACCTCCCCTTGCGGGTCCCGCTGACCCCGGCGGGGGCGAACCTGGTCGCGCTGGTGCTCGTCGGGGTGGCCAACACCGAGGCGAACCGGCGCTGGACGTTCAACCGCGGCGGCGGGCACCGGCTCGGCTTGCACACCCGCGCCGCGATCCTGTTCGCCACCACGTACCTGCTGACCACGCTGGCCGTGACCGGGCTCCACCTGATCGCCCCGGGCTCCGGGCCGGTCGTCGAACTGCTCGTGCTCATCGTCGCCTACGGGCTGATGACGCTGCTGCGGTTCGTGGCCCTCGACCGCTGGGTCTTCGCCCAGCACCGGAAGGAGCTCCAGTGAAGACGGCGGACATCACCCGGATCACCGAGATGGAGGACCGCCACTGGTGGTTCCGGGAGAAGCGGCACCTGCTCGCCGACGAGCTGAAGCGACTCGGCCCGCCCGGCCGCGCGCTCGACATCGGCGCGGCGGGCGGTGGCAACACGCGGGTGCTGCGCGAGCGCGGCTGGGACGTCGTCGCCACGGACTACGACGAGAACGCCGTCGAGATCGCGCGCTCGCGCGGTCTCGACGCGATCCACGCCGACGCCCGTGACCTCCCGCTGCCGTCTTCGTCGTTCGATCTGGTGGTGGCTTTCGAGATCCTCGAGCACATCCAGGAAGACGACCAGGCCGCCGCGGAACTGTTCCGGGTGCTGCGGCCCGGCGGCTCCGCGCTGATCAGCGTCCCGTCCGGAATGGACCTGTGGTCGGCGCACGACGTCGCGGTCAGCCACGTGCGCCGCTACGACCGGGCCTCGCTGCGGAAGGTCATCGAAGACGCCGGCTTCGTCGTCGACGAACTGTGGAGCTGGAACGTCCTGCTCCGGCCGGTCGTGGCGCTGCGGCGGCGTTCGGCTCGCGGCAACGAACTCAACGAGCACACGCCCTGGCTGGTCAACCACGCCCTGACCGCGATCGTCACGGCCGAGCGCTACCTCCCGACCCGTTCGCGGCGCGGCGTCTCGCTGATCCTGAAGGCGCACAAGCCTTAGCTGCTGGAAGTACATGAAGGCCCCCTTCCTTGCGCCTGGCGCAAGGAAGGGGCTTCACGTACTTACCGACCGCCAGTGGCCCAGGCGGCCGGTGAGGGGGTGTGTGGAAATAGAGACGTTGAGTGTCCCTATTTCCACACACCCTCGTCACGACCAGACCGGTCACGCGGCACTGTGTGGATTTCTGGTCATCCAACGCACCGAAATCCACACAGTCCGACGTCACCGGGCCCCTCATGACCCCGAACGCAAGAAAGGGCCGTTCACAACAGAAACCTGTCGTGAACGGCCCTTCCTCCAGCGGACCTAAGCCGCGCGAAGCCCGGCCGGAGGGACGTCCCAGGCGGTGCCGCGGTGCTCGAGGTACCAGTCCACCGTCTTCGTCATCCCCTCCTCCAGTGTGACGAGCGACTCCGGCTCGATACCGACCGACAGCAGCGTCGAAACGTCGGCCGTGACCGGGGTGTTCGGCGTCTCGCCCGGCCGCATCGGCAGGTCGGTGATGCCCACCCGCGGGTAGCCGCGCTGCTCGCAGATGTCGATCACCAGATCCGCCACCTCGCGGATGGTCACCGATTCGGCGGGCCCGATCTCCACCGTGTGCTCCAGTACCCGTCCCTCGGCGGCGGCCTCCAAAGAGGACACCAGTGTGCGGGCCACGTCGCCGACCCACACCATGTCCGAGACCTGCCGTCCACCGCCGTAGAGCTCCACGGGGATGCCGGACAGCGCCCGGCAGACCAGCGCCGGGGTGATCTTGCGGACCTTGCCCGCGGCGAACGGCGGCGCGGCCTTCTGGCGCGGGCCGTAGGCGTTCACCGCGCGGACGCAGTTCACCCGCGTCCCGCGGTCCGCGTTGAACATGCGGACGAACCGTTCGACCGTGGTCTTCGAGATCGAGTAACTGTTGTTCATCCAGTGGTTGCCGACGCAGATGTAGACGCCGGGCAGGTCGTACTGGGCGACGGCCTCGAGGAAGTTCAGGCCGCCCATGACGTTGGTCTCCACCGCGGGCCGCGGATTGGTGATCGTCTCCTGGGTGCCCAGTACGGCCGCCAGATGGATGATCCCGTCGCAATGCGCCGCGAGCTCGGTCAGCGCCGTCGCGTCACGGATGTCGCCCAGCATGACCTCCCACGGCCCGCCGTCCCCCTCGCCACGATGGTCGAAAACGACCGGCGTATGCCCTCGCGCGGCGAGCTCCTCGCAGACGTACTGCCCGATGAACCCGGTGCCACCGGTAACACCAACCTTCATTTTTGCCACCTTTTCCCGATAGGCTGGGAATTTCAGGACTTTTCCTTTTCGCAGAATCCCATCGGCGGCTCGGCCCGGACGCCTCCAATACTGCCGCGAAAGGCGGTAAAGGCGGGTGAATTCAGCCCAGGAACTTCTTGAGCGCGTCGATGACCTGGGCCGGCTGTTCCTCGGAAAGGTAGTGCCCGGCCCCGGCGATCTTGACGACCTGAGGATCGGCCGCCTTCGACGGCATCACCTGGAGGAAGTACTGGTGGTTGAACTCGCCGGCGAGGCCCAGCACCGGCATGGTCAGCTTCCCGTACGCCGACCCGGCCGCGATGTCCTGGTTGAGCGTCCGGTACCAGCCGTTCCCGGCACGGACGGCCTCACGCGACTCGTAGGCGCGCGCGTAGACACTCCGGTCGAAGTCGCTCACCGCCGCCGGTACCACCGAGAGCTGGTTGATCATCGCGTCCACGAGGTACCGCGAGCGGCCGGAGACGAGCTGCTCGGGCAGGCCCTGGAGCTGGTTGAACGTCCACCACCACGGCGAGAACTGGCCGGGGCCCGAAGGCAGCAGCGGCAGCTGGTAGAGACTCTTGTCGGGCGCGACCACGTCCATCAGCGCCAGCTTCCCGACCGACTGCGGGTACTTGATCCCGTAGCTGTGCGCGACCATCGCGCCGATGTCGTGGCCGACCACGTCCGCCTTGGCGTACCCGAGTTTCGCGACCAGCGCGTGGACGTCGGCCGCCAGCGTCTCCTTGTCGTAGCCCGACGCCGGCTTCGACGACCCGCCCATCCCCCGCAGGTCGACGGCGATCACGCGATGGTTCGCGGCCAGCGCCGGCATCACCTTGTGGAACGCCCACCACGTCTGCGGCCAGCCGGGCAGCAGCACCACCGGGCTGCCGGAACCACCGGCGACGTAATGCAGCCGGACGCCGTTGACGTCGGCGTGGGAGCTCTCGAACTTACCCGGCAGCGAGCGCGCGAGCGCCGCGTCGGATTGTCTCCACCCCGTGTTCGCGGAGGCCCCCGCCCCCGCGCCCCCCACCAATACCACCGCCGCGGCCGCGGCCAGTGCCGTCATCACTTTTTTGAACTTACGCATGAAATTCGCTCCCACCGCGAGGGAATGGTTACTCGACACCTCAATAATCAGCCGAGTGGACCGAAAAACGCATCTCGCTTGTTGCGGAGGAGTAAAAAAGGATTTCGTGGCGACCGAATGTCTTCACGGCCGAAGTCGTGAGTGGCGATGCGGATTTCGGTCCGAATCGCCACTCACAACCATCCACGAGACCGGTCACGCCGCGCGCGACTCGCTGCCCGGGCGGGGAAGCTCCGTCACGGTCGCCCCGGTGGCGGGACGCCTCCGGTTGGCCCGCAGCACCTTGAGCATGATGCCCGGCTTCATCAGCGCGGTCGGCGGATCGATCAGCCCGGCCACCCGCATGAACGCCGCCGTGATCTCGGGATCGACCGTCGCCGCGTACTGGACCTTCGCCATGTACGCGTTGCCCATCTTGACCTGGAGCGTCCGTTTTCCTTCCGCACCCGGGAAGTCGAGGTCACCGCTGGTCGAGATCGCCCACGGGTCGTTGATGACCTTGCCGATCTCGCGCAGGAACTTCCGCGAATCCGGCTCGGATCGCCGGGCGAGGTGCTCGCGCAGCGCGATCGCCTCCATCGACGCGACCGTCATGCCCTGGCCGTACACCGGGTTGAAGCTGCAGAACGCGTCGCCGAGCACGAACAGCCGCTCCGGGAACCGCTTGAGCCGTTCGTACCGCCGTCGCAGGCTCGCCGGGAACTTGAACGTCACCGGCTCGATCAGCGGCTGGGCGTCCTTCACCGCTTCGTAGATCTCCGGGGCGGGCAAGGACTTCACGTAGTCGAGATAGCCGCGCGCGTCGGTCGGCGGATGGTCGCCGAGGATCCCGGTCAGCGAAAGGATGCACTCGTTTTCGTTGACCTGCCCGAAGAACGCGCCCCGCGGATGCGCGGGCGAGGCGACCGGGTTGATCGACTGCCAGCCGTCGAACATCTCCGGCCGCTTACGGAACATCCGGGTGGTGTAGGCCAGCCCGATCTTCACTCGCTCTTCGGCGGGCCGTTCGAAACCCAGTTCCTCCAGCCAGGCCGGCGTCCGCGAACCGCGTCCGGAGGCGTCGACGACCAGGTCCGCGCCGAGGCGCTCCTCCTCCGACGAGCCGTCCCGTGCCTGCACGCGGACCCCGATGATCCGCTTGCCCTCACGCGTGGCGAGCAGGCCGTGGACGTCGGTGCGTTCGCGGTAGGTGACGTTCGACAACGCCGCGGTGCGCAGCCGCAGGTGGTGCTCCAGTACCGGGCGCAACGCCGTGATCGACGGCAGCCCGCTGTCGGCGGGCATGACCTGCGTCCCGTTGAAGAACCACTTCATCCGTGCGAGGTCGCCGACCGGGATGCCGGAGTCCCGCAAGTCGTCCAGCAGGCCGGGGAAAAGCTCTTCGAGGATGAAATAGCCGCGCGCGTGCAGTCCGTGCGCGTGCCAGGTGTGCGGAGTGCCGCGCCGCGGCTTGTCCACGCCGAGCACCTCGTCGCGATCGACGACCACGACCTCACGGTAGAACTCGGAAAGCACTCTCGCCGCCAGGGTGCCGGCGACACTACCGCCGATCACCACCGCGCGTTTGCCGACGGGTTCGTTCATGACCATGGCTCCTTGACGCTCAGGCCGCGAGGTCGTCGGAGGCGGGCGGTGCCTGACCGATCGTGGCGGTGGGGACTGCGGGAACGGCGGGGGCGGCCGTCTTGACGCGCCGCGCGGTGCGCAGCACGCCGACCACCAGGCTGGGCCGCATCAACGCGGTCGGCGGGTCGACCAGGCCCGCGGCCCGGAAGAACGCCTCGGTGAACCGGCCGTCGACGGTCGCCGCGGAATGCAGCTTCGCCATGTAGGCGTTGCCCATCTTGACCTTCAACGGACGCGGGCCCTCGACGCCGGGGAAGGCGAGGTCACCGCCCGCCGAAATGTCCCACGGCACGTCGATGATCGGGCTGATCTCCTTGAAGAACCGCAGCGGGCGCACCCCACCCTCGTCGAGGTGCTTGCCGAGCTGGTCGGCCTCCATCGCCGCGACCGTCATGCCCTGGCCGTACACCGGGTTGAACGCGCAGACGCCGTCCCCGATCACCAGCATGCCTTCGGGGAATCGGCGCAGCTTGTCGAACCGGCGGCGGACACTGGCGGGCACCTTGAAGCTGGTGATCTCGCTGATCGGCTTCGCGGTGCGAACGGCCTGGTAGATCTCCGGTGCTTCCAGCGTCTTGGCGAACCCGAGGAAACCCTCGGCGTCACGCGGCGGGTGGTCGCCGAGCAGGCCGGTCTGCGACAACAGGGCCACGTTCCCCGGCAGGTTCACGAAGAACGCGCCACGCGGGTTGGCGGGCGAGGCGACCGGGTTGATCGCCAGATCGTCGCCGAACGGGTCGGTGTCCAGCTCGAAGAGCCTCGAGGTGTAGGCGAGGTCGATCTTGATCTTCTCCTCGGCCGGGCGCTCGTAACCGAGTTCTTCCAGCCACACCGACGAACGGCTGCCGCGGCCGGTGGCGTCGACGATCAGGTCGGCGTCGATCGTTTCGGGTTCGGCGTCGTCGCCGGTCACCCGGACGCCGGTGATCCGGGCGTGGTCCGCGGTCGCGACCAGCGACTGGATCACCGTACGCTCGCGGACCTCGACGTTCGACAGCGCGAGAACCCTCGCCCGGACGTGCTCTTCGAGCTCCGGGCGGGTCGCGGACACGCTGAGCAGGCCGGAGTTCTTCTGCTGCAGGCGTTTCCCGTTGAAGTACCAGCGCAGGCTGCCCGAGAGGTCGCCGCTGGGGATACCGTCCGCGGTCAGTTCCGCCTGCAGGCCGGGAAAAAGGTCTTCGAGGATCTGCTGGCCGCGTGCGAGCAGCGCGTGCGCGTGGTGCGCCTGCGGTACGCCGCGCCGGGTACCGGTGACGTCGACGATCGTGTCACGCTCGACGATCACGACGGCGCGGTAGCGCTCCGAAAGTACGCGAGCGGTCAGCAGGCCGGCCATGCCGCCGCCGAGCACGACGGCGCGTTCGCCAAGGTATTCGCCCATCGCGGGATGCCTCCAATAGGTAGTCGGCCGGGCCGTCGGAGTCCGACACGTGAAGAATCGTCGTCCGCCCGGTTCCCTGGAGCGTCTCTTCGACTGCGGTTTCCCGTCCGCTCCACCCCACCACCTCGGGAATGCGTTGTGAGGCAACGGGTTCAGCCGAACAGGACCGCCGTTTCTCGAGTGGATCTCAATTCCCGGTTGTTAGCGTCGCTCAAGTAATTCCGGCCGTCGGCGTAGTTGGAGAGGTGTCATGCGCACAACGACCCAGATCCTCGTGATCGGCGGTGGCCCGGCGGGTTCCACCGCTGCCGGGCTTCTGGCCAAAGAGGGCTTCGAAGTCACTCTTCTCGAGCGGGAACACTTCCCGCGCTACCACATCGGTGAATCGCTGCTGCCCTCGTGCCGCCCGATTCTCGAGCGCCTCGGCGTCTGGGACAAGATCGCGTCGGCCGGCTTCCAGCCCAAGGGCGGCGCCTACTACTTCTGGGGACCCGAGGAGTGGGAGGTGCGCTTCCGGCAGCACGGCCGTGACGGCAGCACCAGCGCGTGGCAGGTCATCCGCGCCGATTTCGACAAGATCCTGCTCGACCACGCGCGCGAGGTCGGCGTCGACGTCACCGAGGGCATCGCGGTGAAGAAGC
The DNA here is from genome assembly GCF_055580625.1 of Amycolatopsis sp. NPDC031561. Taxonomy (NCBI): domain Bacteria; kingdom Bacillati; phylum Actinomycetota; class Actinomycetes; order Pseudonocardiales; family Pseudonocardiaceae; genus Amycolatopsis; species Amycolatopsis sp. NPDC031561. The sequence continues at coordinate 592,675 of NZ_JBVILA010000001.1, read as the reverse complement.
TCGACTTCGACGGCGACCGTCCGGTCGCGGCGCACTGGGCCGAGGCGAAGAACCCGGCCAACTCCGGCCGGATCGAGTTCGACTACCTCGTCGACGCCTCCGGCCGCGGCGGCGTGATGGCCACCAAGTACCTGAAGAACCGCAAGTTCCACAACGTCTTCCGTAACGTCGCGGCCTGGTCGTACTGGAAGGACGCGAAGGAGCTGGACCGCGGGCCGCGTGGCGCGATCACCGTCGCCTCCGTCGGTGACGGCTGGTTCTGGGGCATCCCGCTTCCCGACGGCACGATGAGCGTCGGCCTGGTCACCGGGAAGGACTCCTTCAACGCCGCGCGCAACGAACTCGGCGGAGTGGATCCGGTGTACCACAAGGCGATCGGCGACTGCCCGGCGATCCAGCAGCTGCTGATCGAGGCCGAGCAGGTCACCGAGGTCAAGGTCGAACAGGACTATTCGTACGCGGCCGAGCAGTTCCAGGGCCCCGGTTACCTACTCGCCGGTGACGCCGCCTGCTTCCTCGATCCCCTGCTGTCGACCGGTGTGCACCTGGGCACCTACAGCGCGCTGATCGGCACCGCCGCGATCAGCAGCGTCATCCGCGGAGAGATCAGCGAGACCGAGGCCTGGGACTTCTACGAGGTCGTCTACCGCCGCGCCTACGAACGGCTGCTGGTGCTGGTGTCCACCTTCTACGAGAGCTACCGCGGCAAGGAGCACCACTTCTTCCGCGCGCAGCAACTGTCCGAAAAGGACTGGGGCGGGATGGACGTGCAGGCCGCCTTCGACCGGTTCGTCACCGGCATCGCCGACCTCGAGGACACCGAAGAGGTCTACCGCCGGATCCAGGGTCACCTGCTCGGCGACGAGAGCGGCAAGCACAACCCGCTCGACAACCTCAACCGCGTCCACGAGCACAAGCAGGCACCGGAGAAGCCTGAAAAGGCGATCAACGGGTTGTACCTGAGCTACGAGCCGCAGATCGGCATCCGGCGCGCGTGAGCGCCTCCGCACCTCCACCGGCCTAGGGAAAGGTTCCTCATGTCAGCCACGCTCCACGGTATGCCCGAGCGGTTCGACGTCATCGTCATCGGTGGCGGTCCGGCGGGCGCGACCTGCGCCGGGCTCCTCGCCCAGGAGGGGCATACGGTCCTGGTCCTCGAACGCGAACGCTTCCCCCGCTACCACATCGGCGAATCCCTGATCCCGGTCGGCATGCGCCCGCTCCAGGAGCTCGGCCTGCTCGAGCGCATGGAAGCCCGCGGCTTCGAGCGCAAGTACGGCGGCAGCCTGGTGTGGGGAAACCGGGACGTGCCCTGGAACTTCTCGTTCATGAAGGCCGCGGAGGGCACCTACGCCTACCACACCCGCCGCGCCGACCTGGACTCGCTGATCCTCGACCGTGCCCGTGAACTCGGCGCGTACGTCGTGGAGGAGACGACGGTCAAGGACGTGCTCCAGTCCGACACCGGCCGGGTCACCGGTGTCCGGTTCACCCTGCGCGGCTCGGCGGGCGAGTACGAGGCCACCGCCTCGCTGGTCGTCGACGCGTCCGGCCAGTCCCGGGTGATCGGCCGGAAGTTCAGCGACATCACCTGGCACAACGAGCTCCGCAACGTCGCCGTCTGGACCTACTACGACAACTGCGAGCGGCTGCCCGGCGACGAGTGGACCAACATCCTCATCGAAGGCACCGACGAGGGCTGGTTCTGGGGCATCCCGATCGACAAGGGCACGATGAGCGTCGGCTACGTGACCAAGTCGGACGTCGCCAACGCGGACGACCAGTCGCTGGAACAGATCTTCCTGACCGAACGGGACAAGACCACCCGGCTCAAGGGGCTGCTGGCCAACGCCCGTCAGCACGCGGGGTACCGGACGGCGCGGGACTGGTCCTACACCAACGAAACCTTCTACGGCGACGGCTGGGTGCTCGTCGGCGACGCGGCCGCGTTCGTCGACCCGCTGTTCTCCACCGGCGTCGCGCTGGCAACGCTGGCGGGCAGCTCACTGTCCAAGGTGGTCAACCAGATTCTGGAACACCCTGCCATCGAGGAAAAGGCGCTCGACCGGTACGCCGGGAACTACCGCGCGTTCTTCGACGAGATCCGGACCTTCGTCGAGCGGTTCTACGACCGGACGAAGTACAAGGAGTACTACTACGACCTGGCGCAGGAAATCGTCGACCCGGATCAGCTCCACGCGCCGAGCACCGACTTCGTCACGTTGATCTCCGGTCTGTCGGGCAAGCACCCGCTGCTGAACATCAGCCTCGACGACCTGATCGCGAACGTCGTCGAACCCTGAGCGAGGAGTGCCCGTGGTGGAGACCAAGCCCGGCACCGGTTTCCGGACGCTTTGGGTCTACATAGGACTGGTCGTCGTCCCGGTCGTGGTCGCGATCGTCCTGCTGTCACAGGGCGACGACGGCGGGAGCGTCGCCGACGGCAAGGCGGCGGCCGGGCCTTCGCTGGCACAGCTGCTGCTGGCGATCACCGTGGTGGTCGGCGCGTGCAAGGTGGTGGGCTGGCTGGCCCAGCGGATCGGGCAGCCCGCGGTGATCGGCGAGATCACCGCGGGCATCCTGCTCGGCCCATCGGTGCTCGGCGCGCTGTGGCCTTCGGGCGCGGCCGCGTTGATCCCGAAGGCGACGGTGCCTCAGCTGAACGTCGTGGCGCAACTCGGCGTCATCTTCTTCGTGTTCCTCGCCGGGCTCGAACTGAACACCAAGCTGTTGCGCGGACGCGGGCGGCTCGCGGTGGTCGTCAGCCATGTCAGCATCGCGCTGCCGTTCCTGCTCGGCGTCGGGCTCGCCATGTTCGCCTACGCCCGGTTCGCGCCCGGCGGCGTCGGATTCCTGCCGTTCGCGCTCTTTTTCGGGGTCTCGATGAGCATCACGGCGCTGCCGGTGCTGGTGCGGATCCTGCACGAGATCGGGCTCTTCCGCAGCGAGGTCGGCGTGGTGGCGCTGACCTGCGCGGTGGTCGACGACGTGACCGCGTGGAGCCTGCTGGCGCTGGTGATCGCGCTGACCACGGCGTCCTCGCTCGTCGGTGTCGTGCTGACGGTCGTGCTGACGGCGGTGTTCGTCGCGGTGCTCGGGCTGGTCGTGCGGCCGCTGCTGCGGAAGCTGGTCACCCGGGTTCCGGCGGCGAGCCTGCAGAAGGCCGCGCCGCTTTCGGTGGTCGGCGTGCTGCTGTGCGCGATGGCGACCGAATGGATCGGGGTGCACGCGATGTTCGGCGCGTTCGTATTCGGCGTGGTCTTCCCGCGCGACAACCCGATCGCGACCTGGTTGCACGAAAAGGCCGGCGGGCTGACGACGGCGTTGATGCTGCCGTTGTTCTTCGCCTACAGCGGGCTGCGCACCGACATCGGCCTGCTTTCCGGTGGCGGCGCGTGGCTCTGGTGCGGGGTGATCCTGCTCGTGGCCGTCGCGGGCAAGCTCGGCGGCTCGGCGCTGGCCGCACGCGCTGTCGGCGAGAGCTGGAACCGCTCACTGCAAGTGGGCACACTGATGAACTGCCGTGGCCTGACCGAACTGGTGGTCCTCAACATCGGTCTCGACCTCGGCGTGCTCTCCCCGACGCTGTTCACCATGCTGGTGATCATGGCGCTGGTCTCGACCGCGATGGCGGCGCCGATGGCGACCTGGTTCGCCCGGCGTGACGGCCAGAACGTGGTCGATTTCCTCGGCCGCACCTCCGAACGTGCGGCGGCCTGAGCCACCGGCAAGCAGGAAGACGCCGCACCGTCCGCCCACTGCGAAGCTGGGACCGTCGACAATCTAGGAGGTCAAGGTGTCGAGCACCGATGTTCCGACGCGGGAGGAGCTGGTCCGCCGCGTGGCCGAACTGGCTCCCGCACTGAAGAAGCACTCGAACTGGTCCGAGCAGAACCGGCGGGTGCACGAGGAGTCCATCGAAGCGCTGGCCGACGCCGGTGTCTTCAAGCTGCGCCGCCCCAAGCGGTACGGCGGTTACGAAGCCGACACCCGCACCCTGGTCGACGTCGCCACCGAGATCGGCCGCGCCGACGGCTCCACCTCCTGGGTGGCCTCGGTGTACTGGATCCCGACCTGGATGGCCTGCCAGTTCCCGGAGGCGGTGCAGGACGAGGTGTTCTCCACCCCGGACGTCCGCGTCTGCGGCACGTTGAGCCCGTCCGCGATGGCCGCCCCGGTCGACGGCGGGATCGTGGTGAACGGCAAGTGGGGCTTCATCAGCGGGGCGCTGCACGCGCAGTGGCAGGAGATCATCGCGATCCTCGTGCCACCGGAGGGCGAGCCGTACCCGATCATGGCGCTGGTGCCGATCTCGGATCTGCTGATCGTGGACGACTGGGACACCTCGGGCCTGCGCGGCACCGGCAGCGTTTCGACGGTGGCCCAGGACGTCTTCATCCCGGCGGAGCGGGTGCTCCCGCTGCCCGCGGTGCTGGAAGGTCAGGGCACCGCGTCGGCGTCGATCTACCGGGCCCCGTTGCTCCCGGTCGCCTCGGCGTCTTCGGTGGGGACGCTGGTGGGGATGGCGAGGGGCGCGCAGGACACCTTCCTCAAGCGCCTGCCGGACCGCAAGATCACCTACACCGCCTACGATTCGCAGCGCGAAGCTCCGATCACGCACCACCAGGTGGCCGAGTCGGCGATGAAGATCGACGAGGCCGGGTTCCACGCGCACCGTCTGTCCACTTTGGTCGACACGAAGACGGCGGACGGCACCCCGTGGAAACTCGAGGAGCGCGCGATCGCGCGGGCCGACCTCGGCGCCGTGGTCCGCCTCGCCAAGGAGGGGATCGACATCCTCGCCTCGGCTTCCGGCGGCTCGTCGATCTACCAGGGCATCCCGATCCAGCGCATCGCCCGCGACGTCGCCGCGGTCAACCTCCACGCGCTGATGCACCCGAACACCAACACCGAGTTGTACGGCCGCGTGCTCTGCGGGCTCGAGCCCAACACCCTCTACATCTAGGAGGATTCCCCGATGACCACGACCGAAACCGGCACCGGCACCGCCGCCGACCAGGCGGCGATCGCGGCGCTGACCCAGAAGGTGATCGCCGCGTGGGCCTACCACGACGCCGACGCGTTCGCCGGCGTCTTCACCGACGACGGCACGATGATCCTGCCCGGCGTCTACAAGAAGGGCCGTGAGGAGATCCGGTCGTTCCTCGTGGAATCCTTCGCGGGCAACTACAAGGGCACCCAGGTCACCGGGCGCCCGCTGGAGATCCGCTTCTTCACCCCGGACTCCGGTGTCCTGATCACCCAGGGCGGCGTGCTCGGCCCCGGCGAGACCGAGGTCGCGGACTCCCAGTCGATCCGTGCCTCGTGGACGGTCGTCAAGCGGGACGGCGCCTGGCACCTGGCGTCCTATCAGAACACCCCGGCCAAGCAGCAGCTGCCCAAGCCGGGCACGGCCGCCTGACCTCTCCCCACCGGAACCCGGGCCCCTCCCCAGGGCCCGGGTTCCGGGCTGTCCGCTGGCCGTGAAGGCCAAGTCCGTGAAGGCCTCCTTGAGGGACTCTGGGTCCCTCAAGGAGGCCTTCACGGACAGCTGTCTATCCGATGGTGAAAACCTCGACGGGGTGCGGGATGCGGATCTCCCCCGCGGCGAACGTGCCGAGTTCGCTCACGGCGTCCAGTAGCTCCGCGCGACTCGTCCCGCCGCACCACGGCTGGTGCCGGGCGAAGGTCAGGAACTCGAGAAGACGGTGTGACGGCTCGGAAACCGGCACCACGATCTCCGCGCCCACCGTGACGGACCGGAACTCGACGCCGAACCGCGTCAGTTCCTCCGCGAGGGTCTGCGCGAACAGCGGACGCACCACGCCTTGCCGTGCGAGGGAATCCGCGAAGGGGCCATTCAGCCGGTTCAGCGGGGTCACCGCGACGAAGAGCCGTCGGTGCCGGTTGCGGGCCTCCTTCAGCGCCGCCATGCCGTCGTCGGCACCGAGGTAGCACAGCGACTGGACGAACAGGCCGTACTCGGTCGCCGTGATCCGGCTGTCGGCGACGTCGGCCATACTCGCCGTGAACACGCGGTGGCCCCGCACCTTCGGCAGCCCGGCCAGCTCCGCGCGCAGCCGTGTCACCGCTTCGCCGTTGGTGTCGACGCCCTGGAACCACACCGTTCTCCGCGGCACCCGCGCGATCAGCTCCAGTTCGAACATGCCGAACCCGCAGCCGTACGACGTCAGCTCGAGATCGGCGCCCGCCCCGATCTGTCTCGACGTCTCCTCGGCCATCAGCCGCTGCTGATCGGTCAGGCTCCGGAAGGTGGCATTGCAGGTGTTGTAGTCCAGCTCGTCCATGAGCGCTCCCTGGTCAGGCCCCCGAAACACCGAAGCCGTGGCGCACACGCGCCACGGCTTCGGCAGTCGAGCGGCGAATACTCAGATCCGCTTCTTCAGCGCACGTACCGAAAGTGCCCCGAAAACGATCGCGATCACGGCAGCCCAGACGAGCGACCAGATCACCGCCGAGGTGACTCCGACGCCACCGTTCATCAGCCCGCGGCACGCCTTGAGCAGGATCGCCACCGGGCTGACCTCCGCGAACGCCTGCAGCCAGGACGGCATCGACTCGACCGGCGCGAACACCCCGCTGACGAAGTTCAGCGGCAGGATCACCGCGAACGCGAACACCTGGACCTTCTCCGCCTGGTCGGCGGCGACGCCCACCAGCGTGGGCACCCAGGAGAACGCGATCGCGAACACCAGCAGGAGCAGCCCGGCCGCCAGCACGCCGAGGAAGCCCTTTTCCGGCCTGAAGCCGAGCAGCAGCCCGACGCCGACCACCAGCAGCACGGACCAGACCTGCTTGAACTGGTCGCCGACGATCCGGCCGGCCAGCGGCGCCCAGCGCGCGATCGGCAGCGAACGGAACCGGTCGAACACGCCCTGGGACAGGTCGGTGTTGAGGCCGATGCCGACGTTGATGGTCGCGAACAGCATGCTCATCACCAGCATGCCGGGGATCATGAACTGCAGGTACGCGTGCCGGTCGCCGGAGATCGCGCCACCGAAGACGAACGTGAACAGCAGCGTGAAGATGATCGGCTGGAAACTGATGTCGGCGAGCTGCTTCGGCTCGTGCTTGACCGAAACCGTGCTGCGCCAGGCGAGGGTGAACATCTGAGAGATGCCCTGGAAGAACCCGACCCGGGACGAGAGCTGCCGCGGCAGCGCCGTGTTCGCGGCGGTCATCGGATCTCCTCCTCGGTCTCTTCGGCCGTCTCCTCGGCGGGGCGGCCGGTCAGGCTCAGGAACACCTCGTCCAGGCTGGAACTGCGCAGGGACAGTTCGCCGATGACGATGCCCGCCTCCTCCAGCCGCCGGACCGCACCGGGCAACGCCGCCGGGTCGGTGACCGGGACGCTGACGACCTGGCCCGAGACGTCCGGGGTCACGCCGGCGATCTCGCCGACCAGCCGCACGACCTTCTCGAGGTCGGCGGCCTGGGTGCCGCGCACCGTCAGGCGCTGGGCGCCGGTGCTGGCCTTGAGCTCGTCAGGAGTGCCCTTGGCGATCACCTTGCCGTGGTCGACGACCACGATCTCGTCGGCGAGGGCGTCGGCCTCTTCCAGGTACTGCGTGGTCAGCAGCACCGTGACGCCGTCAGCGACCAGGCCGCGCACGACGTCCCACAGCTCGAGCCTGCTGCGCGGGTCGAGACCGGTGGTGGGCTCGTCCAGGAACAACAGCCGCGCGTCCCCGACCAGGCTGGCGGCCAGGTCGAGCCGACGACGCATACCGCCCGAGTAGCCCTTGGCCGCCCGGTCGCCCGCCTCGGTGAGGGAGAACCGCTCCAAGAGCTCGTGCGCGCGGGCCTTGGCCGCCCGCCGCGAAAAGCCGAGCAGCCGCCCGATCAGCAGCAGGTTCTCCACCCCGGTCAGGCTTTCGTCGACCGAGGCGTACTGCCCGGTCAGGCCGATCAGCTGCCTTACCTGGTGGGCGTCCTTCTGGATGTCGTAACCGGCGACGGTGGCGTGGCCCTCGTCCGGCGTCACCAGGGTGGACAGGATCCGGACCGTGGTGGTCTTCCCGGCCCCGTTCGGGCCGAGGACACCGAGCACCGTGCCCGTGCGAACAGCCAGGTCGACCCCGTCGAGCGCGGTCGTCTCGCCGAACCGTTTCACCAGCCCTTCGGCGTGGATCGCGAATTCCGTCTCGTTCCCCCGCTGTCCCGGGCCGGCCCTCGACGCGGTCGCGGGTTCGACGTTCTGCAACATGACGCACTACCTTCCTGTTCCTCACCGAGACGTTCTCGTGCGGTTACATCATGCGACCGAGCGCCGCACAGGAGCAGTGAATGATTAATCTTTTGAGTATGAATTCTTCATTTTCGGGATGAATATCCCAGTCTGCCGATCGTCGTACCGGCGCCGAGAGTACCGGAATCGCGCACTGTCGATCTTCTCCATAAATGCGGTCAATAAGCGTGGTCCCTTACCGAATTCCGCTGCTAACCTGCGAAAGTCAACCACTTCGGGAAACGCATTACCCAACCCCGGGAAGGATCGTCACGGTCATGGTCGCCGTCATCACCGCCACCCCGCGGACCAGCACGGTCTTCGCCGGATTCGCCGCGTACGGCGCCTTGTGGGGACCTTATCTTTCGATGCTGCCGGACGTCCGGCACGCCACCGGCGCGGGTGAAGCACAACTGGGTGCCGCATTGCTGATCGGTGCCCTCGCGGCGATGCCCGCGATGTTCGCGATCGGCAGGCTGCTCGACCGATTCGGCCGCCCGGTCGCGGTCGCGACTTTCGCCGGATTCGCGCTCATCGCGCCGATGCCCGCACTCGCCGGATCCGTTCCGGCGCTGTTCCTGACATTGGGATTGTTCGGATTCGGATCCGGCGCCTGCAATGTCGTCGTGGTCGCGCTGGCCGCGTCCGCCGAAGCGGGTGACGGGCCCCGCGTGATGAACCGCGCGCACGCGTTGTTCAGCGTCGGCCTGTTGACGTGCAGCCTCGGCACCGGGGCGGCCCGGACGGCGGGGGTACCCGCCGAAGTGATCGCGCTGACGCTTTCGACGCTGGTCGTCATCGGCGCCATCGCGGCGAGGAAGTCCGTGCCAGGACGGCTGGTGCGTCAGGGCCAGGAGCCGGGACGGCGGCTGAAGCTCGCCCCGGCGATCCTGTTGCTCTGCCTGCTGGCCGCGCTGGCCATGGTCGTGGAAAGCGGGGTCCAGCAATGGAGCGCGGTGTTCCTGGCCGACGTCACCCGGGCGCCGGTCGGGATCTCCGCGGCCGCGCCCGGCATCTTCGCCGCGGGTATGGCGCTGGGCAGGCTCGGCGGGCACTGGATGGCGGGCCGCGCGTCGGACCGCTGGGTGCTGCTCGCCTCCGGCGCGCTCTCCGGGGTGGGCGTGCTGCTGCTTTCGATGGCCGACGCGCCGGTGCACGGCCTGCTCGGCACCGCCGTGGTCGGCGGCGCGATCTCGGTGTCGACGCCCACGGTCTACGGGCTGATCGGACGCGGCACGACCCCGGAGGACCGCGGCGCGGTGATCGGCTCGGCCGCGTCACTGGCCAGCGTCGGCCTGCTGCTCGGTCCGGCCGTGGTCGGCCAGATCGCCGGCCACACCGACCTGCGGTTCGCCATCGCGGCCTTGTCCGTGGCCTCGGTCGCGGTCTGTCTGCTCGCGTTGCGCATACCCGCCCGGAATCAATGAACGGAGGATGATCCCGATGGCCGACGTCACGGGAGGCAGCGGAGGCGCTGATTTCGCCGAAGGGCGGCACCGGCGGCTGCTCGTCGGGGACGGCGTCCCCGACGGATGCCCCATCAGTTCCCGCCACCGCGACGGACAGCGCGAATGGCTGGTGAGCGGCTATTCCGAAGCCCGCGATTTCCTGCGCGACAAGCGATTCAGCCGAGCGGTACTGGCCGAGACAGCCCATCCGCGCGGCCCGGCCACCCGGATGTCGGTGACCGAGCTCGACCCGCCGCGGCACACCCAGATCCGGAAGCTGATCGGCGGCGCGTTCTCCGCTCGCCGCGCGGAGCAGTTGCGCGAGTACGTCGAAACCTCCGCCGCGGACCTGCTCGACAAGCTGATCGACGACGGCCCCAGCGCGGATCTGATCGCCGATTTCTGCGCCCCGCTGACCTTCACGTCGCAGGCCGAACTGCTGGGTGTGCCGCCGTCTCGCCGTGAGGCCGTCCGCAAACGCGCGAACGGGCGGCTCGGTGAGCCCGGCTCGTCACGATCCGCCGTCTACCAAGGCGAACTGCTGCTGCACGACGAGGTCACGGCGATGCTCGCCGACACCGAGGACCCGCCGTCCGGGCTGATGGCGGAACTCGTCGAGGCACACCGTTCGGGAGTGCTCGAGGAAAGCGAGCTGACCGGGCTGGCGTCTTCACTCTTCTTCGACGGGCACGCGCTGGCTGCCGCACAGATCGCCAACTCGGTGCTGTGCCTGATCTCCCGGCCGGGCCTGCTGGGCGCGCTGGACTCGAATCCGGAACTGGTGGAGGCCGCCGTCGAAGAGGCGTTGCGGTACAGCCCCGCGGTGAACTTCAGCATGACCCGGGTCGCGACGGAGGAAGTCACCCTCGCGGACACGCGGATCGAACCGGGCGACCTGGTGACGGCGCTGCTGTCGGTGGTCAACCGCGACGAGGACGCCTTCACCGAGCCCGACCGGTTCGACGTGGAGCGGCAACCCCGGCACCTGTCGTTCGGGCACGGCACGCACCACTGCATCGGCGCCCACCTCGCCAGGGTCGAGATCCAATCGGCGCTGCGCGCGCTTTCGCGTCGCGCGCCGCTGCTCTCCCTCGCCGTGCCCGAATCTTCGCTGACCTGGACGGTCTCTCCGACGATGCGGACATTATCGGCATTGCCGGTCCGCTGGACTTCTTCCGGTGTGCTCGATCCTTTGGACCGTCGCGCACAGTGGTGGGAGGATCGCCCGGCGGCCTGAACCCAGGCTCCGGGAAACGAAAGGAGTTCGTCATGCGCGAAATCGCCGCGGGACTGTTCATCACACTGGACGGTGTGGTGGAACGGCCCGAACGCTGGATGGATCTCTACTGGTCCGACGAGATGACCGAGGGCATCAACGAGAGCCTCGACGCCTCGGACGCCGTTCTGATGGGCAAGGACACTTACCTCGCCTTCGAACAGTTGTGGAAGCCGCAGGGCGACAGCAACCCGATGGCGGCATTCCTCAACGGCACGCACAAATACGTCGTTTCTTCGACCCTCGACGAAGCGACGTTGACCTGGCCGGACACGAGCCTGATCACCGGTGACATCGCGGGCGCGATCACCGGCCTGAAGGAGGAATCCGGCAAGGCGATCCGGGTGCCCGGAAGCCCGAAGCTGGTTCGCTGGCTGCTCACCGAGGGCCTGCTGGACGAGCTCGCGCTCAATGTCATGCCGTTGGTGGCAGGCGAGGGAATGCGGCTGTTCGAAGACGTCGGCAAGGAGATCCCGCTGACGCTGACGAGTGCGAAATCGCTGAATACCGGCGTCGTCGGCACCGTCTACACCCGCGCCTCCTGAATCAGGAGCGTGAAATTTTCATTTCCCCGTCGTGACGATCACATAGCCCGACATGGCGCGAACGGGCTACCGGAGTACCCACGGCGCTGCGATAATGGCGAGCAGGCGCGACCATTCTCGCGCATCGGCGAAGAAAGGAACCTTCTGTGACTGCCGCAGCCCGCAAGACCAGGCAAAAACCGGCGGGTGAGGGAATCCGCGTCACCGGCGCTCACGAGAACAACCTGAAGGACGTCTCACTCGAACTCCCGAAGAACCAGATCACGGTTTTCGTCGGGGTGTCGGGCTCCGGGAAGTCCTCGGTCGTGTTCGACACGATCGCCGTCGAGGCGCAGCGTCAGCTGAACGCGACGTTCCCCTGGTTCATCCGCAACCAGCTGCCCAAACACGAGCGCCCGCACGTGGACAGCATCGAGAACCTGACCACGCCGGTCATCGTCGACCAGCGCCCGCTCGGCGGGAACGCCCGCTCGACGGTCGGCACGGTCGCCGACATCCATCCGCTGCTGCGGGTGCTGTTCTCGCGTCAGGGAAAGCCCAGCGCCGGCAATCCGTCGTTGTACTCGTTCAACGACCCCAACGGGATGTGCCCCGACTGCGAAGGCATCGGGCGGGCGGTGCGCCCGGATCCCGAGCTGATGCTCGACATGACGAAGTCGCTCGACGAGGGCGCGATCCTGGTGCCGGGTTACCCGGTCGGCAGCCCCGGCTGGCAGTTCTACGCCAACCACGACGCCATCAACCCGGCCAAGAAGCTCAACAAGTACACCGCGAAGGAGATGGACACCCTCCTGCACGGCAACGAGGGCAAGGTCCAGCTCACCTTCAAGAACGGCAAGACGCAGACGCTGACGTTCGAGGGCCTCGTCGCGAACTTCACCCGGCGCCATCTCAAACGCGACACCGGCTCGATGAGCGAGAAGACCCGCGCCCAGGCGGAGAAGTTCATCTCCGAGGGCACCTGCCCGGCCTGCCGCGGCGGGCGGCTGAGCGCGGCGGCGCTGGCGACCAAGCTGGCGGGCAAGAACATCGCGCAGTGGTGCGAGCTGCAGATCACCGATCTGATCGAGCTCATCCGGTCCATCAAGGACAAGCAGACCTCCGCGATGGCGCAAGGCGTGCTGGCCGCGCTCGAACGCATCGAAGCGATCGGCCTCGGCTATCTTTCGCTGGACCGGGCGACGACGTCGCTGTCCGGCGGTGAGGGGCAGCGGCTCAAGCTGGTCAAGCACCTGGGCAGCGACCTGACGGGGCTGACCTACGTCTTCGACGAGCCCAGCGTGGGCCTGCACCCCCGTGACGTCGGGCGGCTCAACGACCTGCTGCGGGCGTTGCGGGACAAGGGGAACACGATCCTGGTGGTCGAACACGACCCGGACGTCATCGAGATCGCCGATCACGTGGTCGAGATCGGGCCGCGCGCGGGCGTGCACGGTGGCGAGGTCGTGTTCGAGGGGACGTACAAGCAGCTGCGCGCCGGCAAGACCCTCACCGGGGCCGGGCTGGCCCGCTCGGGCGTCGTCAAGGCGGATCCACGCGCCGCCAAGGGAAAGCTGCCGATCCGGCGGGCTTCGCTGCACAACCTGAAGAACGTCACGGTCGACATCCCGACCGGGGTGCTCACCGCGGTCACCGGTGTCGCGGGCTCGGGCAAGAGCTCGTTGATCTCCGGCGTCTTCCGCGAGGCGCATCCGGACGCGATCTTCGTGGACCAGACGCCGATCGCGGCGTCCTCCCGTTCGACGCCGGCGACGTACCTCGGCCTGATGGACCCGGTGCGCAAGCTCTTCGCGAAGGCGAGCGGAGCGAACGCGGCGTTGTTCAGCTTCAACTCCCAGGGTGCCTGCGAGGAGTGCCAGGGCCGCGGCGTGCTGATCACCGAAGTGTCCTATATGGACCCGATCACGACGCATTGCGAAAGCTGCGACGGGCGCCGTTTCAAGGACGAGGTGCTCGCGCACGAACTGCGGGGCAAGTCGATCGCGGACGTGCTGGAACTGTCGGCGGAACAGGCGGCGGAGTACTTCACCGAGGCAGCGGTGCTGGCGAAGGTGAACGCGCTGATCGAGACCGGGCTCGGCTACCTCGGGCTCGGGCAGGCGCTGAGCACGCTCTCCGGTGGTGAACGCCAGCGGATCAAGCTGGCGGACCGGCTTTCCGGCGGCGGCAACGTCTACATCCTCGACGAGCCGACCACCGGCCTGCACATGACCGACATCGACATGCTGCTCGGCCTGCTCAACGGCATGGTCGACGCGGGCAACACGGTGGTGGTCGTCGAGCACAACCTGGCCGTGATCGAGCAGGCGGACTGGATCATCGACCTCGGTCCGGGTGGCGGAAAGAACGGCGGCGAGATCGTCTTCACCGGCACGCCCGAGAAGCTCCTGACAGCGGAGAACTCGCTGACCGGCGAGTACCTCAGGCGCTACCAACAGGCCGACTGAACAAGCGCGTGAAGGCCCCCTTCCCTCGGTTCGATCGAGGGAAGGGGGCCTTCACGCGTCAGCGAGCAGGATTCGAGACGCCCCACGCCACCGAGGATCGCCATGCTGAAAGCAGGTTCGTCGGTGAGGAGGCTCGATGGCGGTGCGTCTGGCGCTGGCCGGGGGGCTGGAGTGGCTGGATTCGATTCCGGAAAGCGAACGCGCGACGGTTTTCACGGCGTTGTTCGCCATCTGCGACGGATCCGCGTTCTTGACCTACGGCGTATTCAAGGTCGGCGGCGGTCGCGACCGATTCCTGCTGACCGTGGCCCCCGAACTGGCGGTCCGGATCCGGATCGACTGGGCCCGTTCGGAGTTCGAGCTGCTCGGGTTCACCCGGCGGACCTTCGGCTGGCCGCGTGAGCTGGACGCGCTGTGAGGCGCCGCGGCATCCGGGCGCGGACAGGACACGACCGGCCTAGGCGAAACTCACGAGGGAATGCGCATTCGTTTCAATCCCGTCGCCGGGTGATCGAAATGCCGTAGACTCCACCACGAAGCCACTGAACTGGGGTGCGAGGTGCTTCGTGGTGATCAAAGTGCTGCTCGCTGAAGATATGCATATGGTCCGTGGGGCTCTCGTGGCCCTGCTGAACTTGGAACCTGACATAGAAGTGGTCGCCGAAGTAGCTTCGGGCGACCAGATCCTGCCGACCGCGAAATCGGTCCAGCCCGATGTCGCGGTCATCGACATCGACCTGCCGGGCAAGGACGGCTTGACGGCGGCCGTCGAGATCCACGAAAGCCTGCCCGGCTGCCATACGCTGATCCTCACCAGTCTCGGCCGTCCCGGCACGGTCCGGCGCGCGCTGGACGCGAAGGTCAACGGCTTCCTGCTCAAGGACGCGCCGTCGGACAAACTGGCCAACGCGGTGCGGTCGGTCGCGGTCGGACGGCGGGTGATCGACAGCGAACTGGCGCTGGCCGCCTGGGAAACCGACGACTGCCCGCTGACCGGCCGCGAGATCGAGATCCTGCGGGTGACCGCGCGCGGCCGCACCGTCGCCGACATCGCGGCCGAACTCTTCCTGTCCCCCGGCACGGTCCGGAACTATCTCGCCGCGATCGTCACCAAACTCAACGCCCGCAACCGGGTACACGCGATCCGCATCGCCACCGACGCCGAATGGCTGTGACTAAGGAAGGGTCACCGGGCCGATCTTCACCGGGCCGAGCCGCAGCACGCCGTCGTCCAGCGGCACGCAGCATTTCCCGCCGCGGCCCCGTAGCGCGCGGAAGGTGCCGGACGGATAGACGACGTCCATCCAGGCACACGGGTTCGCGGGCCGGTGGATCTCGAACCGCACGGGTCCGTCACCGGAGTCCAACGTGACAACGGACCCCCGCGGCAAGGCATCCACGTCGAAGCCCGACAGCACCACGTTCCGCCGAGTCAAGAGCGGGTCCCCAGGGACGGACGAAGAGAAGAGTGTCACCGCGGCCGCACGATGCGCGGGATGGTTGAAGTACCGGTCACCGACCAGTCCCAGTCCCGCGCGCACCACGACATGGTCGCGCGAGACCGGCTCTGGATCGGGACGAGGGCCGTCGGAAGGACGGCCCTCGTAGGCGTGCACGCCGGACACGTGCAGCGCGACGATCAGCGCTCGCCCAGCTGCCATTCCGGCCGCACGTAGTGGCAGGTGTAGCCGTTCGGGATGCGCTCCAGGTAGTCCTGGTGTTCGGGCTCGGCTTCCCAGAAGTCGCCGGCCTGGGTCACCTCGGTGACGACCTTGCCCGGCCACTTGCCGGAGGCGTCGACGTCCGCGATCGTCGCCTCGGCGACCTGCTTCTGCGTGTCGTCGGTGTAGTAGATCGCCGATCGGTAGCTGGCGCCGAGGTCGTTGCCCTGGCGGTCACGCGTCGTCGGGTCGTGGATCTGGAAGAAGAACTCCAGGACCTGACGATACGAGAGCTGAGCCGGGTCGAAGACGATCTCGATGCCTTCGGCGTGCGAGCCGTGGTTGCGGTAGGTCGCGTTCGGCACGTCGCCGCCGGTGTAGCCGACCCTGGTGGAGACGACTCCGGGGTGCCGGCGGAACAGATCCTGCATACCCCAGAAGCAGCCGCCCGCGAGAACAGCCTTTTCCGTCACTGTTGATCTCCTCTGGTCGTTGACACCCAGTACAACGTGTCGCACCCTCCCTGTCATCCCCGCCCAAGTGTGACGGAACGCTTACGTCCACCGTGCGTCTCACCCTGTGTGAAGCTCCTGCTAGCGGCCCTGGCCCTCCTGCTCGCCGGCTGCACGACGACGCAAGACACCCCGAAGGCCGAAGACGCCTTCAAGTTCGGCGGGATCACGATGCCCGCGAGCGGCAAGGTGCTGGAGACGAAGTACGAGCGGGGCATCGACGTGATGTACAGCGTCGTCCTCACCCTTCCGACGGAGGACGTCCCGCAACTGCTCAAGGCGTCGAATTTCGCCCCCGGTGTCACCGAGGACGATCAGCTCATCGACGGTCACCGTGTGTATCGCAAGGTCACCGTCGACGGGACCACCGTTCACCTCAGACTTTTCACAACGTGAGTACTCAGCGTGAAAAAGATGGGCCGTTCGGACTCGCCTGGGTGACCCCCTAACGTGTAGCCCCACGCACCATCCGCCGGAGGCCACATGGATCCGATCCGTGTACCGCCCGAAATGTTCCGTTTCACCGACGGCAGCAGGTCCGGGCTCCCCCTGGCGATCCTTCATGCCTTCGGAGAGGCGAACGAGCGGCTCGAGACGGCGCTCGGCATCGACGACCTCCGCACGAGGCTGCGGGAGGTCGGCTGGCTCGAGACGCTGGACGACGACGACCTCGTCAAAGCACTGGATCAGCTCCGGACCCAGGGTCAGCTCGACACCGTCCAGAACCACGCCGGTGACTACCGGACGGCGTCCGAGTACGAGCGGCGCAACCTTCAGTACGCGCTCACCCGGCAGGGCGAAGCGGCGTACGCGGGACTCCTCCGCGCGAACGAAGTGCTCAACGCGACGGGCGCGCTCCAGACGGCGACGCTCGAAGCACTGGGCGAGCGGCTCGGCGAGCTCGTCCGGCAGCTGGAAGACGGCACCGACAGGCGCGTGTTCAGCACGCTCGCCGAGGTCGAGAGCCATCTTGAGACCTTCCGTGACACCACGAAGCGCTTCAACGGCGAGCTCCAGCGCCTCCTGCGCGCCGAGGCCGATCTCGCGACGTTCCACGAGGTCAAGGCGGCCACGGTCGCGTACCTGCAGGAGTTCCTGAACGACCTCGAACACCACACCCACACCATCGCCACCCGCATCAAGGAAATCGACGACCACGGCGTCGAGCGGATGCACCGGCGCGCGCTCAACGGCGCGTCCCTGCAGAACCCGGATCCGCGCTGGCTGGAGCTCCGCCAGGCTCGCTGGGACGGGCTTCGCGCGTGGTTCCTGCCCGAAGACGGGTCCTCGCCGCGGGTCGAGGACCTCCACCAGGTCGCGCGGCGGGCGATCATCACCCTCCTGCAGGTCCTGGACCGGATCACCGAGTCGCGGCGGCGCGCGAGCAGCGCGGTCGCCGATTTCCGTGAGCTGGCGCGGTGGTTCACCGTCGTCCCCGCCCAGGAGGACCTGCACCGCCTGTGGTCCACGATGTTCGGGCTCAGTTCCGCGCGGCACGCGCATCTGGCCCACGCGGACCCGGAAGTGGTCAGCACGACGGCGTCTTGGCTCGACGCGCCGCCGGTCGAGGTGTCGGAGCTGCTCCGGTCGGCGGGCCGCACCGAGCGGTTCACCAGGACCGGGAGGGTCCGCGACGTCAGCGCGATCCGGGCGGCACGGGTCCAGCAGGCGATCGCCGAACGCGCCGAGCTCGAAGCGGCGTGGAGCATGCTCGACACCGGCGGAGTCGTGCGGCTTTCCGCGTTCGAGAAGCTGGACCACACCGTTTTCGAGCGGCTGCTGGATCTGCTGGGCCAGGCGCTCGGCAGCAGCCCCGACGCGACCGGCGCCCGGCGGAGCACGACGTCCGACGGCCAGATCGAGATCATCCTGCGGCAGGCGCGGAACGGCGCGGTGGCGCGCCTGACCACCACGAGCGGCGTCTTCCGCGGCCCCGACTACGAAATCGAGATCAGCACGGCCGGAGGCAGTGCGTGAGCCTGACGAACCAACTGGTCATCGCGGAACGCGAGGAGGTCGCGCGCGGGATCCGGGCGCTGCTGGCCAAGCCGCTGATCGGCGAACGCGGCTCCCCCGAGATCTTCGACCTCATCCGGCGCCGCCGCGAGCCCATCCGGCAGTGGTTCGACTACTACTGCGGCTGGACGCTCACCGTCGAACCCCGGCTCGGGTACGCCCGGCTGGTCAAGGTCCGCGCGTCCGCCGACCCGACCCGCCCGGCGCGACGGCTGCGTTCCGGGCGCGCGGCCTTCGACCGGCGCCGCTACGTCCTGCTGTGCGTGGTGGCGGCCGAACTGCTCACGGTGCCGGTGACCACGATCGGCCTGCTCGCCGACCGCGTCGGCCGGGCGAGTGCCGCCGACGACCTCGTCACCACCTTCGACGTCGCCTCCCGGGCCGAGCGTCTCGCGTTCGTGGACGTCCTGAAACTGCTGGAGTCCTTCGGCGTCCTCGAAACGGCCGACGGCGACGCCGAGTCCTTTGTGGACGAAACGACGGCGAAAGTGCTGTTCCGGGTCGACGCGACCCTGCTGCTGCGGCTGCTCGCCGCCCCGGTCGGGCCGTCGCAGCTGGCGGTGCCCGCCGACGACGTCGCGCTGCGGTTCGAGGAACTGCTGGACGCGGTGTCCTACGAGCAGCGCTACGGCCTCTCGTCGGGACGCCACGAGGACACGCCGAACGCTTCCGACGTCCAGCGGAACCTGTGGCTCCGCCACGCGGTCTTCCGCCGTCTCGTCGACGATCCGGTGCTGTACTTCGCCGAACTGACCGCGGAGGAGCGTGCGTACCTCGGGTCGCCGACCGGGCGCCAGCTGCTCCGCCGCGCCGCGGAACAGGGCGGATTCGTCCTCGAAGAGCGCGCGGAGGGTGTGCTGCTCGTCGACGTCGACGGGCTGGCCACCGACGAGCGGTTCCCGGACGACGGCAGCAACGCCAAGGTCGCCGCGCTCCTGCTGCTCGACGCGCTGGACGAGCCGCGGACGACCGACTACCTGCGCAACGCCACCGCCAAGCTGCTGAAACGGTTCCCGCGCTGGGCCAAGACCTACCGGGGCAAGGACGGCGTGCGGCGGCTGACCGTGGACGCGCTCGCGGTGCTGACCGGCTTCGGGCTCGTCCGTACCGAAGCCGAACTCGTCCGGCCACTCCCGGCCGCCGCGAGGTACACCGGACGGAACGAGGAGGCGACGTGACCGTGACGAGGTGGATCCCGTCCCGCGCGGGCATCCTCAACATCTGGCGCTACTACGACGAGATCTTCGAGTTCCACGACGGGCGCCTGCTGCTGCGCGGCCCCAACGGGAGCGGGAAGTCCAAGGCGCTGGAACTGCTGCTGCCGTTCCTGTTCGACGCGAGCCTGCGCGCCAACCGGCTGTCGACCTTCGGCACCAGCGAGCGCAGCATGCACTGGAACCTGATGGGCGAGGGCGCTTCCGGCGCCACCCGCGTCGGGTACGTGTGGCTCGAATTCCGCAGGGGCGAGGACAAGTGGTTCACCTGCGGCGCGCGGCTGCAGGCGAGCACCCACACCAGCACGGTGCACGCCGACTTCTTCACCACCGGCCAGCGCGTCGGCGACGGGTTGCCGCTGGTCAACGAGGCAGGTCAGCCACTCACCAAGAACGCGCTGGAGGAGGCCCTCGGCGACCACGGGACCGTGCACGCCGGCGCGGCCGAATACCGCACCGAGATCCGCGCGAAGCTGTTCCCCACCTTGAGCGAGCAGCGGTACGACGCGCTGATCACCGCGCTCCTCCAGCTGCGGATGCCCAAACTCTCCCAGCGGCTCGACCCGAGCCTGCTGTCCAACCTGCTTTCCCGCGCGCTCCCGCCGTTGGGGCAGCAGGAGATCGCGGACCTCGCCGAGGGTTTCGAGCGGCTCGACGCGCAGCGCGAAAAGCTGGGCTCGCTGGAGACCGAGGTCGACGCGACCCGCGCGCTCGCCGCGCGGCAGAAGACCTACGCCCAGCGGGTCCTGCGCGCGGGCGCCGCGAACCTCATCGCCACGACGGCCGAACTCGACGGACTCGCCGCCGCCGCCCGCCGTTCGGCCGAGGAGTACGACGAGGTCGCCGCGAGCAAGGCGGCGGCCGAGGAGCGGGCGGCGAAGCTCGAAAAGGACGTCGAAGAGACCGAAGCCCGCGTCTCCGGGCTGACCGATTCCGAGTCGTACCAAAAGGGCCAGGAGCTCGACAAGCTGCGGCAGCGCGCGTTTTCCGCGCGGGACCAGGCGGGAACGCTCCGCGCGGACGCCGACCGGCTCCGTGCCGAAGCGGACGCCGACGAGGAGCGAGCGCGAGGAGCACGACAGGTCGCGAAGCGGCAGGCCGACCTCGTCCGCTCGCAGGAGGCCGAGGTCCGCGCCGCCGCGACCCGCGCGAACCTGGCCGGGGTGCACGACGAGCTCGTCGCCGGGCTGGACGACTCCGGCAAGCAGGGCGAACCGGTCCGGCTCCGTCCGCTGCTGCAAGCCGCCGTCCGCGGCAAACGCGACCAGGTCGAGACCGTGGGCCGGGCGATGGACAAACACGAACGCGCCGTCGGCCGCCGTCACCAGGCCGAGGCTGAGCTGGACCGGGCGAGGTCGGATTTCTCGGCCGCGCAGGAGAAACTGGACCTCACGACGGCGACCCGCGAACTCGCGCTGAGCGATCTGCGCACCCGGCTCGCCGAATGGGCGATCGGCTGCCGTGAGCTGCGCTTCCCCGACGTGGAAGCGCTCGTGCGGGAGGCCGAAGCGGAAGTCGCGCTGCTGGGCAGGATCAGCACGGTCGCCGAGACCGTGCTGGAGGACATCGTCCGGCACGAGGCGGCGACCGGTGCCGCGCTGGAGACCGCGCGTACCGAGCACGACGAACTGCTCGTCGAGGCGGGCGTGCTCGAATCGGAGGACGTCCTCACCCCCGAGTCGCCGCGCACCCGGACGGCGGACCGGACCGAGATGCGCGGCGCCCCGCTGTGGCGGCTGGTCGATTTCGCCGGCTCCGTCCCGGCGGACACGCACGCCGGGATCGAGGCCGCGCTCGAAGGCGCGGGGCTGCTGGACGCCTGGGTGAACTCCCACGGTGTCGTCGACGGCCACGACGTGCTCGCGGAAACCGGGACGCTGCCGGTGGCTCCCCGCTCGCTCGCCGACGTCTTCGTGCCGGAACCCGATGCCGGGGTCGCCCCGGCGAAAATCCGTCGGGTGCTGGAAGTGATCGCCTTCGACGACACGCTGCCCGCGGGTCCCGCCGCGATCGGCGCGGACGGCAGCTGGCGGATGGGCAGTCTCTCTGGCAGCTGGACGAAGGAAGCCCCGGCCTACATCGGTTCTTCGGCCCGCCTGCGCGCCAGGGAGCGCCGGATCGCCGGGCTGCGGGACGAGATTTCCGGCCGCGAGAAGATCATCGCCGAGCTGGAAGGCGAACTGGCCGCGCTGCGGGGCAGGCGCGAGCTGATCAAGATCGAGCGCGCCGCCCGCCCCGGTCACGAAGATCTCCTCGCCGCGACCGGAGAAGCGACCACGGCCGAGGCCGACCTGACCGCCGCCGACTCCGCCGTCCGGCACCGGGAAACGACCGTTTCCGCGCTGGAGATCGAGGCCAAGACCGCGCTGCACGAGCTGACCGGCCAGGCTTCCGACGGCGGGCTGCCGACCGAACGCGCACCGCTGACCGCGCTCGCCACGGCCCTGCGCACCTACTCCGACCAGGGCGAGAACTGGCTGTACGAGCACGGGAACCTGCTCGCGGCGACCCAGCGGGCCGAAACGTTCGCCGACCAGGCGGCCCGTTCGGAGGCGAACGCCGCCCGGCGCGAGGACGAGGCTTCCGAGGCGGAGGCCGAACGCACCAAGCTCACCGCGATGCTCGAAGCGATCGAGGGATCCGTCGGCACCGGCCAGCGCGAGGTGCTCGCCGAAATCGACGGCCTGCGCACGAAACTGCGCGGACTCGCCGACGAACTCCGCGCCGCGAACGCCGACGCCAAGGACCTGGCCGTGGCACTGGGCGCGCTCGGCGTCCGGCGCACGACCGACGCACAGGTTCGCGAGGACGCCGCCAAGAAGCAGGACGCCGCCGCGCACCGGTTCCGGAAACTCGCCACCGGGGTCTTCCCCGCGGACGGCGGGATCGAGGACCTGCCGAAGTTCCAGGCCACCCTGTCCGCCTCCGAAGGGGTGCGGGCGGCACTCGACACGGCCCGGCTGGTGGCCGCGGCGTGGCCGTCCGTACCGCACGCGCCGAGCAATCTCGGCGAGGCGCTGCACCGGCTTTCCGAGGCCGTGCACACCTGCCGGAACACGCTCAGCACGCGGGCGGAACTCGATCTGGAGACCGATGAAGACGTCCAGATCTTCACCGCCGTCGTCGACGGGCTGCGGGTCGGCGCGGCCGAACTGCTGAAAATCCTTTACGCGGAAGCGGAACAGAGCAGGCACGAGATCACCGGCCGCGAGCGCGACCTGTTCGACAAGACGCTGACCGGGGACACCCGGCGCCATCTCGCGGCCCGCATCCGGCAGGCCAACGACCTCGTCGACGGGATGAACGCGCGCCTGGAACGGGTGCGGACCGCGTCCAGGGTCGCCGTCCGGCTGGTCTGGCAGGTCTCCCCCGATCTGCCGCCGGGCACCAAGACCGCACGGGACCTGCTGCTGAAGGATCCGGATCAGCTGACCGCCGAAGATCGCGTTTCCCTGCACAGGTTCTTCCGCGAGCGCGTCGAACAGGCGAAGGCGGACGACACCGCGACCAGCTGGGAACAGCAGCTCGCGCAGGTCTTCGACTACACGTCCTGGCACCGGTTCGTGGTCAAGGTGGACCGCGCCAACGGGGCGGGCTGGCAGCTGCTGACCAAGAAGCTGCACGGCGCGCTTTCCGGTGGGGAGAAGGCGATCGCGCTGCACCTGCCGCTGTTCGCCGCCGTCGCCGCGCACTACCAGGCCGCGCCCGAAGCGCCGAGGGTGATCCTGCTCGACGAGGTGTTCGTCGGCGTCGACACCACCAACCGGGGGCAGGTGTTCGGCCTGCTGTCCGCGCTCGACCTCGACCTGATGCTGACGTCGGACCACGAGTGGTGCACCTACGCCGAACTCGGCGGTGTCGGGATCCACCAGCTCATCACCGGCGGCGACGGCGACGACGCGGTCACCACGGCGCGGTTCACCTGGAACGGTCACGACCTCCTGCCCGCCGAACCGCGTTAGCCTGAGCGGCCCCAAAGCCGGGCGCAGCGGGGCCCTTTCCGCGGTTTGTCCTTGTGCGGCGCGGAAGGGCTCGCTACGTTCCTGCCGATGGCGCCGACGGCAGTGCGGATCCAGGTGCTGGGTTCGCTGCGCGTGTGGCTCGACGGGGCGGAAGTCGACCTCGGCCCACCGGGCCGCCGCGCCGTCCTGGGGTTGCTCGTGCTCGCCGGCGGCGAAGCGATGTCCAAGCAGGACCTCGTGGACGCGCTCTGGGGCGAACGGCCGCCGCGCAGTGCGGTGAACGTCCTCCAGACGCACATGAAACATCTGCGGCGGCTGCTGGAACCCGGCCGTCCTTCCCGGTCCGGGAGCGAGATCCTGCCGCACGTCGGCGGCGGTTACGCGCTGCGCCGGGACTCCGTCGAGGTCGATCTGCCCCACGTCCGCGGGCTCGTCGCCGAGGCGAACGACGCCCAGCGCGCCGGTGAGACGGGCCGTGCCGCGGCCCTGTTCGGCGAGGCCCTGCGCTGGTGGCGGGGCAAACCGCTGGCCGATGTCCCCTTGCTCGCAGCGCATCCGAAGGTCATCGCCCTGGTCGCGGAACGCCGCGCGCTGCTCGCCAGGTACGGCGACGCCATGCTCGCCATCGGTGCCGCCGAGGAGGTGCTGACCGAACTGGTCGAAGCCGCCGCGGACCAGCCGTTGGACGAACCCGCCCAGGCCCGGTTGATCCGCGCGTACCACGGCGCCGGTCAGCGGGCGACGGCTTTCGGGCTCTACCAGGAGGTTCGCGAGCGGCTCGTCGAGGAGCTGGGTGTCGAGCCGGGACCCGAGCTCGTCGCGGCGCACGCCGCCCTGCTCGACGACGGGGAACCGCTCCCGGCCGAGAACCCGCGTCCCACCGCCCGCACCCCGCGGCAGCTGCCCGCCGAACCACCCGGGTTCACCGGCCGGGCGACCGAACTGTCCATTTTGGACGAACTGGTGCCGAGGGCGGGTGGTTTCGGCGGCGCGGTGGCGCTCGCGGCCATCACCGGCACCGCGGGCGCCGGGAAGACCGCGCTCGCCGTGCACTGGGCGCATCGCGTGAAGGATCGGTTCCCCGACGGGCAGTTCTACGCCAACCTGCGCGGTCATTCACCCGGCCCGCCCGCGACGGCGCTCGAAGTCCTCACCCGGTTCCTGGCCGCGCTGGAGATCCCCGCCGAACGCCTGCCCGCCGACACGGAGACCGCGTCCGCGCTGTACCGGACGCTGATGACCGACCGGAAAGCCTTGGTATTGCTGGACAACGTCGATCGCGTGGACCAGGTCCGGCCGCTGCTGCCCGCCGGTCCCGGCTGCCTGGTGCTGGTGACCGCCCGCGACCGGATGGCCGGTCTGGTCGCCCTCCACGGCGCCCGGCGGCTCACCCTCGGCATGCTCGATCCCGCCGAGGCGCTGGAGCTGCTGTCGCGGGTGCTCGGCGCCGAATGGATCCGGGCCGAACGCGAGGCCGCGGCCGAGGTGGCCGAGTCGTGCGCGTATCTGCCACTGGCCCTGCGGATCGCCGCGGCCAACCTCGCTGACACCCCTGGGAACGGCATCCAGGACTACGCCGTCGAGTTGCGCAAAGGCAATCTGCTCGCCGCGCTCACGGTGCCGGGTGACGAGCAGATCGCCGTCCGGACCGCCTTC
Organism: Amycolatopsis sp. NPDC031561; assembly: GCF_055580625.1. Taxonomy (NCBI): domain Bacteria; kingdom Bacillati; phylum Actinomycetota; class Actinomycetes; order Pseudonocardiales; family Pseudonocardiaceae; genus Amycolatopsis; species Amycolatopsis sp. NPDC031561. The sequence continues at coordinate 567,690 of NZ_JBVILA010000001.1, read as the reverse complement.
GACCTCTCCTACCGGGCCTTGCCCGCGGAGACGAGCAGGGTGTTCCGGCTGCTGAGCCTGGTGCCGGGCAACGACATCGGCGTCGAGGCGGTGGAGGTCCTCGCCGGTGCGGAACGGGCGGGCCCGATGCTGGACGCGCTCGCGGCCGCGCATCTGGTCGAGCAGCACGCGCCGGATCGCTACCACTTCCACGACCTGCTCCGGCACTATGCCGCCGATCGCCTGGAGTCGCGGGAATCCCCGGCCGAGATCGGCTCCGCCCGCGCCCGGTTGCACGAGTGGTACCTGCGTGCCGTCGACAACGCGGCGAAACTGGTGTACCCGCACATGTTCCGCCTTCCGCTGTCCGTGCCCGACGGCCCGATCCCCGCCGCCGCGAAGGAGAACGCGGCGGAATGGCTGGAGAGCGAATTGGGCAACCTCGTCGCCGTCGCCGAGGACGCGGCGCGGATCGGGCCGCTTCCGGTGGCCTGGCTGCTGGCCGACGCCCTGCGCGGCCACTTCTGGATGTCGTTGCGCCAGGTGGAATGGCGGGCGGCCGCCGGGGCCGCGTCGTCCGCCGCCGAGGAGGACGGCGATCCCCGCGCCCGCGCGTCCGCCCGGTTCAGCCTGGCCGACCTGAGTTTCCGCCAGGGGCGGTACCGGGAGGCCGTCCGGCATTACGCAGGCGCGCTCGTGCTCGCCAGGCGGGCGGGCTGGGTGGAGGCGCAGGCCGCGGTGCTGGGCAACCTCGGTTGCGCGTACTGGCAGGCTGGACGGCTTCCGGCCGCCGCGGTGCGGTTCTCGCGGGGGCTGGAGCTCAGCAGGCGGGCGGGCAGACCGGCGGGGGAAGCCGTGGCGCTGGGAAATCTGGGGCTCGTCCACTGGGAGATGGGCGACCTGCCCGGGGCGGCCGGGCACTACGCCCAGGCCTTGCGCCGGTATCGCCGGATCGGTTCGCGCTACGGGGAAGCGATCAACCTGAGCAATCTCGGGCAGGTGCAGCACGCCCGCGGCAAGGCGGGCGAGGCGGCCGGGCTGCTCTCCGAGGCCCTCGCGCTGCACCGCGAGGCCGGGAACCGCGCCGGGGAGGCGGAAACGCTCGGCAGGCTCGCGTCGGCGTACTGCGATCTCGGCCGTCCCGCCGACGCGCTCGCCCACGCGCGCGACGGGCTGCGGCTGGCGCACGAGACCGGCGAACCGCGAGGCGAAGGCGAAGCGCTCGTCGCGCTCGCGAGCGTGCATCATCGCGTCGGGCACCGGCGGGACGCCGTCCGCCGCTATCGACAGGCGTTGGCCCTGCTGCGGGAAACCGGCGACCGGTACCCCGAGGTCGACGCGCTCATCGGGCTCGCCGTCGCCACCGGTGACCTCGGCCAGGCCCGCCAGGCGCTCACCCTCGCCGAGCGGGCCGGCTACCGCGCGCTGCGACGACGGGCTTCCGCCGCCGTCGAAGCGATCCTCCGCGCCTGAATCACGCCGCGGCGATGGCGCTTTGGCTGTCGTATCCGCCCGACGGGTCGAAGGTGACGATGACCCACGGGTTGACGCCGTTTTCCTTGCCTTTGCCGTCCTGGCAGGAGAACTCGCTCATGTCGAACGCCCTCCAGACCGGGCCGTCCGGTGTCTTGCCCAGCGATTCCTCGATCCGGCCGACCCAGCGGCAGGCCGGACTGTGCACCCGCGCCGCCACCGACGGCTCGGCCCAGACGATCGTCCCGCCGTCCGCGCACCAGGAAAGGTCGAACGTGTAGGTCCACCTCCCGGGATCCTCGAGCACGACCGGCTTGATGATCTTGACGCCGGAAGCGCATTGCCTGGCCGCGTCCGCCTCGCCGGTGGCGACGAACGTGAGCCCGGTGCACAGCACCACCGAACCGGCGAGCATCTTCTTGAGCGTCATCACTCCCCCTGAATCCGTTGTCCCCCCACTGTTCCCTCGGTTTCCGGTCCTCGCAATCCGCCGGACGCCGGGTCCAATCGACGTCCAATGGCCGTCCAGTGCCGCCGAATAGCTTGGGGCGCACTGTTTCGGTTGAGGGGAGTACGGATGAGGGCACGACTCAAGAAAGCTCTGATCGCGGCGGCCACTACGGTGACCGTCGCGGCGTCGCTGGTCGCCGGCACCGCGGGCGCGAGTTCGGCGCAAACGGCCGGGCTACCGGTGTTCGCGATCTCGTCGGACGGCAAACTGATGGCCTACTTCGACACCGCCACGCCGAACGTGCTCGGCTGGGTCCGGCTCGTGCAGGGACTCACCTGCGGAGAGACCTACCTGATCGGGATCGACTTCCGGGTACAGGACGGCGTGCTGTACGGAGTGGGGAACAAGGGCTGCATCTACACGATCTCGACCCCGCCGAAGACACCCGACGTCGTTCTCACGAAGGTGTCGCAACTGAGTGTTCCGCTGTACGGCAGGGACTTCGGCGTCGACTTCAACCCGGCCGCCGACCGGCTCCGGGTGATCAGCGACAACGGCCAGAACCTGCGGCACAACCTCGCGGGCCACGTCACGGTCGAAGACACCGCCCTGACCACACCGCCCATCTCGGGGAGAACCTCCGGAGTCACGGCCGCCGCCTACACGAACAATGACCTCAACCCCGACACCGCCACCACGTTGTTCGACATCGGCACGGCCACCGACCAGGTGCTCATCCAGGCACCGGCCAACAACGGGCTCCTCAGCCCCACCGGGGCGCTCGGCGTCAACGCCGGCCCGATCGCGGGCTTCGACATCTTCAGCGAGCTGACCAACGGCAAAACGACCTCGGTGAGCGCGTTCGCCGTTCTCAACCCGGCCGCCGCGTCGTCGCCGTCGACGTTCTACACCGTCAACCTGCTGACCGGAGCGGCGACCGAGGTCGGCGACTTCCCGCTGCCGATCGGTGACATCGCGGTCGCTCTCGACACTTACTGAACGAGCGGCGCTGTTTCCGGAATTCGGCGATGATCCGCTTTCTCGGCAGCCGGGGTTCGGCTGCCGAGAAAGTTCTGTTGCCGGAAATCGGCGACGCTTCACCGTGGCCGCATGATCCGGGCGGCCGTGGGTGGTCGACCTGGGAATTTCGTTTTCCACCAACACTTCTGTCGGTTTACTGGACGACGCCCAAGCGGCGTCGGTCGGCGCGGTGGGCCTGCTGGCGGACCGGGTCGGTGCGGTGGAAGCGGCGATCGAGCGGGCTTCGGAACGGATGGTCGTGCGGGACGTGATGTAGGGGCTTGTGCGTTCTCGGCAGTCGGATTTCGGCTGCCGGGAACGCATTGCCGGAATTCGGCAACACCTCGCAATGGCCGCATGGCCTGGTGGGCATGGGTGGTTCACTGAGGCCTTGTTGCCAAGAATCGGCAACACCTCGCAATGGCCGCATGATCCGGGTGGCCGTGGCCGTCGGTGCCGTGGTCGGTGTTGGTCTTTGGTTTGGTCAGTTCGCCGAGCCTTCATTGCCGGAAATCGACGACGCCTCACCGTGGCCGCATGATCGGAAACTGTCGGTGGTCGGTCGTATGTTGATCAGGTGGACACACGCAAAGCCACCCCTGTGGCACTTCTCGAAAGACTCACTGACCCGGAGCTGTTGGAGCCGGTCAACGCTGCCGTCGATTCCTTGGACGACAACGATTCCGTCGCTGTCGCCCAGGCCGCGTCGGCGGGGATCGCGCGGTTGGAGGCGGTCCGGTTCCGGGCATTGGCGCAGCTGAACCGGCATCGCGACGGTGCCCGCAGTGTCATCCAGGAGGTCGCGTTCGTGTTGTCTCTTGTGGACAATCATGCGGGTGCGATGGTCGCTGCGGCCGAGGCGTTGACCACCCGCCTGCCCCGGACGCTGGGGTTGATGGACCAAGGAAAGGTGGATGGTTTCGGGGCGATGAAAGTCGCCGCCGCCACCGCGTGGCTATCCGACGAGAACGCCCTCGCAGCCGACGCCCTGCTGGAGGATCGGTTACCGGACAAGAACTCCGAGCAGATCCGGAAAGCGGCGAGCCACGCGGCGATCACGGTGGACCGCGAAGGCGCGGGCAGGCGTGCCGAGCGGCATCGTGAGGGCCGCCGGTTGGCGGTGCGCCAGGGTGAGACGGGGGTGGCGTCGATCGAGGTCGAGGACGGCCCCGTCGAGAAGGTGACCGCCGCCTACACCCGGATCGACCGGGAAGCGAGGGCGTTGAAGACCGGCGACGAGACCCGCACCCTCGACCAGCTCCGTGCCGATGTCGCCCTCGACCTCCTGCTCGGCGGTCAGGGCGGCAAAAGTGAACGGGCGGAAGTGTTTCTCTATATGGATTTGTTCACCTATCTCGGGGCGAATGATGATCCGGCGGAGCTGGCCGGACACGGACATCTCCCGGCCGCGCTGGCCCGCGAGATCGCGACCGGGACGGACACCGTCCTGCGCAGGATCATCACCGACCCGTTGTCCGGGCAAGTGCTCGACCTCGGCCGCGACCGATACCGGCCGTCGGCGGGCCAGGGCGAGTTCGTCCGGGTCCGCGACCGTGAATGCCGAAGACCCGGCTGCCACCGCCCCGCCCAAGCCTGCGATCTCGACCACTCGGTGCCATGGGAGTTCGGCGGCCACACCAACGCCTCCGACCTCATCGACCTCTGCCGCCGCGATCACCGGCTGAAAGACGAACCCGGCTGGACCTACCGGCTTGCGTCCAACGGCACCCTCACCATCACCACCCCCACCGGGCAAAGCCACGACAGCACCCCACCACCACTGCACCAACCCCGCCCGACAACCGAAGAACCACCACCGTTCTGAACCCCCGTCGCCGAAAAACGGCCACCGCTCGCGTTCTCAGCACGGCCGATTGTGCGGTCGCGAGCCTCCCCACCGATAGAACTGTCACCCGCTGCGTCGCCGGAAAACGGCGAAGCCAGGGCCACCCAAGAGTCCACCCACGGTCTGAGCCGAACAACAGACCTCAAGCCGATCCGAGCCCGCACCGCCCCAGGCAGGCTTCCCACCATGGAAACCGACTACGTCTTCCCCGGCCGCCGCGTCACCGCGATCTCGATGGTCCTCGGCCCAGCTCTACTGCTCACCGGAACACTGCTGCGGTCACGCTTCAACTTCTTCTTCCCAGACCAGCTCAGGGCGATGGCCGACCATCCGGCGCTGATGACCGCCGCCTACACGTGTTTCCTGGCGGGCAACGTCCTGCTGTGGCCCGCGATCCTCGCGCTCGCCACGAAGATCGGCCGGACCAAGCCCGCACTGGCCGCCTGGGGCGGGTTGTTCGTCCTAATAGGACTCTTCGAACGGACCTTCCACGCCGGGGTCGACCAGGCCGCGCTGGGGCTCGCCGAGCGGCGCGGCGCCGGTTTAGCCGAAAGCGTGGTCAGTGAGTCGTACCAGGATCTGCATCTGTTCAGTTTCCTGTCGTTCACCATCATGTTCGGCTGGTACGTACTCGCTTTCGCCGCCTATCGCGCGAAAGCGCTCGGTGTCGTCCAGTCGATCGGGCTGGCGACGATGGGACTTCTGCCGCTCGGCGTGCTGAAGGGTACCGAAATCGCGTCGATCATCGGCACCGCCGGGCTTTGTGTCGCGTTGGTCCCGGCCGGTATCGGCGTATTACTGGAAAGTCCCAAACCGAGCCGGAAGACGGTTTTGCTCACGGCGATCACCGTCCCGGTTCTGGGCGCGCTCGCTTTTGTGAGCACCTTGGGCTGAGGGTTTACCTCAGGCCAGTCGCACGGGCGCTTTTCCCGCCCTGTCACCGGATTCGTGGTCACGCCCCGCCGGGAGGCAGCTCATCAGCAGTACGACACCGACAGCGCCGAGAAGCATGTGCCCGGCGAGGATGCACAGCCCACAGAATCCGATCCACAATGAGATCTTCATTCTCAGATGGTAGGGCCGTTCCCGAGACCGGAGCCCGGACTTGGGAAAGACTTAAGGTCTCCTTTGGGCAAAGGGTCTGTTCGGCGTACGCGCGTAATACACCACCAGTGACACCGTCGCGGCCAGGAAGACCACCTGCATCAGGCTCCTCGGCACCAGTTCGTCCATCACCGACGTCACCGGCCCGTTCAACGCCTTGTGGACGTTCGCCGGGAACATCCCCAGCAGCAGGAGAGTCAGTCCGGCGGCGGCCCATGGCGCCGTGCGCGACCACAGCACCCCCGCGGCTCCCGCCAATTCGAGGACACCGGTGACGGTGACCAGCAGCCCCGGCGCGGGCAACGCGGGCGGCACCATCGCGATGAGCTCCTCGCGCATGCCGATGAAGTGCGCGAGTCCGGTCGTGACGAACAGTGCCGCGACGCCGCCGCGCACGGCCACCGGCCAGGGCTTCAGCCGCTGGACGCCGACGGCTCCCAGCAGGAACAACGTCGCCGTGACGGCGACCAGCATCAGTACGGGTACCAGACCGGGATCCATGAGCATGCCCTCCGAGCAGCGAAACTTTCCACTGACAAGATGCGCCGTTGCGGGCCATCTTGTCAATGGCTAGATTCGTCGTCATGAGTCCGTACCACCACGGCGACCTCCGGCGGGCCGTGCTCGACGCCGCCGTCGCGGCCATCACCGAACACGGCCCGGCCGGGATCAGTCTCCGCGACCTCGCCCGGCGCGCGGGGGTTTCGCACGCCGGGCCGGTGCACCACTTCGGCGACAAGGCCGGGGTGCTCACCGCACTGGCCGCCGAAGGATTCGGGCTGCTCGCGGACGCACTCGCGGCCGAAAGCGAGCGCGGCTTCGTCGAGGTCGGGGTGGCTTACGTGCGCTTCGCGATCGAGCATCGCGCGCATTTCGAGGTGATGTTCCGCCCCGAGCTCCATCGCGAGGACGATCCTGCGCTGGCCGCCGCTCGTGACCGCGCGGGTGGTTTGCTGACCAGCGGCGCGTCGGCGGTCAGCGACGACGCGATGGCGGGAGTCGCCGCGTGGTCGCTGATGCACGGCTTCGCGAACCTGTGGCTCACCGGCGCGCTGCGGGCCGAGCACCTCGAGGATCCGGACACCGCCGCCCGCGCGATCGCCCGGATCCTGTTCCCCTGATCAGGCTTGCGACGTGGGCACGATGGTGACCTGCTGGAGGTTCACCCGCGCCGGGAGCGAGGTCAGGAACGCCACGGTCTCGGCGATGTCGTCCGCCTTCAGCCAGGTCAGCGTGTCGCGCATGCCGTCGAGCCACTCCAGCGCGCCGGCGTCGGTGACGTGCCCCTGCAGTTCGGTCTCGACCAGGCCGGGCTCGATCGCCGCGACCCGCACGCTCTTCGGGCCGAGGTCGGCACGGAGGTTCCTCGACAGGTGCGTCACGTACGCCTTCGAAGCGGCGTAGACGGCGAAGGACGGGAAGACGCCCTGCGCGCCGATGGACGACGTGTTCACCAGATCGGCGACGCCCTTTTCGGCCGCCGAAGCGACCAGGTGCGGGACGAACGCGCCGATCGCGTTCATCAGGCCCGTCATGTTGACGTCGATCATGCGCTGCCAGTCGCCGGTCGCGAGTTCGTCGATCGGCGCGGCCAGCATCACGCCGGCGTTGTTGAACAGCAGGTCCGCGCGCCCCAGTTTCGCTTCGACCTCGGCCGCTGCGGCCCGCATCGCCTCGGCGTCGGCGACGTCGGCCGCGAGGACGAGCGCGGTGCCGCCGTCCTGGTCGATCTCCTTGGCGAGCGTTTCCAGCCGGTCCGTGCGGCGGGCGACGAGCGCGACCGCCGCGCCGGAGGCGGCGAGCCGCCGTGCGGTCGCCTCGCCGATCCCGCTGGACGCGCCGGTGACGACGGCGACCCTGTTCGCGTGCCGTGCATGGATGTTCGTCATCTTGTCTCTCCTCTGTGGACTCTTTCTGAGACCAGGTAACCGGCCCACGAGGAGAGATGGCACGGTCTGTTCAGCCTGGGTCCGGCAGTACCAGTCAGGCTTCGAGCGCACCGAGGACGAGCACGGCGTGCTTGCGCCAGACGTCGTCGCCCTGTCCGGCGGTCAGTTCGACGATCCGGCCGAGCGCGAGGATCTGCAGGCCGATGTCCGCGGAAGTGATGCCGTCCCGCAGCCGCCTCTGACGGCGCGCGCGTTCGACCAGGCCGTCGAGACTCTCGGCGAGGTGCGCGCGACAGGCGTCGAGAGCGCCTTCGGTGACGGTGAGCCCGTCGAGGAACGCCCGATGCCGGGCCATCATCGCCAGCGTCCGTTCGACGACGAGGCTGATCCCCTCCCAGGCGTCTTCGGCCGCTTTCGCGCTCTCGGAGACGGCCTCCCATTCGGCGACGTCGTCCTCCAGGACCGCCCTGACCAGGTCGTCCTTGGCGGGAAAGTGCCGGTACAGGGTGGCGACGCCGACGTCGGCCCGGCGCGCGATCTCCCGGACGTCGGTGGCGAGACCACGTTCGGCGAAGCACTCGCGCGCGGCCTCGAGCAGCTGTGCCCGGTTTCGCGCAGCGTCCCAGCGTTGACGCCGCGAAGTGGTCATGACGGGATCCTACCTGTTCCGGAACCTATGTTTCGGATACGGTGATGTTCCGGAACACGTGTTCCGGAACTGGAGGAGACCATGTCCACGATCGTGATCACCGGGGGAACCGACGGCCTCGGCCGCGCGCTGGCCGCCGACAGGTTGCGCGAAGGCCACACGGTCGTCGTGGTCGGCCGCAGCGAGGCGAAATTCCGCGAACTGCCGGGCGACGCGCATTTCATCCGGGCCGACCTGCGGGAGGTGTCGGAGAACTTCCGCGCCACCCGGGAGATCGCCGAACGCTTCCCCGTCGTCGACACGCTGGTGCTGGGCGCCGCGTACGTGCACCGAGACCGGCAGTTGACCAGCGAAGGCTTCGAGCACACCTTCGCGCTGTACTACCTGAGCCGCCACATCTTCGCGTCGGAACTCCAAGAGGTGCTCGGCGCCGCCGAGGCGCCGCTGATCCTCGACACCACCGTCCCCGGCGCGCCGAAGGACGCCATCCGGTGGGACGATTTCCAGCTTTCCCGGGGATTCACCTGGAAGGCGGCGAATCAGCAGAGCCGCCGGATGGGCCTGTTGTCCGCGTCCCGGCTCGCCTCCGAGAAGGTGCGGTACGTGCTCTACAACCCGGGATTCGTCCGCACGAGTCACCAGGGCGCACTCGGCAGGACATCGCGGGCGATGGTCGGCGTCCTCGCGAAACTTCTGGGCACACCGCCCGGGAAAGCGATCCTGCCGATGCTCGACCTCATCCGGAACCGGCCTGAAGCACCCTTGAGCGCGTATCAGCGCGGCAAACGACTCCCCCTCGACGAGGTCGACCATGACGAGACCGAGCGTCTTCACGCCGAGACACGACGGCTCCTGCGAGGGGCCGCTGGCGCCGACCAGGGTTGACCTGCGCCGATGTGCGCGGCGAGAAGAAACGAGGAAAGATCGCCGCGACTGTCGAATCGGCGGGGCGCCCTTCGTATAGGGAGTGACAACCGCTCGATTGAGGAGGACGCCATGACCCAGTACCTGATCAGCCTGTACCACCCCGACGGCCCCGTCCCGCCGCCGGAGGTCCTCGAACCGGTGATGCGCAAGATCCAGGCGCTCAACGAGGAGATGAAGACCGCGGGCGTCTGGGTGTTCGCGGCCGGGCTGCACCCGCCGACCACGGCCACCGTGCTCAAGGCCAAGGAAAACGGCGAGATCGCGATGACGGATGGTCCTTACGTCGAGGGTAAGGAGCACCTCGGAGGCTTCACCATCGTCGAGGTGCCGGATCTGGACGCCGCACTCGAATGGGGCACCCGGGTCGCCGAGATCACCTATCTCCCGGTCGAGGTCCGGCCGTTCCAGGGTGTGGAAGACCCTTCGTGCGTTCCCTGACCACCGAAGACATCGGCCGTGTCTTCACCGAAGAGTACGGCCGTGCGGTATCCGTGCTGGTCCGCGTCTTCGGCAGCATCGACATAGCCGAAGACGCGGTCCAGGACGCTTTCGCCGAGGCGGTGGACCGCTGGCCGTCCAGCGGCCCACCGCCCAGCCCGGCGGGCTGGATCATCACGACCGCCCGGAACAAGGCCGTCGACCGGTTGCGCCGGGAAGCCGCGCGCGACGACAAGTACGCCCAGGCCGCGCTGCTCAACGCCGACAACGAACCAGCGGAGGAGGGCCCGGTGCGCGACGACCGCCTACGGCTGATCTTCACCTGCTGCCACCCGGCGCTGGCCCTCACCACGCAGATCGCGCTGACCCTGAAACTGCTGGGCGGGTTGACCACCGGCGAGATCGCGCACGCGTTCTTCGTCCCCGAGACGACGATGGCGCAACGGCTGGTCCGGGCGAAGGGCAAGATCCGCGACGCGAAGATCCCGTACCGCGTCCCCGGTGACGCCGACCTGCCGGACCGGCTGCGGTCGGTGCTCGCCGTGATCTACCTCGTGTTCAACGAGGGCTACACGGCCACTTCGGGCGAACGGCTGGTGCGGGACGACCTGTGCGCCGAGGCGATCCTGCTCGGCAGGCTGCTGACCGGGCTCATGCCCGACGAACCGGAGGCCACCGGGCTGCTGGCGCTGATGCTGCTCACCGAGTCCCGCCGCGCCGCCCGCACCGGCGCGGACGGCGACGTCGTCCTGCTGCCGGATCAGGACCGGTCGCGGTGGGACCGGGAGCTGATCGCCGAAGGGCAGGCGCTGGTCCGGGCCTGCCTGCGGCGGAACCAGCCCGGCCCGTACCAGCTCCAGGCGGCGATCAACGCCGTCCACAGCGACGCCGCCGACGCGGGGAGCACGGACTGGTCGCAGATCGTCCGGCTGTACGACCTGCTGCTGGCGGCGAACCCGACGCCGATCGTCGCGCTCAACCGGGCGGTCGCGGTGGCCGAGGTGGACGGCCCCGAAGCGGCGCTCGACGCGATCGACGGCCTCGAACTGGAGGATTACCACCTCTACCACGCCATCCGCGCCGATCTGCTGCACCGCGTCGGCCGCGGGGCGGAATCGGCGCGGGAGTACGACGCGGCGATCCGGCGAGCGGGCAACAGTGCCGAACGGCGGCTGCTGGAACGGAAACTGGCCGCGGTCAGTCGCTGATCAGGCGCGCCGGGCCGGGCCCCTTCGCGGCGAGGACGTCGGCGGGGTTGACCAGCACGCACTGCTCGAAGGACAGGCAGCCACAGCCGATGCATTCGCTGAACCGGTCGCGCATGCACTCCAGCCGCTCGATGCGCTGGTCGAGTTCGGCGCTCCAGCATTGGGACGCGCGCTGCCAGAACTCGTGGTCCGGCGCGGCGCCTTCCGGCAGGAAATCGAGCACGCCGCCGATCACCTCCAGCGGGATGCCCAGATGGTGCGACGCGCGGACGAACGCGACCAAGCGGAGGGTGGCGCGGGGGTAACGGCGCTGGTTTCCGCTGGTACGCCTGCTGCTGATGAGGCCCTGACGCTCGTAGAACCGCAGAGCGGAGGTGGCGACACCACTGCGCCGCGACAACTCTCCGATGGTGAGTTCGGGCGGCGGTTCGGACATGGGCACCATCCTAGCTTGACTTGAACCCTTGTTTAAGTTTCATGCTGGAGGCATGACGAAACAGGGGATCTCCGAAATGACCATCCACAAAGGACAGTGGCCGACGCCGGACGGGGAACTGGTGGCCGTGGCGCGGGAATGGCCGAGTGCCGAAGCCGCGCGAGCGGCGTTCGAGGCGCGCTCTGGAGAGGGCCTCGTTTCCTTCACCGCGTACGAGGGCATCGACCACGACGGCGCGTTCACCTACGAGCAGTGGACCAGCGAAGACGCGATCCGGAACCTGGACGGCGCGCCCGTGTACCGCCTCTATCGGGGGAACCGGGGCGAAGGGGCGCCCGGGTGCCTGGTGGTCGTCTCGGTCGAGTTCGAGGGCCCCGACGAACAACGGCAACGGGACTGGATCGACCTGGTCTTCACCGCGCTGGACTCGGAACCCGTGCGCCCGGAAGGCGGGATCTCGGGGTTCTTCCACGTGAGCACCGACGGGACCCGCGTGCTGAACTACGCCGAGTGGACCAGCCCCGAGGCGCACCTCGCCGCTCTCGCCGCGCCGGGCTCCGACGGCGTCGGCACGACCGGCGTGTGGAAGAAGGTGCAGACCTACCCCGGCATGACGGCGGGCGGTTCGGTCAAGCGCTACCGCCCGATCCTCTCGGCGGTGGCGGCATGAAGCCGATCCTGGTCGCCGGGGCGACGGGCAACGTCGGCGCGCAGGTGGTCGCCCAGTTGCGGGCGCGGGACGTCCCGGTCCGGCCGCTGAGCCGGAACCCGCCGCCGGACGGCGTCCGTGGTGACCTGGCGAAACCCGAAACGATCGCACCGGCGCTGGACGGCGTCGACACGGTGTTCCTGATGCTCGCCGGATCCGCCGAGGCGCTGGTACCGACCGTGTCGCTGCTCGGCGAACGGGTGAAGCGCGTGGTGTTCCTTTCCTCCCGTGCCGTCGACGATTCCCTTGCGGAACAGGACAATCCCATCGGCACCTGGCACCGGACCGTCGAAGAGGCGATCGAAGCCGCGGGCGTGGACTGGACTTTCCTGCGGCCGCACGGGTTCGCGGCCAACACCCTCGGCTGGGCACCGTCGATCCGCGCGGACGGCGTCGTCCGCGGCGCTTACGGCGAGGCGTCGCTGCCGCTGATCCACGAGAAGGACATAGCCGCGGTGGCCGTCGAGGCGCTGACCGGCGACGGGCACGCGGGCGCGAAGTACTCCCTCACGGGCACGCGGCCGATCACGCAGATCGAGCAGGTGCGGATCATCGGCGAGGCCGCGGGCCGCCCGGCACGCTGGGAGGAGATCCCGCTGGCAGAGGCGCGCGCCACCATGCTCGCCAAGATGCCGGACTTCATCGTCGACACGATCCTGACCGGGTTCCGGGCACTGGTGACGGAACCGAGCGAGATCACCTCGACCGTCCAGGACGTCACCGGCAGGCCGGCGCTGGACTTCGAGGTCTGGGCGGCCGACCACGCCGCCGATTTCCAGTAGCATCGGCTACGTGTCGACACCGGTTCATGCCGCGGCGGTCCACTAGCCGCCGTTCCTGATCTTGTCCCCCGACGTGCGACGCCCGTGGGGTCTCTTCGCCACGGGCGAAATCCAGGAACGGAAACCATGAACCCGCCGTCCATAAAGGATGGTGGTCGGCGCTGGCTGACCACCGTCGGCTCGAAACCACCTCGAACCGTCGTCGACGTCGACGACGGGATCACCGCCGACGAGGCGTTCCGGCTCGCCGAATCCGGCACCGGTCTCGTCTGGCACGGCGACTACCCGAACGCGCGGAACCTCCTGGCCGCGATGTCCCGCCGCTGCGCGCCGGCGGCCGGCAAACCCTTCCAGGACCAGCGGAACCAGCAGGCCCGCCGAGCACGGCTTCTCGGCAGGCTGCTGGTTCCGCTGGATCCCGGGCATGTTCTCCCGCTGCGTCGCGGCCCGGACGTCCGCACCGCCTGCGCCGAGGTGTACGGGCCTTCGGAAACCGCGTCACTGGTGTCCCTGCGGGAACTGCTCGGCGTCGTCGGCGCGCACGAATGGCGCGTGAAGGGCGTCGAGATCCCGGCACTCGGCGCGAAGATCCATCCGCACCACGGGGTCTTCTCACCCGTCCGCGGTGAGTACGTCGACCTGGTCGCGAGAACTCCTTTGCCCGCCAAGAACCTGGCGTTCGACATCGGCACCGGGACCGGCGTGCTCGCCGCGGTCCTCGCCCGTCGCGGAGTCGAGCGCGTGGTGGCGACCGACAACGAGCCGCGCGCGCTCGCCTGCGCGCGGGAGAACTTCGGACGCCTTGGTTTCAGCGGACTCGAAACCCTCGAGACGGACGTCTTCCCGCCGGGCCGCGCGCCACTGGTCGTCTGCAACCCGCCCTGGCTCCCCGCCCGGGCGCACACCCCGCTCGAACGCGCCGTCTACGACCCGGGAAGCCGGATGCTGCACGCCTTCCTCGATCGGCTGCCCCGCCATCTCGAACCCGGCGGGGAGGCCTGGCTGATCCTTTCCGACCTCGCCGAACTGCTGGGCCTGCGCACGCGCGCACGGCTTCTCGAAGCGTTCGAACGTTCCGGGCTCGAAATCCGGGGCCGGGAGGACACCAGGCCGAGGCATCCACGGGCCTCCGACCCGCGCGATCCGCTGCACGCCGCCCGCGCGAAGGAGGTGACCTCGCTGTGGCGGCTCACAACCCGAGCAGCACCCGCGCCTGACTGATGAACGCGCGGGCGGCGGGGCTGACCGGCCCCTCCGTCCGCCAGGCGAGCGCCAGTTTCGCGCGCAGCCCGGCGGGCCGCGTGATCTCCATGGCGTGCAGTTCCGTGTAGTGCGTCGCCAGCGACATCGGCACCACCGCGACGCCGAGCCCGCGGCCGACCAGTTCGGCGACGACGTTCGGGTCGCCTGCTTCAAGCGTCACCCGCGGCTGCGCGCTGTCGGCGAGGAAGGCCGCGTCGACGATCGCGCGCATGCCGGTGCCCTTCGGCAGGCTCACCAGCGAACGGCTTTCCAGCTCCGAAAGCGTGATCGTGGCGTGCGCGGTGAGCGGATCGTCCGGACCGGAGATCGCGACGAGCGGCTCGTCGAGGACGACCTCGAAACCGATCCCGGGCGGCGGTTCGCCGGAGACCCCGATGAGCGCGATGTCGAACCGGCCGTCGGCGACCCCCGCGAGCAGGACGTCGGAGGTCGCCTCGGCAAGCGTGATGTCCACGGCGGGATGACGCTCGTGGAACCGCGCGAGCAGATCCGGCAGGTTGACCGGACCGCGCGAGGAGACCATGCCCATCGCGACCTGGCCGCGGACCAGCCCGGTCAGGTCGTCGACCGCCTGCCGCACCCCGGCGACGGCGGCGAGCGCGGCCCGCGCGTGCGGCAGCGCGGCGGCACCGACCTCGGTCAGCCGCACCGCGCGGGCCGAGCGGTCGAGAAGCGGTTGCCCGAGCTCGCGTTCGAGACGGCGGATCTGGGCGCTGACGCCGGGCTGCGCGACGTGCAGCCGCTCGGCGGCGCGCGTGAAGTTGGCCTCCTCGGCCACCGCGACGAAGTATTCGAGCTGACGCAGTTCCATAACCGATGATTCTAGTTCCCAGACAAACCAGATCTTGGACTTCTGATCGGATCGAGACCACCCTGGTCTCATGACCACAATGCTCCGCCCCGGCGATGCCGATTACGACTCCGAACTCGCCGGCTTCCAGACCGCCGTGTCCCGTCGTCCCGACGTCATCGTGGCCGCCGCTTCCGCCGCGGACGTCGTCGAAGCCGTCCGCTACGCCGGTGAGCACGATCTCCCGGTCGCCGTCCATTCCACCGGCCACGGCGTGGGCGTCCCCTTCGAGGGCGGCGTCCTCGTCACCACCCAGCGCATGACCGGGATCCGGATCGACGCGGGCATCGCCCGGGTCGACGCGGGGGTGCGCTGGGGCGCGGTCATCGAAGCGGCCGCCGAGCACGGGCTTGCGCCGCTGAGCGGCTCCTTCCCCGGCGTCGGCGTCGTCGGCTACACGCTCGGCGGCGGGTTCAGCCTGCTCGGCCGCAAGTACGGGCTCGCCGCCGACCAGGTGTCCGCGATCGAGGTCGTGACCGCCGACGGCGAACTCCGTCGCGCCACCCCGGACACCGAGAAGGACCTGTTCTGGGCGCTGCGCGGCGGCCGCGACAACTTCGGGATCGTCACCGCGCTCGAGTTCCGGCTCGTCCCGGTCACCCGGTTGTACGGCGGCAGCCTGCAGTTCGGCACCGCGTCACTCGCCTCGGTGCTCCACGCCTGGCGCGACTGGGCGGTGAAGATGCCGCGCGAGATGACGTCGTCGCTGGCCATGGTCCCGATGCCGGACCTGCCGATGGTGCCCGAGCCGCTGCGCGGGCAGCATGTCGCGCAGATCCGGATCGCCTATCTCGGCGATGCCGCCGAGGGTGAGCGCCTGGTCGCCCCGCTGCGCGCCGCCGCCGAGACGCTCGGTGACACGCTCGCCGAGATCCCGTTCACCGAATCGGGCAAGATCGCGAACGAGCCGCCGATCCCGCACGGCTACCGCGCCGACAACGCCACCGTGTCCGAGCTCAACGACACGATGCTCGACGCGATCCTGGAGCACGCCGGCCCGGACGCCCCGGTGCCGACCGTCGTCCTGCTGGACCTGCTCGGCGGTGCGCTGTCCGACGCGCCCGAGCATCCCGGCGTCGGCTGGGACCGTGAAGCCCGCTTCACCGTCCGGGCACTGTCCGTAGTGGACCACGTCACGATCCCCGAGATCCGGGCCGCCCACAGGAAGCTGTTCGACGCGCTGAAGCCCTGGTCGACCGGCAAACTCCTGACCTTCGTCTACGGCGAGAGCGGCGCGGACGAGGAGGCGTCCAAGGTGTACTCGCCGGCGGACCTGCGGCGTCTCGCCGGGATCAAGGCGGCCGTCGACCCGGCGAACCGCTTCCGGCTGACGCACAACGTCGAACCCGCGCGTGACGCTGGGTGATCTCCGGAATCCGCTGGTGGAGGGCCCCGATCCGGGGCGTGGGCACAGTGGGCGGCCCCCGTATACTTCCGGGCCGATACCGCCATTAGGGGGCACTGTGCGCACTTTGGACCATGACGAGTTCCTCGCCATGCGCCGGTTCCCCGCGCTCGACGGGCTGCGCGCGATCGCGGCCACCATCGTGATCCTCTTCCACTTCGCGGGGCCGAAGTGGAGCTGGTTGTCCGGCTGGGTCGGTGTCTACATCTTCTTCGTGCTGTCCGGTTTCCTGATCACGACGCTGCTGCTGCGTGAGCAGGACCGGACCGGCCGGATCTCGCTTTCGGCGTTCTACCTGCGCCGCGTGTTCCGGATCCTGCCGCCGTACCTGGTGATCCTCGGCGGGATCGTCGTGTTCGTGTGGCTGCGCGGCGAGTTCTTCGCCCGCGAGTTCCCGCACGCGCTGAAGTACTACCTGACGTTCTTCAACGAGTTCCTGCCCGGCAGCAAGCCGAACGGCGCGGACAACTTCTTCAGCGGCTCGTGGACGCTGGGCATCGAGGAGAAGTTCTACCTGGTCTGGCCGTTCCTGCTGGTGGTCGCGGGTGCCGTCGGGCTCGCCGCGGCCTGGCGCAAGCTCGCGCTGGCGTTCGCCGCGTTCGCGCTGATGGCCGGGCTGGTGGGGGTCACCAGCGGGTGGGTGCTCAACGGGCCGCAGGTGCCGATCTACCGGTCGACGGTGCACTACGCGATCCTGCTGATCGGCTGCGTGCTGGCGATCGCGATGCACTACCGCCGGTCCTACGCGGTGATCAAACCGCTGACCCACCCGCTCGCGGCGATCCCGGTGTTCGGCGCGTTCGCCGTACTGCACGTCAACATGGAAAGCCTGTGGTGGGAAACCGGCAGCAACCTCGGCCTGCTGATCGCCTACGGCCTGCTCTCGGCGATGCTGCTGGTCGTGCTGGTCTCGCCGGGGCCGCTGCGCTGGCTGCTGGCGACGAAGGTGATGCGCTTCGTCGGTGAGCGCTCGTACTCGCTCTACCTGCTGCAGGGCCCGGTGCACTTCGCCGTGGTGGCGGCGATCCCGCCGCTGGGCGAGCACCGGATGATCAGCGCGCTGACCGTGTTCGCGGTCGGGCTGGGGATCGCGGACCTGATCCACCGCTGGGTGGAGCAGCCGATGATCACCACCGGCAAGAAGCTGATCGCGCGCCGCCAGGAGCGCAAGGCGCTGCGAGCGGCCGAAGCCGAACTCCAGCGACCGAACGCCGTCGAGGCTCCCAGCGGCGCACGCTGATCCCCTCAAGGATCGCAACCAGAGGACTAATTGCGTAGTCAGCGGGAAATCGTGACGATCGGGATCACCCGATCGGTCTTCTTCTCGTAGTCGGCGAAGCCCGGCATGAGACTGACCATCTTCGCGTAGAGACGGTCGCGCTCGGCGCGGTCTTCGAGGACGACCGTCGCGGTCGCCGCGAACTTCTCCGTGCCGACCTCGATGGTGACCTTCGGGTTCGCCACGACGTTGTGGTACCAGGCCGGGTTCTTGTCCGCACCGGCGGCCGACGCGGCGATGACGTACTTGCCGTCTTCCTCCGCGTACGCGAGCGGCGAGGTGCGCGGCTCGCCGCTCTTCGCCCCGATGGTGGTGAGAAGAAGCAGGGAGCCGCCCTCGAACGGGCCGCCCACCTTCCCGTCGTTCTCGCGGAATTCCTTGATGACGTTCTGGTTCCAGTCGAGCATTTCGGACATCTATCCTCCTGTGTGGATCTCCGTCGCCGAGGCTACTCAGTCTTCGTGGGCTTTGCGGCGCTGCGCTTCGGCCCGCTCCCGGCACTTGCGGAGGAATTCTTCGTCGTCCTCGGCACTCGTCGCGGCGAAACGGCCCGGCCGGTCGTACTCCGGGAACGCCGGGCTCTCGCGTTCGTAACGGCCGCGCGGGGCCCGGGCGGCGTGCTGCGGGCGACCGGCGACGAGCCAGACGATCGAGCCGATCAGCGGGATGATCAGCACCAGCAGCAACCACATCCCCTTGGGCATGTTGCGGCACGATCCCTCGTCCGTGGTGATCACGTCGACGATGCAGAAGATCCACAGACCGAGCGTGAGAACGCCGAAGAAACCATTGAAATACAGCATCGAAAATCTCCCCAGTTCCGGATTGCCGGGGTAAGTATTAGCACAGGAGGGCGTCGAGAATTCCCGCGGCCGCTTGAAGCGCCTGCGCCTGTCCCGGGCACTGCTTGGGCCCTGCTCCGAACGGACGTTTCGTCAGGTCCACTTCGACCACCGCGCCGTCGACCCACCGCCGGGTGATCCGGACCGGCGGGTCCTCACGCAGGACCCGGGCGAGCAGGCTCTCGGCGTCTTCACCGGGCCGACTGGCGGCCAGGGCCTTACCGAGCAGCTTGGCCGTCGCGTCACAGGCCTGCACCAGGAGCCCGATCCGCGCGGCCGTCCGCTCGTCGACGTCTCCGCCACAGGCTTCGATCAGCCGCCGCATGGCCGCTTCGGCGCCCGGACCGGTTTCGGTGTGCGGGTGGTAGCTCGCGGAAACCGTTGCGATGTCGCGGGAAACGTCCGGCATACCGAGTTCCGCGGCCAGGACGGCGACCGGGACCGTCCACAGGATCCGGTCCACGGGCTCGTCCCGTAATTCCCGGGTGAGCACGAAGGCCTTGTCCCGCAAGGAGCCCATCGGCGCGAGTTCGGCGAGCACGAGCGCGCGGCGCCGCGGGTGGTCCTCCGGGCGGCTGAACCGGGCGACGTTCGCCCGCAGCCACCGGACGCCACCGGGCTCGACGTCCCGGGGCACCGGCGGGACGGAGGCTTCGATCAGCGGATTCTCCATACCGTGACGCTAAGTGCGGAACGCTTCGGTCACGACCGAAACGTCGGCTCACCGTCGTTGTTATGGTGAGCATGTGACGGCCGTGTCGGAGGCAACCGAAGTCGACGGCGCGGGGCGAACGGCGCAACCGCGCCAGTTGATCGTGACCGTGTACGGCCTCTACTCACGCGGCGAAGGCGGCTGGCTTTCCGTCCGGTCCCTGATCGACCTGCTGGCCGTCGTGGACGTCGAAGAACCCGCCGTCCGGTCGTCGATCTCCCGGTTGAAACGGCGCGGGATCCTTTCCGCCGTGCGCCGGGACGGGGCGGCGGGCTACGAACTCTCCGAAACGGCGCTCGCGATCCTGCGCGAAGGCGACGAACGCATCTTCCGCCGCGAACGCGCCACTCCCGGCGACGGCTGGCTCCTCGCGGTGTTCTCGGTCCCGGAGGCCGAACGGCACAAACGGCACATCCTTCGCACCCAGCTCGCGCGACTCGGTTTCGGGACCGCGTCCTCCGGCGTCTGGATCGCGCCCGCGCATCTGCGCGACGCGACATCGGACATGCTCCGGCGGCTCGAACTGGAGGGCTACGCGGATCTTTTCCACGCCGAGCACCTCGCGTTCGGCGACGTGCGCGAGAAGATCCACGACTGGTGGGATCTCGACCAGCTCGAAACGCTGTACACCGCGTTCCTCGACGAGCACACGCCCGCGCTCCGGCGCTGGCAGCGGCGCAAGAACACGCACGAGGCCGAGGCGTTCGCCGACTACGTCCGGGTGCTGACCGACTGGCGGCGGCTGCCCTACCTCGACCCGGGCCTGCCCGCCGAACTGCTGCCGCCCGCCTGGGCCGGGATCCGGGCCGCGGACCTGTTCTTCACGCTGCACTCGCGCTTGGGCGAGGCCGCGGCCGCACACGTCTCGCGCACGCTCCCCGACGTGTCATGAAAGGGGCTTTCAGGACGAAATTTGTCCTGAAAGCCCCTTTCATGACACACGCGAGAGGTCAAGCGACCACCGCGAAGCCCTGCACTTCCACCAGCGCCTCGACGTCCCAAAGCCGGCTCACGCCGATCCCCGCCATCGCGGGGTACTCGCTCCCGGCCAGCCGTTTCCACACCGCGCCGATCTCCCGCGCGTGGGCGCGGTAGTCGTCCATGTCGACGATGTAGATGGTCACGCTGCACAGGTCGGACGGCTCGCCGCCCGCCGCGCGCAGCGCGGTGAGCAGATTGGACAACGCGCGTTCGAACTGCTCGACCACCCCCTCGCCGACGATGCGGTTCTCTTCGTCCAAAGCCGTCTGACCGGCGAGGAAGACGAACCGTCCACTCGCCGCGACAGCGTGCGAGAAGCCGGAAGGACGGCCAAGACCGGGCGGGTTGATGCGCTCCATGCGGGGCAGCATATCCCGCATCGTTGACGGTCGTACATACCGCGACATACCCTGAGCGACGTGCGTATCGCGGTGTTAGGCGGCGGCCCGGCGGGGCTCTACTTCGCCGCGCTGGCGAAACAGCTCCATCCCGATCACGAGATCACCGTCTGGGAGCGCAACGCGCCCGACGACACCTTCGGGTTCGGGGTGGTGTTCTCCGACGAGACCCTCGGCGGCATCGAGCACGCCGATCCGGTGATCCACGCCGCCATGCGGCGGGAGTTCGCGCGCTGGGACGACATCGACGTCCACTTCCGCGGCACCGTGCACACCTCCGGCGGGCACGGATTCGCCGCGATGAGCCGCAAACGGCTACTCGGCATCCTCCAGGAACGCTGCGCGGAACTCGGCGTGGACGTGCGATTCCGCACCGAGGCGCCGGAGGTGGCCGAGGCGAGCGCCGAGTACGACCTCGTCGTCGCGGCGGACGGCGTCAATTCGCCGACCCGCGCCGCGCTGGCCGAGACCATGAAGCCGGACATCCAGACCCGTCGCTGCAAGTACATCTGGCTCGGCACCGACCTGGTCTTCGACGCCTTCAAGTTCCACGTGCTCGAGACCCCGCACGGGATCATGCAGATCCACGGCTACCCGTACAGCGACACCGCGAGCACCTTCATCCTCGAACTGCACGAGGACGTCTGGGAGCGCGCGTTCGGCCGGATCGCCGCGACCTCGCTGGCGCCGGGCGAGAGCGACGAGAAGTCGATCGAGGTCATCCGCGAACTGTGCGCGGACGTCCTCGGCGGCCACCGGACGTTCGCCAACAACTCGAAGTGGACCGCGTTCGCCACCGTGCGCTGCGCGAGCTGGCGCCACGAGAACGTCGTCCTGCTCGGCGACGCCGCCCACACGGCGCACTTCTCCATCGGATCCGGCACCAAACTCGCCATGGAAGACGCCCTCGCGCTCGCCGCCTGCCTGCACGAACAGTCAGATACGGACAGCGCGCTGAAGACGTACGAAGCAGAGCGCCGCCCCGTCGTCACCTCGACCCAGCGCGCCGCGCAGGCGAGCCTGGAGTGGTTCGAGAACCTGGGCCGGTACACGCATCAGGATCCGGCGCAGTTCGCGTTCAACATCCTCACCCGCAGCCGCCGCGTCACCTACGACAACCTCCGGCTGCGCGATCCCGGATTCGCCGCCGAACTGGACACCTGGTTCGCGTCCACTTCGGACAATGAGGTTCGCCCGCCGATGTTCCAGCCGTTCCGGATCGGGAACCTGGACCTGCCGAACCGCGTCGTCGTCTCGCCGATGGACATGTACTCCTCCGAAGACGGCGTCCCGACCGATTTCCACCTGGTACACCTGGGAAGCAAGGCACTCGGCGGCGCCGGCCTGGTGATGACGGAGATGGTCTGCGTCTCCGAGACCGGCCGCATCACCCCGGGCTGCGGCGGCCTGTACACCGAGCAACAGGAACAGGCCTGGGCCAGGATCACCGATTTCGTCCACGGCAACACGCCCGCGCGGATCGGTGTCCAGCTAGGCCATTCCGGACGCAAGGGCTCGACGAAACTGATGTGGGACGGCATCGACCAGCCGCTCCCCGAAGGCAACTGGGAGATCTGCGCCCCGTCCGCGCTCCCGTACGCCGAGGCGAACCAGACCCCGCGCGAGCTCACGATCCCCGAGCTGCGGGAGATCCGCGAGCAGTTCGCCGAATCAGCCCGTGCCGCCGGTCGCGCCGGATTCGACCTCCTCGAACTCCACTGCGCGCACGGCTATCTCCTCTCGTCCTTCCTGTCCCCGCTGACCAACCGCCGCACCGACGAGTACGGCGGCTCACTGGAGAACAGGCTGCGCTTCCCGCTGGAAGTCTTCGACGCGGTCCGCGCGGCGTGGCCCGCCGATCGGCCGATGACGGTCCGCATCTCCGCGACCGACTGGTACGACGGCGGGATCGACGTCGACGAGGCCGTCGAGATCGCCCGCGCGTTCGCCGAGCACGGCGCCGACGGCATCGACGTCTCGACCGGTCAGGTCGTCAGCGACGAGAAACCCCAGTACGGCCGCAGTTACCAGACCCCGTACGCCGACCGGATCCGCAACGAGATCGGCCGCGAGTACGGCGTCGCGGTGATCGCCGTCGGCGCGATCTCGTCCTACGACGACGTCAACTCGCTCATCCTGGCGGGCCGCGCGGATCTGTGCGCCCTCGGCAGGACTCATCTTTACGATCCACAGTGGACACTGCACGCCGCGGCCGAACAGGACTACCCGATGCCGTGGCCGAAGCAGTACGCGGCGGGCAGCCGGAAGCCGCAGGGCGGCCGCACCGACGGACCGAAACCGCGGCTGGAACTGTTGCGGTCGGGGGAACCCGGCACCGCGCACGCCCGCTGGCGACCTGGGAGCGACCGATGACAGCCTTCGCCTTGAGCCCGGAGCAGCAGGCTTTCGCCACCGAAGTCCGCAGGCTGGGCGCCGAGAAACTCCGGCCGCTGGCGGAATCCGGCACCGAAGGCGCGGTCAACCGCCCGCTGCTCAAGGAGATGGGCGCGCTCGGCCTGCTTTCCCGCCTGTTCCCCGGCGTCGACGGGGGCAGCCCGAGCCGGGAGGCGGCGGCGACGGATCTCTGCATCCTGCGGGAATCGCTCGCGAGCCAGAGCACCGAAGCCGAGACGGCGTTGGCGCTACAGGGCTTGGGTACGTATCCGGTGCTGCAGTCCGGGCAGGATTCGCAGGTCTCGAAGTGGGTTCCCGCCGTCGCCGCGGGTGACGCCGTCGCCGCTTTCGCGCTCACCGAACCGAACGCGGGCTCGGACGCGGCCGCGCTGAAGCTCTCCGCCGAGCCCGACGGCGACGGCTGGCGCCTCACCGGCGAGAAGATGTGGATCTCCAACGCCCCCGAGGCCGACTTCTACAGCGTCTTCGCCCGCACCACCCCGAAAGCGGGCTCCCGTGGGGTTTCCGCGTTCGTCGTCCCCGCCGACCGCGCCGGGCTTTCCGGTGAGCATCTCGACCTGGTCAGCCCGCATCCCATCGGCACCCTCGTGTTCGACGGGGTCCGCGTCGAGCGGGACGAACTGCTCGGCGAACAGGACCGCGGTTTCGGGGTCGCCATGCGGACACTGGACCTGTTCCGGCCGAGCGTCGGCGCGTTCGCCGTCGGGATGGCGCAGGCCGCGCTCGACGCCGCCGTCGCCCACGCCCAGACCCGGATCGCGTTCGGCGGGCCGTTGCTGAAACAGCAGACCGTGGCGCACACCCTTGCCGAAATGGCGACCCGCACCGAGGCGTCGCGCCTGCTCGTGTACGCCGCGGCCGCCGCCTACGACGCGGGCGAGCGGAACCTCGCCGGCCGCGCCGCGATGGCGAAGCTGTTCGCCACCGAGACGGCCCAGTACGTCGTCGACTCGGCCGTGCAGATCCACGGCGCGCGGGCATTGCGGCGCGGTCACCTGCTCGAACACCTCTACCGCGAGGTCCGGGCGCCGCGGATCTACGAAGGCGCGTCCGAGGTGCAGCGGACGATCATCGCCCGGTCCCTGACTTCTTGACCCGCTCGACGATGTCGCGGTAGGCCAGCCCGCTCTGCTTGATCGTCCGCGCCTGCGTCTCGCGATCGACCCGCACCAGGCCGAGCCGTTTGGCGTAGCCGTAGGCCCATTCGAAACTGTCCAAAAAGGACCAGGCGAAGTAGCCGCGGACGTCCGCGCCCGCCTGCCGCGCGGCCGCCGTGGCGGCGATGTGCGCGGACAGATACGCGGCGCGGTCGTCGTCGCGGACGAAGCCGGTCTCGTCGGGGACGTCGGTGAAAGCGGCGCCGTTTTCGGTGACGTACAGCGGCAGTCCGGGATAGTCACGGGTGATCCGGACGAGGAGTTCGGTGAGCTTGTCCGGCAGGATCTCCCAGCCCAGCACCGTCGACGGCGCCCCGAACGGGACCTTGCGGAACGAGGGCATCCCGAAGTGCTCGACCGCGTTCCCGTTCTCCTCCACCCCGGAGTACCGCGTCCCGAAGTAGTAGTCGACGCCGAGGAAATCGAGCGGCGCCGCGATGATCGACGGGTCCCACGGCTCGGACGGCAGGCGGATGCCCTGGCGCGCGAGGTCTTCGAGGACGTCCTCCGGATAGCGGCCGTGCACGAGCGCGTCGAGGTAGAACCGCGTTCCGAGCCCGTCCTCGAACCGGGCCGCCTCGCGGTCGGCCTCGCTGGGGGTGGCCGGATCGGCGGTGCTCAGGTTGAGCGTGATGCCGAACTTCGTCCCGGGTGGCGCGAGTTCTCGCATCCGCCGCACCGCGAGGCCGTGGCCGAGCAGCAGGTGATGCGCCGCCGCCATCCCCGCCTTCGCGTCCCGGCGGCCGGGCGCCATCACCCCGTGGACGTAACCGTGCATGGCCGTGCACCACGGCTCGCTCAGCGTGGTCCAGTGGCGGACGCGGTCGCTCAGCCGCTCGAACACGAGCATCGCGTAGTCGGCGAAACGGACAGCGGTGTCGCGGGCGGGCCAGCCGCCCGCGTCCTCGAGGTGCTGCGGCAGATCCCAGTGGTACAGCGTCAGCCACGGATCGATGCCGTTGTTGAGCAGTTCGTCGACCAGCCGGTCGTAGAAGGCGATCCCGGCGGGGTTGACGCCGCCGCGCCCGCGCGGCTGCACCCTCGGCCAGGACACGGAGAACCGGTAGGTGTCGACGCCGAGTTCCTTCACCAGCGCGACGTCGGCGGGCATCCGGTGGTAGTGGTCGCAGGCGACCTCGCCGGTGTCACCGTGGTCGATCGACCAGGGCGACTGGCCGTAGGTGTCCCAAATGGACGGTGTTCGTCCGTCTTCGGCGACCGCGCCTTCGATCTGGTAGGCCGAGCTGCCGACACCCCACCGGAAATCGGACGGCAAGGTGCCGATGAGCTCGTTTTCCTCCGTCACGGCGCCCTCCTTCCGGCCAGCCTGCCTTATTTCACCAGTTAATACATGGCGGAGGCTAAGGTCGTGGGGCATCCTGGAAAGGTCCGCCGCCATAAGATGGGTATCCGCATGCCTGCCAAGCGCACCACCGTCCGTGACCTGCGGCGGCACAACCGTTCCCTCCTGCTGTCGAAACTCTACTTCGACGGCCCGCTCAGCCGCCACGAATTGAGCGGTCTGACCGGATTGAGCGCCGCGACCGTCAGCAACGTGACCGCCGAACTCGGCGAAGAACGCCTCATCACCGAAGCCGGGCTGGTCGAATCCGACGGCGGCAGGCCCCGTGTCCTGCTCCGCGTCGATCCGGCGTACGGCCACGTCGCCGGCGTCGACATCGGCGAGACCGGGGTGAAGGTCGAACTGTTCGACCTCACCATGAACCGGCTCGCCACCGTCGAGCACCCTCTCGCCTCCCCGCGGCCGGACGCGGCATCGGCCGTCACCCAGGTGGCGTCCGGAATTCGGGAAGTGATCGCGGAATCGGGCATCGACGAAGCGACCGTGCTCGGTGTCGGCGTCGGCGTTCCCGGCACGGTCGAACAGGGCTCTGTCGAAAAGGGCGGGGCGCTCCGCGTGCACGCGCCCACCATCGGCTGGAAAGAGGTCCCGCTCACCGATCTCCTGCGCGCGGAAGGCGTCGAGCTGCCGTTGTTCGTCGACAACGGCGCTAAAACCCAGGGCCAGGGGGAAATGTGGTTCGGCGCCGGTCGCGGCGCCCGGCACGCGGTGATCGTCCTGATCGGCTCGGGGGTCGGCGCGGCCGTGGTCACCGACGGCACCACCTACCGGGGCTCCACCAGCAGCGCGGGCGAATGGGGCCATACGACGATCGTCTACGGCGGACAGGACTGCCGCTGCGGATCACGCGGCTGCCTGGAGTCCTACGTCGGCGCGGAAGGCGTCCTCGCGCGCTATCGCAAGGCGCGCGGCGGGAAGGCCACCTCGGACGGGGACGAGCAGACGCAGTTCGCCGCGCTGCTGGAGTCGGCAGGCAAGTCGAAGGCCGCCGCCAAGGTGCTGGAGGAGACGGCGGGGTATCTCGGCGCCGGGATCGGCAACCTGATCAACCTCTTCAACCCGGAGCGGATCGTGCTGGGCGGCTGGGCCGGGCTGGCGCTCGGCGAGGAGTACCTGCCCGAGATCCGGCGCGTGGCGGGCGAGCACGCGCTCGCGCACGTGTTCGACCAGACCGAGATCGAACTCGGACAGCTCGGGCCGGACGCCGTCGCCATAGGAGCCGCCACCCTCCCGGTCGCCGCCCTGCTGGACCAGGGCGCGGACCCTCGGACTGCCGGGTCCAAGCGCGGGACCGCCGCCTAAGCCTTAATTCGAGGTCAAAAAATACGTCTTGTCGCAGTGGTCAAGACCATGCATACTTTGTTGCCAGGCGCAACAAAGTAGTTCCGCCGTGCGCCTTCTCTTCGTGTCCCCAACGGTCAGAGAGGCGACAACGATGTCCATCTCCGCACGTTTCCGTCGTGTTTTTCAACGGAGCACCGCGGTGCTCGCCGCCGCCGTCCTGCTCGGCTCGCTCCCGGCGACAGCCCAAGCCCCGGCCTCCGAAGCCGCGGTCATGGCCGCGACCTTCACCGACGACTTCAACGGCCCCGCGGGCGCCGGCATCGACACCTCGAAGTGGCACTTCGAGACCGGTGACAACGTGAACAACCACGAACGGCAGTGGTACACCTCCGGGACGAACAACGCGGCGCTCGACGGCCAGGGCAACCTGGTCATCACCGCGAAGAAGGAAAACCCGGGCAATTACAACTGCTGGTACGGGCGCTGCGAGTACACCTCGGCCCGGCTGTCCACGCAGGGCCAGTTCACCCAGACCTACGGCCG
Organism: Amycolatopsis sp. NPDC031561; assembly: GCF_055580625.1. Taxonomy (NCBI): domain Bacteria; kingdom Bacillati; phylum Actinomycetota; class Actinomycetes; order Pseudonocardiales; family Pseudonocardiaceae; genus Amycolatopsis; species Amycolatopsis sp. NPDC031561. Next base: position 540,287 of record NZ_JBVILA010000001.1, on the reverse strand, counting down.
GTTCGAAGCACGGATGAAACTGCCGCGCGGACAAGGGATGTGGCCCGCGTTCTGGATGCTCGGCGCCGACATCGGCAACGTCGGCTGGCCCAACAGCGGCGAGATCGACATCATGGAGAACGTCGGCTTCGAGCCGAACACGGTGCACGGCACCCTCCACGGCCCCGGTTACTCCGGTGCGGGCGGGATCGGCGCGGGCTACAACGGCCCGAACTTCTCCGACGACTTCCACACCTACGCCGTCGACTGGGCGCCGAACCAGATCCGGTGGTACGTGGACGGGAACCTCTACCAGACCCGCACGCCCGCCGACCTCAACGGCAACCGCTGGGTCTTCGACCACCCCTTCTACCTGATCCTGAACCTCGCCGTCGGCGGCTACTGGCCGGGCGACCCGAACTCCAGCACCGTGTTCCCGCAGCGCCTCGTCGTCGATTACGTGCACGTCAACTCCAGTAACACTTCCGGGAACACCGGGCGGATCACCGGGATCGGCGGGAAGTGCGTCGACGTCGCCGCCGCGAACAGCACCAACGGCACCCCGATCCAGATCACCGACTGCAACGGCAACGCGGCGCAGAACTGGACCGTCGGCGGTGACGGGACGGTCCGCGCGCTGGGCAAGTGCCTGGACGTCTCCGGCGGCGGGACCGCGGACGGCACCGCCGTGCAACTGTGGGACTGCAACGGTTCCGGCGCGCAGCGCTGGGCGGTCAGCGGCGCACGTGACATCGTGAACCCGCAGGCGAACAAGTGCCTCGACGCCACCGGGAACAGCTCCGCGAACGGCACCCGCCTGCAGCTCTGGACCTGTTCGGGCGCCGCCAACCAAAAGTGGACCACCCCCTGACCCACCGCGTTTAGTCCTCTAGTTGCGGTCGTTCGTACTCGGAACTACCGCAACCAGAGGACGAATTGCGTCAGGGGGAGCGTTCGGCGTAGGCCTCGACGAGCTGGTTTTCGGCGTCGGTGAGGTACTGCGCGAGGAGAGCTTCGGCACCGGTGCCGTCACCGGCCTCGATGCGCTCGAGGATCTCCGCGTTGCGCTTGAGGTACGGCTCGTGGAAGCGCCGCGGGTCGGCCATCATGTGGAACACCAGCCGGAGCTCGGCGAAGATGCCGCGCATCAGCTCGTCGATCCGTTCACTGCCACCGAGTTCCGCGATCGCCGAGTGGAACCGGATGTTCGCGGTGCCGAGGTCCTGCCAGCGCTCACTCCGCTCGGCGAGCCTGCCGTCCTCGACCATGCGCGCGAGTTTCGCGTACGTCGGCGGCTTCTCCGTCACCGCGCGGACCGCCGAGCACTCGACGACCTTGCGCACCTTGTAGAGATCGACGACGTCCTCGACGGACAGCACCCGCACGAAGACACCGCGGTTGAGCTCGTGGGTCAGCAGCCGTTCATGCGTGAGCAGCCGGAACGCCTCGCGCAGCGTGTTGCGGGAGACGCCCAGCGCCGAACCGATGTCGTGTTCCGACAGCCGCACGCCGGGCAGGAAGAAGCCTTCGGCGATGCGCGTGCGCAGGACACCCGCGACCCGCTCGGCGGTGCTGGTGCGGCTGATCATGCCCCGGTCGGCTTCGAGTCCTTGCACTGAGACGGGACCACCCTCCGCGATCGTCACGTAACGGATCCTACCTACGGACAAGAGGGCAAGCCAAGGATCCTCTTGTGGAATTGTTGAACAATACCTACAGTGGCTATCCATGTGACCCGTGCCACCATGAAAAGTCACCTCTGGAGGTGCCGATGACCGCGACAGCCACTACCGAAGACACTCGCCCCTTCGCCTGGTTCCGCACGCTCGGTTCGCGAGGCCGCCGGGCCTTCGTCGGCGCGTTCGGCGGGTACGGGCTCGATTCGTTCGACTACCAGACCTTGCCGCTCGGCCTGGCCGCGATCACCGCCTATTACGGACTTTCCGGTGGCGAGGCGGGCCTGCTCGGTACGACGACGCTGGTGGTTTCGGCGATCGGCGGCATCGGCGCGGGCATCCTGGCCGACCGCATCGGCCGCGTGCGCACCCTCCAGATCACCATCGCGATGTACACGGTCTTCACCGTGCTCTGCGGGTTCGCGCCGAACTTCGAAACGCTCCTGATCTTCCGCGCCCTGCAGGGTCTCGGGTTCGGCGGCGAGTGGGCCGCCGGCGCCGCGCTGGTGGCGGAGTACTCGCAGGCGAAGTATCGCGGCCGGACCGTCGCCTTCGTCCAGAGCGCGTGGGCGGTCGGCTGGGCACTGTCGGTCGTCGTCTACACGGTGGTCTTCAGCATCTGGAGCCCGGACATCGCCTGGCGCGTGATGTTCTGGACCGGGGTCATCCCGGCGCTGCTGGTGCTGTGGGTCCGGCGGAACGTCCAGGACGCGCCCGTCGCGGAGGCCGCCCGCGCGGCCAAGAAGGAACGCGGTTCGTTCAAGGGCATCTTCAAGCCGGACCTGCTGCGCACGACGTTCTTCGCCGCGCTGCTCGCGACCGGTGTCCAGGGCGGTTACTACACGCTCGCGACCTGGCTGCCGAGCTACCTGAAGACCACCCGGGGCCTCACCGTCATCGGGACGGGCGGCTATCTCGCGTTCCTGATCTCCGGCGCGTTCATCGGCTACGTCACCGGCGGCTATCTCACGGATATCTTGGGACGCAAGAAAACGTTCCTGCTGTTCTCGGTGCTTTCGGCGGGCCTGATCATCGCGTACACCCAGATCCCGGCGGGCGCGAACACGCTCGTGCTGTTCCTCGGCTTCCCGCTCGGGTTCTCGATGTCCGCGATCTTCAGCGGATTCGGCGCGTTCCTCGCCGAGCTGTACCCGTCGGCGCTGCGCGGGACCGGGCAGGGCTTCACCTACAACCTCGGCCGGGCCATCGGCGCGACCTTCCCCGCCGTGGTCGGTTTCCTCGGCGCGGGCGGTGCGATGGTGTTCGGCGCGGTCGGCTACGGAATCGCCGCGCTGGCGCTGCTCGGCCTGCCCGAGACTCGCGGCCGCGAACTCCTGTGACGACAATCGGACGAGGAGGCACCGCGATGACCACCTTCGACGAACCGGCGACCCTGTCCCCCGGCGAGGCCCGCGCCCTGTTCCGCGCGGGCACCGCCCGCCCGACCACCGGCTGGGCGAACGGCTTCACCCAGACCAACCTGATCGCCGTCCCCGAGGACTGGGCCTACGACGTCCTGCTGTTCTGCCAGCGGAACCCTCAGCCCTGCCCGGTGCTCGACGTCAGCGATCCCGGCGACCCGTCGACGCGGCTGGCGCCCGGCGCGGACCTGCGCACCGACCTGCCGCGCTACCGGGTCTGGCAGAACGGCGCGCTCTCCGGCGAGATCCCGGACGCGAGCGGCCTGTGGCGCAGCGACATGGTCGCGTTCTCGATCGGCTGCAGCTTCACCTTCGAAGCGGCGCTGGCCGCGGAGGGCATCCCGCTGCGGCACGTCGACCAGGGCCGCAACGTGGCGATGTACGTGACGAACCGGGAGTGCGTCCCCGCCGGGCGGCTGCACGGGCCGATGGTGGTCTCGATGCGGCAGATCCCCGAAGACCGCGTCGACGACGCAGTGCGCGTCACCCGCGGGATGCCCGCCGTGCACGGTGCACCCGTGCACATCGGCGACCCGTCCTCGCTCGGCATCGCCGAGCTGGCCGACCCCGATTTCGGGGACCCGGTCGACGCGGAACCCGGTGACGTGCCGGTGTTCTGGGCGTGCGGCGTGACCCCGCAGGCGGCGCTGATGGCCTCGCGGCCGCCGTTCGCGATCACGCACGCGCCGGGCTACATGTTCGTGACCGACAAACTCGACAGTGAGTTCAGGGTGGCCTGATGGATCTCAACAGTGACCTGGGCGAGGGTTTCGGCGCCTGGAAAATGGGCGACGACGACGCCATGCTCGACATCGTCACCAGCGCGAACGTGGCGTGCGGATTCCACGCCGGTGACCCGTCGGTGATGCGGCGCGTCTGCGAACGCGCGGCGGAACGCGGTGTCGTCATCGGCGCCCACGTCGCCTACCGCGATCTGGCCGGGTTCGGGCGGCGGGCGATGGACGTCGCCCCCGCCGACCTGACCGACGACGTGCTCTACCAGATCGGCGCGCTCGACGCGTTCGCTCACGCGGCGGGAACACGGGTGCGGTACGTCAAACCGCACGGGGCCTTGTACAACACCGCTTCCGTGGATCCGGAGCAGGCGGCCGCGGTGGTCGAGGCGATCCGGCGGTTCCACCCCACGCTCGCCCTGCTGTGCCCGCCGGGGTCGGAAATGGCCGTGCAGGCCGAAAAAGGCGGGTTCCTCTCGTACGCCGAGGCCTTCGCGGACCGCGCGTACACGCCCGAAGGCCTGCTGGTCTCCCGGAAACTGCCGGGCGCCGTGCTCCACGACGCCGACGAGGTGGCCGACCGGGCGGTCACGATGGCGACCACCGGCAAGGTCGTCGCCGCCGACGGGACCGAGCTGACGCTCCAGCCGCATTCGCTCTGCGTGCACGGCGACACTCCCGGCGCCGTCGAACTGGCGCGCCGGATCCGCGCCGGGCTCGGTGCGTCGGGTGTCCACATCGGATCGTTTCTCGAGGCCGCGTGATGCGAGTGCTGCCCTATGGGGCGCGTGCGGCCATGGTCGACTTCGACGATCCGTCGGAGGTGCTCGGGCTGCACGCGTCACTGGAGCAGGACCCGCCGGACGGCGTCGTCGAACTGGTCCCGGCCGCGCGGACCCTGCTCATCCGGTTCGACCCGGGCCGGACCCACCACGACCGGCTCGCGGGCGACGTCCTCGATCGGTCCACAGTGGACGTCGCACCGCGCGAGGCCGCCGAGATCGTCGTGCCGGTGCGGTACGACGGCCCGGACCTCGCCGACGTCGCGGCGGCCGCCGGCCTGTCGCCGGAAGCCGTCGTCCGGCGACACGAGGACGGGATCTACGTCTCGGCCTTCTGCGGTTTCGCACCGGGTTTCGCCTACCTGACCGGACTCGACCCCGCCCTGCACCTGCCGCGCCGGACGAGCCCGCGCACCCGGGTGCCCGCCGGATCGGTCGCTATCGCGGGCGAGTACACGGCGGTGTACCCGAACGCCTCGCCCGGCGGTTGGCAGCTGATCGGGCGGACCACCCTGCCGGTGTGGGACGTCGACAGGGAGCCGCCGAACCTGCTCGCGCCCGGTACGCGGATCCGGTTCTCTTCATGACCGCGAAGATCGAAGTGGTCCGTCCCGGGGTTTTCGCCACCGTGCAGGATCTCGGGCGCCCGGGCCTGGCCGCGATCGGCGTCGGCCGGTCCGGTGCCGCCGACCGCGGTTCGCTGCGGCTGGCGAACCGGCTGGTCGGGAACCCCGAGGGCAACGCAGCTCTGGAGGCGGTTCTGGGCGGTCTCGTCCTGCGATTCTCGTCCCCGGCGACCGTCGCCGTCACCGGCGCGCCCTGCTCGATCGCCGCCGGCGGACGCGCTGTCGGCCCTGGCTCGCCGATCCTTCTGCGTGCCGGTGAAGACCTCGTCCTCGGCACGGCCTCCCAGGGTTTGCGGTGCTATGTCGCCGTGCGCGGCGGTATCGACGTCCCTCCGGTGCTGGGCGCCCGGGCGACCGACACCCTCGGCAAACTCGGCCCGCCGGTACTTTCGGCCGGGATGACCCTGCCGGTGGGACAGCGGGTGCTGGCCCACCCCGGCGTGGATCTCGCCCCTCGGCCTCCTTTGCCGGATGAGCCGGTTCTGCGGGTCACTCCGGGCCCCAGGGCTCCGTGGTTCGTTCCCGGCGCACTGTCCACTTTGGTCTCTTCTGGTTACGTCGCCACCTCCGACGTCGACCGGGTGGGCGTCCGGCTGTCGGGTGCGGCGCTCTCACGGGCGCGCGACGACGAGTTGCCGCCCGAGGCCGCGGTGCCCGGCGCGTTGCAGATTCCTCCTTCGGGACAACCGATCCTGTTCCTCGCCGACCATCCGGTGACCGGGGGCTATCCGGTGATCGCGGTGGTGGACGAGGCCGACTTGGACCTGGCCGCTCAGGTGCGGCCGGGGCAGCGCGTGCGGTTCCGTCTCACACCGGATCGTGCTGGCTCGTGAGTGGTAAGGGCGGTTAGAACCGTCCCTGCCACTCACGAGAGTCCCGCATGACCGGTCCGATCATGCGGGGTGTGTGGAAATAGGGACGTTGGATGTCCCTATTTCCACACACCCCTCACCCACCGCGAAGGGCCGCGGAACGAAAGTGAGCGGGTCCAGAAGGCGTGGGTCGGGTGGTCGTGAGTGGCGTTTCGGGTTCTATTGAGAGGAAGGGCAAAGGTGTCCTGTCCGGGCAGGATGGGCGTTCGCGTGATCGGGCAGCGATCACGTGTGATTGAAGCCGGATCTCGCGTGATGGGAGACGGATCTCGCGTTCTTGGGCGACGTTCACGGAGTTCGGCTTCTGATCACGTGAGATCCGGCTTCAATCACGCGAATCACGCCTTCGATCACCTTGGGCGCAGACATGACGCCACCTTTGACTTGCCCCTCAAGAGAACCCGAAACGCCACTCACGAGAGTCCCGAAACCCGCAAAGTGAGGTTCAGCCGCCCCACCAGCCCCAGCCCCGGATCAGCGGTCCCCGGCAGCACCTTCGGCACCCCGTGGAATGCCAGCCGCGACTCCCCGCCGAACACGAACAGGTCCCCCGACCGCAGATCCACATCCGTATAGGGCCGCCCGCGATCCGCAGTGTTCCCGAACCGGAAGACGCACGCGTCCCCCAGACTCAGCGACACGACCGGCTCCAGCGATGCCTCGTCCTTGTCCTGGTGCATCCCCATCTTCGCGGCGGCGTCGTAGAAGTTCACCAGTGCGATGTCGGGGTCGTAATCCGAGGCCCCGTAGGCATCGGTCACCGCCCGCCGGCCGAGATCACCCAGCCACGAGGGGAACGGGAGCACCGGGGAGCCGTCGTCGGTCACCTTCGAGTACCGGTACGGGTACCAGTGCCAGCCGAGACAGACCGTCCGCACGGACATCACGCCGCCGTTCGGCAGCCGTGTCTGCCGGTAGCCACGCCAGCCGCGGCAGACGTCGACCAGCTTGCGTTGTTCGTCGAGGTCGAGCCAGTCCGGGACGTGCACCGCACCGGGTGCGACTTCGGCCCGGGGTCGGGGGATCAGCGCGTCCACACCTCGAGTCTGCCAGGACGCGCGCCGATGATCCGGTGGCCCCGCACCATGACGCCGGCCGCGGTGAACCACCGCAGCACGCGGTGAGCGAAATGCGGTTGAGACGGAGCGGCCTTGACTGTCACGGCGGAGAACGTGCCATAACGAGCCGCGAGAAGCCACCTTTCGGACTACTCCGATCGGCCGGTTGACCGCAGTGCGAACACCCGGTTACTGCGCGAGTTCGACGACGGTCACCCCGGCTTGAGCGGGCACGGGGTCGTTCATCGCCGCCAGGACCGCGGGGACGTCGTCGAGGCCGACCCGCTTGCCGATCATCGCCTCGAGGTCGATTCCGGCGGTCTCGACGACCCGCAGCATCTCGGGGTACTCGTGCGCTTGCAGTCCGTGGATGCCGACGATCTCCAGTTCCCCGCCGATCACGCGGTGCATCGGGATCGGCGCGATGCCCTGCGCGGGCGGCATCAGTCCGGCTTGGACGTGCCGTCCCCGCTTCCGGAGGCTACCGATCGAGGCCGCGCAGGTGGACGGCGAGCCGAGGCAGTCGAGGGAGACGTGCGCGCCGCCGCCGGTCAGCTCCCGGACCTGGAGAGCGACGGCTTCGTGGCCCTCGAAGCCCGAAGGGTCGACGACCGAAACAGCCCCCATCCGCGTGGCCAGTGCCCTGGCCTGCGGGGAGGGGTCGACGGCGACGACCGACGCACCGGCCGCGACGGCCAGCAGGATCGCCGAGACCCCGACGCCTCCGCAGCCGTAGACCGCGACCCACTGGCCGGGCCGGACGCCGCCCTGCCGCAGTACCGCCCGGAACGCCGTCCCGAAGCGGCAGCCCAGTGCCGCGGCCTCGGCCGAGGACAGCGAGTCCGGCAGCGCCACGAGGTTGACCTCGGCGTTTTCGATGGCGACGTACTCCGCGAACGAGCCCCAGTGGGTCGCGCCCGGCTGGAACTCGCGGTCACAGATCTGCTGGTCACCGGCCGCGCACTGGGCGCAGGTGCCGCACGCGCAGACGAACGGCACCGTCACCCGGTCCCCCTCCGACCAGCCGCGGACGCCCTCTCCGAGCGACGCGATCCGGCCGGCGAGTTCGTGCCCGGCGACGTGCGGCAGGTTCACCGAAGTGTCGTGACCTTGCCAGGAGTGCCAGTCGCTGCGGCACACCCCGGTCGCCTCGACGGCGATCACCACCCCGCCCGGCGGCACGACCGGATCCGGCACCTCGCGTACCTCGGGCAGCACCCCGAACTCCTCGAAGACGACCGCCCGCACCCGTACTCCTCCTGCCTCTCGGTGAACCCGCGTCCGCGATCGACGTCGGCAGGGCGCTCGCCGACGATGCACGCCACGTTCTGCATCCAGGGCGCCCTGCCACCGCGATCACGGGGCCTTCGGCCGGGGCGGGTTCACGCGTGTGGTCTTGTTCCAGAGAAGCGTCCCAGCTCCGCCATCCAGCCTCTAAGCCTCCCGGCCTCGTTGCATCACCAGGCCCTCGCCGGGCACCGTACACCGGGCCGCCCGCCCTCGCGGCGGTCCCAGAAGCCGCGACAGGGACTCCGACGGCACTCCGAGGATGTCCTCGAGATTCTTGAGCACCAGCAGGGATTCCGGCCGTTCCGGACGACAGCGCCCGGACTGCCAATGGCTCAGGGTCGCGAGGCTGATCGAGCACCCCCGCCCTCGCAGCCGGTACCGGATCCGGTCGAGACCGAGACCCCTCGCCCTGATCGCCGCCCTGAGGGCGTCCGCGAACGGCCCGGTCTCCAGCAGCCGCCTGAGTTCCCGTCCTTCCGCAACCCCCCGGTCGATGGTGTGTGTCCGCTGACCGGTCATTGTCATCGCCTTCGCACGCTCGCTAGCCACCCGGAATAGCGCAGCCTAGGCGCGTGAACACATGATCGGAAGGGCCTTAGATCACCTATCCGACCGGCATGTGGGTGACGTGCCGAAGAGCCGAATTATGCAGGGACGTAGGGAAAATTCCCACCGCGCGCACCGGCCGAAACGCGTCCACAGTGGACACGGGGTCAGCGGAGCGCGACCGACAGTGCCTGGGCGATCTCCTTGCCGATCGCGTGCGTCGCCGCGTCCGGCGGCGAGCCGACCTTGACCACCATCGGGCCGCCGAACGGCTGGCGCTCGACGACCTCGATCCGCTCGCCGAGGCCGATGGAGTGTTCGGTGAGGTAGCGCAGGAGTTCCGGGTCGGTGTCCCAGACACGCACGATCTCGCCGACCGCGCCGGGCGGGAGGTCGTCGAGGATGCGCATCGGCATCTCCTCGACGCTGCCGTCGGGGGCGGGGATGGGGTCGCCGTGCGGGTCGCGCACCGGGTTGCCGAGCTTCGCCGCGATCCGCTCGACGAGCCTGTCCGACACCGCGTGCTCCAGCGCGTCGGCCTCGGCGTGCACCTCGTCCCAGGTGTAGCCGAGTTCGGACACCAGATAGGTCTCGATCAGCCGGTGGCGGCGGAGCACCGAGCGGGCCAGCAGCCTGCCCTCGGTGGTCAGCTCGATCCCGCGGTACGGCACGTGCGCGACCAGCCCGAGCTGGGACAACTTGGTGACCATGCCGGACGCCGACGACGGGCTGACCTCCAGCCGCCCGGCCAGTGACGTGTTGGTGACGGCCTCGCCGCGCTCCACCAGCCCGTAGATCACCCGGACGTAGTCCTCAACGGACGACGACCTGCGATTTGCCCCTTCACCCATGCGTGCGAGTTTACGGCTTGCCTCTTGGTCGCGGCTCACCCAGCGTGCGGCCGCCAGCGGTACCGGATCCAGCCGGGGACGGGGTCGGCGCCGAGCTGGGCGTAGAACGCCTCGCCCTTCTCGTTGCCCTCCTGCATGTCCCACTCGACCCGGCCCGGCGTCCGGGCGGCCAGCTCGTCGAGCAGTTCCCGCCCGAGGCCGAAGCGCCGGTGCTCGGGACGCACGAAGAGGTCGTCGAGCCAGATCCCCGGCCTGGCCTCCCAGGTGGAGAAGTTCCAGCTGCAGAAGGCGAAGCCCGCGACCTCGTCCGGTTCACCCGGCGGGGTGGCGAGGAGCACCCACGCCTTCGGCTCGGGGCCGAAGAGGAACCCGGCCATCTCCCGGCGGTCGAGCTTCAGATCGTGTTTGTCCTCGTAGACCGCGTGCTCCTCGATGAGCGCGCAGATCTCCTCGATGTCGTCCGCGACGGCGTCCCGTACCGGCATCAGTGTCAGCTCCGTTCGTAGACGAGGTCGCCGCCGACGGCGGTGGCGACGACCTGGATCGAATCCAAAGTGGACTCGTCGGTCGGGTCGGCCGAGAGGACGGCGAAGTCCGCGAGCTTGCCGGGCAGCAGCGTGCCCAGGTCCTTCTCGGCGAAAGCGGCGTACGCGGAGCCATAGGTGTAAGCGTGCAACGCCTCGGCCGGGGTCAGCCGCTCTTCGGGACCGAGAAGGACACCGGAGGCGGTCTTCCGCCGCACCATGTCGGCCAGCGCGAGCAGCGGCGCGCCTTCGACGACCGGGCGGTCCGAGCTGGCGGGGAGCACGCATCCCGCGTCGAGCAGGCTCTTGAGCCGGTAGCACCAGGGCTCGCGCTCCGGGCCGAGCGCGGCGCGCATCCCGTCGCCGATTTCGTTGACGAACCGGCCCTGGGGCGAGGCGATCAGCCCCAATGACGCCAGCCTCTTCAGCTCCTCGGGCCGCAGTACCGCGCAGTGCTCGATGCGGTGCCGGTGATCAGGACGCGGATCCGCTTTCAGCGCGGCTTCGTAGGCGTCGAGGACGACGGTGATCGCACGGTCGCCGATGGCGTGCGTCGCGATCTGCCAGCCCGCCCGGTGCGCGGCGGCGATCGTCCGCGCGATCTCGTCCTCGGGCACCTGGAAGTAACCGACGTTGTCCGGCTCCCCGGCGAACGGCTCGTGCATCGCGCAGGTCCGCCCGATCAGCGAACCGTCGGCGAACAGCTTCATCGCGCCGAGTCGCAGCCACTCGTCGCCGAAGCCGGTGCGCATCCCCAGGTCAAGTCCAAAGCCCGCCCCGGCGTCAAGATCGTGGAGCACGCTGGCCGCGACCATCACCGTGCTCCGCACCCGCAGCACCCCGCGGTCGCGCGCCAGCTGGTAGGCGGCGAGTTCGGCGGGGGTCTCCCCCACGAGACCCCCGCCGATCCCGGCCTCTTGGACGCTCGTGATCCCCTCGGAGAGGTAGCGCTCGCTCGCCCGGTCCAGCCCGCGCACGACCCTTTCGATCGGCGTCGGGTAGGTCAGCGGCCGCAGCAGCAGCTGGGCCTGCTCCCGCAGCAGCCCGGTCGGCGAACCGTCCTCGTCGCGGACGACGTCACCACCCACCGGAACGTTCGCGAGGTCCAGCTGCTCCAGCACCGCGGAGTTGACCACGGTCATATGCCCGGACGTGTGCTTGAGCCGCACGAGATGCCCGGGGGCGGCGCGGTCGAGCCCCTGCCTGGTCGGATGGCCACCCGCGAGCTTGTTCTGGTCGTAGCCACTGCCGATGATCCAGCCGCCCGGCGGTGTCTCGGCCGCCCGCCGCGCGACGGCGTCGTACACCTCGTCCACGCTGCGGCAATCCGAGAGCGCGACGTCGTCGAGCGCCATGCCGAACCACGCCATGTGGTTGTGCGCGTCGTGGAAGCCGGGCACCACCACCGACCCGCCGAGGTCGACCCGGCGTTTCGCGGAAAGCGCGGCCGCATCGTGGCCCAACGCGACAATTCGTCCGTTCAGCGCCGCAAGCGCTACGGATTCCCCTGTTCCGGTGAGGAACCGGGCGTTCTCGTAGACCGTGTCGACCCGCATGAATCCGACCCTATCGATCGATCGATCGGTCGTCTAGGCTCGGGGACATGAGCACCGTGGACTACGCACTCGACGACGGCATCTGCGTGATCTGGCTGAACCGCCCCGAACGGCTCAACGCGGTGGTCGCGGAACTGGTCGACGACCTGCTGGAAGCACTCGACGCGGCCGCGAACTCGGACGCGCGGGCGGTCGTGCTCGCCGGCCGGGGGCGCGCGTTCTGCGCCGGTCACGACCTCAAGGAGCCCACCCCGGAGGGTGATTCACGCCCCAGGCTCGACCGGCTACAGGACGTGACGCGCCGCCTTCGCGGGCTGCGTCAGCCCGTCATCGCCGCGGTCCACGGGTACGCGATCGGCGCGGGGGCCGAGTTCGCGATGGGCTGCGACCTGATCCTCGCCGCCGAGGACGCGGTGTTCGCCTTCCCCGAGGTCTCGCTCGGCCTGAGCGTCACGGGTGCGGCGTCGCGGCTGCTGCCGCTGCTGGTCGGCCCGCTCAAGGCCAAGGAACTCCTGCTGCTGGGCGAACGCGTGAGCGGCGCCAAGGCGCACGAACTCGGCCTGGTCAACGCCGTGCTGCCCGCCGACGACCTGATGGACACCGCGCTCGACTGGGCGGCCCGGATCGCCGCCCATCCGGCCGCCGCGGCCACGATGGCCAAACGCGCCCTCGATTCCGGCATCGACAGTTCGCTCGACGCCGCGCTCGAACTCGAAGTCAGCCACGCGCTGATCACCGAGCACTCCGCCGCCGTCCTCGCGTCGGCCGAAGCGTTCCGGAGCCGGACATGACCTCGCTCGCCGGGATCGACACCCTCCTCGGGCTGACCAGCCGGGCCGCCGCGCTCTGGCCGGGCAAAACGGCGTGGATCTTCGACTCCACCGGTGAGCGCTTCACCTTCGCCGACGTCGACGCGCGCAGCACGGAGTTCGCCAACGCGTTGCTGGACCTCGGCGTGGAGCCGGGCGACAGGGTCGCGGTGATGCTGCGGAACCAGCCCGAGTTCCCGTTGTTGTGGCTGGCCTTGGCCAAGATCGGCGGCGTGCTCGTGCCGGTCAACACCGGCTATCGCGAATTCGACGGCGCCCACGTGCTCCGGCATTCCGGCGCGAAATTCGCCGTCGCGGCCGAAGAATTCCTGGAATTGCTGCACAAGATCGCGCCGGAGACCTCGCTGAGGCGAGTGCTGACACCCGGAGAACTCACCGGCTCCGGCGGTGGCCCGGCCTTCACCAGCGAAGGCGAACGCCCGGTCAACATCCAGTACACCTCCGGCACCACGGGCGCCCCCAAGGGCTGCGTCCTGCCGAACCGGTACTGGACGACGCTGGCGATCAGCCTGGCCACGGAATTCCCCATGGTCGGCGCGGACGACGTCATCCTGACCGCGCAGCCGTTCCACTACATCGATCCACAGTGGAACGTCGCGCTGGGGCTCGCGGGCGGCGCGACCCTGGTGGTGCTCGACAGGTTCCATCCGTCCACGTTCTGGGAGAAGGTCCGCGAACACGGCGTCACCTGGTTCTATTGCCTCGGCCTGATGCCCACGCTGCTGCTGCGCCAGCCGGAAAGCGAGCTGGACAAGGCACACCAGGTCCGCGCGATCTGCGCGTCGGCCATCCCGCGAGACCTGCACGCCGCGCTCGAAGCGCGCTGGGACACGCCTTGGTACGAGGCCTTCGGCATGACCGAAACCGGCGGCGACATCCGGATGTACCCGGCGGATCACGCAGAGACGATCGGCACCGGTTGCCTCGGCAGGCCCGCGCCGACGCGCGAGGTGATGATCGCGGACGCCGACGGCAAACCCCTGCCGCGCGGGGAAACCGGGGAGCTGCTGATCCGCGGGGTCGGGCTGATGCACGGCTACCACGACGACCTCGAAGCGACCAGGCGCGCGTTCGACGGCGGCTGGTTCCACACCGGCGATCTGGCCACAATGGACGAAGAAGGCCGCGTGTACTACGTGGGCCGCACCAAGGACATGATCCGCCGCAGCGGCGAGAACATCTCCGCCGACGAGGTCGAACGGGCACTGCAGCTGCATCCGGCGGTCAAGCTCGCCGCCGTCGTCGCGGTGCCGGACGAGCTCCGCGGCGAGGAGGTCAAGGCGTACCTCGTCCTCGACGAAAACGAGGGCCACCAGTGCGAACCGGCCGAACTGGCGGAGTTCTGCTCGGCGAAACTGGCCTACTTCAAGGTTCCCCGGTTCTGGACCTTCGCGGATGAACTGCCGATGACGCCGTCGGAGCGGGTCGCCAAGGGCGAGCTGAAGAAGACGGAAGACCTCCGTGCCGGTTCGTGGGACAGGACCACCGAAACATGGTTGTGAGCACCCGCGAAAGGGTCCGCCAGGCCGCGGTGAAACTGTTCGCCACCAAGGGTTTCCACGGCACCGGCATCCGGGACCTCGCCCAGGAGGCGGAGCTGTCGTCGGCCAGCCTGTACCACTACATGGGCACCAAGGAAGACCTGCTGGTGGCCATCATGAACGAGTCGCTGCGGCGGCTGCTCGACGCGGCCGAGCAGGCGACCGCCGGGCTGGCCGATCCCGTGTCGCGGCTCGGATCCCTGGTGGCGCTGCACGTCCTCGCGCACGCCATCCAGCCGGACGACACCCGCGTGGTGGACAACGAGGTGCACGCGCTCACCCCCGGCGCCAGGGCCGAAGTGGTGGAGCTGCGCGACGCCTACGAAAGACTGTGGGCGGACGCCATCGAAGACGGTGTCGCGGCGGGTGTCTTCCACACGGATCAGCCTTCGGTCACCCGGCTCGCACTGGTGGAGATGTGCAGCGGGGTCGCGCGCTGGTATTCACCGAGCGGGCCGCTCACCCTGGACCAGCTGGCCTCGCATTACGCGGAACTGGCCCTGCGGGCGCTCGCCTGTGAACGTCATCTGGATGTCACGGCACTGCAAAACTGCCGTGAAGTGGTCTCGGGAGTGTGGCGAGTGCCCGTTTAGCGGCGACTTTAGGACGGTACGCCTTGCTCAGACGGCTTCTCTGGGGGACGCTCGAAGGGTGACTGAGCAAACGATCCAACTCGAACTGGACGACTCGGGTCTCTCGCCGGCGTTGCCGGTGCCTTCGAACCCCCGTGATCAGGTGCAGGACGTCCCCTACCGCCCGGTGGGATTCCGCGACGACGACCTGCCCACGGCCCTCGAACGGTGCGCGACATGGCTACGCCAGGCTCAGGAGTGGCTCGGGGAACCGGTCGATGTGCTGGCCGTCCATCTCGACTATGACGACCGCCAGGGTTCGCCGTATTACGACGTGAAGCTTCTCTGCAACGAGGAGGACCTGGCCGGGGTCCCGATCGCGATGCGGGGCAAGAAGGACGACGACTAGGGCCGCTGACGTAATGAACGGGACTTTCCTTGCGAATTTTGCAAGGAAAGTCCCGTTCATTACATGTGCCGCACGCCTCAGCCGAGGGTGCCCCCGACCTTGACGTGCCCCTTCAGCAGGTTCCGCGCGATGGTCCGGCGCTGGATCTCGTCGGTGCCCTCGTAGATCCGCAGCAGCCGCAGTTCGCGGTACCACCGCTCGACCGGCAGTTCCCGCGTGTAGCCCATTCCGCCGTGGATCTGCAGGACGCGGTCGACGATCTCGTTCGCCTTCACCCCGCCGTACAGCTTCGCCATCGACTGCGCGTGCCGCGAGTCCAGCTTCTGGTCGACCTGCCAGGCGGCGTGCAGCACCAGCCAGCGCAGCGCCTCCAGCTCGGTGCCGGAGTCCGCGATCATCCACTGGATGGCCTGGCGCTCGGCGATCTTCTGCCCGAACGTCTCCCGGGTGTTGGCGTGCTCGATGGCCATCGAGATCAGCCGTTCGCACGAGCCGATCGCGCGGGCGGGCAGCAGGTAGCGGCCGGCGCCGATCCACTGCATGGCCAGGTCGAAGCCGTGGCCGAGTTCGCCGAGGATCTGGGTCTCCGGCACGCGGACGTCCTCGAAGACGAGCGCCGCCGGGCCCCATTCGCCCATGGTGTCGATGTATTCGGACTTCCAGCCCGCGTCGCGGTCGACGAGGAAGCAGGTGACGCCGCCGTTCGCGCCCTTCTCGGGGTCGGTGATCGCGAACACCATCACGAAGTCGGCCTCGTTGCCGCCGGTGATGAAGGTCTTCTCGCCGTTGATGACCCAGTCGGTGCCGTCCTTGCGGGCGGTCGTCCGGATGGCCTTGGCGTCCGAGCCCGCGCCGGGTTCGGTGATCGCGAAGCACGACTTGCGCTCGCCCGAGATCGTCGGGAGCAGGTAGCGCTCCTTCTGCTCGTCGTTGGCGTAGTACAGGATGTTGTCCGCGGCGCCGCCGAAGCGGAACGGCACGAACGTGCGGCCGAGCTCGGCCTCCAGCAACGCGGTCATCACCGCGGACAGGCCCATTCCGCCGTACTCCTCGGGCGTCTGCACACCCCAGAAGCCGGACTCCTTGGCCTTCAGCTGCAGTTCGCGCAGCTCGTCTGAGGTCAGGCCGGGCTGACCGGCTCGTTCGCGGCGCAGCACCTCCTGCTCACGTGGCATCAGGTCGCGCTGGACGAACGTGCGGACCCAGTCGCGCACCTCGCGTTCCTCGACGCTCAGAGAGAAATCCATGGTCAGCCCGCTCCTGTTCGGCATTGACTAAGCGCTCGCTTAGCTCAGCGTACCGCTTCGGTTGTCGTTCGCCGAGAAGTTGTCATAAGTTTTCGCAACCTGTTCTCGTCTCGTCGAAGGGCACCCATGAGCACGGAAGCACCCGCGGCGAAGCGGGACCGGACCCATTACCTCTACATCGCCGTCATCGTGGCGGTGGCGCTCGGCATCGCGGTCGGCATCCTGTTCCCCGCGCTGGGCAAGGAACTGAAGCCGCTCGGGACCGGGTTCGTGAACCTGATCAAGATGATGATCTCGCCGATCATCTTCTGCACGATCGTGCTCGGCGTCGGCTCCGTGGCGAAGGCGGCGAAGGTCGGCCGCGTCGGCGGGCTCGCGATCGGCTACTTCCTCGTGATGTCGACGGTCGCGCTGGTCATCGGCCTGGTCGTCGGCAACATCCTCCAGCCGGGCACCGGCCTGCACCTGACCCCCGAGATCGCCGAAAAGGGCCAGGACCAGATCGCCAAGAGCGAAGGCACCGTCGAGTTCCTGCTCGGGATCATCCCGAAGACACTGGTCTCGGCGTTCACCGAGGGCGAGGTGCTGCAGACGCTGCTGGTCGCGCTGCTCGCCGGGTTCGCGCTGCAGAAGCTCGGCACCAAGGGCGAGCCGATCCGCCGCGGCATCGAGCACATCCAGCGGCTCGTGTTCCGGATCCTCGCGATGATCATGTGGGCGGCCCCGGTCGGCGCGTTCGGCGCGATCGCCGCCGTCGTCGGCGAGACCGGCTGGAAGGCGCTGCAGAGCCTCGCGGTGATCATGCTCGGCTTCTACATCACCTGCGCGCTGTTCGTGTTCGTGGTGCTCGGGCTGATCATCGGCCTGCTGGCCAAGGTCAACATCTTCAAGCTGCTGAAGTACCTCGGCCGCGAGTTCCTGCTGATCCTGTCGACGTCGTCGTCGGAATCGGCGCTGCCGCGGCTGATCGCGAAGATGGAGCACGCCGGGGTCTCCAAATCCGTGGTCGGCATCACCGTGCCGACCGGGTACTCGTTCAACCTCGACGGCACCGCGATCTACCTGACGATGGCGTCCATCTTCATCGCGGACGCGCTCGACAAACCGCTGACCATCGGCGAGCAGATCTCGTTGCTGGTGTTCATGATCATCGCGTCGAAGGGCGCCGCCGGGGTCACCGGCGCGGGGCTCGCGACGCTGGCGGGCGGGCTGTCGTCGCATCGTCCGGAGCTGGTGGACGGCGTCGGGTTCATCGTCGGCATCGACCGGTTCATGTCCGAGGCCCGCGCGCTGACGAACTTCGCGGGCAACGCCGTCGCGACCGTGCTGATCGGCACCTGGACCAAGGAGATCGACCGCGAGCAGCTGGACCGGACCCTGGACGGCCAGTCGCCCTTCGACGAAGCGACGCTGCTTGACGAACATTCGAGTAATGCCAGCGTCGAATCGGGTAAGAAGGAGGTGTGATCGAATGTGCGGTCCGCTGGTCCCCGCCCCTGCCCACTGAACCCCGGTTCCTGGCCCTGCTCGACGAACTCGAGCAAGGCCGGTACGAGAGCTACCGTCAGGACATCGACAAGCGCCGGTTCCTGACCGGCCGAGTGCTGGCGAAAACCGTCACCGCCGAACGCCTCGGCCTCGCCGTCGAGGACGTGAAGTTCGACGCGACCTGCGATGACTGCGGCAAACCGCACGGCCGCCCCCGGGTGCCCGGCGCGCCGCTGATGCTGTCGATCTCGCATTCCGGCGACCTCATCGGCGTCGCGGCCACCGCGGGGACGCCGGTCGGTCTCGACGTCGAGACCGCCACCAGGCGGGCCGAAGACTCGCTCATGGAGTACGCGCTGACCCCGACCGAGCAGGCCGCGATCTCCGGCCTGCTCGACGAGGAGCGCGCGACGGCGTTCTTCACGTACTGGACGCGCAAGGAAGCCGTCATGAAGGCCACCGGGAAGGGCCTCAAGATCCCGCTGCAGAGCATCACGTTCTCCGGGTACGACGAGCAGGCGCGGTTGGCACGCTCGAGTCACCCGGCCCTCGACCCGGAACGGACGCGGCTCGCGGACCTGAAGGCGGCCGAGGGCTACCGGGCCGCCGTCGCGCTGCTGACGTCCGACGA
Source organism: Amycolatopsis sp. NPDC031561 (assembly GCF_055580625.1). Lineage (NCBI taxonomy): Bacteria > Bacillati > Actinomycetota > Actinomycetes > Pseudonocardiales > Pseudonocardiaceae > Amycolatopsis > Amycolatopsis sp. NPDC031561. The sequence continues at coordinate 521,654 of NZ_JBVILA010000001.1, read as the reverse complement.
GATCTCGGTGACCGAAGACTTCGTGACCCTCTGACCCCCCGCGTTTCGTCCTCTAGTTGCGGTAGTTGCACGCGCAAGGACCGCAACTAGAGGACGAAACGCGAAGGGGGTCAGATCTCCAGGCCCATGGCGGCCAGCAGGGTGCGGAACTTCGCCGAGGTCTCGTCGAGTTCGGTCTGAGGGTCGGAAGCGGGGACGATGCCGCCACCGGCGTACAGCCGCATGGACGTGTCGGCGATCTCCGCGCACCGGATCCCGACGGCCCACTCGCCGTCCCCGGCCGCGTCGACCCAGCCGACGGCGCCCGCGTAGTACGCGCGATCGAACGGCTCGAGTTCTCCCACCAGCGAGCGCGCGGCGCCGGTCGGCGTGCCGCAGACCGCGGGTGTCGGATGCAGCGCGGCGGCGAGGTCCAGCGCGGTGACGTCCTGGTCGATCAGTTCGCCGGTGACGGTCGTCGAAAGGTGCCAGATCGCCGGCGTCGAGACCAGCTCGGGACCGCGGACGTCGAGGGTCCGGCAGAAGGGCCGCAGGATCTCGACGACGGACTCCACCACCACGGCGTGTTCGAGGTGGTCCTTTTCGGACGCCAGGAGCGCCTCACCATGGGCCTTGTCGATCGCCGGGTCCGCCGAACGGGGCATCGACCCGGCATGCGGCCGGGACAGCACGGCGCCGCCGGTGCGGGACAGCAGGAGTTCGGGGGTGGCGCCGACGAGCGTGCGCCCGCCGGGCAGCTGCGCGCCGTAGGTGGTGTGGCGGGGGTTGCCGTTCGCCAGGTTCCGGACGACGTCGGCGACCGGAACGGCTTCGGAGAAGTCGAGATCGAGCGCGCGGGCCAGGACGACCTTGCGCAGGTCCCGGTCGCTCAGCGCCGAGACGGCCGCGCGGACGGCGGCCAGATGCGCCTCCGGTTCGGGCACGGAAGTGACCTCGACCGGCTGCGGGAGCGCGGTGCGCGGCGGTACGGCCCCGCGGTCGGACGACGCGCGGTGCACGGCGCGGGGCAAGACCAGGTGACCAGGCGTCGACGTGCCCTCGCTGGTGTCGAAGGGCAGCACGCCGACCGCGATCGGAGCGCCGGTGCCGGCGAACAGCCCCGGAAGTGCCCGGGACAGCCGCACCGGATCGGTGTCGGTCGCGGTGGCCGCGGCCCCGCTCGCGAGGAGCGCGTGCCGTGCCGTGGCCAGGAGAAAGTCGCCCCGCTCGTAGCGGGCGGCCAGGTCTGCCGGGGTCGCCGGTGCGGTACTGGTCGTCACCCCACCAGCGTCCCAGGCTCCGGCTGAGACCAGGGGAAAGTGTTGCCCGGGCAACAGCCTCTCGGGCAGCACCTTCCCCTGGACAGCCCGTGACCTGGGCGGAAGCGTTACTTCAGCGCCTCGAGGAGGGCCTCGCGCTGCCGCTCACCCAGACCGGCTGCACGCCGGTCAGGGTCGATCCCGGCCTGCTCCAGCAGGGCGGCGACCTTGACCGCGCCCAGGCCGGGCACGGCCTTCAGCAGCTGCGTGACCTTCGTCTTGCCGATGGTCTTGTTCTCCTTGGCCTGCTTGAGCACCTTGTCGATGCTCTCCTTGCCGGACTTGATCGACGCAAGCAGCTCGGAGCGCGCCTTGCGAGCCTCAGCCGCCTTGGCGAGGGCATCGGCGCGCTGCTCCGGAGTCAACGTGGGCAGAGCCAACGTAGTAGTCCTTTCATCTCAGGTCTCCGCTTTCGCGGCCGACGGCCTTTAACCATGCTTGCGAGAGCAAGCGCTGGCCAGCCGTCTCTGTACCACGGCCCCAGTAAACGCCACCCGTTCCGCGACCGTGAAACCGACACGCACTTATTACCCCTCGACCACAACCTGGGCAACCCGCCCCAGCCTGCGGAAACACGCCATTCGGGCGGCGATTCGATGGCGTTCATCACCCTTATGAGCGATGTCACCACTTCGCACTGTTAGCCATTTTTCGTTTCATGGCAGGAAAAATACGAATTATTGATGATCTTGACCCGAACCGGCGAACACCCGTTAGCGCGACACTGTGACCGAACGGTTGCCTGCGAGGTTACTGACCAGTTCACCCGACCCGGATTAGAGTCGGCCCAACCCCAGTTCACCGGAGAACGAGCACCACGGGAGTACACGATGTTGAGCACGATGCAGGACGGACAGCTGTCACTGGGCAGGCTGCTCCGCCACGGCACCACGGTGCACTCCGAGAGCGAAGTCATCACCTGGACCGGTTCAGAAGCCCGTCGTGAGACCTACGGTGAGCTCGGCAAACACGCTGCTCGCCTGGCGAACGCCCTCCGGAGCCTGGGCATCACCGGCGACCAGCGCGTCGGCACCTTCATGTGGAACAACGCCGAGCACATGGCCGCCTACCTGGCGATTCCCGCCATGGGCGCGGTGCTGCACACGCTGAACATCCGGCTCTTCCCCGAGCAGCTGGTCTTCGTCGCCAACCACGCCGAGGACCAGGTCGTCATCGTCGACGGCACGCTGGTCCCGCTGCTGGCCAAGCAGCTGCCCGAGCTGAAGACCGTGCGTCACGTCATCGTGGCCAACGGCGACGCCTCCACCCTCCCGGCGCCCGACGGCGTCCAGGTGCACTCGTACAGCGAGCTGCTGGCCGGCCAGCCGGACACCTTCGACTGGCCCGACGTGGACGAGCGTTCGGCCGCCGCGATGTGTTACACCTCGGGCACCACGGGTGACCCCAAGGGCGTCGCGTACTCCCACCGGTCGATCTGGCTGCACTCGATGCAGGTCACCATGACCGACAGCATGCGGCTGGCCCAGCACGACAAGGCCCTGGCGATCGTCCCGATGTTCCACGCGATGGCCTGGGGCATGCCGTACGCCGCGCTGATGGTCGGCGCCTCGCTGCTGATGCCGGACCGCTTCCTCCAGCCCGCTCCCATCGCCCAGATGCTCGACGCCGAGAAGCCGACCTTCGCCGGCGCCGTCCCGACGATCTGGCAGGGCCTGCTCTCGCACCTCGACGCGAACCCGCAGGACATCTCGCATCTGCGCGAGGTCGTCGTCGGCGGCTCGGCCGCACCGCCGTCGCTGATGCACGCGTTCGAAGACCGCTACAACGTGCCGATCCTGCACGCCTGGGGCATGACCGAGACGTCGCCGCTGGGCAGCGTCGCGCGTCCGCCCGCCGCCGCGACCGGCGAGAAGGCGTGGGAGTACCGCTACACGCAGGGCCGGTTCCCCGCGTCCGTCAGCGCCCGGCTGATCGGCGACAACGGCGAGGAACTGCCGTGGGACAACGAAAGCGTCGGCGAGCTCGAGGTGCAGGGACCGTGGATCGCGGCGTCGTACTACAGCGGCACGACCGGTGACGAGCCCGACCCGGAGAAGTTCCACGACGGCTGGCTGCGCACCGGCGACGTCGGCAAGATCAGCCCGGACGGCTACCTCACGCTGACCGACCGCGCGAAGGACGTCATCAAGTCCGGCGGCGAGTGGATCTCCTCGGTGGACCTGGAAAACCAGGTGATGGCCCACCCCGCGGTGGCCGAGGCGGCCGTGGTCGGCATCCCCGACGAGAAGTGGGACGAGCGCCCGCTGGTCGCCGTCGTGGTCAAGGAAGGCCAGACCGTCACGGCCGAGGAACTGCGCGAGTTCCTGTCCGACAAGGTCGCGAAGTGGCAGCTTCCGGAGAATTGGACCTTTGTGGACGAAGTCCCCAAGACGAGCGTCGGCAAGTTCGACAAGAAGCGGCTGCGGGCGTTCCACTCCGAGGGAAAGCTCGACATCAGTCAGCTCTAACGGGTTAATCTCCCGCGCGCCTGCCCTTCCGTGAAGGCCATCTTGAGGGACGCTAGTTCCCACAAGATGGCCTTCACGGCGTTCGACGAAGGGTTCTGTTGGTGCGTAAGACAAGCAGGCGCGCGTTCCTGGCACTGGCGGGGACGACCGTGCTGTCCGCCTGCGGGTCGAACACCGTCCAATCAGGAAGCCCGCCTCCCTCGACGGCCTACTCCGCCGGGGTGACCCGGCCGAAACCGAAGCCGGTGGACCTCGCGCAGTGGTACCACCCGTATCCCGAAGCCGGTGTCCAGGAAGCCGTCACGCGCTACGCGGCCGCGTACCAGAAGTCCAAGGTCGCGGTGCAGTGGAATCCCGACGACTACGAAACGAAACTGAACGCCGCGCTGCAGGCCGGACCGGTTCCGGACGTTTTCGAAGGCCACGTCACCGTCGACCGGGTCCGGCAGAACCTCCTCGTCCCGCTCGACGACGTCATCGGGCCCGTGCGCAACGACTTCAACCAGTCCGTGCTCGCGGCGCAGACCGTCGACGGCAAGCTCTACGGCATCCCGCAGTCACTCGACACCCAGGTTCTCTTCTACCGCAAGAGTTTCCTGCAGGAGGCCGGGGTTCAGCCGCCGCAGACGCTCGACGAGCTCGTCGACGCGGCGAGGAAACTCTCCAAGGACGGCGTCAAAGGGCTGTTCGCAGGCAACGACGCGGGCGCGGCGGCACTCGCCGGGCCGCTGCTGTGGGCCGCCGGACTCGACTACCTCAAGGACGGCAAGACCGTCGGCTTCGACGATCCCCGTGCCGCGACAGCGTTCGCGAAACTCCATGACCTCAACGGTTCGCTGCTGCTCGGCGCATCGACGGACTGGGCCGATCCGATCCCGTTCATCGACGGGCTCGCCGCCATGCAGTGGACCTGGTTGTGGAACCTGCCGAAGATCCAGGACACCATGAAGGACGACTTCGGCGTCCTGGCCTTCCCCCGGCTCGACGCGGCGGGCGCGGCGTCCGTCCCGGTCAGCGGGTTGAGCGCGATGGTGCATTCCAAGAGCCTGAATCCCAACGCCGCCAAGGACTTCGTCAAATGGCTGTGGCTGGAGCGCACCGACTTCCAGCAGGAGTTCGCCACCAGGTTCGGCTTCCACCTGCCCGCTCGGCTGAGCGTGCTCGGCAAGGCCACCCCGGGGACCGAGGCCGCGAAGCTGATCCGGGAGAACGGCCGCGCCGCCGGTCCACTGTGGACACCGACGGCGAACACCGCGCTCGTCGACGCGCTGGGCAAGATCGCCCGCGATGGCGCCGATCCGGTCGCCGAGACGAAGGCCGCGGTCGAAGCGGTCAAAACCGAACTGGGTCGCCTGTCCGCGTGAGGCGGCGCGAACGGAGATAAGCGACCATCAGCAGGATCGACAGGATCACCGCGCCGCCGTCGGTGACCAGGGACGGCAGCACGCCCGGCCAGCCGTGTTCGTCGATCGCGGCCCGATGCACCTCGAACGGCACGACGTACACGCCGAACGCCTGGCCGACGTTGACCGCGAGCACCGGCCAGAACAGCCAGCGCCACCGGAACCAGACGAGCAGGCCGAGCAGGCTGCCCACGATGAAGACGTTCCCCACCAGCCGCAACGCGCCGAGGTAGACGGGCGCGTCGCCGGTTTCCACCCCTTTGAGCCGCATGCTCGCCTCGATCGAGACGACCGCGCGGATCCTGCTGGAGGCGGGCTTCTCCGAGGAGGACACGGCGGGGATTTCGCGGCTGCTCACGGCACACGTGCTCGCCTCGGTGGAAACCCTCCCCGCACGGAAGCCGGACGAAGGGTTCCTCGAACGGCTCGCGGCATATCCCCACGTGAGCAGGCTCGGCCAGGCTTTCGCCCGCCAAAGCGGGGAGGACGTCTTCGACTTGGGTGTCGAGGTCATTCTCGACGGGCTCGAAGCCCGGCTCTAGTCGCCGGAGGTTGAAGGCGTGAGGGGTGAGGCGTAAGGGGTGAGGTCGGTACCCTGACCCACTCGATACCGGCGCCTTGGTCGCTTGAAGTACGTGGTGGTCGAGTTTTCTCGGCTGAACCCAGGAAAGGGAGCCTTCACGCGCGGCCGCTGTGACTGCTGGTACGTGTGGAGTGAAAGTGGCGATCACGAAAGTAGTGAAGGCCTCCATCACTACGGTCAAGGTAGGCAAGGGGCCCTTCACGGCCCGGACCCGTGAACGACCGCAGCCAGACGCCGGTAGGCAACCAACTCTCGGCTCGCCTGGCCGGAGTGCGACTCGGGCGTTGGTGCGCGGCCGCCATCCCGGGTGTCGCGAAGCCCGGCTCTAGTCGCCGGAGACGCCCCAGATCGCCAGCTCGACGGCGACGTCGTCCTCGTAGAGCAGCGCGCAGTTCGCGCTCCAGCGCGGGCGGCGTTCGTACGGCAGCTGCCCCGCCTTGTCGAGTTCGTCGAAGCCGGCGACCGACGGCTCCTCGGTCCCGAAGGCGGTGAGGAGTTCGGCGTCGGTCAAGGGCCGGATCGTGCCGAAGTCGTCCTCGCCGGTGGCGCTGATGAACTCGTGCACGTCGAGCACCGAATGGGTCCCGGACTCCTGGACGCTCTCGATTTCGTACAGCTCCTCGACCGAATCCGGGCGGCCGAGTTCGTCCTCTTCCCAGAGGTAGTCGCCCTCCGCGAAGACGCGCGCCTTCATCGCGTCCAGCGCCGCTTCCGGATCTCCCTCGAACCGGCCGCGGACAGACCATGCCGAAGCACCCACCGAGGCCACCTCCTCACCAGCCGAGCGACCAGCTTAACCACCACGGCGACGAAAGCATTCGGCCGAACGTGACAAATCTTCGCATTACCCTTTTCTGGCGTTCACCCCACGGCTAACGTCGTCCGGCATCGTCCTTCCGCGACACCCACCCGCGACGAGTAGGGGCACCGCCATGTCCGACATCTCCAGGCGAACCTTCACCGCGGCGGGCGCCGCCGGCGTCGGCCTGCTGCTGTGCACCCCGACCGCCAACGCGCTCGACCGGGCGCTGGCACGCACCGCGACCCGCGCGGCGCGCACCGCGGGCACCACGCTGGAATCCGCCGCGGCTCCGTTGAAGAGCGGTCCCGGCTACACGCGGCTGACGGCGGGTCCCGGCTGGCCGCTCGTCGTCCGGGGCGACCTCGCCGCGCCGAAGTCCGGTCGCGACGACCGGCGCCGCGCGATGGCGTCGTTCGCGCAGTTCACCGATCTGCATTTCACCGACGCCGAGAGCCCGGCTCGGTTCGAATACCTGCACCCGTTCATCGGCTCGGCGCACCGGCCGCAGGAGACGCTCGGCCCGGTCGCGACGACGGCGCTGGTGGAGCGGGTGAACAGCCTGAAGACGGGCCCGTTCACCGGGCGGGCGATCGATTTCATGGTCACCACCGGTGACAACACCGACAACCACGAGCTGATCGAGCTCGAGTGGTTCCTCAAGGTGCTCAACGGCGGCACGGTGAACCCGACGTCCGGCGACCCGAACGCGCACGAAGGTGTCCAGACGTCCGGGTCCTCGCACTACTGGAACCCCGGCAAGACGCTGGACGACGCCTACACGAAGAAGGGCTTCCCGCAGCTGCCCGGCCTGCTCGGCGCGGCCTCGAACACCTTCACCTCCCCCGGTCTCGACATCCCGTGGTTCTGCACCTTCGGCAACCACGACGACAGCATCGTCGGCACGCTGCCGGATCTGCCGGGGATGGACGCCTGGTACACCGGCCGCTTCAAGGTGATCGGCAAGGACGAGACGACGTCGCGGAAACTCGCCAAGGCGATCGGCTCCGGCTCGGGCGTCCCGATCACGGAGCTGTTCGGCGGCTCGGGCACGATCCGCGAGATCACCCCGGACGCGCGGCGGCGGCCGTTCAGCACCGCGGAGTTCGTGCGGCACCACCTCGACACCGCCAACACCGGTCCCGGCCCGGTCGGCCACGGGTTCAGCGGCAACAACGCCGACGGGCGCAACGTGTACTACACCTTCCGCATCGCGCCGGGCGTCGTCGGTATCAGCCTCGACACCACGACGATGGCCGGACTCGCGGACGGGTCGATCGGGCTCGGGCAGTTCACCTGGGTGGAGAACACGCTCAAGCGCAACAGCTCGGTGTACTACGACTTCTTCGGCCGCAAGGTCACGCAGAACGTGACGGACGAGCTGTTCATCCTGTTCAGCCACCACACCAGCGACACCATGGGCAACGTGCTCCCGGACGCGCGGCATCCGCTGGAGTTGCGGCTCAACGGCGACACGTTCGTCTCGCTGCTGAACCGGTTCCCGAACGTGCTGGCGTGGGTCAACGGGCACACGCACCACAACAAGATCACCCCGCACCCCGGCAAAACGGCGAAACAGGGCTTCTGGGAGATCAACACCGCTTCGCACATCGACTTCCCGCAGCACGCGCGAATCATCGAGGTCGCCGACAACGCCGACGGCACGCTGTCGCTGTTCACGACGCTGATCGAAGCCGAAGCGCCGTACGAGGCGGAGTACTCGGACACCTCGACGCAAGCGCTTGCGTCGCTGTACCGGGAGTTCTCGTACAACGACATCCACGCTTCACTGGGCGCCGTCGGGACGGCTCAGGACCAGAACACCGAACTCCTGCTGCCGAACCCCCTCACCTGACCCACGGCCTGTCTCCCCCCGCGTTTCGTCCTCTAGTTGCGGTACTTGCGTGTGCAACTACCGCAACTAGAGGACGAAACGCGGGGGATGGTCGCGAAAGTGACACAGATCCTGGCCTTCTTGCCGGCCACCGT
>NZ_JBVILA010000001.1:490149-513104 GCF_055580625.1 Amycolatopsis sp. NPDC031561 | reverse complement strand
TTTTGTTTTTTTTTCTTTGTTGTGGGTTTGTGGTTTGACAACGACAGAAATGAGGGAAAAAAACGCGGGGGCTGGTCGCGAAAGTGACACAGACTCGGGCCGTCTTGCAGACAACTGTTTACATACCTCGCACAACCGGCGAAAATCCCTTCCCTACTGGGTGGACTCGAGGGATGGAGCCGCGATGCGGATACGAGGGCTGGTCACGCTGCTGACGATCGCGACAATGACCGCGGTGACGGCGCAGACGGTGGAGGCGAGCCCCGGCAAGCCGGACGACGAGTCGATCGACTACCACGAATGGTCCGATCAGCGCGGATTCCGCGACGGCAGGCCGGAAGGGCTCGACCTTCACCACGGCGAGCTGCGCATCGATCGCCCGATCGGCACCATCGAGCACACCGAACCCTCGCTCGGCACCACGAAGACCTACGAATACGGCCAGTGGACGTCGAAGAGCCACAAGCACGGCTTCGACGCCTCCCAGCTGGTCGCCTCGTGGAACGCGAAGACACCGGCCAAGACCTGGATCAAGATCGAGGCGAAGGGCCGCACCTCGTCGGGCACCGAGACGGCCTGGTACGTCATGGGCCGGTGGGCCAGCGGGGACGCCGACATCAAGCGCACCAGCGTCGACGGCCAGAGCGACGCCAACGCCGCTGTCGACGTCGACACGCTGGTCATGAAGGCCGGCGTCGCGCTCCGGTCGTATCAACTGCGGATCAGCCTCTACCGCGAGGCCGGTTCCCGCGCCACGCCGTCGGTGACCTCGCTCGGCGCGATGACGTCGCTGGTCCCGGACCGGTTCGAGGTCCGGGCGACGAAACCGGGCCGCGCCACCGGTATCGAGCTCAAGGTGCCCGCCTACGCCCAGAACCTCCACAAAGGACAGTTCCCCGAGTACGGCGGTGGCGGCGAGAGCTGGTGCAGCCCGACGTCCACCGAAATGGTCGCCGAGTACTGGGGCAAACGGCCCAAGCGCGAGGACATGACGTGGATCCCGAAGGGTTACGTGGATCCGACCGTCGCGTACGCCGCCCGCTACACCTTCGATCACGCTTACGACGGAACCGGCAACTGGCCGTTCAACACCGCGTACGCCGCTTCACTCGGACTGCGTGGGCACATCACCCGTTTGCACTCCTTGAACGAACTCGAAAACTACATCGCGCGCGGCATTCCGGTGATCACTTCACAATCGTTCAAGGCCGAGGAACTCGACGGCGCCGGCTACGGCACCGCCGGGCACATCATGGTCGTCGTCGGTTTCACGAAGGACGGCGACGTGATCGCGAACGATCCGGCCGCCAACAGCAACGACCGGGTCCGAAATGTCTACAAGCGACACCAATTCGAGACGATCTGGCAGCGCACCAAGCGGTACAACACCACGGGCGGGGTCTCGGGCGCTCCGGGAGGCGTCGCCTACATCATCACGCCGCGCTGAAGGACGCACTGAACCGATACCGCACCCTAGCGGATCTCGCGGACGGCGTGGATTTCGTGGCAAGCTCGGAGTTTCGTCGACTCGGAGGTAAGCATGCCGTACGAGGTCCAGGGCGTCGTTTCCCGAGCCAAAGGTGAACCGGTCTCACTGGAGTCCGTGACGGTGCCCGATCCCGGGCCCGGTGAGGCCGTCGTCGCGGTCAAGGCGTGCGGTGTCTGCCACACCGACCTGCACTACCGCGAGGGCGGGATCAACGACGAGTTCCCGTTCCTGCTCGGCCACGAGGCCGCGGGATTCGTGGAGGCCGTCGGCGACGGCGTCACGGATCTCGAACCGGGCGACTACGTGATCCTGAACTGGCGCGCGGTCTGCGGCACCTGCCGGGCCTGCCGCCGGGGCAAGCCCTGGTACTGCTTCTCCACTTTCAACGCCGCTCGACCGATGACACTGGCCGACGGCACCGCTCTGTCACCCGCCCTCGGCGTCGGGGCGTTCCTCGAGAAGACACTCGTCCACAGTGGACAATGCACGAAGGTCGACCCCGCCGCCGAACCCGCGGTCGCCGGACTCCTCGGCTGCGGGGTGATGGCCGGTCTCGGCGCGGCGCTGAACACCGGCGCGGTGGCACGCGGCGATTCCGTCGCGGTCATCGGCTGCGGCGGCGTCGGCGACGCGGCCATCGCCGGGGCGAACCTGGCCGGCGCGAAGACCATCATCGCCGTCGACACCGACGACCGGAAACTGGACTGGGCCAAGGGCTTCGGCGCGACGCACACACTGAACAGCAAGGGACTGAGCGAAGACCAGGTCGTCGAAGCCATCCAGGAGTTCACCGATTCCTTCGGCGCGGACGTCGTGATCGACGCGGTCGGCAGGCCGGAAACCTGGCGTCAGGCTTTCTACGGCCGCGATCTGGCGGGCACGGTCGTGCTCGTCGGCGTCCCGACCCCGGACATGCGGCTGGACCTGCCGCTGATCGACTTCTTCTCGCGCGGTGGCTCGCTCAAGTCGTCGTGGTACGGCGATTGCCTGCCCTCACGCGATTTCCCGATGCTGATCGACCTCTACCTGCAGGGCAGGCTCCCGCTCGACAAGTTCGTCACCGAGCGGATCGCCCTGGACGGCGTCGAGCAGGCCTTCGAGCGCATGCACCACGGGGACGTCCTCCGTAGTGTGGTGACGTGGTGAAACTCTTCACCGACGCCGATTTTCCCGCCGACCCGTACCCGGGAGCGCGCCCGGGGCACTCGTTCGTCCATTTCGACGGCGCCGGGCACAGCCTCGACACCGCGCCCGAGGGCTGGCGCGAACGCCAGGCCGTCCTCGCCTACGGCTCGAACGCGTGCCCGTCCAAGATCACCTGGCTGCGGGAGAACATGGGGCTGGAGGGCCCCGTCGTCGTCTGCCACGCGCGCTGCACCGACCTCGCCGCGGTGTGGGCGTCCGGCCTGCGGTTCCGGGACGGGCAGCGGCCCGCCACGCTCGCCGCCGCCCCGGGTGTCGTCGAGGAGCACTCCGTCTGGTTCGCCTCCCCCGGCCAGCTGGCCGTGCTCGACCGTTGCGAGGGCAACGGCCAGCGCTACCGGCTGGTGCGGCTGACCGCCCCGGCCATCACCCTCGACGACGGCACCGTGCTCGACGACGTGGTGGCCTATGTCGGCGCCGCCGACATCCGCCTGCCGATCCTCGTGGACGGCAGGCACATCCGCGTCGCCGACCTCGAACAGCGCCGGGCCGCGGCGCTGGAAGGGATCCCCGCCGAGACGCACGGCCTGGACTGCACGCTGATCGACTCCGGGACGCTGGTCAAAGAAGCTTCCCGGGATTGAGGATCCCCGCCGGGTCGACGGTCTTCTTCGCCGCCCGCAGCACCTCGACGCCTATGTCACCGATTTCCGGCGCCAGATAGCGCGCGTGGTCGACGCCGACGGCGTGGTGGTGCGAGATGGTGCCGATCCCGGTGATCGCCTCCGAAGCCGCGGCCTTCGCCCGCTGCCACTGGCCGATCGGATCGGTCTCGTCGCGGGCGGTGAGCACGGTGAAGTACAGCGACGCGCCCGTTTCGTAGGCGTGCGAGACGTGGCACATGATGATCGTCCGGCCGAGCGTGGCGGTGAGCGCGGCGCGGACGGCGTCGCGCAGGTCGCTCAGTTCCGCCCAGTACGCGGCGGTCTCCAGGGTTTCGACGCAGACACCCTTGTCCATCAGGGCGTCCCGCTGCCGGGGCCCGGAAAACCGGCCGCGGCGCCAGGATTCGCCGAGGGCCGCGCCGATGCGGACGGCACCGAACGGCTCCAGCACCCGGGTGGTGTCCTGACGGCGCCGGGCCACCTCGCGTTTCGACGCGCCTTCCCAGCCGACGATCAGCAGACAGGGATGGGCGATCCCCCGCGCCTTGAGATACCGGCGCAGCGCCTTGGTCTTCCAGCTGTCGTTGAGTGCCAGCGAAACTTCGCTTTCATCCACATCGGACAGTCGGGTGACGTCCGCCAGCACGTGCCGCTGGGCGAGCTCGCGGACCGCCGCGGTGCCGTTCTCCCAGCCGTCGAGGACATAGCCCTCGTAACGGCGCACTTCCGGCACGGGGCGGACGCGGAGGGCGACCTCGGTGATCACGCCGAGCGTGCCTTCGCTGCCGATGGCGAGGTGCCGCAGGTCGGGTCCGGCCGCCGACGCCGGCGCGACGCCGAGCTTCCATTCGCCGCGCGGGGTCGCGAGCCGGACGCCCGAAACCATGTCCTCGAACCGGCCGTAACCCGACGAGGCCTGCCCGGCGGACCGGGTCGCGGCGTATCCGCCGATGGTGGCGCGTTCGTAGGACTGGGGCACGTGTCCGAGGGTGAAGCCGTGCGCGGCGAGCAGCCGATCGGCCTCCGGCCCGGTGACCCCGGCCTGCAGGACCGCGATCCGGGACACCGGGTCGACGGAGACCAGCTCGCCGAGCCTGGTGAGATCGAGCGCGATCACCGCGCTCTTGTCCCCGCGCAGCGCCGAAACCCCGCCGACCACGGACGTCCCGCCGCCGAACGGGACGACGCCGACGTCGTGCCGTGCGCAGATTTCCAGTACCGCCTGGACTTCGCCGGGATTCTCCGGCAGGACGACGGCGTCCGGCACCGGAAAATCACCGAACCCCCGGCGCCGCAGCAGGTCCAGATAGGACAGACCGGTCGCCCTGGCGAGCCTCGACCCCGGCGAAAACAGGATGTGCTCGGCGCCGACGAGCTGCTCGAGGTCACGTTTCGGCTGTTCGCCGAGCGCCGAATCGGGAACGGACAGCGCCGAATCCGGTGCGAAAGGCGCCGCCGAGCCGAGCGGGCCGATACGCTGGACGAGCCACCGCAGCGCCTTCGCCGGAAGGTGGGCCGCGTCACCGGCTTCGGGCGTCCAGGATCGTCTTAACCGGTGGTCAATAAGCTCTGTCACGACTACAGTGTTACATATGGACGTACAACGTCACTCACCTGCGGAAACAGGCGTTTCGGCACTGGCGGATACCCGATCCCGCCAGGCCTCCACGCGTGTGTCCGACGACGTTCTGCTCGACGCGGCGAAGAAGTGCGTTCTCGCCGTCGGCGTGAGGCGGACCACGCTCGCGGAGATAGCGCGGACCGCGAAGGTCAGCCGGATGACCGTCTACCGCCGCTTCCCGGACGTGCGCAGCGTGCTCGCGACCCTCATGACCCGCGAGTTCGGCGGCCTGCTGCAAGGCGCCGCGGAACCGGAGAACGAACCGGCCCACTTCCGCGAGAGGCTCGTGCGGAGTTCGACCACCGCCGTCACCGCGCTGTCGGGTGACCCGCTTTTCCGCACCCTGCTGGACCTCGACCCCGAACTCGTCCTGCCCTACATCGTCGAGCGGCTCGGGAAGACCCAGCGTTTCGCCGAAGGCGTGATCCTGCACCTGCTGCGGTCGGGCCAGGAGGACGGCTCGATCCGCAAGGGCGACCTGCCTTCGCAGGCACGCACCCTGTTGATGCTCATCCAGTCCTTCGCCTTCTCCTTCCGTCCCGCGACGGCGGACGTGAACGAGGACGACCTGATGGCGGAGTTCGCCAAGGTGCTCGACGCGGCGCTGCGGCCGTGACGCCTGGCTCGCTCAACGCACTGCGGCGCGAGCGGGAACTCGCGGCGCTCGACGGCGGTGAGCGGGCCGATCTGGCGGTCGTCGGTGGCGGGGTCACCGGCGCCGGGATCGCGCTGGACGCGGCCGCGCGCGGGCTCTCGGTGGCCCTGATCGAGGCGTACGACCTGGCGTACGGGACTTCGCGGTGGTCCAGCAAGCTGGTCCACGGCGGGCTCCGCTACCTCGCCAAGGGCGATCTGGCGCTGGCGCACGAAAGCGCCGTCGAACGCGGGATCCTCATGACGCGCACCGCGCCGCACCTCACCAGGGCGATCCCGCAGCTGTTCCCCATGTACCGCAAGACCTCCCGCGGTCAGCAGGCGTTCATCATGACCGGCCTCGTCGCCGGTGACGGCCTCCGCCGCGCGGCGGGCACCCCGGCATCGGTACTGCCGCGGCCGAGGTCGATCCCGGCCGCGGAGGCACTCGCGCTCGCCCCCGGCCTGTCTCCCCAAGGCCTGCGCGGCGCGCTGCTGGCCTACGACGGCGCGCTGACCGACGACGCGCGGCTCGTGGTGAACCTCGCGCGCACGGCGGCGTCTCGCGGCGCCAAGATCCTGACGAGGGTCGAAGCGCTCCGGCTCGGCGCGGATTCGGTACTGGCCAGAGACCGGCTCACCGGGCAGGAAGTGGAGATCCGCGCCGGTCAGGTGATCAACGCGACGGGTGTCTGGGCGGGCGAACTGGCGGAGTCGGTGCGGCTGCGGCCGTCCCGCGGCTCACACCTGATCCTGGCTCCGGGGTCGGCGCCGATCGGCGCGACGTCGGTCAACGTGCCCGTCCCCGGTGAGAACAACCGCTTCGTCTTCCTGCTGCCGCAACCCGACGGCCGCGTGTTCGTCGGGGTCACCGACGAACCGACCGACGGCCCGGTCCCGCGCGTGCCGTCCGTCCCGGAGTCCGATGTGGACTTCCTGCTCGAGGTGGCGTCGACGGCGTTCACCCGCCCGCTGACCCGCGCCGACGTCGATGGCTCGTTCGCCGGGCTGCGGCCGCTGGTCGAAGGCGGCGGTGGGCGCAGCGCGGATCTCTCGCGCAAACACGCGGTGGTGACCGGTGCCGACGGCGTGCTCACCGTCGTCGGCGGCAAGCTGACGACGTACCGGAAGATGGCCGAAGACGCCGTCGACGCCGCTTTGAAGCGGTCCGGGCTCCGCGCCGGGCCGTCGACCACGTCCCGGCTCCCCCTGCTCGGCGCAACGCCGCGGCATCGCCTGTCCACTGTGGACGCTCCTGCCCGGCTGGTCGCGAAGTACGGCACCGAGGCGCCCAGGATCGCCGCACTCGGCGAGGTCGATCCGGAACTGGGCCTTCCGCTGTCCGACGGGACCGAGATCAGTGCGGCCGAGGTCGTCTGGGCAGTGCGGCACGAAGGCGCGCTCGACGTCGAGGACGTCCTGGAGCGCCGCACCCGGCTCGGCCTGGTCGCCTCGGAGGCCGAAGCCGCCCGTCCCCGCGTCCAGGAGCTCGTCGACAAGTCGCTCGCCGGACTCACCGAGTAGAACACAACGCTCTCCAAACTTGACGAGTCGTTGGGTTTTTGCAACAGTATGTTCCATGAGCCCGGTCAGACGCGGCAAAGAGCTGCCGATCTACAACCGGCTTCCGGTGCTCCGGGCGGAGCGCGGACTGAGCAGGGCCGCCCTCGCGACGGCGGTCGAGGTCAATCCGCAGACCATCGGCGCACTCGAACGGGGGGACCACTACCCGAGCCTGGACCTGGCGTTTCGCATCTGCGCGGTGTTCGACCTCCCGGTCGAGGCCGTGTTCAGCCGCGAACCGTTCACGCCACTGTCCACTCAGGTCTACCGGGAGGGGGGAACATGAGCGAGAAGCGGGGACGCCTGGCGGCGTACTGGGAACGCCAGCTGGAACGGCTGGAGGAAGTGGAGCGCAAGCGGGCACTGCGGCTGCCGGGCTGGCGCACGCGGAAACGGCGGAGGACGTTGAGCGTGCTCGTGGTGGCGGGTGATCTGCTCCTGATCTCCGGCGCCGCCTTCTTCCAGACAGCGCACGACCTGGTCTTCCTCCTGGGCTGGTTCGGCGGTTCCTTGCTCGCCGGCGGCGCCCACTACCTGCTGCGGATCCTCACCGGCAAGATGAGCGGCGGGTTCTCGACCCGGCTCGACGAGCGTGAGCGGGAATGGCGCCATCGTGCCACCTTCGTCAGCTATCAGGTGCTGGTCGCGCTCATGATCGTCGCCGTGTTCTACGGCCTGATCGTCTCCGGCACCGAGAACGGCGGCGGACGCGGCGCGATGATGGGCGCCGCGCTGCTGGTCACCGGCACCACGCTGGCCGCCGTCATCCTGGGCTGGTCGCTGCCGGACGACGACCCCGAGGACTACACCGACTTCGAAGAGGTGACTCCCACATGACCGTCACCCGGACCCGCTCGGACCGCCGTCGCCTCGCCGTCGCGGCCGTGATCGGCCATCTCGTCGTGATCGTCGGGGCGGCCCTGCTCCGCGAGCCGACGCTGTGGTTCGCCGTCGGTCTGATGGGGCCCGGGCTGTGTCTCTGCGTCGGCACCGCCGCGGTGCTGCGCAAGGCCGTCGGCAGACCCGGTTCCGCGGCGAGCGATCTCGACGAACGTGAACTGCACTTGCGCGGAAGGGCGCACTACAGCGCCTTCCAGGGGATCTGCCTGCTGATGGTGGTGGATCTCGGATATGGACTTTACGCGGCCGGCCGACCGGATTCCGGTTCTCTGCTGGCCGCGATGACAGCGGCGTTACTCGTCTTCGGGACGTCGCTGCCGGCACTTTGGCTCGCGTGGAAACTGCCGGACGACGACCCCGAAGACTACACCGACTTCGAGGGGGTGGCTCCGGCATGACCGGGGACAAGAGGCGTTACAAGGTGTCCATCGGGATGGTCGCCGTCGTGCTGGTGGCCGGCGGGGTCCTCGCCGGGGCGGGGCGGGCGATCCTGGTGTACCGGGCCACTTCGGTGGTGAGCAACGTCAAGCTGGACGGACTGGTCCAGCGAAACCGCACGGTCTCCGGCGTCCACCGGGGTTTCACTGCGCTGGTGCGGTATTTCGAGGAGGGGAAGTGGAAATGAGCGAGGGGAAGCTGGAGATCGACCGGATCTCCAAGAGTTACGGCACGAAGGTCGCGCTGGACGAGGTGAGCTTCGAGGTCCAGCCCGGTGAGCTGTTCGGGTTCGTCGGCAGCAACGGGGCGGGCAAGACCACCACGATGCGGATCGTCCTCGGCGTGCTGGCGGCCGACGGCGGCGAGGTGCAGCTCGGCGGCGCGCCGATCACGCACGAGACCCGCACGCATATCGGGTACATGCCGGAGGAACGCGGGCTGTACCCGAAGATGAAGGTGCTGGAGCAGCTGGTCTACCTCGCCGAACTGCACGGGATGTCGGCCAACGACGCCCACCGCAGCGCAGAGAACTGGATCTCCCGGCTGGGGCTGGCCGAACGCCGCAAGGACGAGGTCCAGAAACTGAGCCTCGGCAACCAGCAGCGGGTGCAGCTCGCGGCCGCGCTGGTGCACGATCCGACGGTGCTGGTGCTGGACGAGCCGTTCTCCGGCCTCGACCCGCTGGCCGTGGACGTGATGAGCGGGGTGCTGCGCGAGAAGGCCGCGACCGGGGTGCCGGTGGTGTTCTCCAGCCACCAGCTCGATCTGGTCGAGCGGCTCTGCGATCGGGTCGGCATCATCCGAAGCGGGCGGATGGTCGCCTCCGGCACCGTCGCCGAGCTGACCGCGGACGCGGGCAACGGCCTCGTCGTCACCGCGCCCCACTCCTCGCCCGGCTGGGCCTCCGCCGTTCCCGGTGTCCGGTCGGCCGAGCAGAACGGCCCGACGACGGTCCTCGAACTCGAAGCGGGCGCCGACGACCAAGCCGTGCTCGCCGCGGCGCTGGCCACCGGCCCGGTCACCGAATTCACCAAACGCAGGCGTTCGCTGACCGAGCTGTTCCGCGACGCCGTCGCCGAGAAGCCGGCGGCACAAGGAGTTTCCGCATGAACACCATCTCACCCTGGCGCGCTGTCTGGCTCATCGCCAGACGCGAGCTGAACACGCGGCTGCGCACCCGGTCCTTCGTGATCGGCACGGCGGTCCTGCTGGTCATGCTGATGGGCTACGTCCTGCTGCAGTCCACGCTGATCAGCAACGAGGACAAGAGCAAGATCGGGCTCACCGGCCAGACCGCCGGTATCGCGCAGCAGCTCCAGACGGCGGGCGCGGCGGTCGGCGAGAAGATCGAGACCGTCACCGTCGCCGATCCGGCGGAGGGCCGGTCGCAGGTCGAAAACGGCGATCTCGACGCGCTGCTGTCCGGCAACGCCACCGAGCTGAAGGTGCTCGTCAAGTCCGAATTGGACACCAAGCTGCGTGCCCTGCTGACCGGGGTTTCACAGCAGGAAGTGCTCAACGGCAAGCTTTCCGAAACCGTGGAGAACCCGGAGCAGGTGCTGCGCACGGTCTCCGACACCCAGGTCGAGGTCGACTCGATCAAACCGCCGGATCCGGAGAAGGCCCAGCGGATGGTGATCGGGCTGATCGTGGCGGTGCTGCTGTACATGAGCATCGTGACCTACGGGACGCTGGTCGCCCAGGGCGTGGTCGAGGAAAAGTCCAGCCGGGTCGTGGAGATCCTGCTGTCCACCGTCCGGCCGTGGCATCTGTTGCTGGGCAAGGTGATCGGGCTCGGCCTGGTCGGCCTGACGCAGCTGGTGATCATCGGCGGCGCCGGGTTGATAGTCGCGTCGGCGACCAACGTGCTGACGCTGTCCGGGGTCGCGACGAGCGCGCTGCTGTGGGGCGTGGTGTGGTACCTCCTCGGGTTCCTGCTGTACGCCATCCTCTACGGCGCGATGGGCTCGCTGGTCTCCCGGCAGGAGGACACCCAGTCGGTGATCGGCCCGGTCAACATCGTGCTGATCCTGGGCTTCGTCGTCGGGTTCAACCTGCTGGCGCAGTCGCCGGAAGGCACGGGCACGAAGATCCTTTCCCTGGTGCCGCTGCTGTCGCCGGTGCTGATGCCCGCCCGGATCGCGGCCGGGACCGTCGAGGTGTGGGAGATCGTGCTGTCGCTGGGCCTGACCGTGGGCGCCATCGCCCTGTTCACCTGGCTGGGCGCGCGGATCTACCAGAACAGCGTCCTGCGGGTCGGCAGCCGGATCAAGCTGACCGAGGCGCTGAAGGGCTGACGCTTCGCGCGTGAAGGCCCCCTTCCCTCGGCTGAGCTGCGGGAAGGGGGCCTTCACGCGCGTTCAGGTCCCTTTGATCGCGCCGTAGCGCTCCAGGGCGACTTGGCGTTCGTGGGCGTGGTCGACCATGGGCGCGGGGTAGTCCTTGACGTCCTTCGGTTTGTGCACGGCTTTCCCTTGCACGGACCGGAGTTCGGGGACGTAGCGGCGGACGTACTCGCCGGACGGGTCGAACTTCTCGCCCTGCGTGGTCGGGTTGAAGATCCGGAAGTACGGCGCGGCGTCGGTGCCGCTGCCCGCGACCCACTGCCAGTTCAGCTGGTTCGACGCGAGATCCCCGTCGACCAGGTGCCGCATGAAATACCGCGCGCCGAGCCACCAGGGCAGATGCAGGTCCTTGACCAGGAAGCTCGCCACGATCATCCGGACGCGGTTGTGCATCCAGCCCTCGGCGAGCAGCTGCCGCATCCCGGCGTCGACGATCGGGAAGCCGGTGCGCCCCTCGCACCATCGCTGGAAAGCCTCGTCGTCACTCTCGTGTTCCATGGCGTCGAAGCGGGAATCGTAATTCTTCCGCGCCGTTTCGGGGCGGTGCCACAGAACGTCGGCGTGGAACTCGCGCCACGCGAACTCGCCGCGCAACGACCGCGCGCCCGATCCCTCGTTCCCGGCCAGGTCCGCCAGCAAGGTGCGCGGGTGGACGCAACCCCACCGCAGATACGGCGAAATCCTGGTCGTCCCGGGTCGATCCGGACGGTCGCGGTCTTCGTCGTAGGTCTCGAGGCCGTCGTCCAGGAACTCGTGCCAGCGCTCCAGCGCCGCCTTCTCGCCGGGCTCCGGCAGCTCCATTCCCTTGAGCGAAGGGGATTTCGGGAGCTTGACCGAACGCGGCGGTTCCACCCAGTCCACTATGGACTTACCGGTGTCCGCGGGGCGCGGCCAGCCGTGGCGCACCCACGCGCGGTAGAACGGGGTGAAGACGCGATACGGATCGCCGTCCGGTTTGGTGACCCGGCCGGGCGTGATCGCGTACGAGGAACCCGTCTCGGTCCACGCGATGTCTTGCTCCGCCAAGGCTTTCTTGACCTCGTCGTCGCGGCGGCGGCCGTACGGCCCGGTGTCCGCGCTGACGTGCACGGCCGAGGCGCCGATCTCGCGGGCCGCCTTGACGACCTCCTTGACCGGGTCGCCCTTGACGAGCATGAGCCGCCCGCCGAGCTGGTCGTCCAGCGCCTCGAGGCAGCCGTGCAGGAACGCGACGCGCGGGGCGCCGGAAGGTTTGAGGAGCGCGTCGTCGAGGACGTACAGCGCGAGGACGTGCTTGCTGTGCTTCGAGGCTTCCAGCAGGGCGGCGTGGTCGCCAAGGCGGAGGTCGCGGCGGAACCACAGCACTACGGGGGCTTCTCTGGTCACCCGGGAAACCCTAAGCGGTGCCGTCGGTGTGCGCAGTCCCGGATGCGATGAAAGGCCCGTTACTTGCAAAATTTGCAAGTAACGGGCCTTTCATAGCGCTTGCCGAAGCGGGATCAGCGCTCCGAGATCGGCGTGTAGTCGCGCTCCGCGGAGCCGGTGTAGATCTGCCGCGGGCGGCCGATCTTGGTGGCCGGGTCCTGGATCATCTCGCGCCAGTGCGCGATCCAGCCCGGCAGGCGGCCCAGCGCGAACAGCACGGTGAAGTACTTCGTCGGGAAGCCGAGCGCCCGGTAGATCAGGCCGGTGTAGAAGTCGACGTTCGGGTACAGCTTCCGCTCGATGAAGTAGTCGTCCGAGAGCGCGGTCTCTTCCAGCTTCTTCGCGATGTCGAGCAGCTCGTCGCCGCCCTTGAGCTTGGCGAGGATCTCGTCCGCGGTGTTCTTGATGATCTTCGCGCGCGGGTCGTAGTTCTTGTAGACCCGGTGCCCGAAGCCCATCAGGCGGACACCCTTTTCCTTGTTCTTCACGCGGGTGACGAAGTTCGCGACGTCGCCGCCCTCGGCCTTGATGCCCTCGAGCATGTCCAGCACCGCGCTGTTGGCGCCACCGTGCAGCGGGCCGAAGAGCGCGTTGATGCCCGCCGAGATCGAGGCGAACAGGTTCGCCTCGGAGGAGCCGACGAGGCGCACGGTCGAGGTGGAGCAGTTCTGCTCGTGGTCGGCGTGCAGGATGAACAGCAGGTCGAGCGCCTTGGCGACGTCCGGGTCGACCTCGTAGGGCTCGGCCGGGAAGCCGAAGGTCATCCGCAGGAAGTTCTCGACCAGGCCGAGCGAGTTGTCCGGGTACAGCAGCGGCTGCCCGACGGACTTCTTGTACGCGTACGCGGCCAGGGTCGGGACCTTGGCCAGCAGGCGGATGGTGGACAGCTCCACGTTCGGTTCGTCGAACGGGTTGAGCGAGTCCTGGTAGAAGGTCGACAGCGCCGATACCGCGCTGGAGAGCACCGGCATCGGGTGCGCGTCGCGCGGGAAGCCGCTGAAGAAGGCCTTGAGGTCTTCGTGCAGCAGGGTGTGGCGCTGGATCTTCTCGGTGAACTCCGCCAGCTGCGTCTGGGTCGGCAGCTCGCCGTAGATGAGCAGGTAGGAGACCTCGATGAAGGTCGACTTCCCGGCCAGCTGCTCGATCGGGTAGCCACGGTAGCGCAGGATGCCGGCGTCACCGTCGATGTAGGTGATGGCCGAAGACGCGGCACCGGTGTTCACGAACCCCGGGTCGTGGGTGATGTACCCGGTCGTCGCCAGCAGCTTCCCCAGCTCGATCCCAGGCGCACCCTCGACCGGGTGGATCACCTTGAACTCGTGCTCGCCATTGGGCAGGCGCAGCGTCGCGGTCTCGCCGGACTGCCCCGCAGCCGTCGTCGCGTCGGACATGTAAGTCCCTCTCACGTTCAGCACGGGCCGGCGGCGCCTGTAGGTTCCACAGGTACGCCCTCTTTCACGCGCGTGACCCATGGCCTCGCTGCACACCGCCCCGCTGGGGTATGAATTCCCCACCACGCTAGTCGAGAATGGGGTCAACGCGCAGCGGGTGAGTTGCTCACAACAGCCCCTTTGGGACCAGGTTCACACGGCGGATGCCATATCTTCGGCCGTCGGTGGTTCCGCCCCGCTCCGCGAGACGGTGATCGACGCCGCTTTCGCCGCGAATTCGAGCGCCGAACGCCAGCCATCGGCGTCGAGAGTGGACACGTCGCGCACCCCGTTCGAGTACAGCCATGCCAGTAGCGCGCCTTGCACGGTGTCACCGGCGCCGATCGTGTCGACGACGGCGACTCGGCGTGACGGGACCTGAGCGATTTCGCCCGCCCGTGTGATGACGGACAACCCTTGCGCGCCGCGGGTGAGCACCACGGCGTCGACCCCGGCAGAGGTCCAGACCTTTGCGGCGTCGACCGGGTCGGCGCCTTCGGCGAGCCATTCCGTGTCGTCGTCGGAGATCTTGAGCAGCCGGACATGCGGCAGCCAGGACTCGAACCTCGCCCGGTACGCCGCCGGATCGGTGATCAGCGCCGCCCGGATGTTCGGGTCGAGGACGGTCAGGACGCCCCGGGCGGCTTCACGGCGCAGCATGGTTTCGTAAGTGCTCGCACCCGGTTCCAGGACCATGCCGAGCGTGCCGAGCGAGAGCGCCGTCACATTTTCCGGCAGCGCGCCGGGATCGCCGACCAGCCTGTCCGCGGTGCCCTCGGTGTAGAAGGTGTACCGCGCGGAGCCCTTCTCGTCGAGCGCGACGACGGCGAGCGTCGTCGGCTCGTTTCCCCGCTGCAGCAAGGCGGTGTCAACCCCGGAGGCGTGCAGCCGGTCCACCAGCGCGGCACCGAAACGGTCATTGGAGACACGCGAGAAGAAGCCCGTCGGGACACCGAGGCGCCCGGCGGCGAGCGCGACGTTGTACGGACCACCACCCATCCGGGGCAGCAGGGCGCGCAACCCACCGTCCACAGTGGAATCCAACGGTTCACCAGGAACGAGGTCGACCAGCGCCTCTCCACCCACGACGATCACGGGCGCGATGCTAGCCGAGACGGCGGTAATCCCACCAGAATTGTCATTTCAAGACATTTTCGGGGCGAGGCCTCCGAGTAGGAGTTCCGACAGCGCGGTGAACGCCTCGGCGTCGGTCACCCCGGCGCGCTGGCCGACCACGCCGGTCTGGATTCCCTCGATGATCAACCCCGCCATTTCCGCGATCAGCCGCGCGTGCACCTCGCGGAAAACACCATCGGTGACGCCGCGATCGATGAACGACCGGATCCGCTGGGCCGCGGCGCGGCTGTTGAGCTGATACGCGTCCCGCGCCGGGGCGAATTCGGCGATGTCGGTCATGAAAGCGGCCGAGGCGCGATTCAGGTATTCGGAGATCCCGGCGAGGTACTCCCCGAGGATCTTGCGGGCGTCGTCGATCCCGGCGATCCGCTCCTCCAGCAGCTCGGCGGCCCCCTTGAAGAAGTGGGCGACGACCTTGACCGCGAGCTGCTCCTTGCTGGGGGCGAGCGCGTAGAGGGTCGACTTCGAGCAGTGGAGCCTGGCGGCGAGGTCGTCCAGCGTGAACTGGGAGAACCCCTCGGCGAGGAAGAGGGCTTCGAGCTCCGAAAGCAACGCTCGCTGACGCGCGGTGGGCTGGCGGCGCCGGGTCTTGCTCTCGGTCATCGGATCACTATCCCTTACGCGGACGGTATCCCCTCAGCGCCTTCTACTGTACGCTCAATCAGCCCACAGTACTGTTTTTAGTACAGCTCAGCTCGGAGGAGCCATGCCGGCGGACCGTCTTCTGCCCAGCACCGAGGCCCAGGATTTGATCGGCCTGGCCAAGGAGATCGCACGCGAGGAACTCGCTCCGATCGCGAGCAAGTACGAAGAGACCGCGCACTTCCCGCGTGAACAGTTCCGGCTGCTCGGGCAGGCGGGCCTGCTCGGCCTCCCCTACGCGGAACGCTGGGGCGGCGGCGACCTGCCGTACGAGGTCTACCTGCAGGTTCTCGAGGAGATCGCGGCCGCGTGGATGTCCGTCGGCGTCGGGCTCTCCGTGCACACGATGTCCTGCTTCGCGCTGGCGCACGAAGGCACCGACGCGCAGCGCGACCGCTGGCTCCCCGACATGCTGGAGGGTGACCTGCTCGGCGCGTACGCCCTCTCGGAGACCCACGCCGGCTCCGACGCCGCAGCCCTTTCGACCCGCGCGCGGCTCGAGGGCGACCAGTACGTCGTGAACGGCACGAAGGCGTGGATCACCCATGCGGGCGAGGCCGACTTCTACACGACCATGGTGCGCACGAGCGACGACGGCGGTCAGGGCATCACCTGCCTGCTCGTCGACGCGTCGACTCCTGGCCTCTCGGCCGCGCCTCCCGAGCGGAAGATGGGCCTCACCGGGTCGACCACCGCGCAACTGATGTTCGAGGACGCCATCGTCGACTCCGAGCGGCGGATCGGCGAAGAGGGCCAAGGGCTGAAGATCGCGCTGTCGTCGCTCAGCTCCGGACGGCTGGGCATCGCCGCGTGCGCCGTCGGGCTCGCGCAGGCCGCGCTGGACGAGGCCCTCGAGTACGCGAAGGGCCGCACGCAGTTCGGGCGGCCGATCATCGAGTTCCAGGGCCTGGAGTTCCTGCTGGCCGACATGGCCGCGACCGTCGAGACGTCGCGCGCGATGTACCTCGACGCGGCCCGCCGCCGCGACCGCGGGCTGCCGTTCCAGCGGCAGGCGTCGATCGCGAAGCTCGTCGCGACCGATGGCGCGATGAAGGTGACCACCGACGCGGTGCAGGTCCTCGGCGGCGCCGGCTACACGAAGGACTTCCCGGTGGAGCGGTACATGCGGGAGGCGAAGGTGCCGCAGATCTTCGAGGGCACCAACCAGATCCAGCGCATGGTGATCGCGCGGGAACTGCGAAAAGCCTGACATCCTCGTGAGTGGTAAGGACGGTTAGAGCGGACCGGTATTTGCCTACCTACGCATGACCAGGGCGAAGGTGGGGTGCGCGCGGTAGTCGAGGGGTCGCTCCGGTCTCGGAGCTCGATGACGGCGGGTTCGAGTGTGGAGGATTTGGGACGTTCACCGTCCTGAATCCTCCACACTCGGTTCACGCGGCCACCACGGACTGACGCTCACGCCTGTTCCGGGTGTTGACGATGAAGGAATCGGGACGTTGAGTGTCCCGATTCCTTCATCGTCGAGGGGGTGTTCCGTTCTCGGTGCTTGATCAACGGAGGATCGGGGACACTCAACGTCCCCGATCCTCCGTTGATCAAGACCGTGCCACCCCCACAACCCCGCGGACGGCAGCCGAGCGGGGAAGATTTGAGACGCTCACCGTCCCCAATCCTCCCCACTCACCCAGGATCCAGCGGGCAGGCAAATACGGGTCCACCAGAACCGTCCTTACCACTCACGAGCCGACCAGCTTCAGTACCCTCGCGGACCGAACTGCTGCGGTGGCGGGCCGCCCTGCGGCGGTTGCTGCGGCCACCCCGCTTGCGGCGGATAAGGCTGCTGACCCGGCCCCGGCTGCCACTGAGGCCCGGGCTGCCCCGGCGGGTATCCCGGGGCAGCCTGAGCGCCGTGCGGCTGCTGGAATGCCTGCTGCTGCGGGAATCCATGCTGAGCCGCGGCGACAAGGTCACGCGCCTTGCGCCGCTTCCCGCGGATGACCATCGTCGCGCCCAAGCCGGTCAGCGCGACCCCGACCCCGGCCATCCAGACCCCGTGATTCCGGAACGTCTCCGCACGGGATTCGGCCGCGGCCTTCATCTCGGCGTAGGTGTCCTCGCCGGTGCTGCGGCCGTTCTTCGTGGTCTCGCAGACGTCACCGGGCGACATGATCTTGCCGCCGCATTTGATGAGATCCGGGTTCTCGCGCGAGAACAGCAAAGTGACGACCAAGAACCCGATACCGACGATCAGGACGAAAACCCAGCGCTTCATATGTTACATGCCCTCCCCATATGTAACACATGAGAGCACAGGTCGCTCGCCCCTGACAAGGGCGAAGTCAGCTTTCGCGGTACCGGCGTTCCTCGGTGACGCCGACCCCGGCCTCCTCGTCGAAGTGGTAGACCTCGCGTCCGCGCACGAACACCCGCATGGCGCGGTTCATCACGTCCAGCGGATCGCCCGACCAGAGGACCACATCGGCGTCGAGACCCGGCTTCAGCGAGCCGACCTGGTCGTCGAGGTCCAGCATCGCGGCCGGGTTGACGGTCAGCGCCTTCAGCGCGGTCTCCGGGTCGAGGCCGTCCTTGACCGAAAGCGCCGCCTGGTACACCAGGAAGTTGATCGGCACGACCGGGTGGTCCGTGGTGATCGCGATCCGCACGCCCGCCCTGGCGAGGATGCCGGGCGCGCGCAGGGTTCGGTTGCGCAGCTCCACTTTGGACTTGGTGGTGAACAGCGGGCCGAGGATCACCGGCACGTCGCGCTCGGCGAGCAGGTCCGCGATCAGATGCCCTTCGGTGCCGTGGTTGATCACCAGTTTGTAGCCGAACTCGTCCGCCAGCCGGATCGCGGTGACCATGTCGTCGGCACGGTGGACGTGCTGGTCCCAGTACAGCTCGCCGTCCAGGACCCTGGCCAGGGTCTCCTTGGTCAGGTCGACGTCGAACGGCTTGCCCTCACCGGCGGCGTGGTCGCGCTTGGCGGCGTAGTTGCGCGCGGCGGTGAACGCGTCGCGGATGGTCGACGCGACGCCGAGCCTGGTGGACGGCGTCTGCTTCTTCTCGCCGTAGACCCGCTTCGGGTTCTCGCCGAGGGCGCTCTTCACGCTGACGCTCTCGGCGAAGATCATGTCGAGCACGGTCCGGCCCCAGGTCTTGACGCCGATCGTCTGCCCGCCGATGGGGTTCCCGGAGCCGGGCTTGATCACGACGCTGGTGACGCCGCCGGCCAGCGCGTCGTCGAAACCGGGCTCGTACGGGTCGATCCCGTCGATCGCCCGGAACCGCGCGCCGTTGGGGTCGGTCATCTCGTTGGTGTCGTTGCCCGACCAGCCTTCGCCGTCCTCATGGACGCCGAGGTGGGCGTGCGCGTCGATGAACCCGGGCAGCACCCAGGTGCCCGCGGCGTCGATCAGTTCGGCGTCTTCGGGGACCTCGACGTCGGCGGCGGTGCCGACCGCGGCGATCTTCCCGTTCTCGATGAGGACCGTGCCTCCGTCGATGGGATCACCGTCGACAGGGACGACGTAACCACCGACGATGGCCTTGACCAGTGCTTTGTTCGACATACTTTGACACGCTAACGAACTGGGCCGCCCGGAACCACACGGGGCTTTTCAAAGTGGACCAGCTCGTAGTCCGCCTCGGGCGTCCGGTGCGTTTCGACGTAGCCGAGCTTCGAGTACATCCGCAGCGGACCGATGCTCCGCTCTCCCGTGAACAGGCGGAACACGGTCACCGATTCCGGCATGGCCGCTTCGGCGGCGAGCAGCAACGAGCTGCCGAGCCCGTGTCCCTGCCTGTCCGGGGCCACGATGAGCCTGCCGACGAGACCGGCCCCGCCGTCCACGACGATCCGGACGCTCGCCACCAGCCGTCCGGATTCCCTGGTGCCCCAGGCGAAACACGCGGGATCGCCCAGGGCCTCCTTGGCTTGCTCGAAGGTCTCCAGCAGCGGCGGGAGGTCCAGGTTCCGGTGCGTCCTCGCCTCCGGCACGTAGGCCGCGCGCTGCAGTGTGAGCGTTTCGCCCGCGTCCACGGGGCCCAGCCGGAGCGGCGACGGCATCAGCGGACCCGGATTCCCCAGCTCCCGGTCCACGAGGAGGCGGGCTCCAGGTCGATCAGGTCGGTACCGGTGTTGAGCGCGTCGGCGGGGCAGGTCATCGGCTCGATCGCCACCGCCCGGCCGCGGCCGACCAGGTCGTCCGGCGTGAACACCTGCGCCCAGTGGAAGTCCGGCCCCGCCCAGACCACCAGCTCCTGCTCGCCGTGCGAGAGGACGTGGTGGTGGTTGCCGTCCTCGGCGACGCTCAGGCCGCCGAACGCCGTGTCCAGGTCGACGCCTTCGAGCACCTTGCCGTGCCGGAAGTCGTACTCGGTCCCCTCGACGTCCTGCTCGTCGGCATACGGCATCTGCTCGTCGCCGAGGTACGGCCGGACGCGGCTCGCGGGCAGCGTCAGGGTCAGCTCGTCGGTGGGCACGTCACCGATGCGGAAGTAGGGGTGCGTCCCGAGGCCGACGCCGATGAGGCTCTCGCCCTCGTTGCGGATCTCGTGCGTCACGACCAGCTCGCGCGGCGAGATCTCGTAGGTGATCGTCGCGCGCAGCGGTACCGGCCAGCCCTCCTGCGCCGGGACGTCGATGGCCAGGGTGATCGCCGACTCCGCGTGTTCGAGCAGTTCCCACTCCTCGTGCCGGGTCAGGCCGTGGATCGCGTTGCCGCGGGCCTCCTCGGTGATCGGGAGCTGCTGTTTTTCACCCTGGTGGACCCACTGGCCGCCCTTGGTGCGGTTCGGCCAGGGCAGCAGGACCTGCCCGGCACCCTTCGGCGGCTTCTCGTCCTCGGCGAAAGCCTCGACGTACGGCACCCCGCCGACCTCGAACGCGCGCAACCCGGCGCCGATCTCGGTGATGACGGCGCGCGCGTTGCCGCGGGTGATCTCGAACTGCTCTCCGGTGGGATTGGCCATGCGGACGAGGTTACCGGCGGCCCAGGGCGACGTAATGTGGGAATGCCACGCTCGGACGAAAGGAGACCGCCGCGATGACCGTTCCCGGCTACCCCAGCACCGTCGGCCGTGTCCTGGAGCGGAGCGCGCGGCGCGTCCCGGCCCGGGTCGCGCTCACGTTCGCCGATCGCGTGTGGACCTACGCGGAACTCGACCGCGCGGCGGGCCGGGTCGCGGCGAAACTGCTCGGCCGCGGTCTCGTCCACGGTGACCGTGTCGCGGCCTTCGGCAGGAACTCCGACGCGTACCTGTTGCTGTACCTCGGTTGCGCGCGGGCCGGGCTGGTGCACGTACCGGTGAACTTCAACGCGCGCGGTGAGGAACTCGAGTACCTGCTCACGCAGTCCGAGCCCGCTGTCGCGTTCGTCGATCCCGCGCTGGCCGGGCACGTGACGTCCGCTCACGCGTCCACTTCGGACATCCTCGACTGGGCACTGGACGAAACCGTCGCCCCGCACGAGGAATCCGGTGTCGCGGACGATGATCTCGTCCAGCTGCTCTACACGTCCGGGACGACCTCCCGGCCGAAGGGCGCGATGCTCACCCACCGCGCGCTGGTGCACGAGTACTCGTCCTGCATCGCCGCGCTCGACCTGAGCGACCGTGACGTGCCGCTGCACGCGCTGCCGCTGTACCACTCGGCGCAGATGCACGTGTTCCTCATGCCCGGCCTCGCCGTCGGCGCGACGAACCACCTCGTCGAGGCACCCGATCTCGGCGACGTCCTCGCGCGGATCCCGCGTCAGGGCGTCACTTCCCTGTTCTTCCCGCCGACCGTCTGGGTGGGACTCGCGAACCATCCCGGCCTCGGTGACGCGGACCTGAGCGGTCTCACCAAGGCGTACTACGGTGCGTCGATCATGCCCGTCCCGGTGCTGGAAAAGTTGCGGGCGCGACTACCGGGAGTCGGGTTCTACAACTGCTTCGGCCAGTCGGAGATCGGTCCACTCGCGACGGTGCTGCGTCCCGAAGAGCACGACGAGCGGCCGGATTCCGTCGGCCGCCCGATCCTGTTCGTCGAGACGCGCGTGGTGGACGCGGAGATGAACGACCTCCCGCCGGGCGAACTCGGCGAGGTCGTGTACCGCTCTCCGCAGCTGTGCACCGGCTACTGGGGCAAGCCCGAAGAATCCGTGGAAGCATTCGCGGGCGGCTGGTTCCATTCCGGCGATCTGGTGCGCCAGGACGAAGAGGGCTACCTGTTCGTCGTCGACCGGATCAAGGACGTCGTCAACACCGGCGGCGTGCTCGTCGCGTCGCGCGAGGTGGAAGACGCGCTGTACGCGCATCCCGCCGTCGCCGAGGCCGCCGTCGTCGGCCTGCCGCACGAACGCTGGATCGAGGCGATCGCCGCGGTGGTCGTGGTGAAGGAATCCGTCGGCGAAGCGGAACTGATCGAGTTCGCCAAGAAGTCGCTGGCGGCGCACAAGGTGCCGAAGTCGGTGCATTTCGTCGACGAGTTGCCGAAGAACGCGTCCGGGAAACTGCTGAAACGCGAGTTGCGGCAGTGGTTCGGCGGGTCAGCGTCCGCGATCGGCGTCTAGCGACTCGGCGTACGCGGCGAACTCGCGAGTCGCTTCGAGACTGCCCGGGCGCGGCGGATCGTCCGGATCCCAGCCGAGTTCGCGGTCTCGCAACACCTGCGTGAGCAGCGGCCGCCACCGCGGATCGAGGTTTTCGCGAGCCCATTCGAGCGCGCCGCGTTTCGACTCGACCTCGGCCGTCCGCAGGGTGTAGAGCACGCGGCAATAAGTCGACACGATGTAGCGCTGGGTCCAGGCGAGCTCGAAGGGCGCCCACGCCCGGACGCCGTCGATGAGCCCGCGCAACTCCTCACGCATCGCCGCGCGCAGCGCCTCCGGTGGCGGATCGTCGACCAGGCTCGCGATCGGCGGGCCGTCGAGCACGATGCCGCGGTGGCGCAGGATCCAGCGGGTGTGGAGGCTGTTGCAGTGGGTGTCCCAGATCAGGACGCGATGGCCGTGATCGCAGTACAGCCACGGCGTGCCGAGCCCTTGGCCGGTTTTCAAGGACCCGACGTCCGCGTACGAGCCCTCGATTTCCTTGCACCAGAAGCCTTCGCGCGTGGGGAGCTCGTCGTGGAGCACGCGAAGGTCGGCTTCGGCCCTGCCGCTCGGGGGCTCGGTGGTCGCGATGATGAAGTCGCAGTCGCTGTGGAGATCGCCGGCGCCGAGGGCGAAGGAGCCTTGAACGTACGCGCCGACGTAGGTGTCGCCGAGGATCTCGCGGGCTGAAGCGACAAGGCCGGTGAGGACTTCGTCGAGTTGCACGTAAGGCGTGTACACGATGGCTTTCTTGAGAGCAGGTTGACGGCATCCGGGACGCCGGCTGTGTGGATTTCAGTGCGCTGGATGACCAGAATTCCACACAGTCCCGCGTGACCGGTCCGATCGTGACGGGGTGTGTGGGAAGAGGGGAAACCAAAACCCCCCCCCCCCCCCCCCCCCCCCCCCCCCCCCCCCCCCACACCCCCCCCCCCAACACCCCCCCGCCCCACCCCCCCCCACCCCCCCCCCCCCCCCCCCCCCCCCCCCCCCCCCCCCCCCCCCCCCG
>NZ_JBVILA010000001.1:322682-490141 GCF_055580625.1 Amycolatopsis sp. NPDC031561 | reverse complement strand
GTGTTCCTTCTTTTCTGCCCCTCCCCCCCTCCCCCCCCGGGGGGGGGGGTTTGGGGGGGGGGGGGGGGGGGGGAAACCCCCCCCCCCCCCCCCCCCCCCCCCCCCCCACCCCCCACCTTTGCCACTCCCGAGCACGCATCGCCCAAACGAGTGAGAAGTTGTTGCGCCGCAAGGACGGATCGCTCATCCCCGGCATCGAGGAGATCCGCCGCGACAGCCGCCGGGACCGCGTAGCCATCCGATCCCGGTGGACGCAGCACACCATGCAGAGCCGGAACCCGGATCACCACGTTGGGCGCCGCGCTGTCCAGCCGAAGGCGCCGTGACCGCGCGAGCTCGTCGAACCGGGCGGCGTCGACATAGAACTCCTCGTCCGCACTGCCCGCCATCAGATCGGCACCGTAGTGCCCGGCCGCGACAGGACCACTGACGACGGCATGAGGGTCTTCCCGTAGTCGTGCCAGCGGCCCGGGCAGCATCCGCACGCGGTGCACACGCGCGCGGCCGGAGAGCAAGCGCGGCCAGTGAACGGGCTCGCGTTCCCGTGCGTAGCGTTTGAGCCGGACCCGTTCCGACGGCGAGATCCACTGCGGATGATGGCCACTCAGCGACCACAGGAATCCCCAGGCCATCCGCGCGGAAAGCGGCCTGCCGGCCACGGGTTTCACCACGCTCTTCCGATGCTCGACCGACCGCGCGTCGACCAGCAGTTCGCGACCGATCCGGATCGCGTCCAGCCTGCCACCGTGCACGAGTTCACGGACGCGCTCTCGCGAAATGTCCAGAACTCGCGCGGCCCGCGCGACCGGGAGCAGATCGGCCGAGTCAGCCATGTCCACTCCCTTCGCCTGTCGATCGGTTCACCACCAGTTTACACAAACCCCCCTTAGTCATGGGCATTTGTGTAAACAGCACTTACTAGACCGGTCGTCATACTTTGGCTACAGTCGGCCGCATGGTCCGCCGCACCGACACCCGGCAGCGCATGCTCGATTCCGCCGCCGAGCTCTTCCACCAGCAGGGTTACCACGCCACCGGTCTCAACCAGCTCGTCGCCGCCGTCGGCGCGCCCAAGGGATCGCTCTACTTCCACTTCCCCGGCGGCAAGGAGCAGCTGGCCGCCGAGGCCATCCGCCAGTCCGCCGAGCGCCTCTGCGACACGTTGCGCGCGATCGTCGTGAGCTCACCCGACGTCATCACCGGCGTCGAGAACGTCGTCGAGGCGCTGGCGACCTCGTTGGAGGAGTCGGATTTCCAGCGCGGGTGTCCACTCGCGACGGTCGCGCTCGACGCGTCGGGTGACAGCGAGGCGATCCGCCAGGCCTGCGCCGACGGCTACACCTCCTGGCACACCCTCATCTCCGAAGCGCTGAACCAGCTGGACACCGACAAGGCGGATCACCTGGCGACAGTCGTCCTCGCCGCCGTCGAGGGCGCGTTGCTGCTGGCCAAGACGTTGCACGACACCGCGCCGCTGCGCGCGATCGCCCCTCACCTCCGCACCACACTCGAACGGGAGCTGTCCTGATGCGCGTCCACCACCTCAACTGCGGGACCATGCGGCCGGTCGGCGGCAAACTCGTCGACGGCAGGCCGGGGCTGTTCCGCCGCGCGGAACTGGTCTGCCATTGCCTTCTGCTGGAGACCGAAACCGGGCTCGTGCTCATCGAGACCGGCGTCGGCACCCCGACCGTCACCCGGCCCGTCGAATGGCTCGGCGCCGGGTTCGTCCGGCTGGTCCACCCCGACAGCGACGACGACCTCAGCGCCACCACGCAGATCCGCAAGCTCGGTTTCGACCCCGCCGACGTGCGCGACATCGTGCTGACCCACCTCGACCTCGATCACGCGGGCGGGCTCGTCGACTTCCCGCGGGCACGGGTCCATGTCCACGCCCGGGAGCTCCAGGCGCTGGAGAAGCCGGTCGACCGCAAGGAGGCGAGCCGCTACCGGAAGGTCCAGTTCGACCACGGCCCGATCTGGCGGTCGTACCGCGCCGACGGCGAGCCGTGGTTCGGTTTCGACGCCGTCCGCGAGCTCGAAGGGGTCCCGGACGTCCTGATCATCCCTCTCGCCGGGCACACCCGCGGGCACGCCGGGATCGCGGTCGACACCGGGGACGGCTGGCTCCTCAACGCGGGCGACGCCGTCTTCCACGGCGGCGAGCTGGAGCGAAAGCCTCACATCCCCTTCGCGCTGGGCTTCTTCGAGTCGTACATGCAGACGGAGAAAACGGCACGACTGGACAACCAGCGCCGGCTGCGCGAACTTGTCAGTAACAACGGTGACGAGGTGACGGTCTTCGCCGCGCACGACGCCACCGCATTCGCACGGCTCAGCCAGAGGAGCAGGCTATGAAGGTCCACCACCTGAACTGCGGCACGATGCGCCCGGCGGGAGGCAAGTTCCTCGACGGCCAGCCCGGACTGCTGCGCCGCGCCGAACTGGTGGCGCACTGCCTGCTCATCGAGACCGGCGACGGGCTCGTGCTGGTGGACACGGGCTTCGGCCGTCAGGGGGTGGCCCGGCCGGGTGCCTGGCTCGGCACGCCGTTCACGGTGATGGTCGGCGCGAAGCCGGTCGAGACGGAGACGGCGGCCCACCACGTCGAAGCGCTCGGTCACAAGCTGGAGGACGTGCGGCACATCGTCTGCACGCACCTCGACGTCGACCACGCCGGCGGGCTCGCGGACTTCCCGAACGCGGTCGTGCACGTCCGCACCGCGGAGCACGACGCGGCGACGTCACCGTCCAGCCAGAGCGAGAAGCTCCGGTTCCGTGCCAACCAGTTCGCCCACCGTCCACTGTGGAGCAAGTACGACGAGGCCGGGGACGACTGGTACGGCTTCCAGGCCGTCCGCGAACTCAAGGGCCTGCCGCCGGAGATCCTGCTGGTACCGCTCGCGGGGCACACCAAGGGCCACACCGGGGTGGCGGTCGACACCGGCGACGGCTGGCTGCTGCACGCGGGCGACGCGTACTTCTTCCACGGTCAGATGGATCCGGTGAAGCCGCACTGCACACCGGGGATGACCGTCTTCCAGAACATGGTGCAGACCCTGCGCAAGCCGCGGTTGGAGAACGTCGAGCGGCTGCGCGAGCTGAGCCGAGAACACGCCGACGAGATCACCGTGTTCTCGGCCCACAGCCCGGTCGAATACCAGTCGCTCAGCCGCGGGTAACGAGGTCAGCCGACCGGCGGCTCGATGGGCTGCCGGTCCTCCTCGCTGTGCGTCGCCCGCATGACCAGCCAGTTGATCCCCCACAGCACGATGCCGACGCCGAGCAGGATCGCGGCGACCTTGTAGTCACGGGCGGGCCGCCCGGACAACGGGGTCACCAGGTAGAGACAGAAGATCGCGGCCAGCACCGGGATGACGGTCGGCGCGCGGAAATGCTTGTGCGCCGACTTCTCCTTGCGCAGCACCAGGACCGCGACGTTGACGATGGCGAACACCGCCAGCAGCAGCAACGCCGTCGTACCGCCGAGCACACTGATGTCCACAAAGGACACCAGGCCGATGGCGATGACGCTGGTGAACACGATCGCCACCCACGGGCTGCGGCGGAACGGGTGCACCGTGCCCAGCTGCTTCGGGATGATCCGCTGGTTCGCCATGCCGTAGAGCAGGCGGCTGGCCATCAGCATGTTGATCAGCGCCGAGTTGATGACCGCGAAGAGACCGATCGCGGAGAAGACCTCGCGCGGGAATCCGGGGGCGCCGACGTCGAGCACCTTCAGCAGCGCGCTGCTCTTGGCGGCCTCCAGTTCGTCGGCGGGCACCAGCAGCGAAGAGGTCACGGAGACCAGGATGTAGATGGTCGCGGCGATGACCATGCCCCACAGCATCGCCTTCGGGAAGATCCGGATCGGGTCCTTGCACTCCTCGGCCATGTTCACCGAGTCCTCGAAGCCGACCATCGCGAAGAACGCCAGCGACGTCGCCGAGGTGATCGCCACCAGCATCGTCTGGTTCTCGGTGTCGAACTCGACCAGTCGCGAAGCGTCCCCGTTGCCGTTCAGCACCGCCCACACGCCGACGCCGATGATGATCAGCAGACCGCCGATCTCGATGCAGGTCAGCACCACGTTGGTCTTCACCGATTCGGAGACCCCGCGGAAGTTGATCAGCGCGAGCCCGATCACGAACAGGATCGCCACCAGCGGCATCGGCGCGGTGATGAACTCGGCGAGATAGGTGTCACCGAAGGCCTTCGCCGCGGACGAAGCCGACGTGATCCCCGAGCACATCACCGCGAACGCCACCATGAAGGTGAGGAAGCGGATCTTGAACGCTTTGTGCGTGTAGAGCGCGGCACCCGCCGCCTGCGGGTACTTGCCGACCAGTTCCAGGTAGCTGAACGCGGTCATGATCGCGACCACGAACGCGATCAGGAACGGCAGCCACAACGCGCCGCCGACCCGGCCCGCGACCTGTCCGGTGAGCGCGTAGACGCCCGTCCCGATGATGTCCCCCACCACGAAGAACAGCAGGAGCTTGGAACCCATGACCCGTTTGAGGCTCGGCTGACCGGTCGGCCCGGCCTCTTCTGATGTCGTCGTGTCCGCCATGCGGCAAGAGTGTGCCGTATCACGTCTGTGGCCGACAGTCCGATTTGGTCAGTTCTTCGTCACGGGTTGGCGAAGCGGGCTTTTGGGTAATCCGGTCAGTTGGCGTCGACCGCGGTCTTCACCAGCGGGACCATCATCTCCTGCGTCATCTTCATCGGCCCGGTGTAGTTGACCAGCACCGGAACGTCGTTCACGAGTTCGGCGGCCGCCAGCGTCGCGGTCTTGTTCTCGTCGGTGTAGTAGACGGCGCCCTCGCCGACACCGGCGACGTCCTTCGCGCCCGGCTTCGCCTTCTTCAGCGCGGCGACCATCTCGGCGGGCTTGATCGGGTTCTTCTCGAAGCGGGTCACCGCGAGCGCGCCGATCTGCTTGCCGGCGGCCGAGTAGACACAGCTCTTGGCCTTGCCACCGTTCGCGGCGTTGTCCTGAACCGGGCCCGGCGCCGACGTCACGCCCTGGACGGAGATCGCCTTCCCGACGGCTTCGGCGGGCAGCAGCGCGCACGGTTCCTTCGCGCCGGCGCCACCGGTGGGAGCGGCCGAGGAACTCGGGGCGGTGGACGGAGCGGGGGCCTGGCTCGACGGCTTGGCCGCGTTGTCCGGCTTTTCGTCCCCGGAAGAACAGGCGGAAAGGGTCGCGATGACAGCGGCGAATCCGGCGATCGCCCGTGAAATACGCATGGATCCGACGATAGCCCCGGCGAATCAGTCCATCGGGGCCCGGTACCGCCAGAAGGACGGGATCAGCAGCGCCGCGGCGACGACCAGCACGATGACCAGGACCCCGCCGCCGGAGGCCGCGGCGGCCGTGCCGACACCGGCGGCGGCCCAGCCGTGGGTGAGGTCGGCGATGCGCGGACCGCCCGCGACGACGACGGTGAACACGCCCTGCAGCCGTCCGCGCATCTCGTCGGTGGTGGCGACCTGGAGGATCGACATCCGGTAGATCGCGCTGACCATGTCGGCGGCCCCGGCGAGCGCCATGAAGAAGACCGCGAGCCACAGCGAATTCGCGAGACCGAAACCGACGATCGCGCCGCCCCAGACGCAGACCGAGACGATCACGCCGACGCCCTGCTTCTGGATCCTCGTCAGCCAGCCGGAGAAGAGACCGATCAGCATCGCGCCCGCCGGGAGCGCGGCGTAGAGCCAGCCCAGTGCCGGGCCGCCGCCGGGCGGGTCGCCGAAGGTGCGCTCGGCCATCTCCGGGATCAGCGCGCGCGGCATGCCTGCCACCATCGCGATGATGTCGACGAGGAAGGAGGCCAGCAGGATCTTCTGTTTCGCCAGGTACTTGAAGCCGTCGATGATGTCGCGGATCCCGGCGCGGCGCGCGATCTCGCCGAGGGGCGGGATCGGTGGCAGTTTCCAGACCGCGATGAGGGTCAGGGTCAGCGCGACGACGTCGATCAGGTAGAGCGTCGAGAGGCCGAGGATCGGGATCAGCGAACCCGCGAGCAGCGGTCCGAAGACCGCGCCGAAGGTGGACATCGTGCTGCTCAGCGCGGTCGCGGGCGCGATCAGGTTGTCCGGGACCAGCCGGGCGACGACGGCGCCGCGGGTCGGCATGTTGATCGCGAAGAACGCCTGGTTGACCGCGAGCAGCGCGAGCACGAGCCAGACGGAGCCAAGGTTCAGGAACGCCTGGAGCCACAGGACCGCCGAGGTAACGGTGACCCCGACGTTGGTGACGAGCAGGAGTTTGCGACGGTCGACGGCGTCGGCGATGGCGCCGCCCCAGAGACCGAAGACGAGCAACGGGATCAGGGCGACCAGGCCGGTCAGACCGACGTAGGCCGACGATCCGGTGAGGTCGAAGACCTGCTTGGGGACCGCGACGGCGGTGAGCTGGCTGCCGACGGCCGTGACCGCGGTGGACAGCCAGAGGCGGCGGA
Organism: Amycolatopsis sp. NPDC031561; assembly: GCF_055580625.1. Classification (NCBI taxonomy): domain Bacteria; kingdom Bacillati; phylum Actinomycetota; class Actinomycetes; order Pseudonocardiales; family Pseudonocardiaceae; genus Amycolatopsis; species Amycolatopsis sp. NPDC031561. The sequence goes on along the minus strand of NZ_JBVILA010000001.1, from coordinate 483,674 downwards.
ACGCGGGGATCTTGAGCGGCCGGGTGTCCACGACGATCGAGCCGAACAGCTTGCGGACACCTTTACGCTGCTCAGCCCCCACATCGTTACTCACAACCCGACAGCTTAGCCGCGCTAACTAACCAAATGCGCGCGATTTATGTCACCCGCGCGCGTGAAGGCCCCCTTCCCTCGGCTGAGCCGAGGGAAGGGGGCCTTCACGCGCGTTGAGCTACGGCGCTACGCGCTCGATCTGCCAGCCGTCGTCGGTGCGGACGTAACGGAGCCGGTCGTGCATGCGGTCCTCGCGGCCTTGCCAGAACTCGACGACGTCGGGCCGGATGCGCCAGCCGCCCCAGTGCGGCGGGAACGGGATCTTCTCGACGTCGGCGAAGCGGCGCTCGATGCCGTGAAGCGCGGTCTCGAGGGCGCGGCGGCCGTCGACGACGCGGGACTGCGGCGAAGCCCAGGCGCCGAGCTGCGAGCCTCGCGGGCGGGAAGCCCAGTACTCGGCGGTCTCGGCGACGTTGACCTTCTCGACCTCTCCGCGCACGTGGACCTGACGCTGCAGGGCGTACCACGGGAAGGTGATCGACGCGTAGCGCGTCGCGGTGAGGTCGTGGCTCTTCGTCGACGTGTAGTTCGTGTAGAACACGACGCCGCGTTCGTCGAGGCCCTTGCACAGGACTGTCCGGGAGGACGGCCTGCCCTCCGGGTCGGCCGTGGCGAGCACCATCGCGTTCGGTTCGGCGACCCCGGCGGAAACGGCCTGGTTCAGCCAGTCCTGCAGCTGAGCGGTCCAGGTTTCCGCCAGCGCGGACTCGTCGAACGCGGCCCCTTCGTAGGCCACGCGCATTCCGGGCAGGCGCACGACGGCGTCACCGTCCACGCCATCCTTGATCTCCGGCATCATCCGCCAAACCTCCGCACCCGGTCAGGGCATCTGTGACTTCGGCTTTGCCGCCGACGGTATTGCCTAGAAGGCGGCGGCGAAACCCACTGAACGGTGACACCCGCCACCCCCGGTTGATCATCTGTGCGTAACCGCCGGACCGCAAGCCGTTACCTCCCGGTTACCTGCCGGTCCCTGATCGATCAAGGGCTCATGAGTGGCAAGGACGGTTCTAAGCGTCCTTGCCACTCACGAGCCCTTGAATTCACGAAAACTTATTATTCGAAAATCGGCGACCCTTCGACAATTCCCGCGTCGCCCTTTTCCTGATTTCGAACAATTGATTACGACATTCGGCCCATCGTCCGTCTCGCCACCCCGATGGCGCGCCTAATTCTGTCAAACGATAGAAATTACCCTCACGACACATACCCGCGAGTTGTGCCAAGCCTCCCGATCGCGAGACGCGGCGAAGGCCGCCCTCGGGAGGGTCGAAATCCCGAAACCGGCCTTCGCTTCTTCTGTCTCGCCCTGTCAGTTCGTGACAGTGAACTCCGCGCGAACAATCCATCCCCAACAGTCGTACGACGCCGTGTACCGGCCCGGCACCGTCCCCACCGGACCGTCGCCCCGCAACGCGACACCGATGCCACCGGTGCCGCCGTCCCCCACCACCCGCAGGGGAATCGGCGCGGCGAGACCGTCCGCGACGAGGGTCTTCGCGAGCTCGCCGGCACCGGACGGGCGCAGGCAATAGATGTCCGCGGTCACCATCCCACCTGCGACGATGGCGTTGGGACTCAAGACAAGACTGGACGGTCTGGTCGCGTTCGCCTGTCCCGCTCCGACCATCGTGGACACGATCGCCGCCCCCGCGACGCACAACGCGGCCGAACGAAATTTCATCTTCTGCTCCCTCCAGGAGACGGGCGGAGATTTCACCCGTCACCCGATGGACGCGCCTCCGGCGGCACCGGGTTGCCCACCGGCCGAGACGCCGCCCGTTGGGGCGAACGCCCCTGATTTAGCAGAATGTGACAGCAAATCGTGCAAGAGCTGATGATCACACTAGGTAGACCTTGCGCCACTCGATAGGATCGCCGCCGAGAGCAACGGGGTGATCACCTCTATCCAGTGTGTTCAGAGGTTTGGATGGGACGGCCGGGTGTGCGGCTGCTCCATCCGCTATTGCCGGCCGGGCTTCCGCGAGGGAGTTCGACGTCGGTCGATCACCCCTGCGCTCGAGCCGCCGGAACTTTCTACGACCTTGTTACTCCCCTTCCCCAGGAGTGCGTTGTGATTTCCCGTTCCCGCCGTGTCATGACGGCGTTGTTGTGTGCCCTTTCGCTGGCTGGCGTGACGGCCCTTTCGGCCTGTTCCGACAGCACGGCCGCTTCCGGCACCAAGGTCACCATCGGCTACAGCGCTTGGCCGGGCTGGTTCCCGTGGGCCGTCGCCCAGGAGAAGGGCCTCTTCGAGAAGAACGGCGTGAGCGTCGACCTGAAGTGGTTCGACAGCTACACCGAAAGCATCAACGCACTCTCCTCGGGCGCGATCGACGCGAACAGCCAGACCCTGAACGACACCCTCGCCTCCGTCAGTGGTGGCGCGAAGCTGTCGGTGGTCCTGGTCAACGACAACTCGACAGGCAACGACAAGATCATCGCCCGCCAGGGGATCACCGGCGTCGCCGACCTCAAGGGCAAGAAGATCGCCGTCGAGCAGGGCACCGTCGACCACTACCTCCTGCTGCTCGCGCTGCAGGAAGCGAAACTGACCGAAAAGGACGTCCAGCTGGTCCCGCTGCTGACCGACGCCGCCGCGGCCGCGTTCGTCGGCGAGCAGGTCGACGCGGTCGCCGCCTTCGCCCCCTTCACCTCGAAGGCGCTCGAGCGCCCCGGCAGCCGCGCGATCGCGACGTCCGCCGAGTTCCCCGGTGCCATCCCTGACCACCTCGTCGTCTCCGAGCAGATGTCCAAGGAGCGCAAGAAGGAGGTCCAGGCGCTGGTGACCACCTGGTTCCAGACGATCGACTGGATCAAGCAGAACCGGGACGAGGCCGTGCAGATCATGGCCAAACGCGGCGCGGTGTCGATCGACGAGTACAAGAGCTACGACGCGGGCACCACGATCTTCACCAAGCAGCAGAACCTCGACGCGTTCACCCCGGGCGTCACCCCCGCCCACCTGAACTTCCAGGCAGGCAAGATCGCCGACTTCATCATCTCCAACGGGCTCGCCCAGAACCGGCCCAGCTTCGACGGGCTGTTCGACGACCAGTACGTCAAGGCGGTGAAGTGAGCACCACGGATTCGGCCCGTCAGGCCACTCAGCGGACGGACGCCGCTGACGAGGCCGAGGCGCGCCGACTCGACGATGAGCAGCGGCTCGCCGAAGCGCAGGAAGGCCGTCTCCGGGATGGCAAGCGACCGGACTGGTCGCCGCTGCCGCGCCGGGCGGGCCTCAAGCCGAACGCCTCCCCGTTGTTCTCGCTCCGGACACCGATCCCCGCGCGCTGGCGGTGGACGCTGGCGGTGGCCTCGTTCGCGATCCCGCTGCTGATCTGGGTGACGCTGAACGCGCTGGGCACCATCAAGCCCACGTTCCTGCCGACCCCGGTCGCGGTGTTCGACGCGCTGCTCAAGATGATCGAGTCCGGCGAACTGTTCAGCGACCTCTGGGCCACCACCCAGCGGGTCCTGCTCGGCTTCGGGCTCGCGGTGCTCGTCTCGATCCCGCTCGGCATCGTGATGGGGACGTTCAACGCGGGACTGGCGCTGTTCGAGCCGGTCATCGCGATGCTGCGCTACCTGCCGGCGAGCGCGTTCATCCCGCTGCTGATGATCTGGCTCGGTCTCGGCGAGCCGTCGAAGGTCGCGGTCCTGTTCCTCGGCACGGTCTTCTTCAACACGCTGATGACGGCCGACGCCGTCCGCGGGGTGCCGCGTTCGCTGATCGACGTGTCCTACACACTCGGCGCGCGGCGCGGCGAGGTCCTGCGCAAGGTGATCGTCCCGCACGCGCTGCCCGGTATGATCGACGCGACCCGCGTCAACGCCGCGGCCGCGTGGAACTTCGTGGTGGTCGCCGAACTGATCAACGCCACCGCCGGTCTCGGCCTGCGGATCATGCGGGCGCAGCGGTTCACCCAGACCGACCGGATCTTCGCGCTGCTGATCGTGATCGGCCTGCTCGGACTGGTCATCGACATCGCGTTGCGGCAGCTGCGGACGCGTGTCGGGAAGTGGGCGGTATGACGCTCCAGCTGAAGGCCGTCGCCAAGGACTACACCGTCCGCGGCAAGACCACCCGGGCGCTCGACGGGATCGATCTCGACATCGCGCGCGGCGACTTCGTGTGCGTGGTCGGCGCGAGCGGGTCCGGCAAGTCGACGCTGCTCTCGCTGATCGCCGGGCTGGCCGAACCGTCCGAGGGCCTGATCACCCTCGACGGCGACGCGGTGACCGGGCCCGGCCCGGATCGCGGGCTGGTGTTCCAGCACGGGGCGCTGTACCCGTGGCGTCCGGTGGAGAGCAACGTCGCGTTCGGACTCGAACTGCTGAACCTCGACAAGGCCGAGCGAGCGCGCCGAGTCGACTGGTATCTCGAAGAGACCGGGCTCGACGGGTTGCGGAAGTCGTTGCCCAAACAGCTTTCCGGCGGGCAGAAGCAGCGGGTCGCGATCGCGCGGGCACTGGTGTGCGAACCCGAAGTCCTGTTGCTGGACGAACCTTTCGGCGCGCTGGACGTCCAGACCAAAGAAGACATGCAGGTCCTGATCCGCCGGATCTGGACCGACACCGGCACCACCGTGCTGATGGTGACCCACGACGTCGAAGAGGCAGTGTTCCTCGGAAGACGCGTCGTGGTGCTGGCCTCGGACCCGGGCCGTGTGGCCGCGGACATCGTGGTCGACCTGCCCGGTGAACGCGACCTCGCGGTCAAACGCGCGCCGGAGTTCCTCGCGTTGCGCGCGTCCATCGAAGATCTCGTCCGGGAGCAGCACCGCGGGCACCTCGGACGAAGCTGAGAAGAAAGGTGATCATGAGGCACGGGAAGACCCGGCCGGAACGCACCCCGCGTTCCGGGTTACTCGGCAGACTCGGCATCCGGGGCAAGCTCAACCTGCTCCTGATGTTGCCGCTGACCGCCGTGGTCCTGGTGTCGGTGCCTTACGTCGCCGGGGAGATCGACGACGCCCGGTCCGCCCGAACCACCGCCGACGTCGCGTCGCAGGCACGCGCCCTCGGCACGCTGGCGTGGGAGCTGCAGCGGGAACGGCTGCTGACGGCGCACTACATCGCGTCGTCGACGGCCAGCAGCGGGGCCATGCAGAAGCAGCAGGGCGTCGTCGCGGACACGGTGAACCGGGTGCGTTCGCAGCTGAGCGCCGACGCGCCCGAGGAACTCGCGGCCGCCCTGGTGCGGATCGGGTCACTGAACGAGATCCGGGAGAACGCGCTCCGGCGCGGTGCCTCGCTGGACAGCGTGGCGCGGACGTACCACGCGGTGATCGACTCGGTCATCAACTCGCTCCGCCTCGTCCCGCAGCAGACCAGTGACGCGGAGGGCACCCGGCAGCTGACCGCGCTCGACGCGCTGCTGCGCGCGAACGAGGAGAACTCGCTGCGCGGGATGGCGCTGATCATCGTGCTGATCACCCCGGATTCGGGTGAGCCGGTGCTGGACGACGCGAAGCAACAGGCGTCGCTGTTCCTCGAACGGTTCGTGCAGCAGGCCGACGTCACCCAGGCGACGCAGGTCGTCTCGGTGGAGCAGGGCGAGACGGGCCGCCGGGTCGACGCGCTGGAGACCAGGCTTCCGGACACCCGGGGGCAACAGGCCGTGCAGGCCTTGCTGCCGGACATCCTCGGCGCCGTCGAGGCCCAGTCGAACCAGCGACGGCTCGCCCAGGACACGGTCACCACCGGCATCACCGACGCGGCGACCGCGCGAGCGGACGCCGCGCAGAACCTGGCGTGGACGATCGGTGTCGGCGCCGGGGTGCTGTTCCTGCTGGTCGGTGGTCTCGCGATCGCGGTCAGCCGGTCGATCGCGGATCCGCTGCGGAAGCTGACCACGGCGGCGACGTCGGTCGCGGACCTCGCGAGTACCGAACTGGTCCGCGTGACCGACACCGAGCAGGCCGAAGAACTCGCGCCGCGGCTCGCCACCATCGACGTGTCCTCCCAGGACGAACTCGGCAAACTGGCCGAGGCGTTCAACCGGGTGCAGGCCACCGCGGCCGAACTGGTGGAACGGCAGGCCGTCACGCGGCGCAACGTCGGCCTGATGTTCGCCAACGTCGCGAAGCGGACGCAGAACCTGGTGGGCAGGCAGCTGGCGCTGGTCGACGAACTGGAGCGCAACGAGCAGGACGTCGCCCTGCTGGCGAGTCTCTACCGGCTCGACCACCTCTCCACCCGTCTGCGCCGGAACGCGGACAACCTGCTCGTCGTTTCGGGAAACCGCGACGAGGCAAGGATTTCCGGGCCGATCGAGCTGTCGACCGCGCTGCGTTCGGCGCTCGCGGAGATCGAGGACTACCAGCGGGTCCGGCTGGGCTCGATGGGCGACGTCCTGCTGTCGTCGCCGTTCGGTTCGGATCTGGTGCTGATCTTCGCCGAGCTGCTGGAGAACGCGACGTCGTTCTCCCCGCCGGAGTCCTTTGTGGACGTCGGCACGAAGATCCTGCCCGACGGCTCCTGCCTGATCGTGATCGTGGACCAGGGCATCGGCATGACCGCCGAACGGCTCGCCGAGGAGAACCGGCGGCTGGTCGAGCGCGAGCGGCTCGAACTGGCGCCGACCAGTGTGCTCGGGCTGTTCGTGGTCGGGCGGCTCGCGCGGCGGCACGGGCTCAAGGTCGAGCTGACCGAGACCGAGCCGGGAGCGGGCATCACCGCGCGCATCGCCGTCCCGCCGAATCTGCTGACCTACCGGCAGCCCGTGCAGAAGGCCGTTCCGCCGCCGGCGTGGCCGACGACGGAACCGGGCGACGAGCCCGCCCCGCCGCGGTCCCAGCCCAAGTCCCAGCCGCGGGCCAAGGCGTCCGGGCGCGAACTGCCCACACTGGCGATCGCCGGAATGATCCCGCGCGACGGCCAGCCCCCCAAGGACTTCCGGTGGTTCCGCAAGACCGACCGGGAAATCCCGGAGCCGACGCCGATGCCGGAACCCACCCCGTTGCCCGTACCGATGCCCGTTTACGAGCCTCCCGCGCCGGCACCGGTCGCCGATTCCGGGGAGACCCGCGGCGGATTGCGGCGGCGGGTCAAGGGCGCGCAGCTTCCCGGTGCCCCCGAAGCACCGTCGCGACAGAAGTCAAGGCATGATCCAGAAGCGGCGAAAGCGGCCTTCGACGGTTTCGAGGCAGGACTCGCGAAGGCCACCGGGGGGCCAGCAGAATCGGTACCGCCGCAAGCCCCGCCACCGCCGGTGAGCCCACCGGCGGGCAACCCGATGCCCATGCCCATGCCGACCCCGACGCCCGTGCCCGCCGCCTCCCGCGGCGGTCTCACCCGCCGGGTCCCCGGTGCCCAGCTGGCGCCGGGCCTGTCGAAAGGACCGGCCGCGCGCCACCAGACCGCGCGGGCCGCCCTGAACACCGCCAAGCCCAAGGGCATGCGTGACCCCGAGGCCGAACGTGCCGCGTTCGACGCCTTCAGTGACGGGTTGGAGAAAGCCGTCAACCCGGAGATGGAACAGAGAGAGAAGAGCAAGAGATGACGACCGGAGTCAGCGTCGAAGCCCGGAACTTCAACTGGTTGGTGACGCGCTTCGCACAGAACACGGCGAGCGCGATGGGCGCGATCGCCGTCTCGGCCGATGGCCTGCTGATCGCGATGTCGTCCGAGCTGGAACGCGCCAACGCCGACCGGCTGGCCGCGATCTGCTCGGCGATGCTCGGCTTGGCCCACGGTGTCTCGGAGAGCCACCCGCTCGGTTCGCCCGACAAGATCATCATCGAGCTGGAGCAGGGCTACCTGCTGGTCTGCACGATCAGCATCGGCTGCTCGCTCGGCGTGCTCGCCACCAAGCAGGCCAGCCTCGGCACGATCGCCTACGAGATGGCGATGTTCGCCAACCGGGCCACCGAGGTGCTCACCCCCGCGCTGATCGAGGAACTCAAGAAGAGCGTCGGCAGCTGAAATGACGAGGGGATAAGGGAATGAGCGACGATCAGGTACCTCGGCCCCGCGGCGGCGATCAGGGAATCTCGCCGCTGCGCCCGTATCTGCTCACCGCCGGCCGTGCGCAGCCGGTGGACGGCACGCTCGAAATCGAAGCGCAGGTGCTCACCAGCAGGCTCGGCGCGGCGTCGCAGGCGAGGCTGACCTTCGAACGACGGGAGATCGTTTCCCTTTGCCGGGACACGAAATCCGTCGCCGAAGTGGCGGCGATGCTCGGCCTGCACATCGGCGTGGCCAGGGTGCTCGTGGCGGATCTCGCCGCGCTCGGCTACGTGGTGCTCCGGCGCCCGGCCGGAGCCCTCACCCAGGACCTCGGCATGATCGAAAGGGTCATTCGTGGACTCGAAGCAATTCGCTGAACCGGCGGCGGTCAAGCCGCCGACACCGGTCAAGATCGTCATCGCGGGCGGATTCGGCGTCGGCAAGACGACCACCGTCGGGGCGATCTCGGAGATCAAACCGCTGACCACCGAGGCCGCCATGACCTCGGCCGGCGCGGCCGTCGACGGCACGAGCGGGGAGGTGCCGTCGAAGACCACCACCACGGTGGCGCTGGACTTCGGCTGCCTCACCATCGACGACGAGGTGAAGCTGTACCTCTTCGGCACGCCGGGGCAGGACCGGTTCGGCTTCATGTGGCACGACCTCGTGCTGGGCGCGCTGGGCGCACTCGTCATCGTCGACACCCGGCGGCTCGACGACTGCTATCCGGCCGTCGACTACTTCGAGAAGGCCGGTTTGCCTTTCGTGGTCGGGGTGAACGTCTTCGACGGTTCCCTCAAGCACGACCTCGAAGACGTGCGCTGGGCGCTCGCGGTGAGCGAGGACGTCCCGCTGATCACCTTCGACGCGCGGCAGCGGCTGTCGGTCCGGGACGCACTGCTGGCCGTCCTGCACAACACCTTCCGCCGGGCGTCCACCGCCTCCTGACGCGTTTAGTCCTCTAGTTGCGGTCTATGTATACGCATAGACCGCAACTAGAGGACGAAACGCGGGGCGTCAGACGGGCCGGGTGATGGCGGCGAGCATCAGGGCCCGGAGTTCGGCGGCGACGTCGGCGACCGGTAACGGCGGCGTGTGTGCCTGCCACTCGCGCAGCAGTCCGGTCGCCGCGCCGACGAGCGCGATCGCGGTCAGGTGATAGTCGCGGTCCGGTGCGACGCCCGCCACGGCGGCGTGCCGGGCCTCCGACTCGATGAACGCGGCCCACCGGTCGACCCATTCCTGGTGCTGGGCCTCCAAAGCGGCGCTGACGCCGACCGCTTCGACGTAGTTCAGCCGCGGCATCCGGGGATCCGAGGTCACCGTGCTGACGAAGACGTCCAGCAGCGTCCCGATCCTGGTGACCGCGTCCGCGTCCTCCAGCCGTTCCAGGATCCCGGTGACGTGCTCCAGCGCGAGGGCGTTGATGCGCTCGTGCAGGGTCAGCAGCACCTTCTCCTTGCTCTCGAACTCCTCGTAGAAGTTCCGCGTCGAGACGCCGGCGCGCGTGCACAACTCGGTGATCTTCGCCTGCTGGTAGCCCGTCGAAGTGAACAGGTCCAGGGCCGCCACGAGCAGGCGTTCACGCCGTTCGGCGCGCCGTTGCTCGGGTGCGACCCCGCCGTACGTGCGGGCCACTCGACCTCCCCCGATTCGGTAATAGGGATTGCCAGATGCTACCAACACCGCCTACATTGCGAAAATCTTAATTACCAAACTGGAGGCAACGGTGCTTCGGACAGTTCTGGTCTCAGCCCTCGCAGCCGCCCTGATCGGCGCGCCCGCCGCGCAAGCCGCGCCGAGCGCGCCAGGGGATCTGGTCGACTACCGGCCGGTGATCGCCACCGCCCCGGCGAAGGCCTGGAAACTCAACTACCGCTCGACCTCGGCGACCGGACAGCCCAACACGGTGTCGGGCATCTTGCTGGTCCCGCACACGCCGTGGACGAAGGGGCCGCGCCCGCTGGTCAGCTACGCCGTCGGCACCCACGGACTCGGCGACCGCTGCGCGCCGTCGACCCGGCTGACGAACGGGTCCGAGAACGAAGTCCTCCTGATGAGCCAAGCACTTTCGCGCGGCTGGGCGGTCGTCGTGACCGACTACGAAGGCCTCGGCACGCCGGGCACGCACACCTACGCCGTCGGCCAGTCCGAAGGCAGGGCCGTCCTCGACGCCGCCCGCGCCGCCTCCCGCGTCCCCGAAGCGGGCCTGTCCAAGACCGGACCGGTCGGCGTTTTCGGTTACTCACAAGGAGGTCAGGCCGCGGCGTTCGCCGGCGAACTGCAGCCGTCCTACGCGCCCGACGTCAACCTGGTCGGCGTCGCGGAAGGCGGTGTCCCGGCGGATCTGAACGCGGTCCTGAAGTTCAACGACGGCGGCCCGGCGTTCGGGCTGGTCCTCGGCGCCGCTGTCGGCTACTCGACGGCGTACCCGGAACTGCCCTTCAACGACGTGCTCAACGCGAAGGGCGAGAGGGCCGTCGCGAAGGTCAAGGAAGCGTGCGTCGTCGAACTCGGCGCGGCGGCACCTTTCGCGCGGCTCAACGACTTCACGACCGTGCCGAACGTCCCGTCCGACCCGCGCTGGCAGGCCCGGCTGAGCGAGAACCAGGCGGGCAAGACCAAGCCGGGCGCGCCGGTCTACCTGTACCACGCGTCGCTGGACGAGCTGATCCCGCTTTCGGTCGGCAAGGGCCTGCGTGACCGCTACCGCGCCCTCGGCGCCGACGTCACCTGGCAGGAGTTCCCGCTGCTGGAACACATCGGCGGCGTCTCGGTGGGCGGGCCGGTCGCGATGACCTGGCTGGGCACCAAGTTCTGACGGGGAGTCGGGCTGAAGGGGCCCTTCGCCGCATGCGACGCGGCGAAGGGCCCTTTCGTCGCGTTGGACGCGGGGAAAGTCCCTTCAGCTCAGCGGCTTGAGCGCGGTCACGGCATCGGGCGCCAGCGACGTCATAAGTGTCCCACCGGCGGCGAGCGATGTCCGCGACCACCACTCACCGGAAGCTTCAGGAACCGAAGGACCGCCGACGACCAGATCGGTCGCCAGCACCCTGCGTCCGGCCAGATGTGCGAGACTGGAGTCCAAAGTGGAATCCCCGATCTCCAACGTCTGCCGCAACACCGGGACTTCACCGCGCGTCACGTGCTGAGTCGTCACCAGTGAACCAGGCCGCTCACCGGCCCTGCCGAGCACGAGCACCTCCCGCGTATGCAGGTAGGCATCGGCCGCCAGGGACGCCTTGAACACCGCGGAGTGCCGGGCCCGCGCGGTCACGACGGTCGGCTCCGGCAGGTACTCCAGCGACCCGCCGTCCTCGACGGAAACATCCACTTCGGACACACTGCCCTCGCCGTGCAGACCGGGAAGAGCGATGGTCGCTGCGACTCCGGAGAGCCGAAGCGAAGCACCGGCGCCGACGCGGATGGTCAGCTTCAGCTCATCGCCGCCGAGCGGCGACGTCGCCGAGTTGACCAAGTGCACGATCGCCGTCGCACCGGTGCCCCGTTTGGGAAGGAGCGTGAGCGGCGCCATCGAGCGCAGCTCACGCAGTACGGTCCGGCCGCCCTCGAAGCAGGCGGTCAGCCGCGCGTGCGCCTTCACCCCGCTCGGACCGGCAGCAATGAACGGACCCAGGCCGCGACGTCCGGCGCGTTCGGAGTGTCCACAAGAGACTGCGTGATGACCGGCAGCTCACCCCGCATCCGGTGCGCGTCCGACGTCATCACGTCCATGTCCGCGCCGACCAGATGCGCGATGTCGATCTTGTTGATCACCAGCAGGTCCGCGGTCGTCACGCCAGGACCGCCCTTGCGCGGCACCTTGTCGCCACCAGCGACGTCGACCACGAAGACCTGGCTGTCGGCGAGCCCCCGGCTGAACACCGCGGTGAGGTTGTCGCCGCCGCTTTCGATGATCACCAGGTCGAGCCCCGGGAAGCGCTCCTCCAGCAGTTCGACGGCGTCGAGGTTGGCGGTGATGTCGTCGCGGATCGCGGTATGCGGGCAAGCCCCGGTCTGCACGGCCTCGATCCGTTCCGGGTCGAGCACTCCGGCCTTGCGCAGGAAGTCGGCGTCCTCGGTGGTGTAGATGTCGTTGGTGACGACGGCGAGGTTCACCTCGTCGCCGAGCGCCCGGCACAGCGCCGCGGTGAGCGCGGTCTTCCCGCTGCCCACCGGCCCGCCGATGCCGATCCGGTACGCGCGTCCAGCGGTCGGTGCCTGGTCGTAGTGATCGGGTTCGGCGGCGGTCGGGTCGAAGTTGACCGGGTGGACGTGACCGTGTCCGTGGCCACGCTTTTCAATGTCACTGTCAGCTGGCAAAGAGACGCACCTCTTCCTTGTGATGCCGGGCGTGTGCCTCGGCGAACAGATCGAGCGCCGGAGACCCCGGCGCCGGAAGCTCGGCCGGGTCGTCCCCCGCGACCTCGGCCGCACGCAGGGAAACCTCCCGGACCTCGGCGGAAAGCCGTGCCACGACGGCGTTGACAGCGAACGGATCCAGCCCGAGCAGCCGGACGGCCGCGCTCGCCGGACCGCTGATCGCCAGATACGCGACCGCCATCGCCGCGTCGAAAGGCACTCTGATCAGCGCACCGACGATCACCGGATGATGCGGCCGCGGGGTTTCCTTCAGCAGTTGGGAAAGCACCGTCGACGGCCACGCCGCCTTGCCCGCCCTCGCCGTTCCTCGCCCTTGCGCCCGGGACGCCTCCCGCTGCGCGAGCGACGGTGTCCGGGCGTCGAGTTCGAGGTCGAGCCGCCGCCAATGTCCACTCTGGACATTCCGGGCGGCCGCGTGCGCAGACGCCGCGGCGAACACGGCGGCCAGCGACCCCGCAGTCCGCAACCGCCCGGAGAGGAATCCCGGCAGGTCGCGTTCGTGAGTGATCAGCTTGCGGGCGACGGCTTCTTCGAGACCGCCGGAATGGACGTGGCCACCCCCGGGAAACCGGGAGTCGGCCAAAATGAGCGCGGCGAGGTCCATCAAAACAAGAAATACCTTTGCGCCATCGGCAGTTCCGTCACCGGTTGCGGCTCGATCAGCTCACCGTCGACGTGCACGGCGAAACTGTCCGGCTCCACCCGGATGTCCGGCGTGGCGTCGTTGAGCACCATGTCGGCCTTGCCTCGGGAGCGGGTGTTCGAGACCGGCACCAGTGTCCGCGAGATGCCGAACCGTTCGGCCACTTCGTTGTCGATCGCTTCCTGCGCCACGAAATGGAAACTGCTCGCGGACGCGACCGTCGGGGCCGCGCCGAACATCGGCCGGGCCAGCACCGGCTGCGGTGTCGGGATGGACGCGTTCGCGTCGCCCATCGCCGCCCACGCCGGGAAGCCGCCTTTCAGCACGACATGCGGCCGGACGCCGAAGAACTTCGGCTCCCACAGCACGAGATCCGCGAGTTTCCCGATCTCGACCGAACCGATCTCGCGTTCCATCCCGTGCGCGATCGCGGGGTTGATCGTGTATTTGGCGACATAGCGACGAGCCCGCAGATTGTCGGCGGCGCCGTCACCGGGCAGTGCGCCGCGCCGCCGCTTCATCACGTGCGCGGTCTGCCAGGTCCGGATGATCACCTCGCCGATCCGGCCCATCGCCTGGGAATCCGAGCTCATCATGGAGATCGCGCCGAGATCGTGGAGGACGTCCTCGGCCGCGATCGTCGTCGGCCGGATGCGGCTTTCGGCGAACGCCAGATCCTCGGGCACGGACGGGTTCAGGTGGTGGCAGACGACGAGCATGTCGAGGTGCTCGTCGAGGGTGTTCGCGGTGTGCGGGCGCGTCGGGTTCGTCGACGACGGCAGGATGTTGGGCAGCCCGGCGACCTGGATGATGTCCGGCGCGTGCCCGCCGCCCGCGCCTTCGGTGTGGTACGCGTTGATCGAACGGCCCCGGATGGCGTCCACAGTGGACTCCAGGAAACCCGCCTCGTTCAGGGTGTCGGTGTGGATCGCCACCTGGACACCGGATTCGTCGGCCACGGTGAGGCAGGCGTCGATCGCGGCCGGGGTGCTCCCCCAGTCCTCGTGCAGTTTGAACCCGCCCGCGCCGGCGGCGAGCTGTTCGCGCAGCGCCTCGTGCCGGACGGTGTTCCCCTTGCCCAGCAACAGGACGTTGACCGGCTGGCCGTCCATCGCCTGCAGCATCCGGCCGAGGTTCCACGCGCCGGGCGTGACCGTGGTCGCCTTGCTGCCCTCGACCGGCCCGGTCCCGCCGCCGACCAGCGTCGTCAGCCCGGACGCCAGCGCGGTATCGGTCAGCTGGGGGCAGATGAAGTGGACGTGACAGTCGATCCCGCCCGCGGTGAGGATCTTCCCGTTGCCGGACAACACCTCCGTCGACGGCCCGACGACCAGCGCCGGATCCACACCGTCCATCGTGTCCGGGTTGCCCGCCTTGCCGATCCCGACGATACGGCCGTCCCGGACCCCGACGTCGGCCTTGATGATCCCCCAGTGATCCAGGATCACCGCGCCGGTGATGATCAGATCGGGCGCTCCTTCGGCCCTGGTCGCCATTCCCTGGCCCATGGATTCGCGGATCACCTTGCCACCGCCGAACAGCACCTCGTCCCCGCTGCCGGACGGCCCCATGCTGCGGTCTTCGGTGACCTCGATCAGCAGGTCCGTGTCCGCGAGGCGGATCCGGTCCCCGGTCGTCGGGCCGAAGAGTTCGGCGTAACGCTCGCGGTCGATCGACGGCATCAGGATTCCTTCCGCAGGCCGGGCACGAGCCGGTTCCCGACCAGCGGAACGAGGTCGACTTCCCGTTCGACGCCCGGTTCGAACCGCACGGACGTTCCCGCGGGCACGTCGAGACGATGCCCGCGCGCGGCTTCGCGATCGAATTCGAGGCCCGGATTGACCGCCGCGAAATGGTAGTGCGAACCGACCTGGACGGGCCGGTCGCCGAGGTTCCGCACGAGCAGCCGGATCCGCGGCCTGCCGGGATTCAGTTCGACCGGTTCCGCGCCGGTGATGATCTCTCCTGGGCGCACCCGTCCCCCTTCTAGACGATCGGGTCGTGCACGGTGACGAGCTTCGTACCGTCCGGGAAAGTGGCTTCGACCTGGACGGAATCGACCATTTCCGGCACCCCGTCCAGCACTTGTGCCCGGGAGAGCACCGACCGGCCGCCGGCGACGAGTTCGCTCACCGTCCGCCCGTCCCTGGCGCCTTCGAGAACGTGGTCGGTGATCAGCGCCACCGCCTCGGGGTAGTTCAGGATGACCCCGCGTTCCAGGCGTTTGCGCGCTACGTCCGCCGCGACGTGGATGAGCAGTTTGTCCCGCTCCTGGGGGCTCAGGTGCATGAGAAAGGTCTATCACCGGAAACCGTCCCGCGCCGGTTCTCGAAACACAGGATTTACCTCGGCGTCCGGTACACGCAAAGTGAACGTCGCCGTAACTCTTCGCGTACGAAGGCCGTTTTCACTGAATCGTTCTCGTAATCGTGACCGAAACCACCACATCTTTCGATTGCCCCTGGCCCCGACGTGGAGCAAGGTTTGTCCATCCGTGCGATGAGGCGCGCCTTCGCTGCGTGTATCCCGTCCACGCGTGAAACACAAAGCCGGGGAATGCGCATCGAAAGGTTTCACCACAGTGAGTGCCTCCACGATCAGCACCAATCAGCCGTCCGACCAGGTCGACGACGGTTTCCGACCGGGCCTCGAAGGCGTTGTCGCCTTCCGGACCGAAATCGCCGAGCCCGACCGTGACGGTGGCGCCCTGCGCTATCGCGGTGTCGACATCGAGGATCTCGCCGGCAAGGTGACCTTCGGTGACGTCTGGGGTCTTCTCGTCGACAGCCGGTTCGGCCACGGGCTACCGCCCGCCGAACCGTTCCCGCTGCCGGTGCACACCGGTGACGTCCGGGTCGACGTCCAGGCCGCGCTGGCCATGCTCGCCCCCATCTGGGGCTACCGGCCGCTGCTCGACATCACCGACGAAGAGGCCCGCGACCAGCTGGCCCGCGCTTCGGTGATGGCGCTTTCCTACGTCGCCCAGTCCGCTCGCGGCATCGGGCAGCCCGCCGTCCCGCAGACCCGGGTCGACGAGGCGAAGTCGATCACCGAGCGGTTCATGGTCCGCTGGCGGGGCGAGCCCGACCCGGCCCACGTCAAGGCCATCGACGCCTACTGGGTCTCGGCCGCCGAGCACGGTCTCAACGCCTCGACCTTCACCGCCCGCGTCATCGCCTCGACCGGCGCCGACGTCGCCGCGGCGCTGTCGGGCGCGATCGGCGCCATGTCCGGCCCGCTGCACGGCGGCGCGCCGGCGCGGGTGCTGCCGATGATCGAAGAGGTCGAGAAGACCGGTGACGCGGCCGGCCTGGTCAAGGGCATCCTGGACCGCAAGGAACGGATGATGGGCTTCGGGCACCGCGTTTACCGCGCGGAGGACCCGCGGGCGCGCGTGCTGCGCCGCACCTGCCAGGAACTCGGCGCGTCACGCTACGAGGCGGCCGCCGAGCTGGAGCAGGTGGCGCTGAAGGAGCTGCGCGAGCGGCGTCCGGATCACCCGATCGAGACCAACGTCGAGTTCTGGGCGGCCGTGATCCTGGACTTCGCCCAGGTACCGCCGCACATGATGCCCGCGATGTTCAGCTCGGCCCGCACCGCAGGCTGGGCCGCCCACATCCTGGAGCAGAAGAAGACCGGCCGCCTCGTGCGCCCGTCGGCCAAGTACGTCGGGCCGGAGCCGCGCAAGCCGGAAGACGTCGAAGGCTGGGACCTGGTCGCGAAGCAGGCCTAGCGCGGCATGTCATGAAAGGGGCTTTCAGGACGTTTCTTGTCCTGAAAGCCCCTTTCATGACATCTGCGGGACCGAAGAATCGTGCTGAGCGGTAGTGGCGAGCATGGCCGTCAGCTGATCGACCAGCCAGCCGTCGAGCACCTCGCGCGGCACGGAGCGCTCCTGCAGCCAGCTCAGCAGGGCGCCCTCGACGACAGCGGTCCAGCACCGCAAAGTCAGCAGGAGCATGGGCGAGGGCTCCGGCACCACCAACGCGTCGAGGATGAGCTCGACGGCACGGTTGCGGACCTCGTCGATCGCCGCGTCCGTCTCCGAGGTCGCGATCACCGAACCGCTGCGCAACAGGGCGACGTAGCCCGCGCGGTAGTGGTCGGCGACGTCGATCAGCCCGCGGACGGCGGCCCGCAGTCGCGTTTCGGGCGGGCCTTCCTCGAGTCCGGCCAGGCCGTCTATGAGCCCTTCGGTGACCGTCTTCAGCGCCTCGACCTGTAGTTCCCGCAGGCTCGAGAAGTACCGGTAGAACAACGGCCTCGAGACCTCGGCGCGGGCGATGATGTCGTCGACCGTGACGAGTTCGGGCGCGCGCGAACCGAACAGGTCCAGCGCGGCGCGGATCAGATCCTCGCGGCGCGCCTGGGGCGACATCCGGCGAGGCCGTCTGGCGGATGTCACGGGGTGATGTCCAGTTTCGCCGCGGCCCGCAGCAGTCCGGGGGTGAGCCGGGAGAGGACGAGCGCGGCCTTGGCCTCCGGGGTCGACGGCTGGATCGCCTTGTCCTTCTCGACGGCGCGCAGGATGTCGCGCGCGACCTTCTCCGGGCCGAAGCCGCGTTTCGCGTACAGCTTGCTGCTCGACTTCTGGCGCCGCTTCTGTTCGACGTCGTCGACGCCGACGAACCGCGTGGTGCTGGTGATGTTGGTGTTCACGATGCCGGGGCAGATCGCGGTGACGCCGATGTTCTCGGCGGCGAGTTCGGCACGCAGGCACACGCTCAGCGTCAGCACGGCGGATTTCGTGGTGGCGTAGGCGGAAAGGATCTTCGACGGCAGGTACGCGGCGGCCGAGGCGACGTTGACGATCTGGCCGCCTTCGGCCCGGTCCCGCATCTGCTCGGCGAAGACGCGGCAGCCGTGGATGACGCCCCACAGGTTCACGTCGATGAGGCGTTCCCAGTCCTTGACGGTCGTGTCGAGGAACGGGCCCGACAGGCCGATCCCCGCGTTGTTCACGACGATGTCCGGGACGCCGAACTCCTCCTTGACCTGCTGGGCGAACTTCTCGACCGCTTCGGCGTCGGAGGAGTCCACTGTGTACTCGCCGACGGTGACACCCTTGTCCCGCAGGAGTTTCGCGGTGTCCGCGGCCGCCGAGCCGTTGATGTCGGTGATGACGAGGTCGGCCCCCTTGTCCGCGAACGCGAGCGCCGTCGCGCGGCCGATCCCGCTGCCCGCGCCGGTGACCACGACGAGCTTGTGCGCGAAGCCGCCTTCTCGGGCTTGCTTGAGCGCGCGGCTCTCCTCGCCGCCTTCGACGTGGTCGATCAGCTCGGCGGTGGCCGTCGCGATCACCTGCGGCTTTTCGCGGACCACCCAGTGCGTACCGGCGATCCGGCGGACGCGCAGATCCGGCGCCCAGCGCTCGATCTCGGTCTGCAGCGGCGTGGTGACGAACTTGTCGCCGGTGGGCGCGAGCACCTGCACCGGGATCTCGGCGTTACGCGGCTTCGGCCGGGAGAGGCGCGTGAACATGTTGGCGCGGTAGAGGTTGAGCCCGTAGAGGCCGTCCGAAGTGGAGGGTGCGGCCGCCGCCGGGTCCATGCGGCCGATGAGCGCGCCCATCGCGCCGGTGCGCCACAGCAGCTGCGGGATCAAGGGAAGCTGGAAGCCGAGAATGTACGTCGAGTGCGTGCCCTGCGCGAGCGCGTTCTTGAGCCGCCTCGGATTCGGGCGCATCTGCGCGCGGAACCACGCGCCGGCGTGGTCGAGGCTCGGCCCGGAGATCGACGTGAACGACGCGAGCCGTCCGCGCAGCCTGTCACCGGTGACGGAATGCCAGGTCTGGATGGAGCCCCAGTCGTGGGCGAGCAGGTGGACCTTGCCCTCGGGCTGGACCTCGTCGACGACCGAGGCGAGGTCATCGGACAACTGGTCCAGCTTGTAGGACTTGCGTCCCGAAGGCTTGTCCGAGCGGCCCGCGCCGCGGACGTCGTAGACGACGACCCGGAAACGGCGTTCCAGCAGGGCGGCGACGCCGTCCCACATGGAGCCGTTGTCCGGATAACCGTGGACGAGCACCACCGTGGGCGCGTCGTCGACACCGGTCACCCGGACCGAGAGGCGGACACCGTCGCTGGCCGTCACCCACGTATGAGACATAATGTCATGTTAGACAACATGTCAATAAGGCCGCTTTCCCAGGAGTGCGCGACCCGCCGTCCACACGGTGTCGATCACGAAGACGAAGGTCCAGATCCGGCCGAGGTTCAACAGCCAGTGACCACTCTCGTTCCAGAACCAGGCGGCGTCGTGCGGGCCGCCGAGCAACGCTTCGACGGGCCAGCTGTATCCGGCCATCGCCAGCGCCGCCTGCGCGAGGACGTAGACGGCGGCGTGGATCGCCCAGTTCCGGAACGAATTCGCGCGCTTGTTCGCATCGGCCTTCACCGGTTCGGTCGCTTGCGGACTCTCCTCGACCATGCGGGGAGCCGTTTTTTCCTTCTGTGACACCGTTTTCGCTGGTTCCACGGGAAACTCTGCAACTCCGACACGCCGGACGGCGCCGCGAACCACGAACGCTCCGAAGAGCAGGAGTACCGCCGCGCCGAAGCAGGCGACGCGCCAGCCCGCGTCCGAGCCGTAGAGCTGCCCCGCCAGGAACGTCCCGACCGTCGCTCCGAGTAGCGTCGCGCTTTCGTAGATCCCCATCGCCCTGCCGAGGCTCAGCCCAGCCGCCTCGGCGACCACCGCCTGCTCCACCGGGATGGCCGCCGCGAACGCCGCCGCGGACAGGATCCACATGACCGCGAGCACCACCGGACTCGGCGCGAAGGACAGCCCTGCGGCGAAGAGCGCGCTCGCGACCATCGCCAGCGCGAGTACCCGCGTCCGGCCGATCTTGCGGACGAAGCCGTGCAGGTAGTCCGGCAGGACGCTGTACACGATGAACCCGGGGATGAAGACGGCCGCGATCTCCCCCAGTTGCAGCTGATGCCCGCGCTGCAGATGCATCAGGAGCAAGAGAGCGACCCCGGCCTCGGCCATCGCGGTCAACGCTACGAGCGCCAGCATCGGGCGCATCCGTTTGCCCAGTTGCAGAAGCCGCGGCGAGCCTTCCGCCCGGACCGGCGCGGATTTCGCGTTCAGCAGGACCACCGCGGCCACCACGCAGGCCGCCGCGCCGAGCCAGAACACGCCCCGGTAGTCGATCCAGGCGATCGCGGTCAGCGCGACCACGAACGCGATCCACGTGCCGCCGCCCTCGGCCGCGAACAACCTGCTGAACGCGGCGTCGTCCCTCGCGAGCCCTTCTCCCACGCGGGCCCGCAACGCGACCCAGAACAGCGCGCCGCCCGCGCCGCCGAGAACCGCGGCCAGATAGGCGACCCCGATGCCCGGCGTCACGGCGTAGACCACAAAGGACAGTCCATAGAGGACTGCTCCAATGGCGGCGACGCGGCCGCGGTCGAACCTGTCCGCGAGCGAGCCCGCGATCGGCCGGACCACGAACGACACCAGCGTCTCCAGCGCCGTGAGCGCCCCGACCTCGGCGGCCGACGCGCCGAGCTGACTCCCCACCCACAACGGCAGGAGGAAGTCGAGGACTTCCGCCGGCCCCTTGGTCAGCGCGGCGGCGAGCTGATTCTCTTCCGCCTGCCTTTTCTGCGTGACTACATCCACCCCAGTACCCCCGTTTCGGATACGAATGTATTCTAAAAATTACGGACGGGCAAGGTGGTCACGTCGGTCGCGGAGCTCATGAGTGGTAGGGACGGTTCGAGCGGGCCGGTATTTGCTACCCACGCCTGACCAGGGCGAATGTGAAGCGTCAGGGGCGACACGTTCGAGTGGGGAAGATTTGGGACGTTCAACGTCTCAAATCTTCCCCGCTCACCCCCATCGGCATCCAGAACAAGCTCACCAAGACGACATCAGGATCCAGCGGGTAGGCAAATACGGGGTCCACCAGGACCTCCCTTACCACTCACGACCCAGACAGCCGACCGAGTCAACGAAGGGGAAGATACGGCCGTGCCGAAGATCGTGGACCGGACCGAACGCCGCCGAGAGATCGCCGGAGCCCTCTTGCGCATCGTCGCGCGCGAAGGCGTCGAAGCCGTCAGCGTGCGCTCGGTCGCCACAGAGGCCGGGGTTTCCGCGGGCGCGGTGCAGAAGTACTTCTCCACCAAGGAGGACCTGTTCCGCTTCGCCCTCGACATGACGAGCGAATTCCTCGAACAGCGCTGGAAGACCCTCGATCAGTCCGGAAACCTGCTGGACCTGCTGATACGACTGCTGATCGAGGCGATGCCGCTCGACGAACAACGCCGAGCGGAAGTGATCGTCATCAACGCCTTCACCGCGCGCGCCGCCGTCCTGCCGTCCTGGGCCGAGTTCATCCGCACCGGCTACGACGAACTGCAGGAGATCACGACGCGTTACCTCGAGGAGGCCCAGACCGCGGGCGACGTCCGCGACGACCTCGCGGCGGGCGACCTGGCCGATGCCGTGCTCGCCCTCTCGGACGGCTTCGCGAACCGGATGCTCACCTCCGCCGACCCGGCCGCACTGCTGCCCTCCCTCGAAACCGCAGTGCGTACTTTGCTGGCCCCGACGCAGCGATAGTTACATTCAGTTGCAACTATCGCTGCCCTGGGGTGTAAATTACGCTGCATGAAGACGAGTGGCGCGCTTGAGTTGCTCGGTGCGTTCACCAGCGCCCAGTGGGGCATGGTCACCTCCCGGCAGGCCAAGGAGGTCGGGGTCGACGGTGTCACGCTGCATCGCCTGGAGCAGGCCGGTCACCTCGACCGGATCCGTCACGGCGTCTACGCGGCCACTATCGCCGTCATCACCGAAGCCCGGGAGGAACAAGCCGCCTGGCTGATGCTCGACGTCGCCAAGCCCGCTTGGAAGCGAACGCCTCTCGATCCTGACGGAGGGGTCGTCTCTCACGAGTCCGCCGCCCGTTTGCACCGGCTCGGCGAACTCGTCAACGACCGGATAGTCCTGACGACACCACGCCGCCGCACCAGCCGAGACCCGGAAGTACGGTTCAGGACCGCCGCACTGACCGCCGACGATGTCACGTCGATCGACGGGCTCCCCGTAACCACCGCGCTGCGCACTATCCGCGACCTGCTGGACCAGCACATCGACGGCAGTCATGTCGCCACGATCATCCATGAGGCCGTGGAAGCGAACTTGGTCGGTTTGGACGTGCTGGCGGAGCACATCGGTCCCTATGCCTTGCGTTACGGCCTCCGCCGCCCCGGCGACGGCGAAGCGTTGCTCGAACTGCTACTGGCGAAGGTCGGCACCACGGTCACGAGACTCGCCCACCGCCCCGTTCCTCCTCGCTCCGCCGCGGTCACCGGACGCGCACTAGAGCTTGCGGAGCAGGAAATCTAGCCCGGAAAACCTATTCCAACGAGTTCGCCACGACACGCGACGATGGCGGGCATGCCATCGCAGCGTCCGAGTACACCGCGCGGTTATCTCGACTCCCAGAAGAGCCGGGCGAAGAACAGCGCCTCGAAGACCGGTGTTCCGACCGGCGAACTGCTCCAGCTGCATTTTCACCGGCGGCTGATCGCGCGGGTGTTCCACGGAGACGACGCCTCGAACTGGGTGCTCAAAGGCGGGCAAGCGCTGCTTGCTCGCTGGCCTGCCGCGCGCTACTCCACCGACGTCGATCTCTTGTCCACAGAGGACACCACCGCCGCCGCGGTCGAAGCGCTCAAGACGGCCGCCGCGCTCCGCCTCGACGACGCCATCTGGTTCTCCCACCTCAGTACCTCCGAACAGAACCATATCGAACGCCCGACCCGCAAAGTGGTGTTCATGGCGATGTTCGAGAACGCGAGCCTCAAGTACCGGATCCCCGTCGACGTCGTCACCTCCGGGCTCGCGCCACGCGGAACCATCACCACCGAAAGACTGAAACCACCGTTCGCGAGTGAGTGCGCCCCTTGGCCGGACGTGCGGATTTTCCGATCGAAGACCATGTCGCGGAAAAGATCTGCGCGATGTACGAACGCCACACAGCCCGGCGAAATCCGTCCACGCGCTACAAGGATCTCGTGGATCTCGCACTCTTCGCTTTGAAGACGCCGATGTCGGGCGAGAAGACGCACGAGATCCTGCACGACGAGATCGCCCGCCGCCGGAAACGCGGGATGGTGCTGGAACTGCCCGGCAGGTTCGAGGCGCCGGATTCTCATTCCTGGACCGGTGGATACCGCAAGGCCGCTCAAGGTGTCCGTGAACTCCCCGATGAGCTTCGGACGCTCAACGGCGTACACGTTCTCGCAGACGCCTTCATCACCCCGCTACTCCAGACCGAGCCTCCGACAGGGCGATGGTGCCCCGAGGAACGAGCCTGGCGGTGACACCGGTGTCCACCGAACGGTTGACAGCCGGGTTCAGTCCTGCGGACGTCCCTGGAGCAGGGGTCCGCGCAGCACGATCAACGTATGAAAACGGCAGTGAAAGTGCGCGGCCTGCGCAAGGAGTACCCGGGCCACACGGCCGTCGGGGGTATCGACCTCGACATCGAACAGGGTGAGGTCTTCGCCCTGCTGGGCCCCAACGGCGCGGGCAAGACGACGACGGTCGAGATCCTGGAGGGGCACCGCAAGCGGACGGACGGCGAGGTCGACGTCCTCGGCGAGGATCCCGGCACCGCCGGCCGGGCATGGCGGGCGCGGCTGGGGATCGTGCTGCAGACGGCCAACGACGCCGCCGAGCTCACCGTCACCGAGACCGTCCGGCACTACGCCCGCTACTACCCGAATCCCCGTGACGCCGACGAAGTGCTCGACAAGGTCGGCCTGACCGAGAAGGCGGGCGCCCGCGTCAAGAGCCTTTCCGGCGGACAGCGTCGTCGCGTGGACGTCGCGCTCGGGATCATCGGGCGGCCGGAACTGGTGTTCCTGGACGAGCCCACGACCGGGTTCGATCCGGCGGCCCGGCGTCAGTTCTGGGACCTGATCAGGAGTCTCGCCCACGAGGGCACCACGATCCTGCTCACCACCCACTATCTCGACGAGGCCGAGGCGCTGGCCGATCGCGTCGCCGTCATCACGCGCGGCGCGATCGTCGCCGAGGGGACGCCGCAGACGCTGGGCGGCCGCGCGACCGCGGAGGCCACCGTCCGCTGGGCCGACGAGAACGGCAGCCACCAGGAGCGCACGCACTATCCGGCCAAGCTCGTCCGCGAGCTTTCCGCCGACGGCCGCGAGCCGTCGGAGCTGACCGTGCACCGGCCCACCCTCGAAGAGACCTACCTCGACCTGATCGGAGAAGCCCGATGAGCACGCTGACCCACCAGGGCAAACTCCCCGGCACCCTGTCCCTCGGCCTCCTCCGGGGCACCGCCGAACTCCGTCAGTTCTTCCGCATCCGGGAACAGGTGATCTTCACCTTCGCCTTCCCGTCCCTGCTCATGATCCTGCTCGGCTCGATGCTGAACTCCTCGATGCCCGGCATGGCGATCACCACCGGCCAGGTGCTGGCGGCGGGCATGATCGGCTCCGGCATCGTCTCGACGTCGTTCAACAGCATCGGGATCAACCTCGCGTCCGATCGCGAGCTGGGCGCGCTGAAACGGCTGCGCGGAACGCCGATGCCCGCCGCGTCCTACTTCATCGGCAAGATCATCTTGGTGGGCTTCACGAGCATCGCCCAGGTGGTGCTGATGTCGATCGTCGGCAGCCTGCTGTTCGACCTGGAACTGCCCACCGACCCGATGAAGCTGCTGACCGCGCTGTGGGTCTTCCTGCTCGGCATCACCAGCTGCACGCTCCTCGGGATCGCGCTCAGTTCGGTGACGAAGACGGTCAGTGGCGCGGTCGCGGTGACCAACCTGATCTACATCGCGCTGCAGTTCATCTCCGGGGTGTTCGTCACGCCGATCACCAACCTGCCGAAGGTTATGGTCGACATCGCTTCGTTCTTCCCGGTGAAGTGGATCTGCCAGGGCTTCCGCTCGGTGTTCCTGCCGGCCGAAGCCGCGACACAGGAAATGGCGGGGACATGGGAACTTCCGATGGTGGCACTGGTGCTGACGGCGTGGTGCGTCGCGGGGCTGCTGCTGGCGAAGCTGACGTTCCGCTGGTCGAACGAAGGCAAGTGAACGCCTGGGAGCGGTCCTTCTGGCTCTGGGAAGTCCTCTTCTCGATCACCTATGTCGCGACGACGGGCCTGGTGCTCTTCGAAGACGGCGAAACCGTCAACAAGGTCATCGCCGTACTGTGCCTCGGTGGCATCGGCGTGGTCTACCTCGTCCGCGGACGCCGCCTCGTCACCGGGCCGGACTACGAGTACACGCCGTGGTTGTTCGTCACGACCATGATGGTCCTGCTGGTGGGCGCCGTCTTCGCCGCGGGCAATTCGAGTTTCATCCTGTTCCTGGTCTGCCCGTTGCTCTACATGACGTTGCCGACGAAGACCGCGTCGATCCTCACCACGGCGGCGGTGCTGCTGACCCCGTTGTCCTTGCTCGTCCGGGGCGGGATCGACGAACAGCCGGTCTTGCTGCCGATGACGGCGATCCTGGTCATCTTCAGCCTCCTGGCCGGCCGCTACACCACACAGATCATCGAACAGAGCAAGGCCCGAGCCGCGCTGATCGAACAGCTCGAAGCCAGTCAGGCGGAGGTCGCCCGGCTCTCCCGCGAGGCGGGCACGGCCGCCGAACGCGAGCGGATGGCCCGCGAGATCCACGACACGCTCGCTCAGGGCTTCACCAGCATCGTCACGCTCACCCAGGCCATCGAGTCCGAAATGGACACCGATCCGAAGGCGGCCCGGCGCCACCTGGAACTGGCGGCGCGGACGGCGCGGGAGAACCTGACCGAGGCGCGGGCGATGGTCGCGGCGCAGGGGCCGTCGGCGCTCGCCTCCGACTCCCTGGAGGAGGCCCTGCGGCGGCAGGTCGAACGGCTGACCGAGGAAGCGGGCATCGAGGCGGCGATCGAGATCGACGGCCCGCTGCCCGCGCTGCCGATGGCCACCGAGGTCGTCCTGCTGCGCGGGGCTCAGGAGGCGTTGAGCAACATCCGCAAACATTCTCGCGCCACCAGGGTTTCGCTCCGGCTGTCCGTTGTGGAGGGAAAGGTCCGGCTCGGCGTGACCGACGACGGCTCGGGGTTCGACCCCGCGGAGCCCACCGGCGGCTTCGGCTTGGCGGGGATGCGGACGCGGGCGGATCAGGTCGGTGGCATCGTGGCGCTGAAGAGCGAACCCGGTGCGGGGACGACGCTGGAACTGGAGGTGCCCGCGTGATCACGATCATGCTGGTCGACGATCACCCCGTGGTGCGGGAAGGCCTGCGCGGCATGCTGGAGGCCGAGCCGGATCTGAGCGTCATCGGGGAGGCGGGTTCCGGCGACGAGGCCGTCGCGCTGAGCCGGGTCAAGCAGCCGGACGTGATCCTGATGGACCTGCGGATGCCCGGTCTCGACGGCGTCGGCGCGACCCGGAAGATCCTCGCCGACCGGCCGGGGCAGCGAGTCGTCGTCCTCACCACCTACGAGACGGACGCGGACATCCTGCGCGCGGTCGAGGCGGGGGCCTCCGGCTACTTGCTGAAGGACGCTTCGCGCACGGAGCTGGCCGGAGCGATCCGGGCGGCGTCACGCGGCGAGACGGTCTTGGCGCCGTCGGTCGCCGGGAAGCTGGTGAACCGGGTGCGCAACCCGACGGCGTCGCCGCTCTCGGCGAGGGAGATCGAGGTACTGCGGCTGGTGGCGCAGGGAAACACGAACGCCGACATCGGCCGGGCACTCCACATCAGCGAGGCGACCGTCAAGACCCACCTGCTGCGCGTGTTCGGCAAACTGGACGTTTCGGACCGGACGGCCGCCGTGACCACCGCTATGCGACTGGGCCTGCTCGGGTAGGCACAATGCATCTCATGCTTGCCACGACCGAATTGGCGCTGCTTCGCCGCCTCGCGCACGAGCAATCCTCGTGCCGCGCCCCGTCCCTCGTCGCCGCTGTCGTCCGCGATGGTGAAATCGCCTGGTCAGGGGCGCGTGGCCGCGTCAATGGCGAGACACCGGACGATGACACGCAGTACCGGCTCGGCTCGATCACCAAGACACTCGTCGCGACGGCCGTCATGCGCCTGCGCGACGAAGGCAAGCTGGATCTCAACGACCCGCTCGAAAAGCACCTGCCGGGCACCGCGTTCGGCTCGGCCACCATCGCGCAGCTGCTCTCGCACACCTCCGGACTGACCGCGGAATCGCCCGGTTCCTGGTGGGAGCGCACGGTGGGCGCGGACTGGGCCGCGCTCGTCGAAAGCCTCAAGGACGGCGCGACGCGGCTGCGGCCGGGCAGCCGGTTCCACTACAGCAACGTCGGCTACGGCGTGCTCGGCGAGCTGGTCTCCCGGCACCGCGGGCAGTCGTGGCTCGACGTCGTCCGCGCCGAGATCCTCGGCCCGCTCGGCATGACCCGGACCTCGCCGCATCCGGAAGGCGCGCACGCGAGCGGCTTCGCCGTGCACCCCTTCGCCGACGTCCTCATGCCGGAGCCGTCGCCGGACGCGGGTGCGATGGCGCCCGCCGGGCAGCTGTGGTCGACGGTCACCGACCTCGCCCGCTGGACGGCGTTCCTCGGCGGCAACACCGGCGGTGTGCTGAGCGAGAAGACCGTCGCCGAGATGCGCGAAATGGTCACCGTGGACGACGGCGACACCTGGACCACCGGCTTCGGCCTCGGGATCATGCTGGTCCGCACGCAGGGCAGGCGGCTGGCCGGGCACACCGGGTCGATGCCGGGCTTCCTCGCCTGCTCTCTGATCGACGCGAACGCCGGCATCGGCGCGCTGGTGCTGACGAACTCGACGGCGGGCGTCGGCATCACGCAGCTGTGCCTCGACCTGATCACGCTGACCGAGACCCACGAGCCGTCACTGCCCACGGAATGGCAGCCGTCCACTGTGGACCCGAAGCTGCTGGAGCTGACCGGGTTGTGGCACTGGGGCCCGACGCCGTACCACCTGCGGCTGCTCCCGGACGGCCTGTTCTCCCTCGCGCCGACCGACGGCCCCGGCCGCGCGTCGCGGTTCGCGCCGCTCGGTGACGACACCTGGATCGGCCTCGACGCGTACTACGCGGGCGAAACGCTGCGGGTCGGGAGGGACTCGGCCGGGAAGCCGAACCACCTCGACCTCGCGACGTTCATCTTCTCGCGGACCCCGTTCGACCCCGCCGCGCCCATCCCGGGCGGCGTAGACCCCGGCGGCTGGCGCTAGCGCAGCCGGAAGGAGGCGGTCGTGAACTCGCGGCCGCCGATGGCGCACACCAGGACATCGCTGTAATCGCCGTCGTCGACGTAGCCGACGACCCACATCCGGCGCTGTTCGCGCAGCGACTCGGCGAGTTCGTCAGGGCAGTCCTCGATGACGAACTTCGCCGGGTCGCCGTTGTGGACGGCCCACCCCCGCGCGGTGTCCGCGTCCGGGGCCAACGCGGCGGTGACCCGCGCCCATGGCCCGAAAACGACGTCGAGAACGCCTCGGCGACGCCGGATCGTGAACCGCAGCGCCGTCCACCATTGCCGGACCCTCGGCACGGCGATCTCCCCCGGGAGGTCGCCGTGCACCCAGCGCGGCAGGCCGGGGACGAAAACGAGGACCAGCGTCGCCACGAAACCCACGGTCGCGCCGATGGTTTCCGTGTCGCCCCAGTCGCCGAAGACCCAGTGAACGGCGAACACGAGGAAGTACAGGAACAGGAAGCCCCACCGCGGGCCCCACGGATCGGGCATCAGGCGGCCGGGGTGTGCCCGACGTCGTCGCCGACGGCCGCGATGAACTTGCGGGCGATGCGCTTGCCCTCGCCCCAGTCGGCGAAGCCGAACTGCAGGCTCGTCTGGATCGCCAGGCCCGAGCCCTCCGGCGTCCGCTCGACCTTCACCGTGACGGTCTGCCCATAGCTGAAGAAGCCGAGTTTGGTCGAGAAGGTGACGTAGCCGGCGGCCGCGTCGTAGAACGGGTTCTGTCCCTTGACCGCGGTGACCCCGTTCGGGAGGGCCTGCCACAACGCCTCGGGGGGCACGGGGAATCGCTCGTGCACTGTCGCCATGAGGCGAGAAGCTACCCGGCGGTCGGCCTCGATGGGAGCCAGTCCACCGATCTCACATGCCGGACACGCGGCACCAACTGTCAGCAGGCCCATCCCGACCTGAGAGACTGGGCACATGACCGACGCACCTGAGTTGCCCCTCCCCGCGGACCTGAAGCCTGCCGATGGCCGCTTCGGCTGCGGACCGTCCAAGGTCCGTGACGAGCAGCTCGCCAACCTGGCGAAATCCGGTGCCACCTACCTCGGCACCTCGCACCGCCAGAAGCCGGTGAAGTCCCTCGTCGGCCGCGTGCGTGCGGGTCTGTCCGAATTGTTCTCCCTGCCCGAAGGCTACGAAGTGGTCCTCGGCAACGGCGGGACGACCGCATTCTGGGACGCCGCCGCGTTCGGCCTCGTGCGGGAACGTTCGCAGCACTTCACCTACGGCGAGTTCTCGTCGAAGTTCGCCACGGTGACCAAGGGCGCCCCGTTCCTCGCCGACCCGATCGTCGTCAAGTCCGACCCGGGCACCGCGCCCGAGATCGCCTACCAGGCCGGCGCCGACCTGGTCGGCTGGGCGCACAACGAGACCTCGACCGGTGTCGCCGTGCCGGTTCGCCGCCCCGAAGGCAGTGAAGGCGCGCTCGTCGCCATCGACGCCACCTCCGGCGCGGGCGGCCTGCCGGTCAAGGCCGAGGACTTCGACGTCTACTACTTCGCGCCCCAGAAGTCCTTCGCCGCCGACGGTGGTCTCTGGATCGCGCTGGCCTCGCCCGCCGCGGTCGAGCGCATCGGCGAGATCGGCGCGAGCGACCGCTGGATCCCCGAGTTCCTGTCGCTGACCACGGCGCTCGACAACTCCCGCAAGGACCAGACGTACAACACCCCGGCGGTGTCGACGCTGTTCCTGCTGGCCGACCAGATCGAGTGGATGAACTCGAACGGCGGTCTCGAGTGGACCACCGCGCGCACCCTCGACTCGTCGACCCGGCTGTATGAATGGGCCGAGAAGACCTCGTACACGACGCCGTTCGTCAGCGACCCGTCGCTGCGCTCGCAGGTCGTCGGCACCATCGACTTCGCCGATGAGGTGGACGCCGCCGCGGTGGCGAAGGTGCTGCGTGCCAACGGGATCGTCGACACCGAGCCGTACCGGAAGCTGGGCCGCAACCAGCTGCGCGTCGGCCTGTTCCCGGCCATCGACCCGGACGACATCACGAAGCTGACCCAGAGCATCGAGTACGTCGTCGAGCGCCTGGGCTAGGACCGCTTTCGCGCGTGAAGGCCCCCTTCCCTCGGCTGAGCCGAGGGAAGGGGGCCTTCACGCGGCGACACGGCGAAATAGATCAACATCAAGAGGCCGTACAGCACAAAGGATTCCGTCGCCAGCCACCAGCCGAAGCTCCCGGCGGGCCGCGGCGCCAGCCACATCGGCGCGACGACGAACAGCGCCACCGTCACCGCCGCGAGCGCGTACGAAACGGCCGAGCGCATCCAGACGAGCAGCGCGAGGATCGGGACACACCAGATCCAGTGGTGCGTCCAGGACACCGGCGAGACCAGCAGCCCGCCGATCGCGCAGGCG
Source organism: Amycolatopsis sp. NPDC031561 (assembly GCF_055580625.1). Taxonomy (NCBI): domain Bacteria; kingdom Bacillati; phylum Actinomycetota; class Actinomycetes; order Pseudonocardiales; family Pseudonocardiaceae; genus Amycolatopsis; species Amycolatopsis sp. NPDC031561. Next base: position 452,992 of record NZ_JBVILA010000001.1, on the reverse strand, counting down.
GCCAGCGCGAACACCGGTTCCGCGAGGCGCACGATCACGAACCCGGTCAGCGCGACCACCACGATCGCGGCCGCCACCCAGACGACGGACTCCGCCGATCCGAGCCCGAACCGCGCGAGCATCCCGCGCAACGACTGGTTTCCGACGTAGCCGCTGTCGCCGATGCGGCTGGTGTCGAAGAGGATGTTCGTCCAGAATTTCGCCGACGCGCCGGGCGCGACCATGAACATCAGCAGACCGGCACCGAGGAACCCGGCCACGACTCGCGCGGACGAGCGGAAGTCCTTGCGGAACAAGAAGAACAGGATGAAGAAGGCCGGGGTCAGCTTGATCGCCGCGGCGACGCCGATCAGCAGCCCCTTCGTGCGGGCGCGTCCCGGGAGCAGGGCGTCGAGGACGACCATCAGCATCAGCAGGGTGTTGATCTGGCCGAAGCCCAGCGTCGAACGGACAGGCTCCATGACGCCGCTCGCCGCCTGCGCCCCGATCGCCGCCAGTACGGCGATGGCGCGACCCCGCACCGCGGATCGGTCGGTGAGCGAGCCGTTGAGCGTCGCGACGAAGAGGTAGACGACGATCCCGCCCGCGATGATCGACGCGAGCCCGACCAGTCTCGTGGCGAGCGCGGCGGACATCAGGGTGCCGGGCAGGAACACCGCCGCGGCGAACGGTGTGTAGGTGAAGGGCAGCCAGCCCCCGTGCGTCTGCACCCACGTGCCGTACGGGTCGCCCGCGTCGAGGAGGAGCCGCGCGCCGCCGATGTAGACCTCGAGGTCCTGGCCGTCGAACACCTTGAGCGTGAACAGTACGGCGACCACGACGACTTCGAGCGCGATCAGCGCCCCCGCGAGTTTCCGCCCCGACAATCCCACCAGCACCCGGCGAGGTTACCCACCGCCACCACGCAAGTAGTCCTCTGGTTGCGGTAGTCGGGAGTGCCGACTACCGCAACCAGAGGACGAAACGCAGGTCAGGCGAGGGCCTGGGTCGGCGGGAGCCGGGCCGCGCGCATCGCCGGATAGGCACCGGCGACGGCACCGACCAGTGCCGAGACCCCGACCCCGCCGAGCAGGGCGCCGACGGGCAGCACCGCCGGCCAGCCCTGGCTCAGCGCGTACCCGGACGTCACGAGCACGCCGACCAGCACCCCGGCGATTCCGCCGAGCCCGGACAACAGCACCGACTCGGCCAAGAACTGGCCTCTCACCTGCCGTTTCGTCGCGCCGAGCGCGCGGCGGAGGCCGATCTCCCGGCGCCGCTCCAGCACCGAGATCACCATCGTGTTGGCCACCCCGACACCGCCGACCAGCAACGCCACCCCGCCGAGCCCGAGGAACAGGGCGCTGTAGGTGTTCTCCGTCAGCTTCTGCGCCTCCAACGCCTCCGACGGACGTCGCACCTCGACCTCGTTCGGTGCTTCCGGGTTCATCGTCTGCGCGAGCACCGAGCGGACGTTCTCGACCTGCGAGTCCTTCGCCCGGACGTACACCGTGCTCGGATGCCCCTTGAAGCCGAGGAGCCGCTTCGCCACGTCCCAGCCGACCAGCACCGACCGCTCGATCTCCGGCGCGAGCGGCATCGGGCCGAGGATCCCGCCCACGGTGAACCACTGCCCGTTGATGAACACCTGCGGCGGTTTGGCCTGGTCGATGTGGTCGATCCCGAGCCGCGCGGCCGCGACCGAACCGAGCACGACGACCGGATAGTCGCGAGTGGCGTCCCGGAGGAACTGTCCATCCCGGATCGAACCGCCGACGACGTCGAGCAGCTCCGGGGTCGCCGCGAGCACCGACAGTCCGGACGTCTCGTCCTTGGCGACCTTGTCCGTGCGCCGCACGGTCCCGTCGGTGCTCCCGGTCGCGGAAGCCGCCGTCACCGGGGCGATCCGCTTCGCCATCGGCACCGCGCTGTCCGGCAAGGTCGCGTCTCCGCCGAACATCGTCTTGCCCGGCCCCGCCGAGAGCAGGTTGGTACCGAGCGCGGCCAGCTGATCTTGCAACGCCTTCGCGCCCGACGCCGGGATCGCGAGCACCGCCACCATCGCGGCGATCCCGATCCCGATGCCGAGCGCGGACAGCACCGCGCGCATCGGCCGCGTCCGCATGCCGTGCGCGCCGAGGGTCAGCACGTCACGCGGGCCGAGCCGGGCCGGATTCGGCGTCGGCACCTTGTCGAGGACTGGTGCGCTCACACCAGCACCCCCGTCCCGGTGTCGAGCCGGATCCGGCCGTCGCGCAGCTCAATCCGCCGCGGGATCCCCGCCGCGATCTCCCGGTCGTGCGTGATGATCACGACCGTCGTCCCCTGCGAACTCAACGTGGCGAGCAGGTTGAGGATCGCCGCGCCGTTGCCCGTGTCGAGGTTCCCGGTCGGCTCGTCGGCCAGCAGGATCGACGGCGAGTTGACGACCGCCCGCGCGATCGCCACCCGCTGCCGTTCGCCGCCGGAGAGCTCGTTCGGGAAATGAGTGGCCCGATGCGCGAGGCCGACCCTGTCGAGCGCCGCCAGCGCCCGCTCGTGCCGTTTCCGCCGCGGCACCCCCGCGTACAGCAGCCCCGTCGCGACGTTGTCGACCGCGCTCACCCCCTCGCTGAGGAAGAACTGCTGGAACACGAAGCCGATCCACCGCGACCGCAACGCGGAAAGCTTGCGGTCCGGCAACTTCGCGACGTCGTGCCCGCGCAGTTCGATGACGCCGTTGGTCGGCCGGTCGAGCGTGCCCATCAGCTGCAGCAGGGTCGACTTCCCCGAACCGGACGGCCCGAGAATGGCGACCATCTCCCTGTCCTCAATGGACAGTGTGACTTCGTGCAGGGCGCGCACGCCGCCGGGATAGGTGCGCGAGGCGTTGCGCACGGCCAGCACCGGGGTCATGACGTCGTCACCACCCGCATCCCGGCGACGAGGCCGGTTCCGGTGACTTCGACGCGGCCTCCGGAGAACAGGCCGGTCTTCACCGCGATGAGCCGCCGCTTGCCGCCTTCGTCGACCTCGACGGCGTACCCGCCCTCGGCGAGCGCGAGCAGCGCCCCGACCGGGACCGCCAGCACTCCACTGTGGACTTCCTTGGTGAACCGCACGGAAACCGGCGTCGAATCGAGCGACCCCGCCGCGGCCGGATCGTCCAGCTTGATCTTCACCTTGATCTTCGGCTTGCCGTCGTCCTGCCCGGCGGCGTCCTTGCCGGTCTCCGCGACCTTGCCGACGTCGGTGATCACGCCGGTCGCGGTCTTGCCGCCGGTGATGTCGATGCCGACCTTGTCCCCCGTCTTGGCGATGGCCTGCTTGGCGGCGTCGAGCTTGACCTCGACCTGACGCTCGGTGCCGGTGTACTTCAGCAGGTCACCCCCACCGGGTCCGCCGAGCTGCGCGGCGACCTGCGAAACCCGGATCTCGCCGGGCGCGAGGACGGCGTCGCCCTGGCCGAAGGTTCCGGTCTGCTCCACTCCCAGCGACTTCTGCCATTTCTTGATCGCGGCCGCGGTGGCCGAGGTGAACTTCTTGTCGGGCGTGCCGAAACCGCCGAAACCGAGCGCCTTCAGGTTCTCTTCCAGCTGTTTGACGTCCGGGCCGTCCGTGGCCCCGTCCGCGAGGTCACGGAAGAACGGCAGCGTGCCGTAGAACAACGGCACCGGTTTGGCGTCGACGCCGTACACGGTCTTGCCGCGGGTGAGCACCGAACCCGCGTCCGGAAGGGACGTGATGGTCCCCTGTTTCCGGCCGGCGAGGGCGTTTTCCGCGCCGTAGCCCAGCGTTCCGTTCGCCTCTTCTTCCTCCTGCAGATCGGTCTTCTCGACCTTCGCGGTCTCCACCGGAGGCGGCGCCTGCCCGACCTGCTGGGCTTCCGAAGTGACCCTGGTCAGCACGACCACCGACATCGTCCCGACCACGACGACCAGGACCGCCGCGATGATGAACCAGCGCGCCCGGCGCGAACGCCGAGCGCCGCCGGGTCCTTCGTGTTCACTCATTTCGCCGGGGCCGCCCTCATGCTCATGCCGAGGCCGCAGGCCTTCGCCGCGTCTTCGAACTTCTTGGGATCGCCACCCGCGTCACCCAGCGCGATGGCGGCGCCTCCCTTGCCGGGGTCGGGGTCCGGGTCCGGGAAGTCGATGCCGTGGTCGCGCATGCACTTCGCTTCCTTGCGCATCTTGTCGAGCTCTTCCGGCGTGGGCGGCTTGATCTCGCCACCGTTCGGCAGGAACTTGCGGCACGCCTCGTCCGCGGCCTTCATCTTCTTCTCGTCGAACCCGCCTTCGCCCGCGTCGAGGGTGATCGTGTCTTGGCCGTTGGCGTCGGCCTTCGGATCCGGCATGTTGACCCCGTGCTCCCGCATGCACTTCGCGAAGTCGCGCCTCTTGTCCTCATCGGACGCGTTGTCGGCCTGTTTCCCGTCGTCGGCACCGGCGGCGGGCGGCGACGAGATCGAGGCGACCTTGTCGCCGCCGTCCCCGCCACCACCGCAGCCGGCCACCAGCGTGAGGACCGCTCCGGCGATCAGTACCGCCATCGGTCGTTTCCGCATCGCTGCTCCTTCGGTCGTCTTGGCGAACCGATTTCTACGGAAACGGTGATTCCGGCGCGGTAAGCGAAGTCGCTTATGCGGTGCTTACGGTCCCACTCAGCGACACAGAGATCGGATGTATCTACCGTCTTTACGGGTGAACTAGCGCGTTGGCGAGCCCTTCGGGGGTTAACATCGGATCTCTGGCTTCTTAGAGTCCCCGACGTCCACACCTCAGCGAGGAGGAGTGCATGAATCGCCGCAAGCCACTCAGGGTCCTGGCGGCCCTCGTCATCGCGACCACCGCGCTCGGCGTCTCACCCGCCGTCGCGCAGGCCGCACCACTCCCGTCCGACCACGCCTACGACGACCCCTTCACCGCCGACCGGACACGCTGGTGGCGCGACGACCGGTTCGGCCAGTTCATCCACTTCGGCGCGTACTCCCAGTTGCAGGGGAAGTACCAGCGCCCCGACGGCAGTGTTTGCCAGGACGCGGAATGGATCCAGCGGAACTGCCAGATCCCGCGCGCCGAATACGAACAGATGGCCGCGAAGTTCAACCCGTCCGGTTTCGACGCGAACGCCATCGCGCAAACGGCGAAGGACGCCGGGCAGAAGTACGTGGTGATCACGTCGAAGCATCACGAGGGCTACGCGATGTGGCCGACGAAGGTCAACAAGTTCAACCTTCGCGATCATTCGTCGTTCGACAAGAAGCGGGACATCCTCGCCGAACTGAAGCGCGCGACAGCCGCCCGCGACGTCAAACTCGGCTTCTACTACTCGATCTGGGATTGGCACGACCCGGACTTCCCCGATCCCGCGACGTTCCCGAAGTACAAGGAGCGGATGTACGCCCAGCTCAAGGAACTCGTCGACAACTACCACCCGGCGGTGCTGTGGTTCGACGGCGAATGGAGCACCGAACGCCCGAACAACCCATGGTCCGAAAAGGACGGTGAGGAACTCGAGGCCTACGTCCGGAGCCTCGATCCGTCCATTGTGGTCAACAACCGCGTCGGCAAACGGCGAGTGGTCGACGGCGACACCGGTACACCCGAACAGGAGATCCCGGACAAGCCCGTCGACGGCCAGCTCTGGGAGTCGTGCATGACCCTCAACGGCAGCTGGGGATACACCGATTGGGACCACAACTGGAAATCCTCGGCGGATCTGACCAGGAAACTGCTGTCGATCGCCGGCCGCAGCGGCAACTTCCTGCTCAACGTCGGGCCCGATCGCACCGGCCGCGTCCCGCAGGAATCCGTCGACCGGCTCAAGCAGATGGGTCAATGGCTGCGGACGAACAAGCAGTCCTCGGCCGTTTACGGTGCGGGCGCGCCGGGTCTCGTCGCGGAACCTCAATGGGGCGTGGTCAGCAGGCGCGGCAACAAGCTTTACGCGTCCGTGTTCGACTGGCCCGCTTCAGGCGGTTCGCTGACGCTCGACGCGTTGGCGCCCTTCCGGGTTCGCGACGCGCGGGTGCTCGGCAGCGGGCAGCGCGTCCGCGTGGAGCAGTCGTCCGGAAGCGTGAAACTCACGCCGTCGGGCGGCAAGACGAACGACGTCGCGACCGTCATCGAGCTGGATGTCGACTCGCTGCCGCAGGCACCCGCCGGACGCGGGACCGGCCTGACCGCCGAGTACTGGCCGAACGCGGACTTCACCGGGACGCCGACGGTGCACCGCGTCGAGCCGGGCGTCAACCACAACTGGAAGTTCACCGGCTCGCCCGACGCGAAGATCCCGGCGGAGGCCTTCTCGTCGCGATGGAGCGGCCAGGTCACCGCGCGGGACACCGGGAAGTACACGTTCACCACGGTTTCGGACGACACCGTGCGACTGTGGGTCGACGGGAAACTCCTGATCGACAACACCACCCCACACGGCCCGAGTGTCGACAAAGCGACCCTGGACCTGGTCGCCGGGAAGTCGTACGCGATCCGGCTCGACCACACCGAACGAGGCGGGGAGGCGTCGATGAAGCTGCTGTGGTCCAGCCCGAACACTCCCCAGCAGGTGATCCCGGCGCGGCAGTTGCACCCGGTCGGCTGATCCACGCTTATCCCGCGCTTACCCCCTCCCGGGGCAGACTGACCTGGTGAGAGTGCTGGTGGTGGAAGACGAGCGGCTCCTGGCGGACACGATCGCCGAGGGCCTGCGACGGTTCTCCATGGCCGTCGACGTCTGCTACGACGGCGAACAGGCCCTGGACCGGGTGGGGGTGCACGGCTACGACGTCGTCGTGCTCGACAGGGACCTTCCCGTCGTGCACGGCGACGAGGTCTGCGCCGCGGTCCTCAAGACGGGCGGCGAGGCGCGGGTCCTGATGCTGACGGCCGCCGCCGACGTCAACGACCGGGTCGCCGGGCTGGGGCTGGGCGCCGACGACTACCTGACGAAACCGTTCGCGTTCGCCGAGCTCGTCGCGCGAGTGCAGGCGTTGTCGCGGCGCGCGCGGCCGGCGCTGCCGCCGGTGCTGGAACGCGGCGGCGTCGTCCTCGACCTGCCCCGGCACCAGGCGTCTCGCGACGGCCGGTTCCTTCCCTTGTCCCCCAAGGAATTCGCGGTACTGGAGGTGCTCATGCGCGCCGAAGGGGCCGTGGTCAGCGCGGAGGAACTGCTGGAGAAGGCGTGGGACGAGCACGCCGACCCGTTCACGAACGCCGTCCGGGTGGCGATGATGACGTTGCGGCGCAAACTCGGCGAACCGCCGGTGATCGAGACCGTGCCCGGCGCCGGTTACCGGTTCGGGTCATGAAACCGCTCCGGCTTTCCCTGCGCACCAAGCTGACCGCGCTCTACGGCGGGGCGTTCCTGGTCGTCGGGCTCGCCCTGCTGATCGTCAACTACCTGCTGGTCAGTTCGTCCCTGCCGGACACGGCGGCGTTCGCCGACACCGCCGCGGACGTCTCCCTCCAACGCGCCCCGGCGTATCCGCTGGAAGCGACGACCATCATGCCCGCCGAGCGCGCCCAAGCCTCCCAGCTGGTCGCGACCTCGATCACCGAGTACCGCTCGGACGTTCTTTCGACGCTGCTTTGGCAATCCCTGGTGGCACTGGCGATCGCGGGCGCGCTCGCGGTGCTGTTCGGCTGGATGATGGCGAGCCGCGTGCTGCGGCCGCTGCACGCGATCACCTCGACCGCACGGAAACTCGAGGCCGAGAACCTCGACCGGCGGATCGACCTCGACGGCCCCGACGACGAACTCAAGGAACTCGCGGACACCTTCGACGGCATGCTCGACCGGCTCGCCGTGTCGTTCGACAGCCAGAAACGCTTCGTCGCCAACGCCTCCCACGAACTGCGGACCCCGCTCGCGGTGCAGCGCACGCTGGTCGAGGTGGCGATGGCCGATCCCGACGTGAGCCCGGAGGTCCGGAAACTCGGCGAACACCTGATCTACACCAACGAACGCAGCGAGCGGATGATCGAAGGCCTCCTCGTGCTCGCGCGCAGTGATCGCGGCCTGGCCTCACGCGGCCCCGTCCGGCTGGACGAGGTCGCGGCGACGGTGATCCGGTCGGCGGCGGCCATGGCCGAGGAAGCGGGCGTCACGGTGGAGTCGCGACTGCGGCCGCGGACGGTGTCCGGCGACCCCGTGCTCCTGGAGCGGCTGGTCACGAACCTCGTGCACAACGCCATCACCTACAACCGCAAGGGCGGCTGGATCCACGTCGACATCGGCGGCGATCCGGCGCTGGTGGTGCGCAACACCGGCCCGCAGGTACCGCTGGACGCCGTTCCCGCGCTGTTCGAGCCGTTCCGGCGGCTTTCGGGCGACCGGACCGGAGACTCGCGCAACGCCGGGCTCGGCCTGTCGATCGTCCGGTCCATCGCGACCGCGCACGCCGGGACCGCGGGCGCGGAACCCGGCGGCCGGGGCGGCGGACTGGTCGTCCGGGTGCGGCTGCCTTAGATTCCCCCGATCGTGACAGTGCGTGTCCGGCGCGTCACTCTGCGAGCCACGAATTGCTCCAGCAGAATGCACTTGCTGCCATGAACAAAATAGTGAGCAGGACACATGACATCGGCGCGCCTCGCACGTCAAGGCGACGCGCCGTACTAGCGTTGACACCCACAAAGGTGAAGAGCAGGGGAGGCGAAAATGCGAGCGCTACGAGTGGTCGGGCTGCACGAGGACGGTAAGTCCATCGTGTGCGAAGACCCGGCGAGCCGCACGCGTTTCCTGCTCCCCGCGGACGAGAGGCTGCGAGCGGCGGCGAGGGGTGACATCACCCGCCTCGGCCAGATCGAGATCGAGTTGGAGAGCCAAATGCGGCCACGCGAGATCCAGGCACGAATCCGGGCCGGTGAGTCCGTGGAGCAGGTCGCGAGCAGCGCCGGCGTCACCGTGCAGCGTGTCGAGCGGTTCGCGTACCCGGTCCTGCTCGAGCGTTCGCGTACCGCCGAACTGGCCCAGCGCGCGCACCCGATCCGCGAAGACGGCCCCGACGTGCAGACGCTCGGCGAGGTCATGGCGCACTCGTTCGGTCTCCGCGGCCACGACTACAGCCAGGCCACCTGGGACTCCTGGCGAGGCGACGACGGCAAGTGGGTCGTCGTGCTGAGCTGGAAGGCCGGCCGGTCGGACAACCGCGCGCACTGGTCGTTCGCGCCCGGCGCGCACGGCGGCACCGTGCAGGCGCTCGACGAGAACGCCGAAGTCCTGCTCAACCCCAACGCTTACCGCGCTCCGCGTACGGTCCGGGCACTGGAACCGGCCAAGGAAGCCGTCGTCCAGCCCACTCTCGACAGTGCTCCCGAAGAGCAGGTCGCGAAGGTGATCGACGCGCCGATAGCGGAGCCGGAAGAAGACATCGAGCCACCACCCTCGGCTGACGAGCCGGCGGAAGTGGCCGAACCCGCCCCACGGGCGAAGGGGAAGAAGAACCACCCCATAGTCCCATCCTGGGAAGACGTCCTATTGGGCGTCCGATCGCAACGAGGTTGAATTCGCACGTAATGGCCCCTTCCGGTGGAGGGGCCATTACGTGCGTCCAGGGACCTGCGCGACCAGGGATTTCGGCGCCACGAGGCAGTACGCGTCGGTGACGATCCGCTCGATCTCGGCCCAGTCGACGTCGACGTCCAGCCGCACCCCGAGCCATCCCCGGTGCCCGACGTACGGCGGCCGGAAGAATCGCTCCGGCTCGGCTCCGACCAGTTCTTCCTGCGCCCCGGGCGGCGCCGGGCACCAGAAGGCCAGCTTGTCGTCGTGATGCCGATCGGCGTACATGACGAACGTCTTCTTGCCGCGCACGAACCAGGTCGGCTCGCCGTGGCTGAGCCGCTCGGAGGTCTCCGGCAGCGCGAGGCACAGCCGTCTGAGCGAAACGAGCGGATCACCGGCCATGGATCTCAGTATCCTCGTGCCGGGGGGATGCACATGCAGGATTGGTACACGCGCACCGTCAGGCTGCGTTTCGAGGTGTTCACCGGGGCTCCGTACGCCCACGTCTCACCGCTGGATTGGCAGTTGGACCCGGTGGTTCTCCGCGGTATCGCCCGGAGCCGCGGCTACCTGGAGATCGCGCCGATGTTCCAGGGCTGCTTGAGCTTCCGGTTCGCACCGCACCACGTCCCTCCCATCCCCGCTTTCGACGGGCCCGACCGGCCGGACAAGGACCGGGAGCGCTGGCTGCTCAACCGTCTCAGCGGTTCGGACCACGTCTGGATCAGCCTCAAGCACGCGAACCTCTCCGCCCGGCGTGTCGCGGAAGTCGCCGAGACGGAGGGCTTGCGTGTCGCGGCCGATTTCGGCGCTCCGGACGACCGGGTCCTCCGGCTCAGCCGGAACCCGGCGCCACCACGGCTCCCCTTGCCCGCCCCCGCCGGATTCCGGTTCCGCTACGCCTGGCTGAACCACCTCGTACCCATCACGGTCTTCGCGCTCCTCACCGCAGCGGCCATGGTCGTCGGAACGGCGGAGAACTCCGAAAACCCGGCGGGCGGTCTGCTGTTCATGGCCGCCGTGGTCGGCGCCATCCCGGCCGCGTTCACCACCAACCTGTTCCCGCGCACCACCCGCGTCGGCTGGCTCGCACGCGAATTCGACGGCAGCGCGCACGTCGGATTCGCGGTGCGCTCCTACCGGATCCCCGTCGATCTGGTCGTGCAGATCGCCGGTTTCCACGGCTATGTCTTTTCCGGGCAGACCGCCTCACAAGCGAGCGGGCCGATCCTGAATTTCTCCAAACGCGTCTAGAAGACGACGATCAGCACGCCGATCCACGCGATCACGATCCCGGCGGCGGCCCCGAAGGACGCCCACCGCACGATCGGGACGCGCCGCGCGAGCCACAGCGACGGCGTGATCCCACCGGTCACGACGGCGGACGCGAGCAGCGCCAGCCAGCCGTTGGTCTCCCGCGCGAGGGTGTTCGCCAGCGCCAGCATCGCGACGACGACCACGGCCGCGGCGAACGCGGAGACGGTCAGACCGGTCAGCCAGGGCGTCGGCTCCCCGGCGGGATCCGGCGTGCCGAAAAGGCGACGCGCGAGTTCGTTTCGAGGAGTGGGGGCGGGCGGGTCGATCATGACGCCGTCACCGGAGACGGGGTCGACGAACCGGACCGACGTGCCCATCGTGGCGGCGACCCGCTGGGCGAGCTGGCGGCCCCGCTGAGAAACCACGGAAGCGGCCTCGGTGCCGGACTCGCCTGGGCGGGCGGCGGACCCGACCGCGGACGCGACACGGGCCCACTCGTGCAACGCCTGGGCGAGGTCCGAACCAATCGCGAGTGAATGCGGGTCCACCTCTCGGGCGGTTTCGCCGCCGGGCCCGGCCAGCACCGCGCGTCCCTCACGGATCCGCAATTCCATGGGTTCTCCTCGTGATCGCTCGGGTGCTCACGATAGCGGGGGACGCGTCTCGTAGAACGCGATCGCGCCCGCCGTGGCGACATTCAACGAATCGACGCCCTCGGGCATCGGGATCCGCACCGCGACGTCGGCGGCGGCGATGGCCTCTTCGGTCAGGCCGGGCCCCTCGGCACCCAGCATCAACGCGACCTTCTCCGGTGCCTGGTCCCGCAACTGGCGCAGCGAAACGGAATCCGCACGAGGAGTGAGGGCCGCGATACGAAAACCGCGTTCCCTCAGCAGTTCCAGGTCCGATGGCCACGATCCGAACGTGGCGAACGGGACACGCAGGACGTGCCCCATCGAAACGCGGACGCTGCGCCGGTACAGCGGATCCGAGCAGCCGCCGCCGAGTAGGACCCCGTCGACGCCGAGCGCGGCGGCGTTGCGGAACAGCGAACCGAGATTCTCGTGGTCACCGACGCCTTCGAGCACCGCGAGCACGCGCGCGCCGTCGATGACCTCTTCCACCGTCGGTGGCGGAACGGGCCGGTCCGCGACGGCCAGCACCCCGCGATTCAGGTGGAATCCGACCACCTCGGCCATCGTCTCGGCCGACGCCACATAGCCGGGGGCGTCGACTTTCGCCAGGTCAGCGCCCAATTCGTGGAATCGCCGCTCCACTCCGAGGAGGGCTCGCACCGGGTACCGGGACTTGAGAAGACGCTCGACGACGACGGTGCCTTCGGCGATCACGAAGCCGCGCCCGCCCGGCCGGTCGGGCCGCCGATCGGCTGTGGACAAGTCGCGGAAATCGTCGACCCGCGGGTCGGCGGGGTCGTCGATGGTGATCAGTTCGGCCACCCGGAGAGTGTGTCATCCGCCCGCCGCGAGCCGTTTGCCTCCGAACGTCTACCGGCAGGTGGTACGAACGGGCGTATTTTGCTGTAAGTTAACCCCTGGTGACAGAGAGCACCAGTTTGGCCGCTAGCCGGGCGACGGCGATGCGTGAAACCGTTGGGCCGCCTGGCAGTCCCGCCTGGAATCCCGCGGAGCGTGGCCAATGAGGAGCTCTACGAACATGGGTAAGGATCTTTCCGCGGAACCCTGCGGACCGCAGGATCGCGGACGTTACCGCCGAAAGGTCCAGCGCTGTCTCGACACCCTGGCCCGTATGCTCACCGATGGAAGTTTTTCCTTCCCTCGCAAGAACATCGGGCTCGAGGTCGAACTCAATCTGGTCGACGCCGAACTACGCCCGTCGATGACGAACACGACGGTCCTCGACGCGCTGAACGATCCGTCGTTCACCACGGAACTCGGCCAGCACAACCTGGAACTCAACGTGCCGCCGAGGCCACTGGCCGGCGAGTCCGCGTTGCAGTTGGAGGAGGATCTCCGCGCGTATCTGGGCGCGGCCGCGCGCAAGGCCGAGGAATCCGGCGCCTCACTGGCGATGATCGGCATCCTCCCGACCCTGCGGCACGAGCACTTCGACCAGAAGTGGCTCACCAACAACGCCCGGTATTCGCTGCTCAACGACCGGATCTTCGCCGCGCGCGGTGAGCGGACCGTGCTCTCCATGGAGGGCGCTCCCCTGCCGGGCAGGCAGCCCGAGCGGCTGCGCAGTTACTCCGAATCGATCCTGCCCGAAGCCGCCTGCACCTCGGTTCAGCTGCATCTGCAGGTCGCGCCGGAGGAATTCGCGGCGCATTGGAACGCGGCGCAGGCGCTGGCCGGGGTCCAGATCGCCGTCGGCGCGAATTCGCCGTTCCTGCTCGGCAAGACACTCTGGCACGAGACCCGGATCCCGCTGTTCCTGCAGGCCACGGACACCCGGCCGGAGGAGCTGAAGAACCAGGGCGTGCGGCCGAGGGTGTGGTTCGGCGAGCGATGGATCACGTCGATCTTCGATCTGTTCGAGGAGAACGTCCGGTACTTCCCCGGCCTGCTGCCCGAAACCGACAGCGAGGACCCGGTCGAGGCGCTCGATTCCGGTCAAGCCCCGAAACTCACCGAACTGCGGATGCACAACGGCACCGTCTGGCGCTGGAACCGTCCGGTCTACGACGTCGTCGACGGCCTGCCGCATCTGCGGGTGGAGAACCGGGTGCTGCCCGCCGGCCCGACCGTCGTCGACATGGTCGCGAACGCCGCCTTCTTCTACGGCGCGCAAAGGGCGCTCGCCGAAGCCGACCGTCCAGTGTGGACACAGATGTCGTTCCAGGCGGCCGAGGAGAACATGTACGCGGGCGCGCGGAGGGGTTTCGACGCGCAGCTGTACTGGCCGGGCATCGGCTGGATCCCGCCGGACGAGCTGGTGCTGCGGGTCCTGCTGCCGCTGGCCCACGAAGGACTACGCCGTTCGGATGTTTCGGACGAGGCGAGAGAACGCTACCTGGGCATCATCGAGCAACGGTGTCTCACCAGGCGGACCGGTGCGGCGTGGCAGCGGGAGTACGTCCTGCGCGCGGAGGAGCGCGGCGCCGAGCGGGAGACCGCGCTGAACCGCATGCTGGGCCGGTATCTGGAGCTGTCGGCGACCGAGACGCCGGTGCACACCTGGTCGCTTGAGGCTTAGGCTGCCACCCAGGGAGGTGGCAGCGCGTGCCCAAGATCATCGGCCGGTCGCTGGAGGAGCACCGGCGTGAGGTCCGCAGCAGGGTGTTCGACGTCCTGCGCGGGCAACTGTACGAGCGCGGGTTCGACGCGATCACGCTCGCGGGTGTCGCCGCCGAAGCGGGCCTCGGCCGGACGGCGATGTACAACCACTTCCCCGACAAGGAGAGCCTGCTGGTCGCCTTCGTCGAGGACGAGGCGACGCGGTACGTCGAACGGCTGACGGCGGCGGTCGCGACGGCCGACACCCCGGTCGCGAAGCTTTCGACGTTCGTCCGGCTGCAGCTGCGGGTGCTGGCCGAGTACCACCTGCCGCCCGGGACGGCGCTCGCGTCGGCGCTGGCTCCCGCGGCGTACCGGAGGATCAGCGCGCACGCCGACCCCATCACCGGCCAGCTCCGCGAGATCCTCGCCGAGGGTGTGCCGGAGGAGGATCCCGACGTGCTGATCCCGATGATCACCGCCGCGCTGGGCAGCCGCCAGGTCGTCGACGTGCCACCCGAACGGCTGGACGACGCGATCGAAGGAGCCGTCCGCTTCGTGCTCAGAGCGGTCGGAATGACGGAAAACCTTGAAGATTAGGGTAGCCTAACCCGCAGTTGTGCCTTACGCTCTTTCTGACAGCATGTCAGAACGATGCTTGGAGGCTCTGCCCATGCCGGTGACCACCGACGTCGAATCCGGGCCGTTCTCCGCGACCCTGCGCGCCTCCACCTTGCCCGCCCACGAACGGGCCAACCACTCCGTGTACATGAACGCGCTGCTCGGCGGCGAGCTCACGCTCGAGGGGTACACCCGGCTGGTGATCCAGTACTACTTCATCTACCAGGCCATCGAGCAGGCCGCCGACAAGCTGGCGCAGGACCCGGTGGCGGGCAAGTTCGTCTTCGAGGAGCTGCGGCGGCTGCCGAGCCTCGAACGCGACCTCGAACACCTCGTCGGCCCGGACTGGCGTGAGACCGTCCGCCCGCTGCCGTCGACCGAGCGCTACGCGCGGCGCGTGGCCGAGGCGGCGGACTGGTCCGGCGGCTTCGTCGCCCACCACTACACCCGCTACCTCGGCGACATCGCCGGCGGCCAGGTCATCCGGCGGCTGCTGGAGCGCAAGTACGAGGTCAGCGAGGCGGGTTCGCTGTTCTACCACTTCGACCAGCTGGGCAGCGCGCCCAAGTTCCGGGACAACTACCGCGAGCAGCTGAACTCGGCGCCGTGGACCGAGGACGAGCGCGCGCGGTTGATCGACGAGGCGATCGTGGCCTTCGAGTGCAACATCGCGGTGTTCGACGAGCTGGCGGGAGAGCTGGACTCGTACCGGGCCGCTTGACCTCGGTCCCGCCGTGCGGCGAACGTCAGGAAAGGGGCTTTCAGGACGAAAAATGTCCTGAAAGCCCCTTTCCTGACGTTCCGGAGCGGCCGTCGGCCTCGATTGTTCGGACCCGTCGGTGACGTGCGCCATCGTCTTCATCCCGGTTTCGTTCTCCTGACGCGGGCCGCGGGGTAGGGCTCGCCCTACCCCACGATCGGCGGTCCACCGGATCCCGCGACACCCCGGAAGACCCTAATTTTCCAGGTATGTTCCGGATCGCGGCCACGGCCGTACTTTTGACCCTCACGACGATCGTCACGGCTCCCGCCGCCCAGGCCGCCACCCCGTCCTCCGCCGCCGGGGTCTTCGACGAAGTCATCCCTCGAAGCCTTGCCGAACATCACATTCCCGGTGCCGCCGTGGTGGTCGTCGAAGGGGACAAGACCGTCTTCTCCGCGGGCTACGGAGTGTCCTCAATAGACACTCAGGCGAAGGTGGATCCGGAGCGCACGGGCTTCCTGATCAACTCGGTCGGCAAGTCGATCGCCGCCACGGCCGCGATGCAGCTGGTCGAGCAGGGCAAACTCTCGCTGGACGCCGACGTCAACGGCTATTTGAAGTCGTTCCAGCTGCCCGACACCTTCCCAGGCCGTCCGGTCACCCTGTTCTCCCTGCTGACCCACACCGCGGGGTTCGAAGACCACGTGTACCGGATGTTCACCCCGCGCGACGAGAAGCTTCCGCCGCTCGCGGAACACCTGGCGACGGAGATCCCCACCCGCGTCCGGCCACCCGGCGAGCACACCGCCTACTCCAACTACGGCTTCGCCCTCACCGGGCACCTCGTCGAGCTCGCTTCCGGACAGTCCTATGCGGACTACGTGCGTCAGCACATCTTCGAACCGTTGGGAATGAAGAACAGCAGCGTCGCGCAGCCCACTCCGGACGTCCCGCTGGCCACCGGCTACCGCTGGGACGGCTCGGCGCAGGTCGTCCCGCCCGCGAACTTCGGCCCGGAACCGCCCGCGGGCGACGGGAACGTCGCCACCCCCGCGGACATGGGCCGCTACCTCTCCGCGAACCTCGTGCCCGGCACGTTCAGCCGCCCCTTGCTCGACCGGATGCACGGCGCGCGGTTCCGCAACGACCCGCGTCTGCCCGGAGTGGGTTTCGGCTTCTCGGAACGGCGGCTGAACGGACTTCGCCTGGTGGAGAAAGTCGGTGACTCGCCGGGATTCCTGAGCGTGCTGGAGCTGATCCCGGAGAAGAACACCGGCGTGTACCTGACGTTCAACGGCGGCGCGTTCTCCGGCGACGCCGCCGCGGTCACCTTCAAGGCCCTGAAAGCGTTCCTCGACCGGTTGAATCCCGCCGCACCCGTCTCCGCGCCGAAACCGCTGGCCGGCGACGTCTCACGGTTCGAGGGCAGCTACAACAGCACCAGGCTGGACTTCGACGACTTCACGAAGGTCCGCGCGCTCGCGGGCGCCGTCTCGGTGACCGCGGACGGTGACGGCGTGCTGACGACGTCCGGCCTCGGCGAAGGCACCCGGCGCTGGACCCAGACCGAGCCCGGGCTGTTCACCGACGAGGGCGGCGAGCGGATCGCGTTCCGCGAATCCGGCGGGCAGGTCCTGCTCTTCTCCGGCGACGACCCGAGCTCCTCCTACGAACGCACGTCGTGGCTCGGATCGTCCTCCACGCACCTGCTGATCCTCGGCGTCGCGCTGCTGCTCCTGCTGGGCGCGCTGCTGTGGTGGCCGATCCGCGCGTTCGTCCGGCGCGGCCGGGAGCGGTACTCGAAGGGCGCCCGGTTCGCGACCGTGGCCGCCTGGTCCGCGGCGCTGGCCGTCACGCTGTTCGCGGCCGGTTTCGCCCTGCTCATGAGCGACTTCAGCGGTGCCGCCGTCGCGCTGACTTCCGGACACTCCCCGTTGCTGAGCGTCACCTTGCTCCTGCCGAACGCCGTCCTGCTCCTGACCGGCGCCGCCGTCGTCTGCACGGCGCTCGCATGGCTGCGCGGTTGGTGGAACACACCCGCCCGGATCACCTACACGGTGGTTTCCGTGGCACTGATCGCCTTCCTCGGCGTAATCGCGTCCTATCACCTGGTGGGATTGCCCTACCTGGCTTGATGACCGCCGTCACACTGCCTTGACCTCCAGCTAACTAGAGCTAGCAGAGTGGGTTTCAGGCAGTCGGCCCAACGGGTACAGCTGCTGAGAACGAGTCGTTCCACCTGGGGAGAAACGCGGCGCCCCCGGTCGCCGCAAACGGGTGAAGACGACTAAGTTCGTCCTTGGAAACTTGTGTCGAAGACAGAAGGAGGGCCGATGGCCCGCTACGTGCTCCCCGATCTCGACTATGACTACAGCGCCTTGGCGCCGCACATCTCGGGCGAGATCAACGAGCTGCACCACAGCAAGCACCACGCGACCTACGTCAAGGGCGCGAACGACACGCTCGACAAGATCGCCGAAGCCCGTGAGGCCGGCAACTTCGGCGACATCGTCGGCCTGCAGACCACGCTGGCGTTCCACCTCGCGGGGCACGCCAACCACGTCGTGTGGTGGAAGATCCTTTCCCCGGAAGGCGGCGACAAGCCGACCGGCGAGCTGGCCTCCGCGATCGACGAGGCGTTCGGCTCCTTCGACAAGTTCAAGGCGCAGTTCACCGCGGTCGCCACCACGATCCAGGGCAACGGCTGGGCCGCGCTCTCCTGGGACCCGATCGGCAAGACGCTGATCACCCAGCAGCTGCGTGACCACCACAACAACCTGGTCCTGCCGACCACGCCGATCCTGCTGGTCGACGTCTGGGAGCACGCGTTCTACCTGGACTACAAGAACGTGAAGCCGAAGTACGTCGAGGCCCTGTGGAACATCTTCAACTGGGCCGAGATCTCCAAGCGGTTCGACAACGCCGTCGCCGGTGGCAACGGTCTGCTGCTCGGCTGACTTTCTCACCACGAAGCGGGGCTCTCCTTCCGGAGGGCCCCGTTTTCTTTCGCTTGACCTCCAGCCGAGTCGAGGTGTCAAGGTGGACGCATGGACGTCGCCGCATACCTCGACCGCCTCGGGCTCGACCGTCCCGCCACCGCGGACGTCGCCGCGCTGCGGGTGCTGCAGGAACGCCATCTCTCGGTGGTGCCGTTCGAGAACCTGAGCATCCACCTCGGCGAGCCGATCGTCCTGGAAACCGAAGCGCTGTTCGACAAGATCGTGCGACGGCGTCGCGGCGGCTTCTGTTACGAGCTGAACGGGCTTTTCGCCGCCTTGCTGCGAGAACTGGGCTTCGACGCCACGCTGAAGGCCGCGAAGGTCTTCCGGCCGGAAGGCACCCTCGGACCGCCGTTCGACCACGTGGCCGTCCGCGTGGAGCTCGACGAGCCGTGGCTGTCCGACGTCGGCTTCGGCCGGTTCAGCCGGTTCCCGCTACGCCTGTCCGCCACCGAGGCGCAGGCCGACCCGGACGGCGAGTTCCTGGTCCTCGACGCCGCCTACGGCGACATCGACGTCCTCCGGGACGGCGAGCCCCAGTACCGGCTGGAGCAGCGGTCACGGACGCTGAACGAGTTCATCCCGACGGCGTTCTGGCAGTCGGCTTCACCGGAGTCGGGCTTCACGCGGGGACCGAGGTGCTCGCTGCCCGGCAAGCACGGCCGGGTCACCCTGGCGGGTGACAAGCTGATCGTCACCACCCACGGTGTCCGCGAGGAGACCAGGCTTTCGAGTGATCAGGAGATCCTGGACGTCTACCGGAAAGAGTTCGGGATCGAACTCGCCCGGGTGCCGGAACGGCCTTGACCAGACCGGCGGGGTCATCGACCATGAACCCCCGGCATGAACGAAGCCCCGCCTCCGGGGGTAACCCGGTTGCGGGGCTTCGTCCGTTCCCGAACTGACTGCCGCTCCCACCACGAAGCGGACATGTATGAGGTTAGCCTAACCTCATCTACCCCGGCAAGGGGTACGACCGAGAGACGCCGATCTCACCCTTCCGAGTGACGGCAAACTGGTCTCATGAGTCTTCTGAGCGGCAAGGCCGTGGTGATCACCGGCTCCGGACAGGGCCTGGGCAGGGCTTTCGCACACCACGCGGCCGCACAGGGCGCCGCGGTCGTGGTGAACGACGTCGAAGCCGGACTCGCGGACGAGGTCGCGCGTGAGATCCGCGCCGGGGGCGGACGCGCTGTGTCCAATGCGACTCGGTCGCCGACGCCGGACATGCGGCCGGACTGATCGACCAGTGCGTCGCCGAGTTCGGCACACTCGACGGCCTGGTCAACAACGCCGGCGTCAACTACCGCGCCGAACCGTGGGCGGACGACCCCGCCCGGATGCGCGAAGTGGTCGAGGTCAACGTGCTGGGCCCGCTCTTCTGCGGGACCGCGGCGGCGGCGGTGATGCGCGAGCGGGGCGGCGGAGTGATCGTGAACGTGGGCTCCGGCTCGATGATCGGCCAGCGGCGCGCGGCCGCGTACTCGGCCTCGAAAGGCGCCGTCGCCTCCATGACCGCCTCCTGGGCGGCCGATCTGGCCGACCACGGTATCCGCGTCAACGCCGTCGCGCCGGTGGCCTGGACGCGGATGGCCCGGCGGGACCCGAGCGTCGTCCAGACCCCGGAGCACACCCCGGAACGGGTGGCGCCGCTGGTGACCTACCTGCTCAGCGACCTTTCGACGGGGGTCACCGGGCAGATCCTCCGGTTCCGCGGCGACATCCTGTGCGTCCTCCGCCAGACCGCGATCAAGGACCCCGTCCTCGAGCGGGACGAGTGGACCGTCGAGGACATCGCGGAGGCGGTGGGCGGCGACCTGCGGGAGGCGCTGGAGCCGCCTCCCTCGGCCCGGTGGAGGTGACTCAGGGCCGATGCGATCCACCCATCGGGTTGGCGTTTCGCCGGACAGCGGGCGCCCGACGGGCTAGCTTCTCCCCGTGGCCACCGGGAACGATTACCGCAGCATCGCGCGCAAGACCGACCGTCCGATGTGGATCTGGGCGGGCTGCGCGCTGACGAGTGTCCTGCTGCTGTCCGGCGTCGCCATCGCCGTCGCGATCACCGTGCTGAACAAGGACGACCCCGGCACCGGGGCCGAACTGCCGGAGGTCTGGCCGTCCAAATCCGGGCAGGCGCTCCGCCCGGTCCCGATGCCGACGGGCGAGATGGTGACCGCGCTGACGGACGACACCGGCGCGCAGGTGCTCTGCCAGGCGATCCCGGAACGGCGCTGGGAGGAGATCCTCGGCGGCCGCACGCTGCGGGAGGCAGGTGGAGCCTGCCACGCGGTCACCGCGGAACTCGACGTCAGCGCGCAGATGATCCCCGAGTTGCCCAAGGACACGAGCCGGGGCCTGCCGACGAGGACCACCGTCGCCGGCAAGGTCGCGGTCGTCGCCACCGACAAGGAAGGCACCAGCCTGAGCGTCGAACTGGTCGAGGTCGCGCCGCACCACGGCGCCTCGCCGGTGCTGCGCGTCTCCCTCCGCGGCAGGGCCATCGAGAATCCCGAGACCGAGGGCAAGGCGAAAGCGCTCGCCGAGGCGCTGATCGCGGGGGTGACACCGCCGGGGCCGGCGTTGCCGAAAATCGGCGAAGACGGCGAGATCCCGCTGGAGAAGCGCGAACCCGGTCCGATCAAGGACCAGCCGCTCCCGGTGGTCTCCTGGCTGCTGTGCGGGGCACTCGGCCGCGCGCTCGGGGTCCCGGCCGACAACGCGAAACCGACCTTCTTCGCCGCCTGCGAGTTGAACGGGGTGACCGCGGACTACAGCGCGCTGTCCTCGCTCGTCCGCCCGACCACGAGCGTCGCGGGGCTGCCCGCGCAGGTCGACGACGGATCCGTCATCGTGCAGCTCACCAATGACCCGGGCGGGCAGACGCTGAAGTTCAAGGGCACCGGCGATCTCACGGCGCTCGCCGAAAAGATGGTGCCGCCGCTCCTCGGGCGCTAGGCCCGGTAGTTCGACAGCAGGTCGCGGAGCAGGGTCTCGTACGCCTTCCGATCGAACCGGGGCACAGCGAAGGCGAACTCCTGAGCGGGGTCGAAAGGCTCGTAGTCGTACTGCCAGCCGAAACCCCGCCACTCGACCCAGTCATCGCCGAAGACGACCTCGACGCTGTAGCCGCCACAGCCGAGATCGCCGCACAGCGGGCAGAACAGCAACGCGACCCGGCCGTCGTCGAAATCGCCCGGTAGATCGCCGAGCAGGCGGCAAAGCGTCGCGACCGCCGACTCGCGCCACAGGTCCTTGTCCAGGGACAACGGCGTCCGCTCCTGCACAGGGACAATCGAGCGCAACGCGACACCGTCGATCGTCCAGTCCAGGAAGCGGGCTTCGCCGTCGTTCCATCGGGTCACCGACGGTTCGACACCGAGCTTGTTCACACCCGCTCCCTCTTCAGCACGCGCAGCCCGTTTCCGAACCGCCGCACCGGCAAACTCACCCCACCGCGCCGGATCAGCACGACGGCGCACACTACCGCGGCGAGCGCCGAGATCGCACCGCCGATGTAGAACGGCGAGCGGCCACCGAAGGCGTCGGCCATCCAGCCGGTCATCGGGCCGCCGATGGGGTTCCCGCCGATCAGCACCAGGACGTAGAGACCCATCACGCGGCCGCGCATCTCCGGGCTGACGGCGGTCTGCACCAGCGCGTTCGCGGTGTTGAGGAAGGTGATCGTGGCGAAGCCGAGCGGGATCAGCGCGAGGCCGAAGGTCAGGTACGTCGGCATGAACGCGGTGACCACCTCGAACGCGCCGAGCAGGAACGCCGAGATCAGCAGCAGCCGCACGCGGGGACCGCCGCGGGTGTTGCGGCGGGCCGACATCAGCGCGCCGGTGAAGGTGCCGACGGCGACCAGCGTCGACAGGAGACCGTAGCCGTCGGCGTTGGTGTGGAAGACGTTCGCGGCGACGATCGGCAGCGAGGTGAAGTACGTGATGCCGAAGGTGCTCACGAAGAACACCAGCACCATCACGGTCATCAGGTCGCTGCGCCGCCGCACGTACCGCAGCCCTTCGACCAGTTGCCCCTTCTCACGCGGGATGGCCGGGCCGCGGAAGAGCTTGTCCGGGTTCATCATCACCAGTGCGGCGATGACGGCGCCCGTGCTCACCGCGTTCGCCATGAACAGCCAGCCGGTGCCGACCCAGGTGATCGCGAAGCCCGCGATGGCGGGCCCGACGATCCGGGCCATGTTGAAGATCGAGGAGTTGAGCGCGACGGCGTTGGTGACCTTGTCCCTGCCGACCATCTCGGCGACGAACGACTGCCGCGCGGGCACTTCCAGCGACGCGGTGATGCCGAGGGTGAAGCAGAGGAGATACACGTGCCACAGAGCCGCGATACCGCTCAGATCGAGCGCGCCGAGGACGACGGCCTGTGCCAGCACGGCGATCTGGATGCCGATCAGGAGCCGTCGCTTGTCGACGCGGTCGGCCAGCACCCCGGCCCACAGCGAAAGGAACAGCGTCGGCGCGAACTGCAGCGCGACCGCGATGCCGAGCGCGATCGGGTCGTTGCCGCTGAGGGTGAACACCAGCCAGTCCTGCGCGATGCGCTGCATCCAGGTACCGATGTTCGAGATGACCTGGCCGGTGAAGAAGAGCCGGTAGTTCCGCACCTTCAGCGACGAGAACATACTCCCGCGCGGTTTCTCGCGCGCGGGAGGTGGCGGCGGAGCGGGTTCCCGGGTAGCGGCGGTCTTGGAAGGACACTGTGTTTCGCTACCCGTGGTCGTCACCGCTGTTAGTTCCCCGCCATCCTGTCGATGATCTCGGCGGCGCGAGAGAGCACTTCGCGTTCCTCCGCGCTCAACTCCGCCAATTGCTTGTCCAGCCAGATCTCCCGCGCGGTGATCTGCTCGACCACATAGGACCGCCCGCGATCCGACAACTCGACGATCGCCTGACGGCCGTCGGTCGGATGCGGCCTGCGCTCGACGTAATCCATCTCCTCGAGCGCGGCGATCACCCTCGTCATCGAGGGCGGCTGGACGCCTTCCTTCGCGGCGAGCTGGCCTGGGGTCAGCGCGCCGCATTTGTGCAGCGTGGACAGCGCGGACACCTGTGTCAGCGAGATGCCGTCACCGGCGCGCTGGGCCCGTAGCCGGCGATTGAGCCGCACCACCGCGAGACGCAGGCGGCTCGCCAGTGAGCGCTCGTGCGTGTCTCCGGACATATAGTTAGCTTACCTCACGATCGGATCACTGGCCCGTGAGATCGACCACGGGCGACAAAACCGCAGGTCAGTTGAACGCGGCTTGAATGGGGCCGACGGCGAAGTAGGCCAGGAACATCACCGCGATGCCCCACATCAGCGGGTGGATGCCCTTCGCCTTGCCGGTGACGGCGCGGAGGACGACGAAGCTGACGAAGCCCGCCCCGATGCCGTTCGCGATCGAGTAGGTGAACGGCATGACCACGATGGTCAGGAAAGCGGGCAGGGCGACGGTGAAGTCGGAGAAGTCGATCTCCTTGACCTGGCTCATCATCAGCGCGCCGACGACGACCAGCGCCGGAGCCGCGGCCTCGACCGGGACCACCTGGTAGAGCGGGGTCAGGAACATGGCCGCGATGAAGAGCACGCCGGTGACCACGTTCGCGAGCCCGGTCCTGGCGCCCTCGGCGATACCGGACGCGGATTCGACGAAGACGGTGTTCGAACTCGACGACGCGAAGCCGCCCGCCACGGCGGCGGTGCCGTCGACGAACAGGGCCTTGCCGACGTTCGGGAGCTTGCCGTCCGCGGGCAGCAGGTCGGCTTCCTTGGCCAGTCCGGTCATCGAGCCCATGGTGTCGAAGAAGTCGGCCAGCACCAGGGTGAACACCAGCAGGACGACGGTGATGATCGGCAGCCGCGTCCAGGCGCCGAAGGAGATGTCGCCGACCAGGGAGAGGTCCGGCAGCCCGAGGACCTGGTCCGGCAGCGCCGGGTAGCCGAGGTTCCAGCCCTGCGGGTTGACGCCCTTGGACGGACCGACCTTCGTGATCGCCTCGAGGACGATCGCCAGCACGGTCGAGGCGAGGACACCGATCAGGATGGCGCCCTTGACCCGCTTCGCGACCAGGATGCCGGTCAGCAGCAGGCCGACGACGAACACCACTGTCGGCCACGAAGCGATCGAGCCGTTGATGCCCAGCCCGACCGGCACGGTGGTCTTCGCGTCGTCGGGGACGCGCCGGACGAACCCCGCGTCGACCAGGCCGATCAGGCAGATGAACAGGCCGATGCCGACCGCGATCGCGGATTTCAGCGGTGGCGGCACGGCGTTGAACACCGCCGTGCGGATCCCGGCGAAGACCAGCAGGACGATGACCAGGCCCTCGATCACCACCAGGCCCATCGCCTCGGGCCAGCTCATCTGGGAGGCGAAGGTGACCGCGATCAGGCTGTTGATGCCGAGGCCGGTGGCGATGGCGAACGGGTAGTTCGCGACCAGCCCCATGATGATCGTCAGCACCCCGGCGACCAGCGCGGTCACCGCGGCGACCTGCGGCACGGGGAGGATGTTGCCGAGGACGTCCTTGTGCGCGCCCGCGTCGTCCGCGGCGAAGCTGCCGATGATCAGCGGGTTGAGGACGACGATGTACGCCATCGTGAAGAACGTGACGATCCCGCCGCGGACCTCACGTCCCGGTGTCGAGCCGCGCTCGCTGATCTTGAAATACCGGTCCAGTGTGGACCGGGTGCGCTGCTCCGCCATCGCGTACCACCCTTCGCCCGTTGCCGGGTACCCTTCCCCACGTGGGCGAATCGATCAATTCCGGGGAAGTAAACGGTTCATTGCGGCCAACGCCGGAACTGCCGAAGCGGCTGACCGACCTGACGCCGGTCGTGATCGTAGGTACCTCGCTGTGGGCCGTCGCGACCGTGGTCCTGTTCTTTGTGACCGACGGCATCTGGGTGCAGACGGCGTTCTCCGGCCTCGTGCTCGGCTTCATCGGCCTCGCGATCATCGCCTGGCAGCGCGCCGCCGCCCGCCGGGGCTCGAAAAGCGCCCAACGCCTCTGAGTTATCGCGTTCAGCGCCTCTGAGTTATCGCGTTCAGCGCCTCTGCCCCCTCGCGTTTCGTCCTCTAGTTGCGGTCCTTGCGTGTGCAAGGACCGCAACTAGAGGACGAAACGCGGACGGGAGCGGGTTGTACACAGGCGAAGGGTGTTGTGGACAAGTGCGGTGAAGATGATCTTGAACCCCGGGTGACGCCGGAGTCGGATGTCATCGTCGGATCGTGTCCATAAATTCCTGCCGCGAGTTCTCCGGTCCCTTCCTCGGCAGCCACGCCGTCAGCGAAGGGGACCTCACCCGCGCCCAGCTCCGTTCGGGTCTGTACAACCGCCTGTTCCAGGACGTCTATGCCCCAGCGGGTCTTCGCCAAGATCATGAACTGCGATGCAAGGCCGCGGCCCTTGTCGTGCCCGACGGCGCGGTACTGACCGGTTGCTCCGCCGCGGCGGTGCACGGGTTCCCGTTCGCGGACGCGGACGATCCTGTCGAATTCGTCGTGCCCGAACAGAGGGGCTTTCACGGCCTGTCTGGAACGCATCTCCGTCGCACAAGGCTCCTCGGCGAGGATTTCGTGCCCTGGCGCGACGGCCTGATCGCCACTCCGCTGCGGATGACGATGGACATCCTGGCCAACACTCGCCTCCATCGTTCCTTCCCCCGTGTGGTCGGCTTCCTCGATGTCCTGCTCTCCACGGGATTCGTCGACCGCGACCAGCTGGAGGTCTACCTGCGACACCGGCATGACCACGGCATCGTCCGGGCACGCCAGGCTCTCGCCCTCTCGGATGGGCGAGCGGAGTCGATTCCGGAGTCCGAAGTCAGGGTATGGCTGAGACTCCACGACATCGAGGCGGAACCACAGGTGGAGGTCTACCGGGACGCTCGGTTCCTCGGCCGCCTGGATCTCGCGATCCGCGAGGCCGAACTCGCCATCGAGTACGACGGAGCGTGGCACCTCGAAGGCGAACAACCGCGCTTGGACGCCCGGCGGCGGTCACTCATCGAGGCGGAAGGCTGGGAGTTCATCGTCATCACCAAGGAAGAGCTCTACGGCGACCCACGGGCGATGGTCCATCGAGTACGCACGGCCCTCGCCCGCCGCGTTTAGTCCAAGGACCGCAACCAGAGGACGAAACGCGTCAGTTCAGGAGTGCCGAGGGTGAGGGGTCTTCGAGCAGGGCCGTGAGGACGTGCCGGTCGGCCCACCGGTCCGTGGCCCAGGCGAACGCCCGCGCGAGGCCTTCGGGGGTGTCGGCGGCGTGCAGCCTGCCGTCGGACCACCAGGCGACCTCGTGCTCCGCGTCCTCGAAGGCCACCGTCAGCGCCTCGTGCAGCAGCACTCCGCCCTCGGGCGGTTCGACGCCCAGCTGCTCGGCGGCCACCCGGAGCGCGGAAAGTTCCGTCCACGGCACGTACTCGCCGTCTTCGGCGACCTTGGCGTCGAGACCGCTCGCCACCGGCAGGTCCAGCAGCTCCGCCAGCGCGCCGGCGCCGCTCTCCGACACCACGATCCGCGCCGGCGCCAGCACTGCGGCGAACCACGGCACGTCGAGGACGACGGCGTCGCGAGCGTCGGCGGCCGAACCGTCCGCGACCCGGACACGATCCGGAGCCTCGACGTCCACCGCCGCTTCCGCGAGCGCCGCGTGCGCCCGGGCGGCGAGCCCAGGGCTCACCGTGCGTTCGGGATCGCCCAGCCGCTCCAAGAGGTCCTCGACGTCTTCGACCTCGGTGCCCAGCTCGGTCCGGACACCGGCGGCGAGCAGGATCTCCTTGCTCAGCCCCGAATCCGGGACGACGTCGTAAAGTCCGGCCAGCGCGGTGGCTTCCGGCATCCGCCAGTCGAGCGGCGCGTGCCCGTCCAGCAGCGCGTACCGCGCGAGCCACCAGCCGGTGTGCCCACCGGGTTCGGTGAGGGCGCGCCAGGTTTCGGGGCGCGACGCGAGCAGGCGCAACGCCTCCGGCCAGGCGTCGTCGGCGACGAGATCGAGATCGCGCACGCCGAGCACGCGGGACGGCGGGCGTTCCCGCGAGTCCCACCAGTCGTGCTCATCGGGCAGGCCGTGTTCGGGCTCCAACGGATCGTCGTCGGCGATGATCGCGAAGGTGTCGAGCACCCCGACGGCGACAAGCGTGGTCACTGGCCAGTCTTCGGCGAATTCCTCGTCCAGCACGGACAAGGCGCCGTCTTCTTCGAACACCTCGGGGTCGAAGATGTCGCCCAGCGGCGACGTGGGCAGGACGAGTTCGTCCGCGCGCCGCCAGCCGTCTTCGCTCGGCAGGGCCAATGCGCTCGCCCAGCCGGGGGCTTCGTCGCCGACCTCGGCGATCAGGCGGAGCACCGCGCCCGCGAGCGCCATACCGTCCAAACCGGACCGGACGTCCTCGGCACTGCGCTCGACGGCGGCGCTCAGCGCGTCGGCTTCGAGCAGGTCACCCGCCTCGGCGTGCTTGGCGCCCAAGCGTTCCAGCAACGGATGCGCCGCGACCGGGTGCACGAGCCGGAGCCCGAGAATGTCCACATCGGACAGGAGTTCGAGCAGTTCCGCCGATCCGCCGACGAGCAGCGCGTCACGCACGCCGGGCAGGGTGCGGCCGTCCGACATCGGCACCGGCAAGGCTCCGAGGTCGTCCTTGGTGAGGTCGTGCGCTTCGAGTGCCGGGAGCAGCACGTCGTAAAGCGAGTGCCACCACGAGGGTTCGCGCTGGACACCGGTCAGCAGCTCGATGGCCTCGGCGGGCGAAAGCGCCTGGGCGCCGACGGCGCGAAGGTCCACACCGGACAGTGAGATCAGCCCGGGCACGACATCGGCCAGCAGCGGCGCGAGACCCGGCACGTCGACCGAAAGCACCCGCGCGCGCCTGCCCGGCAGGTCGTCGCCTTCCTGCGCCGGAAGCCAGGGAAGATCGGCGAGGTTCTCCAGAATGGACTCCCGCAGCGTTCCGTCCACAGTGGAACGCGGGAAGCCCGCACCGGGCACGAGCAGCAGGCGTTCCTTGCCAGGCAAGGAACAGACGAGATCGACGTACTCCCGCGCGGCGTTCTTCAAGGCCGCCGTCAGCTCCGGCCCCGGCAGCGCGCGACGCCGGGACGGCTCGATCGGCAGCGTCGCGATCAGCCTCGCGGGCAGGGAAAGCTCGTCGTCGGTGGGGGTCGGCGCGTGCAGGACGTCTTCGCCGAGCGGCCGCGGCGAACCGGCTTTGTCCAGCGGGATCGCCCAGACGACGTCGCCGCGATGAACCTGCCAGTGGTCGGCGGAACCGTCCGGCGCCGAGAGTTCGACGACGCCGTCACCGAGATCGGTGCGGCGCCACACCCCGCCGTCGACCTCGATGCTCTCCAGCCAGGACAGCGTGAGCAGCAGGTCGCCGATGTCGTTCTTCAGATCGGTCAGCAGCGCGGGGAGGTCGACACCCTCGCGCACCGGAAGCCGGACCTCGGTGGCGAAGCCTTCGGGCACGGGAGGCTCGCCGTCCTGGACCGGCCACGGAAGCCGGAGCACGGGGACGTCGCCGGCGCGACCGGCCTCGGCCCGGGTGCGCTCCGCGGAGAACGCGACCCCGCCGGTCGCCGAAACGATCCGCGGTTCGGCGGAAACCGTGAGCACGGCGGCGAACCCGACGCCGAATCGGCCGACGGTCTCGTCGCCTTTGCCGGAAGCACGAAGGGAGGCAAGGGATTCGACGCCCCGGGCGTCCAGCGGAGCACCCGTGTTGGCGAACCTCAGCTCACCGTCCACAACGGACACCCGAAGCGTGCCGCGTTCACCGGCCGCGAGTGCGGCGTCGGCGGCGTTCTGCGCCAGTTCGACGAACAACCGGTCACGGTAGCCGCCGACGCGCAGGTCGTTCTCGGTGTTGGTGTCCTCGGTGAACCGCGTCGGCGAATCCGCCCACGCGCGCAGGACGGCGGCGCGTAACCGCTCGGTGCCGAACGGGTCAGTGCTCACTGGGGCTTTCGGTGGTCTCCGCCTCGGCGGACTGGGCGGCTGCCTCGGGTTCGACCTCCGGCTGGACCTCGGCGGTCTCGGGCACCTCGACCACCGGCGCCTCGGACTCGTCGACGACCGTGGCCTCGGCGGCCTCGGCTTCAGCGGACTCGGCCGCGACAGGCTCGTCCGCGACGGGCTCGGCGGGTGCCTCGGGCGCGGGCTCGAAGTCGACCAGCGAGTCGTCGTAGACCAGTTCCGCCACCGGCACCGACGAGGTCACCTCGACCTCGATCTCGGAGTGCGCGCCGCAGCCGTAGGCGACGTCGACGACGTGACCGTCCGCCGGGGAGATGTCATTGGTGCAAGCGCCGAAGGCCGCGCTGAGCGAGCCCGCGAGCGACACGAAAAAGCCGCAGCTCCCGCAGACGTCGGGCGCACTGCGCGCCATATCCGACCGCGGGCCGAATTCGCCGTCGTGCCAGCGGGCGGCGGCGTCGAGCCTGCCGTGCCGGGACAGCACGTGGACCCGGCCGAGGCCGGTCTCCTTGGCGACCGCTTCGACCGCGGGGTCGTCGGACTCCAGGTACGCCGGGGCGAGCCGCGGATCGTCCTTCTCCACCGGGAAGATGTCGCCGACGCCGAGGTCGCCCGCCTGCACGCGGCGATCCCACGGCACCCACGCCGGGGCGACGCGCGCGTCCGGACCCGGGATGAGCACGACCTCGCTGACCGTGATCGGTTCTTCGTCACCGGCGAGCGCGACCGTCACCGACCAGCGCCAGCCCCGATAACCCGTCACGGTCGCCTCGAACAGGTGACTCGCGGAAACCGCGTCCTCCCGATCGACGCCGACGTGCGCGCCGACCAGTTCGGCACCGGCGTCCTCCAGCACCGCCGCGCGGGCCAGATCGACCGCCTCGGCGAGTTTGCGCTGGATAGAGCCGTCGTCCAGGGTCAACAGCAGGGTCATGCCCCCATTCTGCCGCACGCGATATCGCGGTCCGTGTCAGGCTGTCCGCGTGCGCACGCTGATGACCACCTCGCTCCTGCTGGCCGCCGTCCTCGGTGGCTGTGCCGCCGCGCCGGTGAGCGACGCCGCGTCGCCCGCGCCCGAGAAACTCAAGGTGCGGGTGCTCTCGTCCCTGCCCCACGACCCGGCCGCCTTCACCCAGGGGCTCGAGTTCTCCGGCGAGACGCTGTACGAGGGGACCGGCCTGGTCGGGAAGTCGTCGATGCGGGCGGGACCGGCGGGCGCGGCGCCGTCGGTCCGGCAGGAACTGCCCGGCTTGTTCGGCGAGGGCATCACCGTGCTCGGGCCGACGGCGTGGCAGATCACCTGGCAGGACGGCGTCGCGATCGAACGCGACGCCAAGACCCTGGCCGAGCTCAGGCGCGTGAACTACACCGGCGAAGGCTGGGGCCTGTGCCACCAGGACGGGCGGCTGGTGATGAGCGACGGCTCGTCGAAGCTGACCTTCCGCGACCCCGCTTCCTTCGCGCCGACAGGCAGCATCGACGTCGGACGCGACCAGCTGAACGAACTGGAGTGCGTCGGGGACTCGGTGTACGCGAACGTCTGGCAGACCGAGCGGATCCTGCGGATCGACGCCTCGTCGGGGCGGGTGACCGGCGAGATCGACGCGTCGGGGCTGCTCGACGCGGGTGAGAGGGGCTCCGCCGACGTCCTCAACGGCATCGCGGCGGTGCCGGGAACGGACGAATTCCTGATCACCGGCAAGCTCTGGCCCAAGATGTTCAGGGTGAAGTTCGTCCCCGCCGCCTAGAAAGCAGTGGTGAACGCGCGCGGCGGGTCTCGCGTAAGGCAGGATTGACTGGTGGGAATCTTCGGCTCGAACTCTGGACCCGACGGCACGCGTTCCGGCCGGTCGGGCAAGGAGCGCGGCCGCAAGAGCAAGCGGAAGTGGACGCCGGAGCCCGGCGCCACCCAGGCGCGCAGCTGGTCCGCGCCGCCGCCGACCAGGGTCGACCAGCAGCCGGTCCCGCCGCGCCCGGCCCGTCCCCAGCCCCAGTACCAGCCGCATCCGGCCGGGCCGACCGCCGACGAGGCGCGCACCGGCGCGATCCCGATGGGACACCACCAGCCACCGCCGCCTCCGCCCCGGACACCGCCGCCACCACCGCAAACACCTCCTCGCGGCGCGCGGCCGTACCCGGATCCTTCGCAGCGGCAGACCGAACCCGTCCGGCGTCGTCCCGGCGGGTTCTACGACGATCACGCGCCGGGCAGCGGCGAATACGAGCACTACGACACGGGCGGCTACGCGGGCGAACCGCGTGAAGCACCGGAGCATCCGCACGAGAACCCGACGACCGCGGTCCCGCCGCGCGCGGGCTCCCTGCCGAAGATGCCGAAGAAGATCACGGTCACCCGGGTCGCGGCGATGCGCAGCCGCCAGCTCACCGGGCAGGCCGTCGGCGCCTTCCAGCGCGCGACGAAAGCGGACGGCGCCGACAAATCGGGCCTGACTTCGCTGACGTACGCGGTGATGCTGAACTACGCCAGCGACGCCGCGATGGCGATCGCGCTGGCCAACACCCTCTTCTTCGCCGCCACCAGCGGGGAGAGCAAGGGCAAGGTCGCGCTCTACCTGCTCATCACGATCGCCCCGTTCGCGCTGGTCGCGCCGGTGATCGGCCCGGCACTCGACAAGATCCAGCGCGGCCGCAGGCTCGCGATGTGCGTGTCCTCGGCCGGTCAGGCGTTGATGGCCGTCGTGATGGCGCTGCACTTCGACGACTGGCTCCTGTACCCGGCGGCGCTGGGCATGATGGTGCTGTCGAAGTCGTTCACCGTGCTCAAGGCGGCGGTGACGCCCCGGGTGCTGCCACCCGAGATCACCCTGTCGAAGACGAACGCCCGGCTCACCGTGTTCGGCCTGGTCGCCGCCGGTGCGTTCGGCGCGCTGGCGAGCGGTGTCAACGCGATCTGGGGTTCCGCGGGCGCGTTGTGGTTCACCGTGCTGATCTGCGTCGCGGCCGCCGTGCAGTCGATGCGGATCCCGTCGTGGGTCGAGAAGACCGAGGGTGAGGTGCCCGCTTCGCTGTCGGCGCATCCGGAGCGGCGGGTCAAGAAGCAGCGGCAGCCGATGGGGCGGCAGATCGTAGTCTCTTTGTGGGGCAACGGTTCCGTCCGGGTGCTGACCGGGTTCCTGATGATGTTCTCCGCGTTCGCGGTGAAGGCTCAGACCGAGGGCAGCGGGCAGAGCCCGTTCAACCAGCTGTTACTGCTCGGCATCATCGGCGCCGCGGCCGGTGCCGGCGGGTTCCTCGGGAACGCGCTGGGCTCGCGGCTGCACTTCGGCAAACCGGATCAGGTGATCCTGGCCTGCGTCGGGGCGTGCCTGGGCATGTCGGTCATCGCCACCGTGGCGGCCGGGCTGGCGACGGCGGCCATCGTCGCGCTCGTCGGCGCGACGGCGAGCGCGCTGGCGAAGATCAGCCTCGACGCCGTCATCCAGGAAGACCTCCCGGAAGAGTCCCGCGCTTCGGCGTTCGGCCGGTCGGAAACCGTGCTGCAGATGTGCTGGTGCTTCGGCGGTGCCGTCGGCCTGCTGCTGCCGCCGACGTACTGGATCGGGTTCCTGGTGCTGTCGATCCTGCTGGCCGTCGGGTTCACGCAGACGTTCATGGTCCGGCGCGGCACGTCGCTGATCCCCGGCCTCGGCGGCGATCGCCCGCTGCGCCCGGACCCGACCAGCGAATCGCCCATCCCGTCGGAGGCCGGTGACTCCCGGTGGCGGCCTAGCTCGTAATCTTCACCGTATGCGGCGACTTCGTATTTTGGCCCTGCTCGCGGCGGGTGGTTTCGTGGTGGCCGGTTGCTCGGCCCCCGGCCCCGAAGAGGTGACCTTCTTCGCCGACGGGAAGACGGTGAACGTCGCCCCGCTGGCGTCCTGCGACGTCAAGAGCGCCCAGTGCACCACCCGGCCCGACGCCGCGGGCAAGCTGCGCGTCCGGCCGGGGAAGCCGGTGCAGATCTCGGTGCCGAGCCAGATCGCGGAAACGCCGTGGAAGGTCACGGTGCAGTACGTGAACGCCCAGGGCGAGCCGCAGGAGCTGAAGCAGGACATCATCACGTCGCTCGACCGGTTCGCCTACACCGTGACGACGCCCCGGCCCGACGACCAGATCCTCGTCGTCGAGGTCGCGCAGGCTTCGGTGATCAGCCAGACCGGGCGTCCGGAGGACGCCGAGGCGGTCACGACGGCGATCTGGTCGCTGCAGGTCGAATCACCGGCGGTTTGAGCCCCTCGCGCGCGCTATGAAAGTCCCCTTCATTGCAAAATTTGCAATGAAGGGGACTTTCATAGCACTTGAGAACGCGCCGGATCAGGGATCGAGGTCCCGGGCGACGGCGCGCATGATCTCGGCGATCTGCTTGGTGTTCTTGCGGTCGGGGTAGCGGTTACGCCGCAGGTCCGGCTGCGCCTTGAGCTCGAGCAGCTTGATCAT
This sequence comes from Amycolatopsis sp. NPDC031561, assembly GCF_055580625.1. Lineage (NCBI taxonomy): Bacteria > Bacillati > Actinomycetota > Actinomycetes > Pseudonocardiales > Pseudonocardiaceae > Amycolatopsis > Amycolatopsis sp. NPDC031561. The sequence goes on along the minus strand of NZ_JBVILA010000001.1, from coordinate 419,340 downwards.
GTCCTCGATGAGCCCGTGCAGCTCCTCGGCGGGACGACGGCGCGCCTCGGCGACCGAGGGCGGCGGGTCCAGCAGCCGGACGGAGAGCGCTTGCGGGCCGCGGCGGCCGTCGGCGACACCGAACTCGAGGCGCTGGCCCGCCTTGAGCCCTTCGACGCCCTGCGGCAGCGCGGCTTTACGGATGTAGACGTCGGCGCCCCCATCCTGGGTGACGAAACCGAAACCCTTCTCCGCGTCGTACCACTTGACCTTGCCGGTCGGCACTTTCCTCACCAGTCCTTCGCTGTCCTGCTCACGACGAACGCGCCCGGGGGCGTACCCAGGGCGCGCGTCCCATAAGCGTATCTCGACACATGCCCTGTGGAGAAGCGGATACCGGCGGATACCCTCTGCGTCATGGAGACCGCAGTAAAGGAGGCCGCTGTGGCCGTCCCCGAAAAGCCCGGCAAACCGATCCTCATGCGCGTGGGCATCGGCCTGTTCGCGATCGGCATGATCGCCGTCACAGCCGTGTTCATCCTGTTCGCCGCCGGACTGGAGAACCTGCCGGTGTGGCTGTCCGCCGCGGCGGGCGTGGTCACTCCGCTGGGGCTGGCCCTCGGTCTGATCGCGCTGGTTCGCGAGGCTCGCCGAAAGAGCTGAACCAGCCGGCGAACTCGGTCAGCGAGTCGAACACCACGTCGGCCCCTTCCGCGAGCAGTTCGGCCTTGGTGCACGGGCCCGTCGTGACCCCGACGGGTACCGCGCCCGCCGCCAGCGCGCCGCGGACGTCGCCGACGTGGTCCCCGACGTAGACACTGGCGCCGTGCTCGGTGAGCGCGGCGGCCTTCTCCGTCGACCACAGCTCCCCGACCAGGACGTCGACCTCGAAGCCGAGGGCGTCCAGGTGGAGTTTCGCGTTGGGCGCGTATTTGCCGGTGACGACGACGGTGCGCCCACCGGCCTCACGGACCGCGTGCAGCGCCTCAGCCGCCCCTGGCAGCGCGATCGTCACCGGGACGACGGTCTCCGGGTACATCGCCCGGAACCGTGTCACCAGCTCCGGGATGCGCTCCTCCGGCGCCCCGAAGCCGCGCAGGCTGTCGTCGAGGGGCGGGCCGAGGTTGGCCGCGAAGAACTCGCCGTCCAGCGGCAGGCCGGACTCCACGCCGAGAGCGTTCATCACCGCGACCATGCCCGGCCGCGGATCGATCAGTGTCATGTCGAGGTCGAACCCCACGGTGATGCCCACGTCCGCCACGGTAGCTGCCACCACCCACTGATTTACACCGGCTGGGAAATCGTCAACGCCGTTGACATGGACTCGATCTGTGTCAAGCTGGGAGTGTGGGCGAGATCACGAGCTTCTCCGATCGGACCAAGGCCTCTCTGCGGGAGGCACTGCTCGACGCCGCCACCGAGCTGCTCGCCGAGCGCGGTTTCACGGCGTTGCGGATGGCGGACGTCGCCGCGCACGCCGGGGTGAGCAGGCAGACCGTCTACAACGAGTTCGGCAACAAGGCCGCGCTCGCCCAAGCCGTCGTGCTCCGGACGACCTCGGAGTTCCTGGAGGGCATCCGGCTGCGCGTCCAGCACGCGCAGAACCTCCTCGACGGGATCCGCGAGGCTGTCGTCTACACGATCGAGCACGCCCGGGAGAACCGGCTCGTCGCCTCCACGCTGGGCACCGAGGCCGGCGAGGACCTGCTTCCCCTGCTCACCACCAAGGGCGAGCCGATCCTGACCGCGGCCACCGAGGTCGCGGCCGAGCAGTACAGCGAGTTCGAACCGGCCCTTTCGGCTCGTTCCGCCGCGCTGCTGGCGGAGACCGTCGTGCGGCTTTCCCTGTCCCATCTCGTCATGCCGACCCATTCGGCCGACGAGGCGGCGGCCTCCGTCGTCGCCGTGCTGGCGCCCGCGATACGGGCGCTGACCACCGTTTCGAAGGAGACATTGTGACCGATACGCTTTCCGAGCTGCGGACCGGTTTTTCCTCGTTGCGCAAGGGCGGGCTGAACTGGGACTCGTTCCCGCTGCGGCTGTTCGCCAAGGGAAACAAGAAGTTCTGGAACCCCGCCGACATCGACTTCTCGCGTGAGCGCGAAGGCTGGGACACGCTCAACGCGGATCAGAAGCGATCGGCGACCTACCTGGTGGCGCAGTTCATCGCGGGGGAAGAGGCGGTCACCGAAGACATCCAGCCGTTCATGCGGGCGATGTCCGCGACAGGCCGCTTCGGCGACGAGATGTACCTGACGCAGTTCTGTTTCGAAGAGGCCAAGCACACCGAGGTCTTCCGCCGCTGGATGGACGCCGTCGGGCTGACCGAGGACCTGCATCCCTACGTCGCGGAAAATCCGCACTATCGCAAGCTTTTCTACGAAGAGCTGCCACGGTCACTGCGCGCGCTGGAGGAGGATCCCAGTCCGCTCAACCAGATCCGCGCGAGTGTCACCTACAACCACGTCATCGAAGGCAGCCTCGCGCTGACCGGGTACTACTCGTGGCAGTTGATCTGCACGCAGCACGACATCCTGCCGGGGATGCAGGAACTGGTGCGCCGCATCGGCGACGACGAACGCCGCCACATGGCCTGGGGCACCTTCACCTGCCGCCGTCACGTCGCCGCGGACGACTCGCTGTGGGACGCGGTACAGCAGCGGATGGGCGAGCTGCTTCCCCACGCGCTCAACATGATCCAGTGGGTGCAGGACCAGTTCGACGAGGTCCCGTTCGACAACGATCCGGAGGAGATCATCCAGTACGCGGCGGACCGGGCGCAGCGGCGCCTCGGCGCGATCGAGTCCGCGCGCGGGATGCCGGTGGAGCAGATCGATCTGGACTACTCGCCGGAGAACCTCGAAGAGACCTTCGGCGAAGAAGACGCGAAGGCGATCGCCGCGGCCGCCGCCACCACCGCGGCTTAGCGAGAGCTGAAGGGGACTTTGCCCGCGTCTCACGCGGCGAAGGGCGCTTTCCCCGCATCGCATGCGGGGAAAGCGTCCTTCAGCTCCTACCTCGCGGGCCAGTAGACGGCGTGCCAGCCACCGCCCGCGGCGACCGCGCCGCCCGCGATCGTCCCGTCGAGACCGATCAGCTGCGCCCGGCTGAAACCGCCGCCCGGCAACGTCCCGAGGTCGGTCTTCACGCCGTTCGCGTCCCACAGCGCGGCGTTCACCGCACGGCCGACGATCCGGCCCTGCCCGTCGATGTCCTCGGCCTGACCGTCGAGATCGGACAGCCGGGTCATCGTCCCGTCGGCGGCCCATCGCACCGCGACCTCGTGGGAACCGGCCGGGGTGTCGACGTACCCCCTGCCGACCGAGACCCCGGAACCGTTGAGCGCCAGCACACTCGTGCCGTAGGAGTCCGGTCCGCCGAGTTGGCTCATGGTGCCGTCGGCGGTCCACTTCACCGCCGTGTGCCGGTCGTTGATCACGGTGTCGCCGACGATCTCACCGGAGGCGTTCAGATCGTTGAACCAGCTCTGCACGGCCGCCGGGCCGAGCATGGTGACCGCGCCGGTGGCGTCCCAGCGCAGCACCCGGGTGCTGCCGTCCGCCCCGTAGAGCCGCCCGGCGATGAACTTCCCGTCACGGGTGATGGCGCTCGCGTAGTAGGCCCCTTCCAACGGCGGGGCGGCGAGCACCGTGACGTTTCCGGACGAGTCCCAGCGCAGGGCGCGTTGGCGATCGTCGCCGGCTTTACCCGAACCGACGATGACGCCGGTCGAGCTGATCCCGGTCGCTTCCGAGGTCGAGCCGCCCGGCGGCGCGGACAGTTCGGCGATCGAACCGTCCAGGGACCAGCGCACGGCCCGCAGATTCGACGCGCCGACGATCACCCCGGTCGCGTTGACCGCTTTCGCCTCCGCGAACCCGCCGGGCAAGGGCTCCAGCTGGGAGACCCGGCCCGCCTTGTCCCATTTCACCGCGATGCACGAGTGCGAATGCGGCGAGTTCCAGCAGGCCTCCCCGACGAGCTGTCCCCGGTCACCGATCGCCGTCACCGAGGTCTCGTTGGCACCGGGCACGATGCCGAGTTCGATCGGCCCCGTCGCCGCGGTCGCCACCGCGGGGAGGGAGAACGGAAGAGCCACGGCGACCGCGGCCATGACGAGTAGACGTTTACCCTTTTGCACGAACATGTTCACCCCTGTGCCTTGGGCCAGTAGACGGCATGCCAACGGCCTTCTTCGTTGTACGAGATCCCGGCGATCACGCCGTTCGCGGCGATGTGGGTGGCGTTGCTGTAGGTGCCGCCCGGCAGCGCGCCGAGGACCGTGCGCGTTCCCGAGGCGTCCCACTTGGCCGCGATCTCGTTCTCCAGGCCGACGACGGTTCCGGCACTGTCGATGTCTTTCCCCAGTCCGCGCTCGGTCGACAGCGTCGTCCGAGCGCCGGCGAGGTCCCACCGGGCCGGGTTCGTCGTGCCGAAGACCTGATAACCGCCGCCCGCGGCGACACCGGCGTCGTTGACCGCGCTCGCCCAGGCCGGCCCGTTCTCCGGGTACTCCAGCCAGGTCATCCGCCCGTCCTGCTCCCAGCGCACGGGCTTCGGGTCCCCGCCGAGACGAGCACTTCCGACGATGACGCCGCTGTCGTTCATGTCTTCCGGCGTGCTGTCGGCGATCCCCGGCGAGAGATCGGTGATCACACCTTCGGAATTCCAGCGCACGGCGTGGTTCCGGCCGGCCGCGTCGGTCGCCGTCCCGCCGATGGTCCGGCCGTCCCGGGAGATCCACAGCGCGCTTCCGTAGTCCCCGTCCAGGTCGCCGAGCGCCACGACCGTCCCGTCCGCGTTCCAGCGCAGAGCGTGGGCCTTCCCGTCCGCGCCGTTCCCGGTACCGACGACGACGTCGGTGCCGCTGATCGCGTTCGCGTAGGCGTAGTCCCCGCCCGGCAAGGAAGGCAGCGCGGTGACCGCCCCGTCCGGCGCCCACTTCACGGCCGTCTGGTTCCACGACGTGCCCTTGTGCGCCCAGCCGACGGCGACCCCGTGATCGTCGACGTCGTTGGCCTCGCTCTGTTCGCCGCCGAGGCCGGCCAGCGCGGTGATCCGGCCCTGCGCGTCCCACCTCGTCGCGTGGTGCTTGATCTGCGGTTCGAGCGGGGTCGACGAACCGACCATGACCCCGTGGTCGTTGATCGCGTTGACTTCGCTGAACAGGTCGCCCGGCAGCGTGCCGAGGTCGACCGGGGCGATCGCGGGATCCGCGGCCGCCAACCCTGGCAGCATCAACGGCACTGCCGCCAGCGACCCGGCCAGGGCGAGAAGTCTCGTACTCCGTTCAATGGACATGGTTCCCCTACGCGGCCCCCACACCCCGCGCCTTGCGAAGCTTTCCGCCGCACAGGGGACACGCATCAGGAATGTGACAGGTTGCCCCTAAGTGTCAACTTTTCAGGCGTGCTTCGTGACGGCCGCCGCTTCCAGGCCGAGGATGCTGATCGACTCCTCGCGCATCTCGACCTTGCGCACCTTCCCGGTCACCGTCATCGGGAACTCCTCGACGACGTGGACGTACCTCGGGATCTTGTAGCGCGCCAGTTTCCCTTCGCAGAACTCCCGCATCGCTTCGGCGGTCAGCGGCGTCGCGTCCTCGCGCATCCGCACCCACGCCATCAGCTCCTCGCCGTACTTCGCGTCGGGGACGCCGATGACCTGCGCGTCGAGGACGTCCGGGTGGGTGTAGAGGAACTCCTCGATCTCGCGCGGGTACAGGTTTTCGCCGCCGCGGATGACCATGTCCTTGATCCGGCCGGTGATGTTGACGTACCCGTCGGCGTCCATGATCGCGAGGTCGCCGGTGTGCATCCACCGGGCCGCGTCGATCGCCTCGGCGGTCTTGTCGGCCTGCTCCCAGTAACCGAGCATCACCGAGTAGCCGCGCGTGCAGAGTTCGCCCGGCTCGCCCCGCGGCACGGTCAACCCCGTTTCCGGATCGACGACCTTGACCTCCAGATGCGGACCGACGCGGCCGACGGTCGACACCCGCCGCTCCACCGAATCGTCCGCGCGGGTCTGCGTGGACACCGGCGACGTCTCGGTCATGCCGTAGCAGATCGACACCTCCGCCATGCCCATCCGGTCGATGACCTGCTTCATCACCTCGACCGGGCACGGCGAACCCGCCATGATCCCGGTGCGCAGCGAGGAAAGGTCGTGGGAATCGAAGTCCGGGTCGGCCAGTTCGGCGATGAACATCGTCGGAACCCCGTACAGGGACGTGCATTTCTCGGCCGCGACGGCTTCGAGGGTGGCCTTCGGCTCGAACGCGGGCGCCGGGATGACCATGCAGGCCCCGTGGGTCGTCGCCGCGAGATTGCCCATCACCATGCCGAAACAGTGGTAGAAGGGCACGGGGATGCACACCTTGTCGGCTTCGGTGTAGTTGCAGAGTTCGCCGACGAAGTAGCCGTTGTTGAGGATGTTGTGGTGGCTGAGCGTGGCGCCCTTGGGGAAACCCGTGGTGCCGGAGGTGTACTGGATGTTGATCGGGTCGTCCGCGGAGAGCGCCCTCTGACGTTCGGCCAGGAGCGTGCGATCGGCCTTGCCGCCGATCTCCAGCAGTGACGGCCACGCCGGGCTGTCGAGCAGCACGACGTGTTCCAGCGCCGGGCATTTCGGCCCCGCCTCGGCGATCATGCCCGCGTAGTCGGAGGTCTTGAACGAGTTCGCGGCCACGATGAGCTTGATCCCGGCCTGGTTCAGCACGTACTCGAGTTCGTGCGAGCGGTACGCCGGGTTGATGTTGACCAGGATCGCGCCGAGCTTCGCGGTCGCGTACTGGGTGAGCGTCCACTCCGCGCGGTTCGGCGACCAGATGCCGACACGGTCGCCCTTCGCGATGCCGAGATCCAGCAGGCCGAGCGCGAGCGCGTCCACGTCGGCGGCGAGTTCGGTGTACGTCCAGCGTTTCCCGGCCGCGCGGTCGACCAGCGCGTCCCGGTCACCGAAGGCGGCGACGGTGCGATCGAAGTTGTCGCCGATGGTGTCCCCCAGCAACGGAGTGGCCGAGATTCCCGATGCGTAGCTCGGTAATGCGGGGGCGTCGGGCATGGAGACTCCTGCGTTCGGCGGCATCGACGCGTCGAGTCTAGAAAGCACCGGTGACCTGGGCCACCTGCAAGTGGAGACCCGCGACACCTCGGGGGAAACCTGGAGGCCGGGTTCCCGGATGCCCGATATCGTCGAGGACATGCGCCTCTACATCGTCGACGCCTTCACCTCCGAGGCCTTCGCCGGTAACTCCGCCGGAGTCGTGCTGCTGGACTCGCCGGGCGACGCGGGCTGGATGCAGTCCGTCGCGGCCGAGTTGAAGCACGCCGAGACGGCCTTCGTCGAGGTCAGAGGCGAAGGTCCGAAGTCGCTTCGCTGGTTCACGCCGGAGACCGAGGTCGACCTGTGCGGGCACGCGACGCTGGCGACCACGCACGTCCTCGGCGGCGAACAGACCTTCACGACGAGAAGCGGCGAGCTGCGCTGCCGCGCCGAAGACGGCTGGGTGTCGATGGACTTCCCGTCGGATCCGCCCCGCGAGTCCGACGACGACCTGTCTTCGATCCTGCCGGGCGTCTCCGTCGAGTACGTCGGGCGCAGTCACCAGAACCTGTTCGCGGTGGTGGACAAGGCTTCGGTGGTCCGTTCGCTGGAACCGGACCTGGCCGCGCTGCGCGCGCACTGGACCGGACGGCTGATGGTCACCGCCCCGGGCGACGTCGACGGGGTCGACTTCGTCACCCGGTTCTTCGCGCCGGGCGTCGGCATCGACGAGGACCCGGTCACCGGCTCCGCGCACTGTGTCCTCGCGCCGTACTGGGCCGCGCGCCTCGGCAGGGACAAACTCGTCGGCGAGCAGGCCTCGGCTCGCGGCGGCATCGTCCGGATGAGTCTCGAAGGTGACCGCGTCCTGCTTTCAGGGCAGGCGGTCACCGTGGCCAGTGGGGAGTTGCACGTCTGATGCGCCTGATCCTGAACGTCATCTGGCTCGTGCTGTGCGGCCTGTGGATGGCACTCGGTTACGTCGTCGCCGGCATCATCTGCTGCATCCTGATCGTCACCATCCCGTTCGGGCTGGCGTCGTTCCGGATCGCGGCCTACGCGCTGTGGCCGTTCGGCCGCACGGTCGTCGACCGGCGCGACGCCGGGGCGGCGTCGACGATCGGCAACGTCATCTGGTTCCTCTTCGCCGGGCTGTGGCTCGCGATCGGGCACGTGCTGACCGGGGTCGCGCTGTGCATCACGATCATCGGGATCCCGCTGGGCGTGGCGAACTTCAAGATGATCCCGGTTTCGCTGATGCCGCTCGGCAAGGAGATCGTGGAACTCCCGTAGTGCGGCTCCCGGATGTCATGAAAGGGGCTTTCAGGACATATTTCGTCCTGAAAGCCCCTTTCATGACACTTGCGAACGCTAGACGTCCGGTAAAGCTCAGTCCTCGGGCTCCCACGGCAGCGGGATGATCAGGCAGGGCCCGCCGACGAACAGCCCGCCGTCGATCCCCAGCGCCTTCCCGCCGGCGTAGAGATAAGGCCCCTCGATCTGCGCCGGGTGGATGCCGAGCTGGTCGGCGATGACGCTGTGCCCGTGCACGATCCGCTCGCCGCCGAGCCGGTCCATCAGCTGTTGCGCGACGTCGGCGCCTTCCGGGCCGCGGAAGGCGTAGCGCGTGGTCATCCGCCGCCACACGTCCCACCAGGCCTGGATGTCGCTGCCTTCGAGGATCTCGCGGCCGCGCGCGTTGATCCCGTCGATGTCGGCACCCCAGTCGAGGTACTCGAGGGTGTCCGAGTGCATCAGCAGGTGGTCGGCTGCCAGCGTCAGCATCGGGCGCGAGGTCAGCCATTCGATGTGCTGCGGCGTGAGCCGGTCCTGGTCGGCGAGCAGCCCGCCGTTGATCTCCCAGCTGCGGGCGAAGCTGCGCGGCCCGAAGTCGGACGGCACCTCCGTGTCGCCGAAGTGGTACATCCCGAGCAGCAGGATCTCGTGGTTGCCCAGCAGCGTCCCGCAGTGGCCGCCAGCCTTGGCGGCCTGGCGCTCCAGCCGCATCACCAGGTCGATGACGCCGACGCCGTCGGGCCCCCGGTCGACGAAGTCGCCGAGGAACCAGAGGGTCGCTTCACCGCCGGCCCAGTCGTCGTCGGCGTCGAGCAGCCCCTTTTCGCGGAGCGCCCCGGCCAGCTCGTCCCGGTGTCCGTGCACGTCACCGACCACATAGGTCGGGGACGGAGGCTGATCGTCGTGCATCTCTGTGACGATAATCCCTCCGTCCGCCATTGCCTCGTTCAGCCTTCGCCGAACGGGTCGCCGGTGCGCCCGACCAGATCCGCGATCGAGTCGATGATCATGGTCGGCCGGTACGGATAGTGCTCGGCGCTCTCCCTGCTGGAAATGCCGGTCAGCACCAGGATCGTCTGCAATCCGGCCTCGATTCCCGAGTGGACGTCGGTGTCCATCCGGTCGCCGATCATCAGCGTCGACTCCGAATGCGCGCCGAGGCGCCGCAGCGCCGAGCGCATCATCAGCGGGTTCGGCTTGCCGACGTAGTACGGCGAGCGGCCGGTCGCCTTTTCGATCAGCGCGGCGACCGAGCCGGTGGCGGGCATGGAGCCCTCCACGCTGGGGCCGGTCGCGTCGGGGTTGGTGGCGATGAACTTCGCGCCGCCCTCGATCAGCCTGATCGCGCGGGTTATCGCGCTGAAGCTGTACGTGCGCGTCTCACCGAGGACGACGTAGTCCGGGTCGCGTTCGGTCAGCACGTAGCCGACCTCGTGCAGCGCCGTGGTGAGCCCGGCTTCGCCGATCACGAACGCCGAGCCGTTCGGCCGCTGCGACGCGAGGAACTTCGCGGTCGCCAGCGCGGAGGTCCAGATGGCCTCCTCGGGGATGTCGAGACCGGTCCGCTCGAGCCTCGCCCGCAGGTCACGCGGGGTGTAGATCGAGTTGTTGGTCAGCACCAGGAAGCCGATGTCGTTGGCGCGCAGTTCCTTGAGGAACTCGTCCGCGCCGGGCACGAGGTGCTCCTCCTTGACCAGCACGCCATCCATGTCGCTGAGGTACGTCCAACGGCGCTCGTTCATGGGCACCACCTTAATGATCCGCGACGGCGTGAACAGCCACGGACGCCGCCTTGACCGAAAGGTTGACCGGTGTCCCGGGTTCGAGCGCCAGTTCGGCGACCGCGGCGGGGGTCAGATCGGCGGCGAGACCGGCCGCCCAGTCGTCCCCGCGAGTGCGGACCCGGATCACCGGTCCGTGTGGTTCGAGCGCGTCGACGACTCCCTCGACGGTGTTGCGCGGGCTGCCCCGGTGCTCGCCGTCCCGCGGGTACACGGCGACGGCGCTGGGTGCGAAGACGGCCACGGCCGCTTCGCCATCGATGACGTCGTCCGCCGGGATCCCGGCCAACTGCCCGCCTGACGTGCGCAAACCTCCCCCGGCGGCGATGCCGGGCACCAGGTTCAGCCCGGCGATCCGCGCGGTGAACGCGGTGCGCGGCGCGGAGAGGACCTTCCGGGTCTCGCCGCGTTCGACGATCCGGCCGCCGTCGAGGACGGCGACGTGATCGGCCAGTGCCAGCGCGTCGAGCGGGTCGTGAGTGACCAGCACGGTCGGTGGCCCGGACCGCAGCACGCGCCGAAGCAGACCGCGGATGGCGGGTGCGGCGTCGACGTCGAGAGCGGCGAAGGGCTCGTCCAGCAGCAGAAGTCCCGGTTCGGCCGCCAGTGCCCGCGCGATCGCGACCCGTTGCGCCTGGCCGCCGGAGAGCTGCGCGGGCCGCCGTCCGGCCAGTTCGAGCGCGTCCACTTCGGTCAGCCACTCCCTCGCTTGGCGCTTCGCCTCGGTACGCCCGGCGCCGGTCGAGCGCGGCGCGAAGGCGACGTTGTCCAAAGCGGACAGATGCGGGAAGAGCAGGGCGTCCTGGGAGAGCAGGCCGATGCCGCGCGCGTGCGGCGGGAGATCGCCGAGGCCGCGTCCGTCCAGAGTGATCCGTGCCCGGTCGGGCCGGAGCAGACCGGCGAGGCAGCCGAGCACACTGGACTTCCCCGACCCGTTCGGGCCGAGCAACGCGAGCACGCCGCCGTCGGGAACCTCGAACTCGACATCCAGGGTGAATTCGCCGCGCCGGAGGACGATCCCGGCCGAAAGGGTCACGAGCGGACTCCTTCCAGCGCGCGCGGCCGGGCGAGCGCGATCACCGCGACGGCGACCAGGATGAGCAGCAACGCGAGCGCCACGGCGCTGTCGACGTCGACCTCGGCCTGGGTGTAGACCTCCAGCGGCAAGGTCCGGGTCACGCCTTCGAGGCTGCCCGCGAAGGTGATCGTGGCGCCGAACTCGCCGAGTGCCCGCGCGAAGCTCAGCACGATCCCCGAACCGAGCGCGGGCAGCAGCAGCGGCAACGTGACGCGGCGGAACACCGTCCACGGTTTGGCGCCCAGCGTCGAAGCGACCCGTTCGTACCGGTCACCGGCACCACGCAGCGCGCCTTCGAGGCTGACCACCAGGAACGGCATCGCGACGAAGGTCTGCGCGATGACCACCGCGGCCGTGGTGAACGGCACCTGCTCGCCGGTCAGGGTGGTCACCAGGATGCCGAGGAACCCCTTGCGGCCCAGCAGGTAGAGCAGCGCCAGGCCGCCGACCACCGGCGGCAGGACGAGCGGCAGCAGCACCACCGCGCGCAGCACACGGATGCCGCGCGCCCTGGAGCGCGCGAGCACCACGGCGAGCGGGACGCCGAACAGCACACAGGCCACAGTGGACAGTCCGGCGGTGATCAGCGAGAGCTTGAGCGCATTCAGCGAGGACGACGAGGCGATGAGGCTCGGGAAGCGGCTCAGGTCCGAGCGCACCAGCAGGCCGACGACCGGCAGCACCACCAGCGCCAGCGCGCAGACGGCGGGCGGCCAGAGCACCCACGGGACCCCGGCCCCCGCGTTTCGTCCTCTAGTTGCGTTCTTTGCGCGTGCATCTACCGCAACTAGAGGACTACTTGCGGGGTCAGGGCGCGCCAAAACCGACCTTCGCCAGTTCCTGCCTGCCTTCGGGGCTCAGGACGAACTCAGTGAACTGCTTCGCGAGGGACGTGTCGGACGCCCCTTTGACGACCCCGATCGGATAGTTGTTGATCGCGCCCGCCGCCTCGGGAAAGTCCACTTTGTCCACCTTCGTGGCCGCCGAGGTCGCGTCGGTGACGTACACGAGTCCCGCGTCGGCGTCGCCCGACTGCACCTTCGCGAGCACGGACTTGACGTCCTGCTCCTCACTGGCCGGCTTGAGCGTGACCCCGGACGACTGCTGGACCTTCTTCGCCGCCGCCCCGCACGGCACCTGCGGCGCGCAGACGACCACGGTCAGCCCGTCCTTGGCGAGATCGGCCAGCCCCTTGATGCCCTTGGGGTCGCCCTTGCCGACGGCGATGGCGAGCCGGTTGGTGGCGAACACCGACGGCTGCCCGTCGATCACCTCGCCCTTGGTGGCCTTGTCCATATTGGCCTGGTCCGCGGAGGCGAAGACGTCCGCCTTCGCGCCTTGGGCCAGCTTCTGGACCAGCGCGGAGGAGCCCTCGAAGCTGAACTTCACGGTCACCCCGGAGTTCTGCGCTTCGAACTTCTTGCCCAGCGCCCCGAACGACTCGGTCAGCGACGCCGCCGCGAACACGGTCAACGTCCTCGCCTCGGCCTTCGCGGTGACGGGCTGCTCCGAAGACCCGCACGCAGTCGCGGCCAGTGCCAGCGCGAGCAGGGCTGGCACATACAGGGCTAGGCCGAGTCTCCTCATCGGCTTCCTTCCGGGGTTTCGACCACGACGGTGGTGGCCTTGACGACGGCGACGGCGAGCACTCCCGGCCTCAGCCCGAGCTCGCGGACGGCTTCGGCGCTCATCAGGGAGACCACGCGATGCGGGCCACATTGCAGTTCGACCTGCGCCATCACCTTGTCCGTGATGACCTCGGTGACCAGGCCGACGAACCGGTTGCGCGCGGAACGGCCGACATTCGACGGATCCTCGGGCTGTTCGGCCTGCGCCTTGGCGAACGCGGCGAGTTCGGCGCCGTCGACGACCTTGCGGCCCGCCGAGTCGTCGAACGCGGTCAACTGGCCCGCGCGCACCCAGCGGCGGACGGTGTCGTCGCTGACGCCGAGCAGACGAGCGGCCTCAGACAACCGGAATTGCGGCATGCCAGAGAGATTACTTCCGCAGATGCGGAAAAGCTACGGACGGGAGGAATTGCCGGGCAGTTCGTCGCGGAGGCCATCGAGCAACGCGCTCTGGAAACGCTCCAGCACTTTCCGTTCCTCGGGAGAGAACTCCTCGAGGAGCGTCTTCATGTTCGTGTACGCGGATTCGAAGAGCGGCGCGTGGCGCTCCATGGCGCCCGGAACGACCTCTATCAGGACTTTCCGGCGGTCGGCGGTGTCGCGGACGCGGCGGGTGAGACCCGCCTTCTCGAGCCTGTCCATGACTCCGGTCACAGCGCCCGTCGACAACCCGGTTATTTCGGCGATCCTGCCCGCTGTCAACGGTCCCCGCGCCTGACCGACGAGTTCGAGCACCTTGTGGTCGGTGGCCGACAGGCCCATCCGCTCGGCGATCCTGGCGTGCCGCAGGACGGTCAGCGTGCCGCCTTCCCTGCCGAGATGGGCGAAGCGCGCCAATTCCTCCGCCGAGAGCGGGTATTTCGCCATCCGGAAACCCTTCGGAAGAAAACCAGGCCTCGGGCCGGTGCGGTACGAAATGCATTCTAGACAGTCGGTTTTCGCTCACTTCGGGGTTAGTCTGGTGACAATGACAGCAGTCGATCTCGGGTTTCCCCGTGTCCCCGGTACACGCGGACGCCCCACCGCGCCCAGGCCGGACAATCCCGCCCTGATCGACACCTTCGGCCGGGTGGCGACCGACCTGCGGGTGTCACTCACCGACAAGTGCAATCTGCGCTGTACCTATTGCATGCCCGCCGAGGGCCTGGAATGGATGCCGAGCGCGGACGTGCTGACCGACGACGAACTCGTGCTCCTGCTGCGGATCGCCGTCGAACGGCTCGGCGTCACCGACATCCGGCTCACCGGTGGCGAACCGCTGCTGCGCCAAGGTCTCGAGAAGATCGTCGAGCGGATCGCGGCCCTCGAACCGCGGCCGAGGCTTTCCATGACCACCAACGGGATCGGGCTCGCGAAGCGCGCGAAGTCGCTCGCCGACGCCGGCCTCGACCGGATCAACGTCTCGCTGGACACGGTCGACCGCGCGCTGTTCGAGACGATCACGCGGCGCGACAGGCTGTCGCACGTGCTCGCCGGCATGGCGGCCGCGCGCGAGGCCGGGCTGTCCCCGGTGAAGGTCAACGCGGTGCTGATGCGCGGGCTGAACGAGGATCAGGCGGTGCCGTTGCTGCGGTTCTGCCTCGCCGAGGGCTACCACCTGCGGTTCATCGAGCAGATGCCGCTGGACGCGCAGCACGGCTGGAACCGGCGCGACATGATCACCGCCGAGCAGATCCTCGGCATGCTCGGCGAGGAGTTCTCGCTCTCGCCGTTCCCTGCCGCCCGAGGCGGGGCACCCGCCGAACGCTGGCTGGTCGACGGCGGGCCGGGCGACGTCGGCGTGATCGCGTCGGTGACGAGGCCGTTCTGCGGCGCCTGTGAGCGGACGAGGCTGACCGCCGACGGCGCGGTGCGCTCGTGCCTGTTCAGCAACGACGAAACCGACCTCCGAGCCCTCGTGCGCGCGGGCGCGCGCGAAGAAGAGGTGGCGGACGTCTGGCGGGCGACCATGTGGGGCAAGCTCGCCGGGCACGAGATCAACGAGGCCGGCTTCGCGCAGCCGATCCGGCCGATGAGCGCGATCGGCGGCTGACATGGTGACCATCGTGGTGCGGTACTTCGCCTCGGCCCGCGCGGCCGTCGGCTTCGACGAAGAGAAGGTGTCGCTGCCGGACGGCGCCCGCGTCGCCGACGCCGTCGCCCACCTGCGCGAACTCCACCCGGAGAAGCTGGCGAAGCTGCTCGACGCGGTCTCGTTCCTGCTGGACGGCGTCGCCGTGCGGGATCTCACCAAGCCACTGGCCGACGCCGCCGAACTGGACGTCTTGCCCCCGTTCGCGGGCGGCTGACCTGCGCCAACGGCGAAAGTGGGAGCAAAGGTCCCTTGCTCGCCGTTTCGAATTCACCGGCCGGACGCTGAAGCCCCGGAGGATGCGCAAGTGATCACTCCCCGCCGCATCCTCGCCGCGCTGCTGGCCGCGGTCGCCGCCACGAGCCTGGCGACCGCCCCGGCCTCCGCTCACGAACGCGGCGTCCGGCCACTGCCGCAGGCGCACAGCCACAACGACTACGAGCACACGCGCCCGCTGCACGACGCGCTCGATCAGGGCTTCACCAGCGTCGAGGCCGACATCTACCTGGTGGACGGGCAACTGCTGGTCGCGCACGACCTGGCGGACACCCGCCCGGACCGCACCCTGGAGTCGCTCTATCTGGAGCCGCTGCGCAAGCGCGTCCTGGCCAACCACGGCGTCGGCGTCTACCGGCAGCGCGCACCCTTCGAGGCACGCTTTCCCGCCGAGAAGGCATCAGCGGAGTTCCAGCTGCTGATCGACGTCAAGGGGGACGCGAACAGCACCTACGCGGCGCTGGAGAAGCGGCTGTACGACCCTCGCTACTCCTTCCTCTTCTCTCTGTACGCGTTCGGGCACGTCCAGAAGAGGGCGGTCACCGCGGTGATCTCCGGCGGACGGCCCAAGGACGTGATGCTCGGGCAGAAGTTCCGGCTCGCCTTCTACGACGGCCGGATCAAGGATGAGAGCGACCTCGGCATCGGCTCGGATCGCCGGGTGACCCCGCTGGTCTCGGATTCCTGGACCGGGCTGTTCACCTGGACGGGCGCGGGCGCTTTCCCCGCCGCCGAGCGCGCGAAACTGCACGAGCTGGTCCGCCGGGCTCACGCGGCGGGGCAGCGGGTGCGTTTCTGGGCGACGCCGGACATCGCCGGAGCCGATCGTGACGCTCTGTGGAATGAGCTGGTCACCGCCGGGGTCGACCACCTGAATACGGATGACCTGCGTGGGCTGGCGAACTTCTTGAGGTCTCGCTAAAGTGCGCGGCCCACTAGCGCGCGAAGGCGCACGAATGGGCCAGTCATCCCTTAATCCACGTGATGCAAGCCTCACGATCCGTGAATTATCTCGGCCAGGAAACGGTCCGATAACGGCCAGCTGACCTGCATAAACAGTCGAATCGTTATAGGTTGCGTGCTGTTACTGTGATGTAGGTCACAGCTCGAATAATTTCCGATCAGCCCGTTCGTTACGTACCGTCGCTTTTCGGTTGGCCCCGACCGACCACGCAACACCGGGAACCCGTAGCGCCGAGCCCTGTCCAACGGATTCCCGGACCCAACCCCGAGCGAAAGCATTTCCGGACAGGGACGAGGGGACCGAGCCGACGCGGCGTGCGTCAGGCGAAGTCAGCCGGCCTGAGACGGCCGGCCAGACCCCCGGGTCTTTCCCTCAGCACAGGCTCGTAGGCGCAGGGAGCGAGATTTACTCACATGTCGTACCGAGGCAAGCACCGCAAGATGTCCGCCGCCACCCGCCACATCGCCCGTGTCGCCATCGCCGGCGTCGCGGTCGGCGCCCCCCTCGCCATCGCCGCGACCCCCGCGTCGGCGACCAACTGGGACGCCATCGCCCAGTGCGAGAGCAGCGGCAACTGGAGCGCCAACACCGGCAACAGCTACTCCGGTGGTCTCCAGTTCTCGCAGAGCACCTGGCGTGCCTACGGCGGCACCGGCAGCGCGCACAACGCTTCGCGCGAGCAGCAGATCGCCGTCGCCGAGCGGGTCCTCCAGGGCCAGGGCATCGGCGCGTGGCCGGTCTGTGGCAAGAAGGGCGGCTCCGCCAGCCCCGCCAAGGCGAAGTCGACCGCCCCGAAGGCCACCAAGAAGGTGACCCCGAAGAAGTCGACCGCTCCGGTCACCAAGCAGCAGGCTCCGGCTCCGGCCCCCGCCGTCACCGGCGTCGCGGGCTCGAACCCGGCCGGCGACTACACCGTCGTGGCCGGCGACACGCTGTCCAAGATCGCTTCCAAGTTCAACGTCCAGGGCGGCTTCCAGAAGCTGCAGGACCTGAACAAGGAATTCGTGCCGAACGCCGACTTCATCGTCGTCGGCCAGAAGCTCGCCACCAAGTGAGCTCTTGAGCACCTGTAAGTCGTGATGCCCGCGGGATTCCCCGCGTGGCCACGTCGCGACTGACAGAGCCCCACCGCGCCATTCCCCCGGCGGTGGGGCTCTGTCGTGTCCGGGGTGGGTCACCGGCCGCAGCCCCCTCCAGATGTCATGAAAGGGGCTTTCAGGACGAAAAACGTCCTGAAAGCCCCTTTCATGACACACTGGCGGACGTCGGCGCACGCGCTACGGCGAGTTGACCCACTCGTCGCTGCCATCGGTGAAGTGCTGGTGCTTCCACACCGGCAGCCGCGCCTTGACCTCGTCGACCAGCTCCGAGCAGGCGGCGAAGGCCTGACCCCGGTGCTCGGCCGCCACGGCGCACGCCAGCGCGACGTCCCCGATGGCCAGCGCGCCCAGCCGGTGGCTGACGGCGACGGCACGCACCCCGGTCCACTTCCCCGAGAGATCCGCGACGACCTCCGCGAGCACCTCGGAGGCACTGGGGTGCCCCTCGTAGGCGAGCCGGTCCACCGACCGGCCGCCGTCGTGGTCCCGCACGACCCCGCCGAAGGTGACGACGGCACCCGCGGCCGCGTCGTCCACCAGCCGGGCGTGTTCCTCGACCGAGAGCGGCTCGTCGACCACCGCGATCCGTGCGACCCGAACGCTCACTGCTGTGCCTCCCGTGGATGGTCGCCGCCCGCAAGCTGGTCGACGGCGTGGTCGAGGATCCCGTCGAGTACGCCCAGGCCGTCCTTCACGCCGCCGCGCGAGCCCGGCAGGTTCACCACCAGGGTCCGCCCGGCCACGCCCGCGACCCCGCGCGAGAGCACGGCCGTGGGGACCTTGGGCAGCCCGGCGGCCCGGATCGCGTCCGCGACGCCGGGGAGTTCGTAGTCGAGGACGGCCCGGGTGACGTCGGGGGTGCGGTCGGTCGGCGAGATGCCGGTGCCACCGGTCGTCACGATCACCTGGACCCCGGCCGCGACGGCCTCACGCAGGGCCTCTCCGACGGGTTCCCCGTCCTGGACCACCACGGCTTCGAGCACGTCCCAGCCGCGCGAGGCGAACCACGCCGTGATGACCGGACCGGTCGTGTCCTCGTAGACACCCTTCGCGGCGCGGTTCGACGCCACGATCACCCTCGCGACCCGGCTCACGGTCGCTCCCAGGTGCCGGTCTTGCCGCCGTCCTTGCGGATCAGGCGGACGTCGTCGAGGGTCGCCGCGGGATCGACGGCCTTGATCATGTCGTGCAGGGTCAGCCCGGCGACGGCGACGGCGGTCAGCGCCTCCATCTCGACACCGGTCCGGTCGTTCGTCTTCGCGGTCGCGGTGATGTGCACGGCGGTCTCGTCGAGGACGAACTCGACCTTCACCCCGGACAGCGCGATCTGGTGGCAGAGCGGGATCAGCTCGGGCACCTTCTTCGCGCCCATGATGCCCGCGATCCGGGCGGTCGCGAGGGCGTCGCCCTTGGGGAGCCCGTCCGTCGCCAGCAGGCCGAGGACCTCGGCCGTGGTGTGCACGGTGCCGCCCGCCAGCGCGATCCGGGCGGAGGGCGTCTTGCCGGAAACGTCGACCATACGGGCGGCGCCCGTATGGTCGACGTGGCTGAGTTCACTCACGCCAGCAGGCTAGTCCTTAGAAAACCCGCTGCTTCGAGCGAACCTCGTCGAGCGCCTTCTCGCGTTCCTGACGCTGCTGCGGCGTCATCGAGTCGAACAGCCCGCCCTTGTCCGCGGCGCAGGCCGTGTCGTTCGCGGGACGCTTGCCTTCGACGAAGAACCGGTTGACGGCGTTGTTGCCGCAAGCGTTCTCCGAGCCCAGCCAGACCCCGTGCCCGCCGTCGTCGACCGACACCATCCGCGCCCGGTCGCCCAGCGCGCGCCGCATCTCCTTGGCTCCGCTGAGCGGCGTGGCCGGGTCACGCAGGTTCTGCACCAGCAGGATCGTCGACGGTCCCCGGTCGCCGATCCGCACCGGCGGCTCGATCGGCTCCGACGGCCAGTAGGCACACGCCCAGATGTTCGCCCCGGCCGCGCCGAACATCGGGTACTTCACCCGGTCCTTCTCGACGTTGCGCTGGTAGGTCCCGACGTTCTCGGGCCAGTTCGAGTCGTTGCAGACCACGTGCAACTGACCGGACAGCACATTGCCGACGTCGACCTGCGCCGCCTGCGCGGACTGCTTCATGACGCCTTCGGTGTCGAGCGACTGCCACTGCTGCGCCAGCACCGGGAAGGCGGCGGTCGAGTACAGCGCGCCGAACGTGCCCATCCGGAACGCCGCGCCGTCCACGCCGGGAACCGCGCCGCCGTCGAGCTTGGCGGCGAGTTCGTGGAACTTCGCCGTCACCTGCTGCGGCGTCCGGCCGAGCCCGTAGCTGGCGTGCCGCGCGGCCGCCCACTTCGCGAAGTCCGGGAAGCGGTCCTGGAACCCCTCCGCCAGCCGACGCGAGGTCGCCGGGTCGAGCCCGCCCGGACTGGTCACGCTGTCGAGCACGATCCGATCGGTCCGCTGCGGGAACAGCGTCGAATACGCGGCACCGAGGTAGCTGCCGTACGAGACGCCGTAGTACGAGATCTTCTGCTCGCCGAGGGCTTCGCGGATGCGGTCCATGTCGCGCGCAGTGTTGGCCGTGGTGATGTACGGCAGGTTCGCCGCGGTCTTCGAATCGCCGCACTGCTTCGCGACGCCGGCCACGTACGTCGCCCGCTCGGCCACCGCCGCGGCGTCACGCGCGTACGGCGGGACATTGCTCACCAGCTGCTCGGGCTTGAGATCGCAGGTGACCGGCGTGCTGCGCCCGATCCCCCGCGGGTCGAACCCGATCAGGTCGTACGCGTCGAGCACGCTCGACGGCAGCCCCGCCGCCCGCAGACCGTCCGGCATGGTCAGCCCCGGTCCGCCGGGGCCGCCCGGGTTCATCAGCATGACGCCGCGCCGCTTCGACGGCTTGGTGCTGGCGAGCTTCGACACGGCGACGTCGATGGTCGGCCCGCCCGGGTTCCGGTAGTCGAGCGGGACCTTCAAGGTGGCGCACTCCAGTGTGGGCACGTCCGGACACTGTTCCCACCGCAACGACGAAGTCGCGGCGGACGCCGTGGCCGGTACGAGTACCGCCGTGGTGACCGCCGCGACCGTGAGTGCCCCGATTTTGCTCAGGACGGAACGCTTCATCCCCAACCCCCGTCAAGATCGAATTCCTGGTCGGAACCGAGACTATGAGCGGGCCGGGTACGGGGTCGTCACCCTGAAGTCGACCGCCTGGTCGGCCTCAGTGATGACGTGTCCACCGAATGGAGCAAGGGACCTTTGCTGTCACTTCTCGCTTTTGGCGACGGCCTTCGCGGCCCTCTTCACCGCTTCGGCGACGGCGGGGGCGACGGCGCTGTCGAAGACGCTGGGCACGATGAACGACGCGTTGAGCTTGCCGTTGTCCACGACGTCCGCGATGGCGTCGGCCGCCGCGAGCAGCATCGAGTCGTCGATCTGGTGCGCATGCGCGTCGAGCAGACCGCGGAACACGCCCGGGAACGCGAGCACGTTGTTGATCTGGTTCGGGAAGTCGCTGCGGCCGGTGGCGACGACGGCGGCGTGCTTCTGCGCCTCCAGCGGGTCGATCTCCGGGTCCGGGTTGGCCAGCGCGAACACGACGGCGTCGGACTTCATGGTCGCGACCTGCTCGGCACCGAACAGGTTCGGTGCGGAGACCCCGATGAACACGTCGGCGCCGACGAGCGCCTCGTGCAGCGTGCCCGCCTGCAGCTCCTTGTTCGTGTGCTCGGCGATCCAGGTGAGGTTGTCGTCGAGGTTGCCGCGCGCGGAGTGCACGATGCCGTCGATGTCGGCGGCCACGACGTCGCCGGGGCTCTTGCCCAGCAGCAGCCGGATGATCGCCGAGCCGGCCGCGCCGACCCCGCTGACCACGATCTTGCAGTCTTCGATGTTCTTCCCGACCACGCGCAGGGCGTTGCGGAGCGCGGCGACCACGACGATCGCGGTGCCGTGCTGGTCGTCGTGGAACACCGGGATGTCGAGCTGCTCACGCAGGCGCGCCTCGATCTCGAAGCAGCGCGGCGCGGCGATGTCCTCGAGGTTGATACCGGCGTACACCGGGGCGATCGCCTTGACGATCTTGATGATCTCTTCGGTGTCCTGGGTGTCCAGGCACACCGGCCAGGCGTCGACGTCGGCGAACTTCTTGAACAGCGCCGCCTTGCCCTCCATCACCGGGAGCGCGGCGGCCGGGCCGATGTTGCCCAGCCCCAGCACGGCCGAGCCGTCGGTGACGACGGCGACGGTGTTCCGCTTGATGGTCAGGCGGCGCGCGTCCTCGGGGTTCGCGGCGATCGCCTGGCAGACGCGCGCGACGCCGGGCGTGTACGCGCGGGAGAGGTCGTCACGGTTGCGGAGCGCGACCTTGGGGGTGACCTCGATCTTGCCGCCGAGGTGGATCAGGAAGGTCCGGTCGGAGACCTTGCGGACCCGCACGCCCGGGAGCGAGTCCAGGGTCTGCGTGATGTCCTGCGCGTGGTTCTCCGACAGGGCGTTGGCGCTGATGTCGACGACGATCGACTCGGGGTGCGACTCGACGACGTCGAACGCGGTCAGCACGCCGCCGACCCGGCCGACGGCGGTCGTCAGGTCACCCGCCGCGGTGGACGACGCGGGGGCCTCCACCCGGACGGTGATCGAATATCCGGGACCGGGAACCGGCATGGCACTACCCCCGCTGAGGAAAGCTGAATAGGTCGATCGAAAACCTACTCCCGTGACGACCGCCACGACCCTCCGCAGGGGTGACTGACCAGTAACTTCCGCGCTGACGGAAACCCGCCGAAGGGGCGGTACCCGAACCCGCTCGCGCCGCCTGCGAGCGGCGCCCCCTCATCGGGTTACCGTGGGCCTTCGGCCCGAAAGAGGCGCGCAAGAGAGGCCTCCTCGGGCGCTGGGCGCCCTCAGCAGGCCAGGCCAGTAACTTCTTACCGGTTGATCTCGGTCTGGGGGTGCACGTAAGGCACCGCGTCGAGCGGGAAGGTCAGGTCGCCGAACGGGGACAGCGCGCCCTGCCGATCGGATGCGAGCTCGGTGACGGGGTGCTCCCCGTCTTCACCGGGCCACGTGGGATCGATTCCCGCGCGCTTTTTGTTCTCGCCCTTCGCCACAACGTCCTCCCGAGCATGGTCAAGCCGTTCTCTCCGAGGACAGTCTGCCCGAACGCGGCTGCCGCGCCACCACCCGCCCGGTATCCTGGTCGTCTATGCCCGCGCCATCCCTGGCGGACTGGCTGCGCCAGGAGTCCGACGACGCACTCGCCGCGCTCCTGCGCACGCGTCGCGACCTGTCCACGCCACCCCCGTCCGACACCATCGTGCTCGCCACCCGGGCCGGCACGCCGGGCTCCGTCGCGCGCGCCTGCGAAGACCTCGACACCTTCACCCTCGCCGTGCTCGACGCCTTGCTGCTGGCCGGGGCGGACACCGCTCCGGTCGCCGCGGCCGAGGTCGCCCGGCTCACGGGCACCGAAATCGGCGAGGCGCTGGCGCTGCTGCGCAAGCGGGCGCTGGTCTGGGGCGAGGACGACGCGCTGCGCGTCCCGCCGTCCGCCCGCGACGCGCTCGGTCCGTTCCCCGCCGGTCTGGGGTCGTCGTCACCCGCGCTCACCGGGATCGACATCGACGCCGCGCTCGCGGAGGTCGGTGAGGACGAACGTGCCCTGCTGACGACGCTGGCCGCCGGGCCGCCGATCGGCCGCACCCGCGACGCGTCGGCCGAGGTCCCGCTGGAGCGGGCGCAGAACCCGGTCCAGCGTCTGCTCGCACGGGGGCTGCTGCTGCGCCGGGACGACCAGACCGTCGAACTGCCGCGTGAACTCGGGATCGCCCTGCGCGGCGGGTCGGTGTTCGAACCGGCGTCGCTGCGCGAACCGGAACTCCCCGTGCATCCGCATCAGCGGTCCACAGTGGACACGACGGCGGCGGGCGAGGCGATGGAGTTCTTGCGCCAGACCGAAAGCATGCTTCGCGCGTGGTCCGAGACGCCGCCGCCGGTGCTGAAGTCCGGCGGGCTCGGGGTCCGCGAACTGAAGAAGCTCGCCAAGGATCTCGACGCCGACGAAACGCGGGTGACCCTGCTGGCGGAGATCGCGGTCGGCGCCGGGCTGGCGGCCGACAGCGAGGCGACGACGCCGGAATGGGTACCGACGACGCTGACCGATTCCTGGCTCGCGTCGCCGACGGCGCAGCGCTGGATGACGGTCGCACAGGCTTGGCTCGAACTGCCCCGGTTGCCTGGTCTCGCCGGCGGCAGGGACGCGAAGGACAAGCCGATCGCGCCGCTTTCGGAAGACCTGCGACGACCGTTGGCGCCCACTTCGCGACGGCGGATCCTCCTCGCCTTGGCCGCGTTGCCCGAGGGCGCCGGGGTGAAGAGCGCGGACGAACTGGTCGCCGCGCTCGCTTGGCGCGCGCCGCGGCGGGGCGGGCGGCTGCGGGACGAAACCGTGCGCTGGACGATGGCCGAAGGGGCCGCGCTCGGCCTGATCGGGCTCGGTGGGCTCACCACGGCGACGCGGGCGCTGCTGGCCGAGGACCGGCCCGGAGCGGTCGAGGCGATGCTCGACGCGCTGCCGCGTCCGGTGGACCACGTCCTGGTCCAGGCCGACTTGACCGTGGTCGCGCCGGGACCGCTGGAAGCCGAACTGGCGACCGAGATGACCGCCGTCGCCGACATCGAATCGGCCGGGCACGCGACCGTCTACCGGATCACCGAAACGTCCGTACGGCGCGCGCTCGACACCGGGCGGACGGCGGGCGAACTGCACGCGTTGTTCGCGGCCCGCTCGGCGACGCCGGTGCCCCAGTCTTTGAGCTACCTGATCGACGACGTCGCCCGGCGGCACGGGCGGCTGCGCGGCGGGGCCGCCGAGTCGTTCCTGCGCTGCGACGACGCTTCGCTGCTCGCGGAGGTCATGGGCAGCTCTGTCGCGGCTAACTACGGCTTGCGGATGATCGCGCCGACAGTGCTTATCAGCTCGTACCCGCTCGCCGAGGTCCTCGACGCCCTTCGCACCGCTGGGTTCGCTCCGGCCGCCGAAGGACCCGACGGACGCGTCATGGACATCAGGCCGTCCGGCCGTCGTCTGCCCGCGAAGGCGCGTGCCGCGCGTCGGGCGCCGGGGGAGCCTGCCGGGCTGACAGACGACCAGGTCGGGAAGATCGTCGCGCACGTCCGGGCCGGGGACGCCGCTTCGGCGCGTCGCCGGGGCGAGACGGTGCGCGCGCCGCAGGGAGGCGGCGCCGGAGACACGTCCGCGACGCTGGCGTTGCTGTCCCAGGCGACCATGGAGCGCCGCGAGGTGTGGATCGGTTTCGTCGACTCACGCGGGACGGCGAGCCAGCGCGTCGTACGGCCGATGCGGGTCGGCGGCGGGGTCCTCGAAGGGACCGACAACGAGCGCTACCCCCTGCACCGGATCACCTCGGCGGCCCTCGTCGAAGACTGACCCCCCGCGACTCGTCCTCTAGTTGCGGTAGTTGCACACGCAAGGACCGCAACTAGAGGACTAAACGCGGGGCGTCAGAGGGCGCGAAGGCCTTGCAGGACGCGCTCCATGAAGGCGCGCGAGGAAGAGTCGCCGAGGATCAGTTCCGTTTGGTGGATCAGCACCAGGCCCGCGTCCGCCATGTCGCCGACGAGCACCTTCACGACGCCCAGCGGCAGCCGCAGATGCGCGGCGATCTCCGCGATCGACCGGGTGTCCAGGCAGAGGTCGCAGATCTGCCGGTGCTCCATGGTCCGCACGCCGCGATACCGGCGGCCGTCGTCGCTGGTCGACACCAGCGCCTCCAGCGCCAGGGCGTGCGCGGTCCGGGTGCGCCCGCCGGTGCGGGTGTAGGGCCGGACACGCGAGCCCGAGGACGGCAGGTAGACCGAAGCGGGCGCGCTGCCCGAAGGACCCGAACCGGCGGCGCCGTTCCCCGCGGACGCGGGACGCGGTGTCGACTGGCGGATCGGCGAGGGCATCGACGGAGGGGCCTGCTCCGGCGGCGCGACCTGGCGGCGCGGCATGACCGTGCTGATCGAGCTCAGCTCGAACCTGCTCGGGGAGTCGAAGGCTTCGCGTTCGGTGCCTTGGTAGAGGGAGTCCCAGCCCGGGGGTTCCGGCTCGGTGAATCCGGTGATCTTCATCGGCGGCTACCCACGTACGCCGCCCTGCAGCTGCGCCCGCAGCTCGGGGGTGATCTGCTGGCCGACCCGCTCGACGAGCAGGGTCATCTCGTAGGCCACGGTGCCGATGTCACAGGTCGGCGCGGCCAGCACGGCGAGTGACGAGCCGTCGGCGACCGACATGAGGAAGAGGTACCCGCGTTCCATCTCGACGACGGTCTGGTTGACCCCGCCCGCGTCGAAGCAGCGTGCCGCGCCGGCGGTGAGGCTGATCAATCCGGAAGCGACCGCGGACAGCTGTTCGGCCCGTTCCTGCGGCAGCCCTTCCGACGGCGCGAGAAGAAGACCGTCCGCGGAGACCAGCACGGCGTGCGCGGCACCGGGAACCCGGCGCGCGAAATCCGTGATGAGCCAGCCGAACGAGCTCTGCTGCTGTCCGGATGCCGTCACAAGTCCCTCCTCGCTGCGTCAAGACCACCTGGGCGGCGTGGTCCGGACGTCCTTCCCCGACCAGCACCGACCTGGCACCGGCGAGCCGAAAGACGCCTCCACCCAGCGTATTCGTCCCGCCGATCGTGTCGAGCCCGCCACCCGGACGCAGGTGTTAACCGAACGTAAACGTGCAGCCGCTCACCGCGTCGACGTATCGCGAACCACGCATTCGTGGGTCACCCCGTGGTGGCCGGGTGCGACCGGGCGTGAACCAGCGTCCACGCAGGTCATCGACGGTCCGGCCACCCGATCGGGTTACACCTGCACGGAATCGGCCGCGAGGGATCGCCTCGCCGTCAATCCTGCCGGTGGCGCCACTCCCCGAAGCGGGTGAAGCCTGCCGAGTTCACTCCAACGGCCGCATCCGCTTCGGGCTTTCGTCTGTATTCCACCCCGCGCGCACCCTCTTGTGTCGTGTTTCTACCCCGCGCGCAACGCCGAATCGTGTGCGATGGCGTGCTGCACGACCGAGATCAACACCTGCTTGGCGGACTCACGTTCCCGAGCGTCACAGGCCATGATCGGCACGGACGGTGAGATCGTCAGCGCGTGCCGGACGTCCTCGATCTGGTGGTGCAGCAACCGGTCGAAGCAGTTGATCGCCACGACGTACGGCAGCTTCCGGTTCTCGAAGAAGTCGATCGACGGGAACGCGTCGGCGAGCCGCCGCGTGTCGACCAGCACGACGGCACCGATGGCGCCGACCGCGAGGTCGTCCCACATGAACCAGAACCGGTGCTGGCCCGGCGTACCGAACACGTACAGCACCAGATCCGAGTCCAGCGAAATCCGGCCGAAGTCCATGGCAACGGTCGTCGTCGACTTGTTCGGGGTGGCCGAATTGTCGTCGACGCCGGTACTTGCCTCGGTCATCATGGCCTCGGTGGTCAGCGGATCGATCTCCGAAACCGCTCCGACCAGCGTGGTCTTCCCCGAGCCGAATCCGCCAGCGACCACGATCTTGGCCGACGACGTCGGCCCGGCCACCTGCGGCGCATTCGCGTCGGAGTCAAATTCTCCGAAGCCCACTGAGCACCCTCTCCATGAACTCGATACTGGGCCGGTCACCCACGTTCTGGCTGGCGGTGTGCACCAGGACCAGGCCGAGGCCGGCCACGTCTCCGATCAGCACCCGGACCACGCCGAGCGGCAGGCGCAACAGCGCCGCGACTTCGGCGACGGACCGGGTGTCCAGGCAAAGGTCGCAGATCGACCGGTGTTCGGGGACGCGTACCCGGTCGAGCACACGTCCCTGTTCGCTGGTCGAGATCAACGCCTCGATGGCAAGGTCGTACGTCGGCTTGGTCCGTCCCCGCGTGCGGAAGTACGGCCGGACCAGGCCGGAGGATTCGACGTCGGTGGTGTACTGCTCGTCGACGAACTCGTTCTGCGCCTGCTGCGGCAACGCCGCGGCGAGCGGGTCGGCCGCGGCCGCGCGGCGCTCCTCCTCCTTGTCGAAGGAGAACTTGGCGAACTCGCCCGAGTCGTACAGCGGGCCGCTGCCACCACCGAACAGTTCCGCCCCGGGGCCGCCGAGCAGGCGTTCCCGGTAGTCCGTGACGCTGAAATCGGCGGGTCCCTGTCCCGCGTTCGAATCGGTCAGCCAGCGGGAGGCCTCGTCCGGGGACACGGGGTCGTTGTCCGACCCCTGTGCCCGTCGCGATCGCCATTCGCGGTCGACCCGGTCCCGGAAGGACGTCCAGTCCTCCCGGCCGTCGTCACGTTCCGACCACCCGCCGGAGAAGTCGTCACCGAGCCGGCCATCGCCCCTCAAGCGCCCGTCGTCCACGGCATTCTCCTCGGTTCCCGGTCGCTCAGCGGCGGACCGACGCGCCCTGCAGTTGCGCGCGCATCTCCGGTGTCAGCTGTTGCCCCACGCGTTCCACCAGCAGGGTCATCTCGTAGACGACCAGGCCGATGTCACTCTCCGGCGACCCGAGGACCGCCAGACAGGACCCGTCCGACACCGACATCAGGAAGAGGAAGCCGTTGGCCATCTCGACCACCGTCTGCGCGACCGTGCCGCCTTCGAACACCTTGGCCGCACCGCGCGCGAGGCTGGTGAGCCCCGACGAGACGGCGGCGAGCTGGTCGGCCCTGTCCTTGGGGAGCCCCTTCGAGGAGGCCAGGAGCAAACCGTCCGCCGACACCACCACGGCATGCGCCGCGCCCGGGACCCGGTGCACGAAATCCGTGATCAGCCAGGCAAAGCTGCTCGTGTGTCCTCTACCCTGCGCCTGGCCGCCAGGCTGCGCCGGACCGCCCGGCTGCATCGCACCCGCCCGTGTCACTTTCACTCCTTACTGCTGTCATCGGCAGGGGAATCCGCACCCCTGCCAGTCACCGGAACGCCGTTGTCATCCAGCGCATCGAGCGGGCGGTCCTTCAACGCGTGCCGTCCCGACTTGTAACCCTGCTGGAAGCTTGCCATCCGGCTTCGAGCCGCCGTCGCCGAGCGGGCTATCGCACCCGTTCCCGGCATTCCGGAAGTCTTGTCGGCGAACGAGTCTTCCTTCTTCGGCTCGTTCCCGCCGATCGAACCGGGGACGAGATACTGGTTCGGCACCCGTTTGGGCAGGCCGGCCGGGGTGACCTCGTCGTTCCGGTCTTCGTACAGGACCTGCGCCGCCTGCCAGCCGTCGTCCGACGCGCTGCGCCAGCCATTGTCCTGGAGCACCGTCTCCGGCGGAACACTCTCCGGGGTCCGAGTGGGCAACGCCTCTTCGGCGGGCTCGACGACGTCTTCGGCGGGCTCGTCGAGGCCGTGACGGTTCTGCTCGGGCACGTCCGATCCGGGCGGCTCGACCGGCTCGGTGTAGGTGGTCGGCTGGTCGCCGCCCGCCTCGTCACCTTCGCTGAACCAGCGCGAGAGCACCGACTGGTAGATCGGAAGCCGCCTGGTCGGGACGTCGTCCTCGAGCGCCGACTTGCCCGTGTCCGCGGGCTCCTCGGGCTGACGCGGCGGCTCGGCCGGGGTCACCGGGACGTAGCGAGGCTCCCGCTTGGGCAGCACGAGCGACGCGAACTGCGTCTCCGTGCCGCTGGAGGCACCGTCGCCGTTCGTCGGCGAGATGTCGTCCGCCGTCGGCCACGCCGGGCTTTCCTCCACGGGGGCCGCGGGGCTGAGGAACGGCCCCGCCGCGTTCTTGCCCGCGACGAGGTCGTCGAGGCTGATCGGCTGGTCGAGCGGGACGAGCCCGCCCTGCTGCGCGACAGGCTGGTGAGACGGCGGCTTCGACGGCGGAGGCGGGGTCATCTCCAGGCCGCGGTCGGAAGCGGGGATGCTCGGCAACGAGGTCGACATCTCGGACATCGAGGGCATCGACGGCATGGAGGTTTCCGAGCGGTTCGGCGGCGGCGGGGTGTTCCGCACGCCGGGCCGCATCTGCGTGAGCAGCTCGGCGGGCACGACGACCCGCGCGATCACGCCGCCTTCGATGTCCTCGTTCTCCCGGAGCCGGACCTCGATGCCGTGGCGGCGCGCCAGGCGCGCGACCACGTACAGGCCCATCCGCCGGGTCACCGAGACGTCCAGGTCCGGCGGCTCGGCGAGTCGCGTGTTGACCTCGGCGAGCCGCTCTTCGGTCATGCCGACACCGTGGTCGGTGACCTGGATGGCGAGCGCCTTCTTGCGGGTGATCACCGCGCGGACGGTCACCTTCGTCTCCGGCTCGGAGAAGTAGGTGGCGTTGTCCAGCAGTTCCGCGAGCACGTGCACGAGGTCGTGGATCGTCAGGCCCTGGACGGCGACCTCGGGGACGATCCCGATCTCGATCCGGGCGTACTGCTCGATTTCCGAGACCGCGGCGCCGATGACGTCGGCGGCGGGCACCGGCTTGGGCACCGACTTCGCGAGACCGGCGCCCGAGAGCACCAGGAGGCTTTCACCGTTGCGGCGCAGCCGCGTGGCGAGGTGGTCGAGTTCGAACAGGCTGGCCAAGTGGTCCGGGTCCTGCTCGTCGGCCTCGAGCCGGTCGATCACGCCGAGCTGGCGTTCCACCAGCCTCTGCGACCGGCGGGACAGGTTCACGAAGATGCCGTTGACGTTCTCGCGCAGGAGGGCCTGCTCGGCGGCCATCTTGACGGCCTGCGCGTGGACGACGTCGAACGACCGCGCCACTTCACCGATCTCGTCACGCGAGGTGACGGGCACCGGCTCGACCGACCGCTTCGAGGCGTTGACCGGGTCGGGGTCGTCCAGGATGGCTTGCACGGTTTCCGGCAGTCGTGTGTACGCCACGTCGAGCGCCGTCTTCCGCAGCACCCGCAGCGGGCGCAGCATCAGGCGGGCGATGACGAGCATCAGGAACAGCGCCGCGAGCAGGGCCAGCAGCACGATCGCACCGCCGATCCAGGCCGAGTTGATCGCGTCGGTGGCCAGGCCGTCGGCCTGTGCCCGCAGCTGGCCGAGCAGGTTGGTCTCGACCGCGCGCAGCTTGTCGAGCGCGACCCGGCTGTCGTTGCCGAGCGCCACGTTGTCGATCGAGGGCTGCACGTTCTGCTGGTGCAGCGAGAACGCCATCGTGGTGATCCGGCGGCGGTCGTCGACCTCGGGACCGGAGAAGGTGTCCGAGTAGAGCTGCCGCTGTTCGGGGCTGGCGTTGGCCAGGAAGGCCGCGGTCGAGGCGTCGCCGCTGGCCACCGCCGAACGGGCCTGGTCGAACAGGTCGCCGGGGAACGCGTTGCGGAAGGAGGCGATCAGCAGCGCCGCGTCACCGCGGGCGATGAACTCCTTGCTCTCACTGATGGCCTGCACGGTGACACCGAGCCGGAGCACGTCGCGGTCGGTAACCGCGGTGGTCACCTCTCGGCCGAGCTGGACCAGCGAGTCGAGGATGCCGGAGTAGGCGATGAGGACCGGGGTGTCGCCCAGCAGCGACGTGTTCATCGCGCCGCGCAGCGGGCGCAGGGCGTCGAGCCGCTGCAGACCACGCGAGTAGCGGTCCCTCGTGTCCTGATCGTCCGGGTTGATCTGGTTCGCCGAGGCCCGCAGATCGTCGACCGCGCGGTCGACCTTGGCGATCTGCGCGTCGAGACCGGCTTGGCGCGACGGGTCGTCGGCGGCGATGTTGGCGACGGCGAGCGCGCGTTCGCTCTGCAGCTCATGCACCACGAGCGTGATCTTGTCGGCGAACGCGACCTGGTCGGCCGTGTCCTGGAACCGGGCGGCCTCGCCACCGTCGTCGATCACGCGCAGGGTGCCGAGCGCGAGCGCGGTCAGCGTCGGAATGATCAGGACGGCCGCGAGCTTGGATCGCAGACGCCAGTTACGCAGGCCCAGGAACGACCCGGCCACCTTCCCGCCAGGACCGTCTCCGGTTTCCCGCGCAGGGGTCCCTCCCACCCCCGCGGTGTCTTCGTTCGGCACCGCCGCACCACCATCATCTTCATCCGGGCCGGGAAAGCCCATTTTGGACACGCCGTTCTCGAGCTGGCCGTACTGCTGTCTGGGTCGGTTGTCGGAGACCACTACCCGCACGCTCCTGCCACCCGGCAGGGATGTGCTCGGCGTGAGTATTCACTCCTCCGAATGAGGAGGTCGTCTTCGACGCAGTCTCTCAGGTGCACTTGACCGAAACCCCGTCTGGCGTCATTGGTCTATTCGGCCTAACCCGCCAGTACGCGGGCGCGCACCAGTGAAGCACGGACGTGTTCAACACCCGTTCGGACAAGACGCACTTGTTCCACACAGAGTGCCTTGCACCTCGGGAAAGGTCCAGAGCGTTCGGCCATCCAAGGCACTCTCTTTCACTACATCAGTGGTCCACACCTCACTACCGGTGCATGAGGGTAGCGAACGGCAGGCCCAGATGTAACCCTTTGGACAAGACACACAAGAAGGCACCGGACGGGTCTTGACCTGTTGGCGCTCAGTTGGCAACAAACTCTCGCCACGCGCCTCCGATGAACACGCCCAGTTGTGTTCACTTCTGACAAACAACCTGTTCGGGTGATCGTTACCACTGGGGATCATAGGATGACCACCCATTGTGAGCACGTTGTCCGTTCTCTACAGTGAGCGCGTGGCTCTGACAAAGAGTCACTTCCTAATTCCGCATCAGGCCACGTCATCACGTGTCCTCCCCCTCGATCAGGAGCACCACTTTGCTTTCGAAGAAGGCCTTGAGCGCCAGCCTGAGCCGGCGTGGGGCGATCGCGCTCGCGATGGCGGCCGTCGTCACGACGTCGGTCGGCGGCTGCGGCCTGCTCGGCGGGGACGATTCGTCCTCTTCCGGCGGCTCCGGGAACCTCGAGAAGTCGAAGATCAAGGTGGCGGTGATGTCGACCATCGACCTCGCCCCCCTCCGTCTCGCGCAGGACGGCGGCTACTTCAAGAACGAAGGCCTCGATGTCGAAGCGATCGAAGCCGCCACCGGCCAGGTCTCGCTGACCAAGCTGATCGGCGGCGAGGTCGACATCGCGTACGCGAGCTATACGCCGTTCTTCATCGCGGCGAGCAAGGGCTCCGCCGACATCAAGCTGGTCGCGGACGCCTCCTCCGCGGGGCCTAAGAGCACGATGCTGGTCACGCTGCCGACGTCGACGGTGAAGAGCGTCGCCGACCTGGCGGGCAAGAAGATCGGCATCACCGCGCCGAACACCGTGTCCGACACACTGTCCAAATCGGTCATGAAGGACCACGGTGTCGACACCGCCAAGGTGCAGTGGGTGCCGATCCCGTTGCCGAACGTCGGGGCCGCGCTCAAGAACGGCGACATCGACGCCGGCTTCCTGACCGAACCCTTCATCACCCAGACCGCGAAGCAGGCGGGCACCGTCCCGGTCGTGGACACCGCCACCGGCGCCACCCAGGACTTCCCCACCGCGGGCTACGGCTCCCTCGGCAAGTTCGTGAGCGAGAACCCGAAGACCGTGGCCGCCTTCCAGCGCGCCATGCAGAAGGCGACCCGCGACGCGGCCGACCGCTCCAAGATCGAGCCGTTGCTGGTCAAGTACGCCAAGATCGACCAGGACACCGCCGCGCTGACCACGCTGCTGACGTTCCAGTCCACCCTGGACCCCCGCCGCATCCAGCGGGTCCCGGACCTGCTCCTGCAGATGGGCGCGATCCAGAGCAAGATCGACGTCGGCCCGATGATCGCGGCCCAGACCACGAGTTGATGACACGCGGTTACTCCGAATTGCCACTCCACCAGTAATTCGATCACTAAAAGTAGTGTTGTCCAAGCGGGTGATCACGCGATCAGGCGAATGGCCTAAAATGATCACCCGCTCACGACACCCATTGTGAGTGAGTGGGCAAATCTCTAAGGTGACCGCGTGCCTGGCGAAAATGAAGCCACGACACGGATGAAAACCCAAACGGTGATTCATTGTTTCCGAGGAGTTGGCTTTGTTTCGAGACGCCATGAGCAGGAGCGGTGTACGTAGAGGACGGGGCGCCATCGGTGTCGCCCTGAGCGCGCTCATGTTGGCCACACTGGGCGCGTGCGGCGCCCTCGGGGGCGAGGATTCGTCCAAAGCGGCCGGCGGCGACGGTGCACTGGAGAAGCCGAAGATCAAGGTGGCCCTGCTGCCCGTCGTCGACCTCGCGCCGCTGCGGCTGGCGCAGGAAGGCGGCTACTTCAAGGCCGAAGGTCTCGAGGTCGAAGCGGTCGACGCCCCCAGTGGCCAGGCCTCGATGACCAAGATGATCGGCGGTGAGGTCGACATCGCCTTCTCCACCTACATGCCGTTCTTCATCGCGAAGAGCAAGGGCGCGGCCGACATCCGGCTCGTCGCCGACGCCGTTTCCGCCAGTCCCAAGAGCAACGCGGTCGTCACGGTGCCGGCCTCGCCGGTCAAGACGATCAACGACCTCGCGGGCAAGAAGATCGCGATCACCGACAAGAACACCGCTTCGCACCTGCTCACCGTCTCGGTGATGAAGGACCACGGCGTCGACACCAGCAAGGTCCAGTGGGTGCCGATGGCGCTGCCGAACATCGTCGCCGCGCTCTCTTCGGGCCAGGTCGACGCGGGCTACCTGCCCGAGCCGTTCCTGACCCAGGCCTCCAAGGTGGCGGGCGCGACCCCGGTCGTCGACATCGCGACCGGTGCCACCCAGGACTTCCCCCTGGCGGGCTTCGGTTCGCTCGGCTCCTTCGTGGACAAGAACCCCAAGACGCTGGCCGCGTTCCAGCGCGCGATGGCCAAGGCCGTGCGCGACTCGGCCGACCGCTCCAAGATCGAACCGCTGATCGTCAAGTACGCCAAGGTCGACGCCGAAACCGCGTCACTGCTCACGCTGCCGACGTTCGGGGCCACCCTGGACCCGCGCCGCCTGCAGCGCGTACCGGATCTGCTGCTGCAGACCGGAGTGCTGACGACCAAGCTCGATGCCGCCCCGATGCTCTCCCCTCAAGCTGGATAAAGGTAAAGGTGTCACGACTTCTCCGTGCCCTGGCCGGTCTGGCCGGTTTCTTCCTCATCTGGGAAGTGATCGTCCAGGCCGGCCTGGTCCGTAAAGAGTTCCTCCCCCCGCCGTCCGTCGTCCTCGTGACGATCTTCGAACAGTTCGGCGAGACCCAGTTCATCCGGGACCTGGTCGCCACGTTCCTCGCGTGGGCGATCGCCCTGCTCATCGCGGTCGCCATCGCCGTGCCCGCCGGTCTGCTGCTCGGCAGCATCCCCGGCCTGCGCACCGCGACCGCGGTGGTCGTCGAGTTCCTGCGGCCGATCCCCGCCGTCGCGCTGATCCCGCTGGTGCTCCTGCTGATCGGCGGCGGCCCCGAAGCGAAGATCACGCTCGCCGTGTACGCCTCGCTGTGGCCCATCATGTTCAACACGATCTACGCGCTCGGCGAGATCGACCCCGTGCTGATGGAGACCGCGAAGGCCTGCGGCACGAGCAAGTTCCGGACGCTGACGTCGGTGGCGCTGCCGCATACCGCGCCGTTCGTGTTCACCGGGGTCCGGCTGTCCGCCAACATCGCGCTGATCGCGGTGGTCAGCACCGAATTCCTGGCCGGTGCCAAACTCGGCATCGGCAACTTCATCATGCAGGCCAGTACCGGTTCGACCAGGTTCGATCTCGTCCTCGCCGGCACCGTGGTGGTCGGCGCGCTCGGCTTCCTCATCAACGGCGGGCTCGAAATGATCGGCAGGCGGGCGTTCCGCTGGAGCACGGTCGACCGGGAGGCGATCTCGTGACGACCCTCACGCTGACCAGCCGCGTCGGCAGGCGCGTCGGCCGGGGCCTCGGCATCCTGGTCCGCAACTGGCTGCTGTTCTTCGCCCTGCTCGGGATCTGGGAGCTTTCGACCCGGCTCGCGAAGAGCCCGTTCTTCCCGCCGCCGACCGAAATCCTGACCACCTCGGCGAAACTGTGGTTCACGGGCCCGGCCTCGCAGCTGTTCCTGACCGACACCGTGTTCGACAACGTCTTGCCCAGCCTCGGCCGGACGCTCGGCGGCTGGCTGCTGGCCGGTGCCCTCGGTGTCGCGCTGGGTGTCGCGCTGGGCCGGTCCAAGACCGGGATGGACTACGTCGGACCGCTTTTCGCGTTCTTCCGCTCGGTGCCGCCGCCCGCGCTGATCCCGGTGTTCATCGTCCTCTTCGGACTCGGGCCGGGCATGCAGACCGGGTCGATCATCTTCGGCGCGATCTGGCCGGTGCTGCTCAACACCGTGGACGGCGTCCGGTCGGTGGACCAGGTGAAGATCGACACCGCGAAGTCGTTCCGGACCCCGCGGTCGTACTGGGTGCGCTCGATCGTGCTGCCCGCCGCCGGGCCGAAGATCTTCGCGGGCCTGCGGCTGAGCCTGTCCATTTCCCTGCTGCTGATGGTGATCTCGGAACTGGTCGGCTCCTACAACGGCATCGGCCGGTCCCTGATGGACGCCCAGCAGGCGTTCGACTTCCCGCTCATGTGGTCGTGGCTGGTCCTGCTCGGACTGCTCGGCTTCGGGTTCAACGCGGCGTTCCTCGCGGTGGAGCAGAGAGTGCTTCGCTGGCAGCCCACCCGCAACGGCCGTATCTAGTTCTTCTCGAAGGGTCAGCAAGATGTCAACCATGCTCGAAGTCTCCGGGCTGAACCACCGGTACGGCGCGGGAGAAAAGGCGCACGTCGCGGTCAACGACCTGTCGTTCACCGTGGAAACCGGCCAGCTCGCGAGCATCGTGGGCCCGTCGGGCTGCGGGAAGTCGACCCTGCTGCGCTGCATCGCCGGGCTGATCAAGCCGACGTCCGGTCAGGTCAGCCTGCACGGCGAAGCCATCTCCTCCGGCGTGCCCGACGATCTGGCCGTGGTGTTCCAGGACTACAGCCGCTCGCTGTTCCCCTGGCTCTCGGTCGCCAAGAACGTCGAGTTCCCCTTGCGGTGGCGCAACTTGAGCCGCTCAGAGCGCCGGACGCGGGCGCAGGACGCGCTGGAGTCGGTCGGCCTGGCCGGCGTCGGCTCGAAGTTCCCGTGGCAGCTCTCGGGCGGTATGCAGCAGCGTGTGTCGATCGCGCGGGCCCTGGCCAGCCAGCCCGCCCTGCTGCTGATGGACGAGCCGTTCGCGTCGGTCGACGCGCAGACGCGGTTCGAACTCGAGGACCTCACCCGGCGCGTGCAGCGCGAGAACGGGAGCACGGTTCTCGTGGTCACGCACGACATCGACGAGAGCGTCTACCTGTCGGACCGGGTGCTGGTGCTGTCGAAGTCGCCGGCGACCATCGTCGCGGACCTGCCGGTCGGGCTGCCCGCGGAGCGGAACCAGATCACCACGCGCGAGTCCGCGGAGTTCGTGACGCTGCGCGGTGAGGTCGCGCGGCTGCTGCACGGCGGTGCCCCTGAAGCCGTCACCGCGGCCTCTGACGCTGCCGAGTACGAGCTGGCGCAGAAGGCCGCGGAGTCGTCCTCTGTGGACGCTGACGCTCACTCGAAGGGCTGATCCTTCCCGCTCGCCAAGTGCTATGAAAGGCCCGTTACTGGCAAATTTTGCCAGTAACGGGCCTTTCATAGCGCGCGCGAGGGCCTCGGCACCGAAGCCTCGAGCGGTCAGTACAGCGTGCTCGGGTTCGCGTCGATGCGGACGTGCACCAGATGCGGCCGCTCGTCCGGCAGCGCGGCCTCCAGCGTCGGCTTGAGGTCCTCCGCGTTCTCGACGACCGACGTCGCCAGGCCCAGGCTCTTCGCCAGCGCGGGGAAGTCGATGCCGCCGAGGTCGACGCCGGGCACCTTCTCCCCGCCCGCCGCCTCGCCGAGGATGCGCACGGCGGCGTACTGCGAGTTGTCGAAGATCACGAACGTCACCGGCAGGTTGTTCTGCGCCGCCGTCCACAGCGCCTGGACGCAGTACATGCTCGACCCGTCGCCGAGGATGGCGACCACCTTGCGGTCCGGGCGGGCCAGCGCGGCGCCGACGGCGGCGGGGAGGCCGTAGCCCAGGGTGCCGCTGGCGACGGTGAGGAAGCCGGTGTCGGTGGACTTGATCGGCAGGTGGTCGTGCAGGTCGTTGCGGTGGCTCGGCGTCTCCTCGACGACGATCGCGTTGTCCGGCAGGACTTCCGAGATCACGGAGTAGGCGAAGCCGGGCGTGATCGGGGTGACCGCGGCGGGCTTTTCCATCCGGGTACGGGACTTCGGCGCTTCCCGCGGCGCGGCGCGGTCCAGCAGCGCGCGGATCGCGAGTTTCGGCGTCGCCCGGATCCCGGTGCCTTCGGCGGCCCTGGCGAGGATCTGTTCGTCGTCGCTGATCAGGAACAGCGGCGGCAGCGTGGTTTCCGACTCGCCCCGGTACACGTGGTAGGTGAACGCCGGGGCGCCGATGACGACCACGAGGTCGTGCTCGGCCAGCGCGCCCGCGAGCGTTTTCCGTTCCGGCTGCAGGAAGCCGAAGAACTGCGGGTGGTCCTCGGGGAAGGAGCAGCGCGCGCCCATCGGCGGCGCCCAGACCCCGGCGCCCACCTTCTCGGCCAGCGCGACGACGTCCGGCACGGCGCCTTCACCGTCGATGCCGGGGCCGACCACGATCGCCGGGCGCTCGGCGGCGTCCAAGGCGGACACCAGTTCGTCCAAAGCGGACGGATCGGGCGCGAAGCCGCGGATCGGCGGCCGGGAGATGATCGGCTTCGTGGTCTCGACGTCCCAGTCGTCGACGGGCACCGAGACGAAAACCGGGCCCATGGGCGCCTGCGTCGCGATGTGATACGCCCGCGCCAGCGCCGCCGGGACGTCCTCGGCCCTGGCCGGTTCGCAGCTCCACTTCACGTACGGCTTGGGGAAGTTCGTCGCCTCGACGGCCCCGAGGAAGGGGTCGTCCGGCAGCAGCGACCTGGTCTGCTGGCCGGCGAGGATGATCAGCGGGGCGTTGTTGCGGTACGCGGTGAAGATGTGCCCGAGGGCATGGCCGACCCCGCCCGCCGAGTGCAGGTTCACCAGCGCCGGCCGTCGCGCGGCGCGGGCGTACCCGTCTGCCATCGCGACGACGGACGCCTCGTGGAGCGCGAGCACGTAGGTGAAGTCGTCGGGCCAGTCCGTCAGGAAGGCGATCTCGGTGGTGCCGGGATTGCCGAAAATCGTGGTCAGGCCCAGATCGCGCAGCAATTCCCTGGTCGCGTCACGTACGGTGCGGGTAGCCATGGGCCCCACGCTATCTGGTCCTATGCGGATAGTTGAAGATGCAACCTCATATCACCGTCTGTGGTCTGGACCTGACCCGTTGCGTACGGCTAGTCCTTGACCAGCGCCGCCCACTCGCGGACGGCGGCGGCGTCCACATCGGACTCCCAGCCGCCGGGCCGGACCGCGCTGCCGACGTGGAACGCGCGCACCCCGCCCGCCCGCAGCAGATGCACCTGCTGCGCCCGCAGGCCGCCGCCGACGAGCAGCCGGGGCCCGTCCGTCCGGCGGGCGAGCCGCTGCAGTACCGAGAGGCCGTGCGCCACCCCGTGCGGATGCCCGGCCGCGAGCACCGTGTCGCAGCCGAGCGCGGCCAGCTGGTCGTAGGCGCGCAACGGGTCCCGCGCGCGGTCGATGGCGCGGTGGAAGGTCCACGGCAGCCCGCCGAGCTCCTTGACCAGTGTCTCGCAGGCGTCGACGTCGATTTCGCTTTCCAGGTCCAGGAAACCGAAGACGAACTCCCGCGCGCCCGCGTCGATCAGCCGGGCGGTGTCCGCGCGCAGCCCGTCGAGGTCGCCGGCGGCGAAGGACATGTTGTCGCGCAGCATGACCCGCACCGGGAGATCGGTGGCGGCGAGTACCTCGCGCAGCGT
This sequence comes from Amycolatopsis sp. NPDC031561, assembly GCF_055580625.1. Lineage (NCBI taxonomy): Bacteria > Bacillati > Actinomycetota > Actinomycetes > Pseudonocardiales > Pseudonocardiaceae > Amycolatopsis > Amycolatopsis sp. NPDC031561. The sequence continues at coordinate 380,322 of NZ_JBVILA010000001.1, read as the reverse complement.
CCCGGCCGACGGCGAGAGACCGTCGCTGGCCATGTCACTGACCAGTTCGAGGCGATCTGCCCCGCCCTCCTGTGCGCGCTCCGCGTCCGCGGCGGTCAGCGCGATCACTTCCAGCAGGCCGGTTTTCGAACTCATGGACCTTCCAATTCGCTAAGCCGAGGGGTTGTCGTCACCCCTGGCGTGGCGACCGCGCCGGAACCCGCCTTGCAGGCTGGTCATCCGTTCGCGGACCGCTTCGGGGGAAAGTGAGAGTATCGGCCTCTCCCCTCGCGGCTTCTCCGGCCTGTCGTCCTGCGACCGCGCCTCGGGGACGACGGCGGGCAGGAAGGGCCAGGTTTCCTCGGCCCCGTCCTCTTGCTCCAGCTCGGCGGAAGTCGGCCAAGCGGGCTCGGGTTCGGGCGCCCTTTCCTTCGGTTCCGGGGCTTTCGGCGCCGAAGCCTCTGGTGCCAGATCTTTCGGTGCCAGATCTTTCGGTGCCACTGGCTTCAGCGTCGGTTCGGTCGGCTCGTCCGGATCCTGTGCGGGTTCCTCACTCGCGGCGCTCTCCTGGGCCGCCTTCACCGGCTCGAACGAAGGCAAAGAAGGCGGACCGGGTTCGGCGGGCGAAGGTCCTTCGCGCGGGCCGCCGTGGTCGAACCACTGCGAAAGCACGCTCTGGTACTTGGGCATCCGCTCGGTCGGCGAGTCCAGCTCGAGGTGGTTGCCCGCGTCGTCGTCCGACGAAGGCCACTCCGGCGGGTTCTCGCGCTCGACGACGGGCGCGCGCCGCAACGGCCCGGGGTCCAGCACGGGCGCGAAGCGCGACTCCTCGGCCCCGCTCTCCTCCGGCTCGGGCAGCGACGGGACTTCCAGCGGTGGTTCGGGTTCCGGCTCGGGCGGGGTGGCGACGGGTGGGGGTTCCGGCATCGGGGAGGGCTGGGGCGCTTCGACGATGAGCCCCGAGGGAACGACGACCACCGCGGTGATCCCGCCGCCGTCGGCGGACCGCAGGCGGACGTCGATCCGGTGCCGGACGGCCAGCGTCGCGACCACGAACAGGCCCATCCGCCGCGAAACCTCGACGTCGACGTCCGGCGGATTCGCCAGCCGCGTGTTGGTCCGGTCGATCTCCGCCTGCGGCATCCCGGCGCCGTGGTCGGTGATCTCGATCTGCCATTCGCCGCGTTCGGTCTCGTGCCCCTCGACCTGCACCATCGTGCTCTGGTCCGAATACCGGGTCGCGTTCTCCAGCAGCTCGGAGACCACGTGCACGAGGTCGTTGACGGCCTCGCCGCGGACCGCGATCCGCGGCGCCGCACCGAGTTCGATGCGCTGGTAGTGCTCGACCTCGGAAAGCGCGGCACCGATGATCTCGTCGGCGACGACGGCTCCACCGTCCTCACGGACGACGTCGGTTCCGGAGAGCACCAGCAGGTTCTCGCTGTTGCGCCGCATCCGCGTCGCGAGGTGGTCGAGTTCGAAGAGCCCGGCGAGCGTGTCGGGATCCTGTTCGTCGGCCTCCATCCGGTCCAGCACGGAAAGCTGCCGCTCGACGAGATCCTGGCTGCGCTGCGACAGGTTCACGAACATCGCGTTGATGTTCTCCCGCAGCATCGCCTGTTCGCCCGCGAGCCGGACGGCCTCGCCGTGCACCGCGTCGAACGCCCGCGCCACCTGGCCGAGTTCCTCCCGGCTGAACACCGGGACCGGCGCGACGGCCAGCCGTCGCCGCAGGTTCTCCGGCTGCGGTTCGGGATCGCTGAGCAGTCCTTGGACGGCCGCGGGGAGCTGGTGTTCGGCGACCTGGAGCGCGCTGCGGCGCAGGATCCGCAGCGGCCGCAACAGCGACCGCGCGATGATCACCGAGAGCACACCGGCGACCACCAGTACGGCGAGCACGATGCCGCCGTCCCAGATGGCGGACGTTCTCGCTTGCGCCGCAAGGGTGTCCGTGCGTTCCTGCAGCTGGACGAGCACCGCCTGCTGCACCTGGTGGGCCAGGTTGACCGTGTAGGTGGCGGCGGTGTCCCACTGGTTCGGGTCCAGCCCGCCGAGCCCCTGGTCGTTCTCGGCGCGGATGAGCGCCGATTCCACCATGTCGTTGCCGATGTCGACGATGAGGCCGATCACCGTGTCGTCGTACATCCGCTGCTGTTCGGGCGTCGCGAAGGTGCGGTAGTCGTTGCGGGCGGCGGCGAGTTCGGCCTCCGCGCCGAGCAGGGCGCGCGTCCGGTCCCGGTTGAGGCCGCCCTGGGCGAGCGCGGCCGCCATGATCGCGCGTTTGACCGACATCTGGTCCTTGATCCGCGCGAGCGCGTTGCCCGCGAGGCGGAGCTTCCCCAGATCCGGGTCGGAGACGTCGGCGGCGGTGGAATCGCTGATGTCGAGCAGGCCGGAGATCAGCTCGCTGTAGGAGCGCAGGACCGCGTCGGCGGGAAAAGCGGAGTGTTCCGCGGAAAACCGCAGCCCGGTCAGCACGCGCAGGCGGTCGCTGGTCAGCTGCAGGCTGGTCGCGGCCTTGTCGCCGAGCCTGCTCTTGCTCTCGCCGAGCGTGCGGTCGAACGTGCCGATGGCGTCGTCGGCGCGCTTGCGCTGCTCGGTCAGTTCGGAGACGTCGCCCTTGCGATCGCCCGCGACGAACCGGACGGTGAGGTCGCGTTCGCGCTGAAGCTGGTGCACGGCCTCGGCGACGGTGCTGTCGACCCGGCCGCGGGTGGCGAATTCGGCCAGCTGCCGGGCATCCCGCAGGTCCGAATTGACCCGGAGCCCGACGAGGGCGACCACCGCGAGCGCGGGGATCAGGAGGACGACGAAGAGTTTGGTACGCAGGTGCCAGTTCCGCAGCCGCCAGCGTCCTCCGACACGCGGATGCCGTTCCGCCGCATCGCCCCCACGGGGACGCTTGTCGCGACGGGCCACCTGGTTTCCTTTTCCCACCACGGGACCCTTTCCCATGGCTGACATCGGGGACGAGAGCCCGAACCTACTGTAGAGTAACAAGGTTCGAGAACGATCGAAAGCCGCGCAATCCGGCGTCTCCCGCACGCGATCGTATGGGGCCTGGACCATACGATCCAGAAGGAGGAGCACATTCTCTCGGTAGGTGGGCGGAGGCGATGATGCGCGTCTGGGCGATTCCGCTGGTAGCGGCTCTTCTGGCGACGGCCGGTTGCGGAGTGTTTTCCGGCGGTCACGCAAGTACCGACGCGCCACTCGAACGGGCGGAACTACGAATCGGTGTCGGAAGCCCCCTCGACACGGCACCCTTGCGGGTCGCCGTGGCCGACGGCAGGTTCACCGCCGCCGGCCTTTCCGTGACCCTTGTCGATGTTCCCGCCGACCAGGCGATCGGCAAACTTTCGGCGGGCGAGATCGACTTGGCGTTCGCCAGCGACGTCTCGATCTTCCGCGCCGCCGCGGCCGGGACGGCACTGCAGTTGCAGGGCGAGGCGTACACCGCCGGACGCAACACCATGGCGCTCGTCACACTCCCCGGCTCCGACTACACCGAACCGACGCTCAAGAAGTCGCCGAAGATCGCGGTGAACATGCTCGACGACGTCGGCGTGCTCGCGGCCCGTTCGGTACTCGCGACCGCCGGCGTCGACGTGAACAAGATCCAGTTCAAACAGCATCCGTTCGACCGGATGCCGCAGGCGTTGCAGGCGGGCGAGGTCGACGCCGCGTGGATGGTCGAGCCGTACATCACCAGGGCCGAGAAGGAACTCGGGGCGAGCATCCTCGCCGACGGCGCTCGCGGCGCGACGCTGGACTTCCCGATGTCGTCCTACGTTTCGACCGGCGCCTTCGGCCAGGGCAACGCCCGCACGCTCGCGGTCTTCCGGAAGGTGCTCGGCGAGGCGCAGGTGCGGGCGGCCGACCCGGCCGTCGTCCGTGACGCGCTGCCGTCGTTCTCCGACATCGACCGGACCACGGCGTCACTGATCTCGCTCGGGACCTACCCGGTCTCCCTCAACGGCATCCGGCTGCAGCGCGTCGCCGACCTGATGCACAACTCGAGGATGATCGGCGCCCGGCTCGACGTCCAGGCGATGGTGCCGCGTCCCTAGATGTTCTCGCCGGTCGGCCGCAGGCACACGGTGCGCTCGGGCGGCCCGGTGTAGTGCAGGGCGGTGTCGTCCGACGAGCAGACGGTCTCCGAAGATCCCCGCATCACGAGCGCCCGCGCCTCCGCGGTGATGTCGGTGCAGCGGACCTTCGCGATCCGCGTCTCGTGCACGACGTCGCGCAGGCAGTCCCCGGTTTCGACGTTCAGCGCCAGGCAGAGCGTCTTCTCGGCCTTCTTGTCGGAAGACCTGCCGTACAGCTCGAACTGGACGTAGTCCGAACCGCGGCACTCGGACGAGCCGGTGCGCACGTCGTCGATGCGGAAGGTCGCGCGGCTCGACGAGCATCCGGCGGTCGTGTAGCTCTGGCCGCCACCGGCCTCGTCGGTGAGGTACAGGCACTCGCCCGCCTCGACCGAACCGAACTTGCCCGACTGCGACATCCCCCAGGCGACCAGGCTCCCCAGGCCCAGCGCGGCGACGACGCCCAGCACGATCGCGACCCTGGCCAGGACGCTCAGCGGCGGCGGCTTCGGGAACGGCGTCGGCATTCCCACGTCCGGCATCGCGGGCAGCGGGGCGGGCGCGTTGAACGGGTCGTACTCGGGCGCCCCGTTGGTCGGTGTAGTCGTCAAGATCCCCTCCAGTCACCAGTCGCACATCCTTCCACCAGCGGTGCCGCGGCGGGGGCAGGTGTGGCCGGAACGTATAAAGGAGGATGTGACCGATGGCCCGCTGATCGTCCAGTCCGACAAGACCGTGCTCCTCGAGGTCGACAACAGCCAGGCCGACGACGCGCGGATCGCCATCGCGCCGTTCGCCGAGCTGGAACGCGCGCCCGAGCACGTCCACACCTACCGGATCACGCCACTGGCGTTGTGGAACGCGCGCGCCGCGGGCCACGACGCGGAACAGGTCGTCGACGCGCTGACGACGTACTCGCGGTTCCCTGTCCCCCAGCCGCTGCTCATCGACATCGTGGACACGATGGGCCGGTTCGGGCGGCTGCAGATCGCCAACCACCCGGCGCACGGCCTGGTCATGTCGACCACCGACCGCGCGGTACTGGAGGAGATCCTCCGGCACAAGAAGATCAGCCCGATGCTGGGCGCGCGGATCGACGAAGACACCGTCATCGTGCATCCGTCCGAACGCGGACGGCTCAAGCAGGTGCTGCTGAAGGTCGGCTGGCCAGCGGAGGACCTCGCCGGCTACGTCGACGGCGAAGCGCACCCGATCGAACTGGCCGAGGACGACTGGGAGCTGCGCGACTACCAGCGCAAGGCCGCGGAGGCGTTCTGGGCGGGCGGATCCGGTGTCGTGGTGCTGCCGTGTGGCGCGGGCAAGACGCTGGTCGGTGCCGCGGCCATGGCGCACGCGAAGGCGACGACGCTGATCCTGGTGACGAACACCGTCGCCGGACGGCAGTGGAAGCGCGAACTGATCGCGCGGACCTCGCTGACCGAAGAGGAGATCGGCGAGTACTCCGGCGAGAAGAAGGAAATCCGGCCGGTCACCATCGCGACGTACCAGGTGGTCACGCGCAAGACCAAGGGTGAGTACCGGCACCTGGACCTGTTCGACTCGCGGGACTGGGGCCTGGTGGTCTACGACGAGGTCCACCTGCTGCCCGCGCCGGTGTTCCGGATGACCGCGGACCTGCAGTCGCGGCGACGGCTGGGCCTGACCGCGACCCTGGTGCGCGAGGACGGCCGCGAAGGCGACGTGTTCTCCCTGATCGGCCCGAAGCGGTACGACGTCCCGTGGCGCGACATCGAGGCGCAGGGCTGGATCGCGCCGGCGGAGTGCACCGAGGTCCGCGTGACGCTGACGGACGCCGAGAGGCTCTCGTACGCGACTGCCGAGGCCGAGGAGCGGTACAAGCTGGCGGCGACCGCGGACACCAAGACCAAGGTGATCAAATCGCTGGTGGACCGGCATCCGGGCGAGCCGACGCTGGTCATCGGCGCCTACCTCGACCAGCTGGAGATGATCGGCGACGAGCTGGACGCGCCGGTGATCCAGGGCGCGACGCGGAACAAGGAACGCGAGGAACTGTTCGACGCGTTCCGGCGCGGCGAGATCAGGACGCTGGTCGTTTCGAAGGTCGCCAACTTCTCGATCGACCTGCCGGAGGCTTCGGTGGCGATCCAGATCTCCGGGACGTTCGGTTCGCGGCAGGAGGAGGCGCAGCGGCTCGGACGGCTGCTGCGGCCGAAGGGCGACGGGCGGCAGGCGCACTTCTATTCGGTCGTCTCGCGGGACACCGTCGACACCGAATACGCGGCGCACCGGCAGCGATTCCTGGCCGAACAGGGCTACGCGTACCGGATCGTGGACGCGGACGACCTGCTGCGCCCGATGTGACCCCCCGCGTTTCGTCCTCTAGTTGCGGTAGTTGCGTGTGCAAGGACCGCAACTAGAGGACGAAACGCGGACGCCTTCGTCCACTGTGGACGTCGTGTGTTTCTGGTGTGACTTCAGGGACACGTGGGAAAGCGGGCGGATTCGGTGCGCCGAGAAATTTCGGCGCCTCGACCTGGGCGACCCCGAGATCCCGCAAACGGGGTATCGAAAACTGTCGGTGCTTCGAACTAGTGTTCGGGTAGAGTTGACCGAACACCAGTTCGAGGGGAAGCCGATGACGATCGCACCGTTCCGCCCGGGTACGCCGCCCGTCCAGACCCTGCCGCCCGGCCGGTGGCACGGCCGGATCTGGGTCTCGGACCTGCCCTTGACCCGGCCGGAGCGCTACACCGGCTGCGTCGCCGAGTTCGACCGGTCCGGGCTGTGGCCGGTGCTGATCCCGCACGACCAGCGGTTCGCGGCCAACGGCGAGGACTGGATCGACGACCGCGGCAGGCTCGCCCCCGCCGACCACCGGATCTCCTCGGCGGACCCGGCCGAGGTGCTGGCCCGCTGGTGGGATACGTCGTGCTGCGACGGCGCCTGCCTGCGCCCGTTCGGCGCGAAGTTCCCCGGCCTCGCCCGCCGCCCGTCGCGCCGGGCGGATCCGCTGGCCGAGGCGGGCAACACCGGGTCGATCCTGGCCGCGCGCGGGCCGCACCGGCTCGCGCTGGTGCAGACCGAGCGGCCCGCTGACATCCCGGCGATCCTCGGCTGGACGGGCATGATCAAGGCGACCGACCAGGTCCACGAGCTGTCCGCGGTCCTGCGCAGCTGGGAGGACCGTTTCGGCGCGACTCTCACGGTGCTGGGCTTCGACTCGATGGAACTGTCGGTGGCCGCGCCGCCGCGCACCCAGGGCCGCGCGCTCACGGTCGCCGCAGAGCACCGCTCGTTCTGCCTGCCCGCGTTCGCCGGTCAGCCCGGCAACCTGCGCGAGTTCGCCTCCAGCCTGGTCCAGACCCGCCGGTGGCAGTTCTCGTGGGCCTGACGGGCGTTTGCACCGAGGAGAGAGGGGGAATCAGGGCCGCAATGGGAAGGCGGTGATCGACGTCGCCGAGATCAGGATCGGCACTTCAGGCTGGCGCTACCCACCGTGGCGGGGGAACTTCTACCCGCGCGGCCTGGTGCAGCGACGCGAGCTCGAGTACCTGTCCGGCCGGATGAACTCCGCCGAGATCAACGGCTCGTTCTACTCGCTGCAACGGCCGGAGCGGTATCGCGCGTGGGCCGAGCAGACCCCGGACGACTTCGTCTTCGCCGTCAAGGGTGGCCGTTTCATCACCCATCTGAAGCAACTGCGCGACGTCGAGACGCCGCTGGCGAACTTCTTCGCTTCCGGAGTGCTGGCGCTCGGCAGGAAGCTGGGGCCGATCCTCTGGCAGTTGCCGCCGCGCTTGTCGTTCGACGCCGAGCGCGTCGAGGACTTCTTCAAGCTGTTGCCGCGCACCAGCCATGCCGCCGCCAAGCTCGCGAGCGAGCACGACGACAAGCTCAAGGCCGAGCCGCACACCGATCCGAAGCCGCGCCGGAAACTCAGGCACGCCGTCGAGGTCCGGCATCCGAGCTTCACCGAGCCCGAAAGCCTCGACCTGTTCCGGAAACACGGCATCGCGCTCGTGGTCGCCGACACCGCCGGCGAGTTCCCGTTCGTCGAGGAGATGACGAGCGAGGACTTCGCGTACGTCCGCCTGCACGGCGAAGAGGAGCTCTACGTCAGCGGATACGGCGACAAGACGCTCGAACGCTGGGCCCGCAAGATCGAAGGTTGGGGCCGCGACACGTACGTCTACTTCGACAACACCGTCGAGGCCGAGGCGCCGAAGAACGCGATAGCCCTCGCGAAACTCCTGGCCTGACCCGCGCACGCTGCACAGTCAGCGCACAGTGAGCGGTGTCCTGTTAGGTGACGCGTGAGGTCACGGGCGTACTCGCGTGCTGCGACTGGGGGTCGGCACGCCGGGCGCCCGTGCCTCGCTTAACTTTGCCCGGAGACCAGCGAGGCGAGTTTCGTCCGGACGTCGTCGGCGTCCGGATGCGCGAGTTCGGTCAACACCCGCACCGAACGCAGCCAGCACTCACGCGCCGACGAGGGATCACCGAGCCGCAGATGGATTCCGCCGAGCTGAGCCAGCACGTCGGCCGCTTCGTAGAGCTCGCCGTGGGCGAAGAACATCTCGACGGCCCGCCGCATGCAGGCGATGCCTTCATCGGCGCGGCCGAGCCCGACGAGCGCGGTCCCCTTGGTGTGCAGGGTGAAGCGGGCTTCGTCGGGGAGCGCGTGCACCTCCAGGGCCAGTGCCTGGTCGGCGAAGCCGAGCGCCTGCTCGAAGCGGCCGACTTGGGTGCAGATGTCCCCGAGGGCCTGCAGGGCGCTGGCCTCCATGCCGGCGCCGACGTTGTGCTCCCGGATGAGACTCAACGCGCGCGTCCCGTATTCCCACGCCGTGCCGGGGTCCTGGCTGGCCAGTGTCAGGTTGTAGAGAGCCCGCGCCTCCCCTTGCCGATCCCCGACCTGGCGCTGCAGTTCGACGACCTGCTTCAGGTAGACGATGCTGTCCTCGTACTGGCGGCCGACTCCGCAGACCACGCCCAGTCCACTGAGGATGGCGGCCTCACCGGAGCGGTCCTCCAGGTCGCGGGCGGCACGGAGCGCCACGCCGAACACCGAACGCCAGTCCTCCAACCTGGCACGGACGATGAAATACGACTGCAGCAACCAGGCCAGCTGCCAGCACTCCCGGTACCGCCGCTCCCGGTACGCCACGTTCACTGCGGCGATGAGATTCCCCGCCTCCTCGTCGAACCAGTCCAGCGCCTGTTCGTAGTGCCCGAACTTCAGCCCCGCGCCGTCGAACCGCTCCGGTTCGACGAGCCGGTAGTGCCGATCCGAGCGCAAGAGCCGCGACGCGTTCAGCGCCGAGGCGAGCGACGCGTGGAGCAGCCTGTCCAGCACCGCCGTCCGCGCCTCGGGCCCGTCCAGCTTCGCCGAAAGTTCGGCCGCGTAGGCGCGGATCAGGTCGTGGAACTGGTACCGGCCGGGCCTGGACCGCGCGATGAGGTGCGCGGAAGCCAGTTTCGCCAGGTCCACGCTCGCTTCCGCGACGTCGACCCCGGCCACCGCCGCGGCCGAGGGCACGCTGAAGTCGCCGCCGGTGGGCAGGGCGAGCAGCCGCAGCATCCGCGCGGCCCGTTCGTCGAGCGCCCGGTACGAGTACGAGAAGACGGCCCGGACGTTCGTCTCGTCGCCGTCGGCGAGGTCGAACGAGCCCAGCCTGTCCTGTCCGGTGTCCAGCAGCCGGACGAACTCCCGCAGCGCGAGGTCCGGGAACTGCGCCGCCCGCACCGCGAGGATCCGGATGGCCAGCGGCAGCCCGCCGCAGTACCGGACGAACCGTTCGGTGGCTTCGGGATCCTCGGTGACCCGGTCCAGCCCGATCGTCGAAGCGACGAGGGTGATCGCGTCCTCGTCCGGCAGTTCCTCGAGCGCGACGCGTCGCGCGCCGTGGGTCGCCACGAGGGCGTGCAGCTGCCAGCGGCTGGTCACCAGCACCAGGCAGCCGGGGCCGGGCAACAGCGGCCGGATCTGCTCGGTGCTCGCGGCGTTGTCGAGCAGGATCAGCATCCGGCGGCCCGCGCTGTAGGTGCGCCAGGTGGCCGCGCGGCCGTCGACGCCGGCGGGGATCCGGTCGGCGGGGACGCCGACCGAGACGAGCATGGTTTCGAGCGCGGTCGCGGGTTCGACCAGGTCGCCGGGGCCGTATCCGCGCAGGTTGAGGTACACCTGCCCGCCGGGGAAACGCTCCCCGACCTCGTGCGCGAAATGGACGGCGAGCGTCGTCTTGCCGATGCCGCCCATCCCCTCGATCGACGCGATGGACGTCGACCGCTCGGTGTCCAGCGCTTCCGGGACGAGTCCGTGCAAGGCCTTGAGGTCGCGCTGACGGCCGGAGAAGACCCGGAGATCCGCCGGGAGCTGGCGCGGGATCATCGGCTCGGCGCCGAGGCGGTACCGCGTCAGCTCGGAGTCCAATGTGGTCTCGACGGCCTCCTCGCCGGTCAAGATCGCCTGGTGCGCGCGCTGCAGTGACGCGCCGGGGTCCAGGCCGAGTTCTTCGGCCAGCACCGCGCCGATCCGGCGGTAGACGTTCAGCGCTTCGGCCTGCCTGCCGGAGCGGTAGAGCGCGATCATCAGCTGCTCGTGCAGCCGCTCCCGCAGCGGGTTCTCGCGGCACAGCCTGGTCAGCTCGGGAACGACCGTGCCGTGCTCGCCGAGGGCGATGAGCGCGTCGGCCCACTGCTCGCGGACACGCAGCCGCTCTTCGCCCAGCTGGTCGGCTTCGTCCCGGAGCAGTGCCTCGGAATGGACGTTCTGCAGTGCCGGGCCACGCCATTCGGACAACGCGGCGGCGAACCGCTCCGCCGCCTGGCGCAGGTCGCCGTCCGCCGCGGACTCCGCTCCCGCCGCGGCGAGTGACCGGAACCGGGCGAGGTCGAGCAGGCTCTCGTCGAGTTCGAGCAGGTAACCGCCGCGTTCGGTGCGGATGGTGACCTCGTCGCCGAGGGCGCGACGGACCCGCAGGATGTACGTCTGCAGGGCGCCTTTGGACCGCCGCCGGTCGTCCGGCCACAGCCAGCGGCCCAGTTCCTCGACCGGCACCACCGTGTTCGCGCGCAGCAACAAGCCCGCCAGCACGATGAGCGGCCTGCTGCCGCCCAAGGGCACCGGCAGCCCGTCGGCCGTGACCTCGGTGGGTCCCAGCACGCGAAAGTCGAGTGCCACGTCGCCCATTCTGTCCGGAATCGCGGAAAACGGCATCCGATTCCAGCAGTGGCATGATCGGCGGTGATGGACGTCTACGCGATCCCCCTGCGCACGCGGTTCCGCGGCATCACGGTCCGTGAAGGACTGCTGATCCGCGGTGACGCAGGCTGGGGCGAATTCTGCCCGTTCTCCGACTACTCCGACGCCGAAAGCGCGCCGTGGCTCGCGTCCGCGCTGGAGGCGAGCGAGCGCGGCTGGCCGTCGCCGGTCCGGGACAGCGTCGAGGTGAACGCGACCGTCCCCGTGGTGTCGCCGGAAAAGGCGTACGAACTCGTCGCCGCGTCGGGCTGCCGCACGGCGAAGGTCAAGGTCGCCGACCCGCGGGTGAGCCTCGCCGAGGACTGCGCCCGGGTGGAGGCGGTGCGGGCAGCGCTGGGCCCGTCGGGCGCGATCCGCGTCGACGCGAACATGGCCTGGGACGTCGACACCGCGGTCAAGGCCATCGGCGAACTGGACCGCGCGGCGGGCGGGCTCGAATACGCCGAGCAGCCGTGCCCGTCGATCGACGAACTGGCCGACGTCCGGCGCCGGGTCGGCGTGCGAATCGCCGCCGACGAATCGATCCGCCGGGCCGAAGACCCGCTCAAGGTGGCCGTGGCGGGAGCTGCCGACGTCGCCGTTCTCAAGGTCGCGCCGCTGGGCGGGGTCCGGCGCGCGCTGGAGGTCGCCGAAGCCTGCGGCCTGCCGTGCGTGGTGTCCTCCGCCGTCGAGACGAGCGTCGGGCTCGCCGCCGGGCTCGCGCTCGCGGGTGCGCTGCCCGCTTTGGACTTCGCTTGCGGGCTGGGGACGATGTCGTTGCTGACGGGGGACGTCTGCGGCGAGTCACTGTCCCCTGTGGACGGTCGCCTGCCGGTGCCGCGCACCGCTCCCGCTCCCGGCCTGTTCGCCGGTCACGCCGCCGCTCCGGAGGTCCGGGCCGCTTGGGAAGACCGCTTCACTCGCGTACGCGACCACCTGCGCGTGTCATGAAAGGGGCTTTCAAGACAAAAAATGTCTTGAAAGCCCCTTTCATGACACGCGCGGAGGGTCAGCCGCAGTGCTCCAGCGGGGATTCGTAGCTGGAGGATCCCGCCGAGCCGCCCCACTTGACGCACTTCGCGCCCGCGGCCGCGCTCACCGGGCCCGCGTAGTACTCGAAGCTTCCGGAGTCGGTCTTTCTCGCCGCGCCTTCCACTTCGAGGAAGGCGGAAACCGCGCTGCCCGTGCCCACCGAGGTGGACTTGATGGTGGTGACGCAGTTGTTCTTGTTCGTGCCGTTGTACAGCAGGTACGTGGTCGCGGCGCTGCCGAGCGCCTGCGAGTCGATCACCTTGTAGCCGTCGCCGCACACCTCGACGGCGTCGTACGGGTTGGGGTTCCCGCTGCCACTGCAGGTGTTCTTGGAGGTCACGTTCGCGTTGGGGTAGCCGAACTTCACGCCGTTGAAGTACGCGGGCTTGATGTTGTCGGGCCACAGGGCGTCGTTGGTGCGGACCTCGTAGTGCAGGTGGGGGCTGATGTTGTTGCCCGGCTTGGAGGTGTTGCCGACCTCGCCGATCTTCTGCCCCTGCGCGACCTGCACGCCCGCCGCGACCGAGCGCACCTTCAGGTGCGCGTAGTAGGTCGACCATCCCCCACCGTGGTCGATCTTCACCAGGTTGCCGAAGCCGTTCGCCGAACCCTGGTGCGCCGAGGTGACCACCTTGCCGGCAGCCGCCGCGACGACGGTGTCGCCCAGGTCCGCCCCCGCGGAGCTGCCGCGGTTGAAGTCGATTTCGTAGGCCCGGTGCGCGCTGCTGTTGTCGTTGTCGCCGTTCCACACCTGGTTGCAGGGGAATGGCAGCTGGAAGTTGGGACGTGGACCGACGGCGGCTTCGGCCGACGTCGCGGTGATCGCCAGCCCGGCCATGCCCAGCAAGGCGGTGGCGGCCGCGGTGGCCAGTCGTCTGAATCTCATCGGATGTCCTTTCTCGGCGTTTCGCGAGAAGCGTCCCGAAAGGGCATACAAGTGAGATACAAACGACCACGAGCCCTCCTGGCCGAGGGGACCAGGAGGACTCGTGCCGCCGCCGCACCGGATCCGTCCGCGTCTTCCCCGTTCCGGTGCGGGTCTACTAGCCGACCCGCTCGATGACGGCCCGGCGGATCAGGAACTTCCCCGGTTCGCGAACCTGCTCGAAGGCGGCGTTGTTCAGCAGCGCGCAGCTGCCGGAAACGCCGGTGACCTCGACGGTCGTGGACTTGTCGTTGTCCAGGTTCGTCACCTTCAGTTTGGTGCCCGCCGGGAACTCGTCACTGGACGCGGCCGGCGCGCCGCCCTCGCCGGACAACGTCACCGTGGAGCCCTGGCAGACGACCTCGCCGCCCCCCGCGGCCGCGCCTTCCTGGTCGGCCGCCTCGTCCTCGCCCGCCATGGCGTCGTCCATCCCGGCGTCCTGTTCGGCGGCCTTCTCGGCCTCGTCCGCGGCCTGGTTCTGTTCCTGCCTCCCGCCGTCGGCCTGGACGACCTCGGTGCAGGTCGCGGCCTGGCGGCGCTGCTGGATGAGGTCGACGACGGCCTGCCGGTTGGCGATCCGCGCCTCGGAGAGGGCGTCCGGCTCCGCCCGCTGACCGGCGATGAAGTCGAGGTTGTTCCGGAGGGCGGTGTCCAGTCCCTGACAGCTTTCCGAGGCCTGGCCGTCGGGCGTGCTGATCGCGAACATCGCCGCGGCGATGGCGGCCACCCCGAGTACGGACGCGATGCCGATCGTCGCGCGCTTGCGGTGTTTCCCGGCGCTGTTCATCATCCGTGTTTCCTCCGGTCTGGTTCCTCCTCACCCACATCTGGAGATACGGTCGGATAACGAAAGTGGTTCAAACCGATTTCAGCCGAGCCAAGGTTTCGCGATACGCGCGTAGGTGCCGTCGTTCAGCGAGAGGTGCAGCCACTGGTCGGCCCACTCCTTGAACACGATGTCGCGCGGCAGGAGGTACGCCTTCTCCGAGAAGGTGAACGGCTCGTCGGGATGCACCGCGCAAAGGCGCGGGTTCTGCTTTGCCTGCCAACGGGTTTCGGTCGCGTCGGTGATCATCAGATCGGCGCGGCCCGCGATGATCTCGGCGAAGATCGTGTTGTTGTCCGGATGCCGCACGATGGTCGCCCGCTTGAGGTTGGCGTCGGCGAACTGTTCGTTGGTACCGCCCGGATTCACGATCGCCCGCACCCCCGGCTGATCGATCTGTTCCAGCGTCCGGAAGCGCTTTTCGTTCTCGCACAAGGTGATCGGCGTCTTGCCGTCACGAAGATACGGAGCGGTGTAGAAACCCTTTTTCGCCCGGTCCAGCGTCACCGACACGCCGCCCATCGCCAGGTCGCACTTCCGCCCGACGTCGTCGGCAATCGCCTTCCAAGTGGTCTGGACCAGCTGGAGCCGGACGCCGAGCCGCGAGGCGAGGTCGCCCGCGAGGTCGATGTCGATCCCGCTCCACACGCCCGCGACGTCGCGATAGGTGAACGGGCGATAGTCCCCCGTCGAACACACGCGGAGCTCGCCGCGGGCCTGGACGACGTCGAGCCTGCTTCGCGCGTCATGGCCTTCGGGTGCGGCACTGGCCGTGCCGATTCCCAGCACGGTCAGCACCGCGACCCCGAAAGTGAGCGCCTTCGCCTTGATCGTCATCAAGGCATTTTCCACGCCCTGAGGTAGGCGCGCACCAGCCAAGCGTCGGCCCATCCTGCGTCCGGCGCCTCCGGCAGCGGCGAGGATCCGCGGACCAGCTCTTCGAGACGGCGCTCGAGAGCCTCGGCCGCTTCCAGCGCTTCCTCGCGGGTTTTCTTGCCCTGCCTCAGATCGCGAAGCCAGCTCAGCCACGGTTCGGGAACGGGCAGCGTGATCCGCCCGGTCTCCAGCAACTCCACGCCCTGTACCCCGAGGCGCACCATGTGCATGGCGAACTTCGTGTCGAAGCCGTACTTCTCGATCAGCTCCGGCCGCCCGTCCTTGCCCCGCAGCCCGAGCATCCGCTCGCGCTGGGCGCGGGAGTAGCCGAGGAACCGCAGACCCGCGACGCGCGAGACGATCCGGTGCGCGTTCTCCCTCAACTCGGCGCCGAGCTCGTCGATCACGACGATCTCGGACTCCGGCACGAACAGGGGCAGCAGGACGGTCGGGTTCCCGTTGAGCACGAGACGCATCCACTTGCGCAGCGAGTAGACCGTCAGATCGAGGTCACCCGGACCGGACCGGACGCCTTCGGGCTGCGTGCGGAAGATGTACTGCTCGAACCGCTTGAGGCCGATCACGTGGTCCGGCGGCTCGACGCAGATGCCGAGCTCGTCCCGGTCGTCCTGGCCGAGCACGGCGGTGCCGTGCAGCCCGGACCCGACCTGGCAGCGCAGGATCATGCCCTGCTCGGCGATGGCGGCGAATTCGGGGCTGTCGTGTTTCACCCGAGAAGTTGTACCCGCGGCGGCACCGCCCGGGCATCCGGTTTTCCGCCCCCTCAGGGTCGGATTCCAGGGTCGGACCGGGGCCGTACCCCGATGTGCCGGGGGTCGGTCCCGGGCGAACATTGAGCCATGACCAACAGCGTGTACACCCCCCAGGCCACCAAGAAGCTCTTCCGCAGCCGGACCGACAAGATGATCGCGGGCGTCGCGGGCGGCTGGGCCGCCTACTTCGGGATCGACGCCGCGATCCTGCGCATCGCCCTGGTGGCGGGCGCCTTCTTCACCGCCGGTTTCGCGATCCCGGTCTACGTCGCCGCGTGGCTCCTGACTCCGGAACAGCCGGGCGAATCCTGATCGGGGCGGACGCCGCGCGCAGGGGACGCGGCGTCCACCGGATCGCGTCCAGCCCGCTGAACGCGATCCGAGGGGGTAGGGGGAAGAGGTGAGGGGCCCGGACATGGGGATGTCCGGGCTTTTCGCTTTTCCGGAGTTCGGCCGCGCGGGCGCGTGTTCACCGTTACACTCCCCATGACTTTGTCACAGGGAGCGGGAAGCGGGGGCCTCCATGGCCGGCAATTATCTCAGCCTCAGCGAGTACAAGAGGATGCTCGATGGCGCGCTGGACGACTTCCACAAGGCGCTCACCAAGCGCTGGATGGAAGACGCCGTCGACGCCATGGTGGAGCTCTTGCCCGCCGTTCCGTGCTCGACCGAGCCCTGGGCCTGGCAATGGCCCGCCGAATCGTACGGCCACCTGGCGAGCGGCGACGACAACTGCGGGTACCTCACCTGGGTCATGGACGGCATGCTCGGCCACTACAAGGACGTCCACTGCCAAGGCTGGAATCCACAGACCCAGAAGTACGTCGAATGCCACGTCGAAAAGATCCTGGCGCAGATCGAGCGACTGGCCTGGAACCGGCGGCAAGAGGTCGCCAAGTTCGTCCCCCAGTTGGAGGGATCTGACCTCGCGAAGCTCGAAGCCGCCCACAACACGTTTCTGAACGTCGCCGGCAACCTCGGCTTCCACGACAAGAACGGTCGGGTGACCGAACTGCTGGGGCAGGGCGCGGTCGTCCGGAACGTCGAGTGGCTGGACGGGACGACCAGTTCGGACGAAGACTGGTTCATCGAGTGGACCGGGCTCGCCGCCAAGTCCTTCAGGGCCGGATTCTTCGCCTCGATCGCGCCGACCATGCTGAACCAGTCGCTCATCCTCGCCAGCCTGTCCACCCTGTACTCCACGCGCGCCGCGACGATCCAGGCGACCCGGCTCAACATCGTCAAACGGCTCAACTGGGCCACCAAGAAGCTGGACGAAAAGGTCACGCTCAAGGTCTTCACCGCGGACTCGATCCTGGAGAAGGTGGATCGGGCGTCAGCGATCCACGGGATCGTGAGCAGCCTCCTGTCCGCGGGGGCGAAACTCAGCAAGGTCGTGAACACCGTCAACGAGGCAGGCGGGAAGGTCCTCGGCCCGGCAGGCGCGGTCCTCACCCTCGCCGGGTTCGTCGGCGGGATCATCCAGGGACTCACCGTCGAGCAAGACGCCATGTCCCTCCAGGACATCCTGCAGAAGCTCACCGCCTCGATCCAAGACGAACACAACGCGTTGTCCGGCCTCGAAGACGACTTCGGCGGGGACGTGCTGGCTCTGCAAAAGGCGATCGCGGGGGTGCACAGCTACAACCTCGAGCTCTACGACCTCACGGCGAACACGCTGCCGAACCGGACCGAGCGCGAGAAGAACACGGGGATCACCGTCAAGATCCACTTCCTCCTGCGGGTGGCGCAAACCTGCTTCGAAGCGGCCGAGGGATATTCGGCACAACTGCGGATTCTCGCCGAGGCCGACCGCGCCGACCGGCACCTCGCGGGCCGTGACGAGCAGACGTGCACGGGCGACGACTCGACCTTGGAGATCCGTGACGCCGTCGAGCAGTTCATGAGGACGAGCTGCGCCCGGTTCCTGCTCGCCGGTGAGCAGCTCCGGAAGGCCGCCGAGGCCTACGCGAAAACGGACGGGCAGCTCTCGGACGATCTCAAGAAGCTGTTCGCGGACTGGGAGAACGCCACCGCGGGCAGGAAAAAGATCGACCCCAATCCCGAGACGGTCGAAAGGGAGAACCCGGCCAAGGAGGCGGGCTCGACCGACCGGACGAACCTCGAACCCAGGAAGCCTTCGGACCCGAACTCCACCGACCCGTACGAGAAGGACCGCCAGCGGCAGGGCGGCGGGTACTTGGTGGACGGGCAAAAGTAGGCCCATGGTCCACTGGGGTCGGGTTGGTCGTGAGTGGCGTTTCGGGCTCTATTGAGGGGCAAGTCAAAGGCGGCGTGTTCGTGGGCGAGGCTGGCGACGGGATGAAGGCGTCCTTCGTCACGTCTGATGCCGAGTGGCCGTGTCGCGAAAGCCACTTTCGGGACGTCTGATGTCGCGAAAGTGGCTTTCGCGACGTCCCGGGAGGCCGACGTGGCGCTCACGGTGGCGGGATCGGCGGACCGCCCGGTCCCGCACTCACGACAAGGAAAAGCCCGGACGCGCGAGGCGCGTCCGGGCTTTCCGGTGTTACGGGCTCGAACTCAGAAGTCCATGCCGCCCATGCCACCGGACGGGTCGGCGGGAGCGGCCGAGGCCTTCTCCGGCTTGTCCGCCACGACGGCTTCGGTGGTCAGGAACAGCGCCGCGATGGAAGCGGCGTTCTGCAGCGCGGAGCGGGTGACCTTCGTGGGGTCCGGCACGCCGGCGGCGAGCAGGTCCTCGTAGACACCGGTGGCGGCGTTGAGGCCGTGACCCTGCGGGAGGGACTTGACCTTCTCCGCCACGACGCCGCCTTCGAGGCCGGCGTTGATCGCGATCTGCTTGAGCGGCGCCTCGACGGCGACCTTGACGATGTTGGCACCAGTGGCCTCGTCGCCCTCGAGCTTCAGACCGGCGAAGGCAGCCTCGGCGGCCTGGATGAGAGCGACGCCACCACCGGCGACGATGCCCTCTTCGACGGCGGCCTTGGCGTTGCGCACTGCATCCTCGATGCGGTGCTTGCGCTCCTTCAGCTCGACCTCGGTGGCGGCACCGGCCTTGATGACGGCCACGCCGCCGGCCAGCTTCGCCAGACGCTCCTGGAGCTTCTCGCGGTCGTAGTCCGAGTCCGAGTTCTCGATCTCGGCGCGGATCTGGTTGACGCGACCCTGGATCTGGTCGGCGTCGCCCGCACCCTCGACGATGGTGGTCTCGTCCTTGGTGATGACGGCCTTGCGCGCCTTGCCCAGCAGGGAAAGGTCCGCGTTCTCCAGCTTGAGGCCGACGTCCTCGGAGATGACCTGGCCACCGGTCAGGATCGCGATGTCCTGCAGGATCGCCTTGCGGCGGTCACCGAAGCCCGGGGCCTTGACGGCGACGGACTTGAAGGTGCCGCGCATCTTGTTGACGATCAGGGTGGCCAGAGCCTCGCCCTCGACGTCCTCGGCGATGATCAGCAGCGGCTTGCCGGACTGGATGACCTTCTCCAGCAGCGGCAGCACGTCCTTGACGGTGGAGATCTTGGAACCGAAGAGGAGGACGTACGGGTCCTCGAGCTCGGCTTCCTGACGCTCCGGGTCGGTCACGAAGTAACCGGAGATGTAGCCCTTGTCGAAGCGCATACCCTCGGTGAGCTCGAGCTCGAGCCCGAAGGTGTTGCTCTCCTCGACGGTGACGACGCCTTCCTTGCCGACCTTGTCCAGCGCCTCGGCGATGAGCTCGCCGATGGTGCGGTCAGCGGCCGAGATCGAGGCGGTAGCAGCGATCTGCTCCTTGGTCTCGATCTGGACGGCCATCTTGTGCAGCTGCTCGGTGATGGCCTCGACGGCCGCCTCGATGCCGCGCTTCAGGCTGATGGGGTCGGCCCCGGCGGCGACGTTGCGCAGACCCTCGCGGACGAGAGCCTGGGCGAGCACGGTGGCGGTGGTGGTGCCGTCACCCGCGACGTCGTCGGTCTTCTTGGCAACTTCCTTGACGAGCTCGGCCCCGATCTTCTCCCACGGGTCCTCGAGCTCGATCTCCTTGGCGATGGAGACACCGTCGTTGGTGATCGTCGGCGCGCCCCACTTCTTTTCGAGCACGACGTTCCGGCCCCGCGGGCCGAGGGTCACCTTGACGGCTTCGGCGAGGATGTTCAAGCCACGCTCAAGACCGCGGCGGGCGTCCTCGTCGAACGCGATCAGTTTGGCCATTTCGGTGTGGTCCTCCGGTATTGGGCGCCGCCGCACGCTCTGTACTCGAATGTCACAGAAGCGCGGCGGCAGGACTCTTCCTCGGCCAGGCTCGGTGCCCGCGACGGACGACCCACCCACTCAAGGGTGCGGCCTCACCGTCCCGACCTTCAGGCGAGCGGTCGGTGACCGCCTGCCTGGCACTCGACGGCGTCGAGTGCCAATGCCGTGTTTAGCACTCTCCAGGGTCGAGTGCAAGAACCGCAGGTCAGCGTGGTGCCGCGTCAGTTGCCCGGCTTGATGGAGATCGACGTCGGAGGAGCCTTCGCCGACGACTCCGGGGACTGCGACTGCGAGTCGCCGGGGCCGACCGGGATGTTCGGCGCGGTGGTCTGCGGGCCGTTGCCACTGCTCGAATCACCGAAGACGAGGATCGCCGCGACGATCGCGCCCGCGACCACGAGGACGCCGACGATGATCCAGATCCACTTGGCGCCGCCGCCCTTCTTGGGCTGCTGCTGGAAACCGCCCTGCTGCTGCGGCGGGGGGCCATAGCCGGGGGGCGGGCCTTGCTGGAAGCCACCCTGCTGGAAACCGCCTTGCTGCGGCGGGGGGCCGTAACCCGGGGGCGGGCCCTGCTGGAAACCACCGGGCTGCTGGTAGCCGCCCTGCTGCGGCGGCGGGCCGTACCCGGGCGGAGGGCCTTGCGGCGGGGGACCCTGCGGTCCCGGTCCCTGCTGGCCGTAGCCGGGCTGCTGTCCTCCGTACGGGTGCACGGGGCCCCCCTCTCCCTGTGGCGGCGTGTTCTGCCGTTGCGGTACCGCCTGCTGGACGGTCGCGGCCGCCGCCTGCCCTGGCGGGCCCGGAGGCTCGTTCGACGCCGCGAGCGGACCGAGGGCGCGCCTGGCGGCCGCGATCATCTCAACACAGTTCGGGTAGCGATCGGCGGGATTCTTCGCCATTCCCTTCCGGACGACCTCGTCGATCCCGGCGGGCACGCCGACGATCCGCGAGATGGCCGGGGGCTCGCCGTTCAGGTGCCCCTTGATGACCGTCTGCACGTCGCCCTTGAAGGGCGGGCTGCCGGTCAGGCAGGCGTAGAGGACGCAGGTGAGGGCGTACTGGTCGGTGCGGCCGTCGAGCGGCTCGCCGCGCAGGTGCTCGGGCGCGGCGTAGGTCGGCGAACCGAGGAAGTCTCCGCCGCGGGTGCGGTGTCCGGTGGCGCCGCGGCGGGTCAGGCCGAAGTCGGCGACGTAGACGTGCTCGCGCGAGGTCTCCTTGCTGGTGACCAGGACGTTGGCCGGTTTGACGTCGAGGTGCACCAGACCCCGGTTGTGCAGGGTGTCGAGTGCGTCGGCGACCTGGTCGAGCATGGTGAGCGTGCGGACGGGCGCGATCGGGCCGCCGGAGATCAGCCCGGCGAGGTCCCCGCCGTCGACCATCCGCATGGCGATGTAGAGCATGCCTTCGAGCTCGCCGAAGTCGTACAAGGGCACGACGTTGGCATGGTCGATCGCGGACGTGTTCCGCGCCTCGTCGACGAAGCGTTCGCGGAACTCGGCGTCGGCCCCCAGGTGATCACCGATGACCTTCAGTGCCACCTTGCGTCCGAGCCGCACGTCCGTGGCCTTGTAGGTCACGCTCATGCCGCCCTTGCCGAGCACACCGTCGATGCGGTAGTTGCCCAGCCGGCGACCGGTCAGGTCCCCCGACTCATCGCCTGTCACGCAGCGCAGCCTAACGCGCCAGTTCCGGCGGCTGCCGGGGGTCGGCTGAAGTCTCGGCTAGACCTTGCGCACGTCCGCCGCTTGACTCCGCCCGTCACGGCCGGACTGGACTTCGAATTCCACGCGATCACCCTCGTCGAGCGTCCGGAATCCGTCGGCCTGAATGGCCGAGTAGTGGACGAAGACGTCGGGCCCTTCGGTGGATTCGATGAATCCGTAGCCCTTTTCCGAGTTGAACCATTTGACGGTGCCGACTGCCACTGCGCACTCCCTCAGCACGGGGCCCGCCGGCCTTCTCTGCCCCGGACGGCGGTTTCGAGTGCAGTTCACGCTACCCGAATTACCGGCGTCGGCAATGGTCGATTCGCCCTAAGGTCACCCGCGAGAAAGCCGCCTATTGCGCGCTTGCACCAGGACGCGTCCTGGTCCTGCGAAGTCCAGCGCGAGCCCCTCGCCGGTGCGGACCGACTGCGGGCCCGCCTGGTCGACGGCGCGGAGACGGCACTGCACGGTGTCCGGATAGGCCAGCAGGAAGTCCGGCCGCACGGTGACGAGTTCGCCCGCCGTGAGTTCGAAGGCGTCGACGGGACCCTGCGCGGCCAGCACGAGCGGGCCGCTTCCGCTGTAGTGCTCCAAGAAACCGGAATCGGCCCCGAAGAGCTTCTGCAGCGGCGCCCAGCCGGGGTCCTGCCTGATGGTCGCCGGCCGGGCGAGGATCGCGTCGCGGCTCACGCACCAGCCCGCGCCGCCGGTGAACTCCAGCGGGTAGACGTCGCCGGCGGTCAGCGGCGCGAAGTCGATCCAGCCGCCGCCCTCCGGCGCGTTGAACACCGACGGGGCGGCTTTGCCCGCCCGGGAACCCCCGCGCGCGGGAACGGTTTCGGTGATGCCGAAACTGCTGGCCAGCATGGTGTCCCCGGCGGCCTGGACGGCTTCGCCGGGGGACAGCAGGATGCGGGCGACCCCGAAGTTGGGGGTGTGCCTGGTCTGGACGCGCATGCGCTCAGCGGGCGGGGACCTGGGCGATCACCCAGGCGGACAGCGCCGACGGGTTACGGGTCTGGGTGAGCAGCTGGCCAGGCCCGGCGAAGTCGAAGACGAGGCCTTCGCCGCTCTTCATCGACTGGATGACGCCGGTGGCGACCTTGCGGACCTGGTACTGCACGGTGTCCGCGAACGCGACGACGTGCCCGGTGTCGATGGTGATCACCTCGCCCTGCTGGAGGGTGACCGTCTCCAGCGCGCCGTAGCAGGCCACGACCAGCGGGCCCTGTCCCGTCGCGTGGGTCAGGAAGCCGCCTTCGCCGCCGACGAGGTTCTTGAGCCCGCCCCATTTGGTCTCGGTCTGCACGCCGTGGGAGGACGCGAGCCACGAGCCGCGGGTGACGCACCAGCCGGTGCGGCCGTCGAGGTTGATGATCTGCATGTCGCCCGGCAGGTTCGCGGCGACGTCGACCCAGCCGCCGTTCTGCGGGGCGGTGTAGGTGGAGATGAAGAAGGACTCGCCGGAGAGGAAGGCGCGGCCGAGGCCCTTCATGATGCCGCCCTGCGCCTGTGACTGGACCTGCACGCCGTAGCTCGTCGCCATCATCGCGCCCGACTCGACCTGCGCCGGTTCACCCGGCGCGAGCATGAGCCTCGCCACCGCGAACGATGGCTGGTGACGGATCTGAACCTGCATGTCTTCTTCTCCCCGGTGGTCGTTGTGACGCGCAGAGTCTTGCATGCGGGCCCGGAGGCGGGAGGATGGTCGGCGTGATCTCCGTCGACGCCCACCGTGAGACCGTCACCGGCCTGCTCGGGAACGCCCCCGTCATCAGCCTTCCGCTCGCCTCCGCCGCCGGGCTCGTCCTGGCCGAGGACGTGCTCGCGGGGGTTTCGCTGCCGCCGTTCGACAACTCCGCGATGGACGGTTACGCCGTCCGCGCCGCGGATGTCGCCGAAGTTCCCGTGACGCTTCCCGTCGCCGACGACATCCCCGCCGGCCGCGTCGAGATCGGGGCGCTGGAGCCGGGGACCGCGCACCGGATCATGACCGGCGCGCCGCTGCCGCCCGGCGCGGACGCCGTCGTGATGGTCGAGCACACGGACGGCGGCGTGACCGACGTCCGGATTCTCAGGACAGCCGTCCCGGACGCGCACATCCGGCATCTCGGCGAAGACGTCGTCGAGGGCACGGTGGCGCTGCCCGCCGGAACCGTGCTCGGCCCGGCGCAACTGGGTCTCGCGGCGGCTGTCGGCCTCGCCGAGGTTCCGGTGCGGAGGCCGCTGAAAGTGCTCGTCGTGTCCACCGGCACCGAACTCGTCGACGCGCCGAATCCGTTGCGGCACGGGCAGATCTACGAGTCGAACAGCATCATGCTGGCGTCCGCTATCCGCGCGCTCGGCTGCGAGGCCGAGGTCGTGCGCAGTGTCGTCGACGACGTGGACGAGTTCCGCGCGGTGATCGAGCCGCGGCTGGCGGACGTGGATCTGCTGGTGACCTCGGGCGGAGTCAGCGCGGGGGCCTACGAGGTGGTGAAGGACGCGCTGACCGGGCAGGGCGTGGAATTCCGGAAGGTCGCGATGCAGCCGGGCGGGCCGCAGGGCTGCGGGCGGTGGAACGGTGTGCCGGTGGTGACGTTGCCGGGCAACCCGGTGAGCGTGCTCGTCTCGTTCGAGGCGTTCCTGCGGCCGGCGTTGCTCGCGGCGATGGGGCATTCCGGCGTCGACCGGCGGAAGGTGCGGGCCCGGCTGACCGAGGCGATGAAGTCCCCCGCCGGGCGGCGTCAGTTCCGGCGGGGCTTCTACACGCATTCAGAGGGAGAGGTCACCGGGGTCGTCGGGCCGCGCGGCGGCCCCGGCTCGCATCTGCTGGCGTCGTTCACGCAGGCCAACTGCCTGATCGTGCTGCCGGAGGACGTGGACTCGGCCGAGCAGGGCGACGAGGTGGACGTCCTGCTGCTGTGACCCTCCTGCCGTGTCGCGTTCAGCCCGCTGAACGCGACACGGAGGGGAAGTCGCGGCACCGGCCGATCGGGGTGAACAGCAGGGCCGCGACGGCGATGACCTCGAGCCCGGCCATCAAGCCCAGCGTCTGCCGTACACCGGCGGTCTCACCGAGGATCCCGCCGAGCAGGCCGCCGAGCGCGATCGCGCCGAAGCTGAGCACGGACATGCTCGCGGTGACCCGGCCGAACATCGCCGCCGGGACGTAGCGCTGTTTGAAGGTGGCGTTGAGGACGTTCGAGCCGACGACACCGGCACTGAGCGAGAATCCGGCGGCGACGAAGAAGGCGAGCCCCCAGCCGTCCCGCGCTAGCGGTCCCAGCAACATCATCAGCGCCCCGAAGGCCTCGCAGAGCACGAAGGCCCGCGCGGTGCCGATCCGCGCGGCGAGCTTGCCCGACAACGCGGCTCCGACGACGCCACCCAGACCGGCGAGGGCGAGCACGACTCCGGCGGTACCCACTCCCACGCCGAGATCCCGGACGAGGAACACGACCTCGATCGACTGGTAACCCATGAGCGCGACGTTCGAGATCGCGCCGAAGACCGCGAACACCCGCAGGTACCGGTCGTGGAGGACGAAGTCGAGACCCTCGCGGATCTCGTCCCGCAGTCGCGTCCGCGTCTTGGCCGGGCGCTCCGGTTCGCGGTAGCGGATGGAGCGCAGGCACAGCACGGAGATCCCGAAACTGACGGCGTCGGCGAGCACCCCGGCGACGGCGCCGAACGCGTGGGCGAGCAGACCGGCGAAAGCGGGACCGCCGATCTGCGCGGCGGACTCACTGCCCTGCAGTTTCTCGTTGGCCTCCTGGAGGTCTTCCTTCTCGACCAGGGAAGGCAGGTACGCGCGGTAGGCGACGTTGAAGAACACCTTCGCGACTCCGCCCGCCAGGGCGACGATGAGCAGTTGGGTCATCGTGAGCAGCTCGAACCACGCGGCGATCGGGACGCTCAGGAACACCAGCATGGAGAAGGTGTTGCACGCCAGCATGATCGGCCGTTTCGGCCGCCGGTCGACCCAGGCGCCCGCCGGCAGGCCGATCAACAGCCACGGCAGCCAGGCGGCCGCTGTCAGCAGTCCGACCGCGAACGTACTGGCCTGCAAGGCGACCACGGCGACGAGCGGCAGCGCGACGACCGCGATGGAACTGCCGAGCACGCTGGTCGTCTCGCCGGTCCAGAGCAGCCGGAAATCCCGGGAGCGCAGCAATCCGCCGCGTTCGCGGACGCTCACGGCCGGGCCGGGACGGCTCGGGTGGCGAAGAACACCGGCCTGCGTTCCTGGCCGTCGTCCGGCCGTTCCCGGTCGCTGTACTCCCGGACCAGCGCCTGGATCCGGCCCTCGATTTCGGCCATTTCCGCGACCGAGAGCTTCATCCAGCTGTCGGTGGCGAAGGCGGCTCGATGCCACTCCTCCGGGTAGGTCTCGCGTTCGGCGAACCATTGGCGCGCCATGGAAACCTGGCGTTCGAGGGCGAGGGATTCGGCGGCGGCCGCGACCGGATCGTCGGGGAAGTCCGACGGCGACCAGGACACCGCGTAACCGACGCGGCGCCACCAGCGCTCGCGCCGGTCTCGGGCCAGTTCCGGCGCCTCCTCGACCAGGTCGCTGGCGGCCAGCACCTTCAGATGGTGACTGACGTTCCCGACCGCCTGCCCGGTCCGCTCGGCGAGCACGGACGCCGTGCACGGACCGTCGAGGCGGAGGACGTCGAGCAGGCGGCGGCGCAGCGGGTGGGACATCGCGGCGAGCACCTTCGAATCGTGGACTTCACGCACTTCACGGTCGGCCATAACGCACAACAGTAGTTGCACAACAGCTCTTGTACAAGTCTTCTTGTGCGCTACTCCATCCACGCCGGTAATCTCATGGCATGGGTTTCTTCTCGTGGATCGTGTTCGGCGCCATCGCCGGGTGGCTGGCCAACGTCGTGGTGGGCGGGCCGGACCGCCGTGGCGGCTGCCTGTTCAGCATCCTGGTGGGCGTGCTCGGCGCGGCGCTCGGCGGTTTCATCTACCGCCTCGCGACGGGCACCGAGCGGTCCTTCGAGTTCGACTTTCCCAGCTTCGGCGTGGCCATTCTCGGCTCGATCGTGCTGCTCGCCCTGCTGCGGCTGGTGCGCGGCTCCGGGCGGCGCGACTCGCGGCCGCCGTATCGCCGGTGATCATGGGAGTGACCGTTGGTAACGGTTTTCCCGTGACCGGTGATCACCGACGTCCGGCGAACTAGAGTGGGACTTTCGCTCAGTTCCAGTGGCCGCGTCCGGGTGCATGTGCCGTCGGGGGGCATATGCATCCGGACGCGCGTGCCTCGGCGATGACCGAGACGGCGCGGACGGGGTCGATGAGCGAAGGCATCGGCGCCGCCGAGATGTCCCTCTTCCAGGCTCGGAACAGCTCGGCGAGTCGCTCACCCACGGGGTCCGGGCTGGCGGGCATTCGCGGGTCCTCAAGGTCGGCGATCGGCATCAATTACCTAGAGTTATCGCGTATTTCCACCTTCCGTTACCGGGATGTGGTCCCTCCCACCCGAGCCGGGGAAACCCTTCCGGGGGAGGCCACGGCCCGCCCCTGGACCGGGCGGTAGCGTGGTGGCTCTTCATGCCCCCACCCCCCGACACGAACTGCGGTGAACCCGACCAATGAGCGGCAACCGGCCGGAATCCACTGGAAACCCACTCACGCACGCCGTGAAGCTGGCCCGCGAGACCGTTCCGCCGATGCACCCGGCCGGCAGGCCGTTCGTGTTCGGCGGTCTCGCCGCGACGCTGGTGCTGCGGAAGTTCTCCAAGCGCCTCGGTGTCGTCGGCGCGCTCGCGACGGCCGCCACGGCCGCGTTCTTCCGTGAGCCCAAGCGCGTCCCGCCCGCCCAGTCCGGCCTCGCGGTCGCGTCGGCGGACGGTCTGGTCTCGCTGATCGAGGAGGCCGTGCCGCCGCCCGAGCTGGGCTTGTCCGCCGAGCCGCGGATGCGGGTGAGCGTGTTCCTGTCGGTGTTCGACGTGCACGTCCAGCGGATCCCGGCGTCGGGTGTGATCGAGCGGGTCGCGTACCGGCCCGGGAAGTTCCTGTCGGCGGACCTGGACAAGGCGAGCGAGGACAACGAGCGCAACTCCGTGCTCATGCGCACCGAAGACGGCCACGAGCTCGTCGTGGTGCAGATCGCCGGGCTGGTGGCGCGGCGCATCCTCTGCGAAATCCGCGAGGGCGACAAGGTCGGCGTCGGCTCGACGTACGGCATCATCCGCTTCGGCTCGCGAGTCGACCTGTACCTGCCTCCGGGCAGCAAGGTCCTCGTCTCGAAGGGCCAGCGCACGATCGGCGGCGAGACCCCGATCGCCGAGCTGCCCTCGGCGCCGCACTCGGAAGGCTGATCCATGGTCCGTGTGACCACTCCCGGCGTGCGGCTGCTGCCGAACGCCATCACGGTGCTCGCCCTGTGCGCCGGTCTGTCGTCGGTGCAGTTCGCGCTGATCGGCAACTATCCGATGGCGATCGCGTCGATCGGGATCGCCGCGGTGCTCGACAGCCTCGACGGCCGGATCGCGCGGCTGCTGGACGCGACGTCGAAGATGGGGCAGGAGCTCGACTCGCTGTCCGACGGCATCTCGTTCGGTGTCGCGCCCGCGCTGGTGCTGTACGTCTGGCACGCCGAGGGCGAGCGGATCGGCTGGGTGGCTTCGCTGATCTTCGCGGTCTGCATGATCCTGCGGCTGGCGCGGTTCAACACGCTGATCGAGGACACCGAGCAGCCGCCGTACGCGGGCGAGTTCTTCGTCGGCGTGCCCGCGCCCGCCGGTGGCCTGCTGGCGATGCTGCCGCTGATCCTGGAGCTGCAGTTCGGGCAGGGCTGGTGGTCGCACCAGTACACGGTGTGGGTGTGGACGATCGCCGTGGCCGCGCTGCTGATCAGCCGGATCCCGACGCTTTCGCTGAAGACGGTGAGGGCGCCGGCGAAGGCGATCGCGCCGCTGCTGGTCGGGGTGGGCCTGCTGGCCGCCGCGATCATCCAGTTCCCGCTGGTGGCGCTGGCGATCGCGCTGGTGCTGTACCTGGCGCACATCCCGTACTCGATGTACCGGCAGCGCTGGCTGGCCAAGCACCCGGAGGCGTGGATGGCGCCGCCGCGGGAACGGCGGGCGATCCGCCGTTCCTCGAGCCGCCGACGACTGGGCCTGCGCCCGCCGTTGCGGCGCGTGGTGGCCGGTGCCGCCCAGCGCGTCCGGCTGCAGCGAGGCGAACAGCACGTCGCACGCGCTCCGCGCACCCTCACCAACGACAAGGACCGCGACAACGGGCGGGGCCCTCGGCGCCGCTCGTGGCGCCGGATCGGCCTCCGTAAACGCTGACCCCGCGTTCCCCCACCCCCCGCCCGTCCCAGGGGGACGGCCCCGCGCCCAGCGTATCGAGGCCGACCGACGGGGCCTGGGGAAACGGGGGGCGGGAGCGGGAGTTGTCCACAACGAGGTGACCCTGTGGACAACTTGGGGACAAGTGCGGTGAGTACGTGTCATGAAAGGGTCGTTCAGGACGAAAAGTGTCCTGAACGACCCTTTCATGACATCCGGGACCCGCCACCGAGCCCAGGCGACACCAAAGGTCCCTTGCTCACCGCGCCGAAGCGGCCAGCCCGCCGATCACCAGGTCCAGCTGGAATTCGAAGTCCTGCAGGCAGTCGCCCTCCAGCATCGACGGCAGCACCCGGTGCAGGGCCGGCAGCTCACGCGCGGTCACCAGCCGCTGAAACCACGCGTCGACAGGTTCGGCCCGCTCCTCGGAAACGCCGCCGGAAAGTCCCACGGATTCGGTCAGCACGGCCCCGAACACCAGCCCCATCAGCGATCGGTAGCCCCGCGCGGCACCGCGCTCGTCCAGCCCCGCGTCCAGGAGCGCCTCGAGCATCGCGTCGATGAACTTCAGCGCCCCCACCGAACGCGGGTTGGCCTGATCCGTCGCCAAAGCGCGCACGACGACCGGATAGCGCGAAAACGCCGTGTACAGGCCGGAGGTGAGCGCCCGCAGCCGCGAATCCCAAGGACCGGGAGCGGGCAGCGGGACACCTTCGAAGACCCGCGCGGTCAACCCGTCGAGCAGATCGCCCTTGTTCGCGACGTGGTTGTACAGCGACATCGCCTCGACGCCCAGCTCAGCGGCCAATTTTCGCATCGACAGCCCGGCCAGGCCGTGTTCGCTCGCGAGCCGCAGCGCGGCGTCGAGCACCTTCTCCCTGCTGAGCGCCATGACCCGAATCTACCGCGAGCCACTTACGCCGTAAGTACTTACATCGTATGCTTACGTCGTAAGTCACCCCTGGGAGGAATCATGGACGCCGAAACCCTGCTCACCACCACCCGCTCGGTCCGCCGCAAACTCGACTTCGAGCGCCCGGTGCCCACCGACGTGCTCAAGGACTGCCTCCGGATCGCGCAGCAGGCCCCGGCCGCGGGGAATCTCCTCGACGCCGCGCATTGGGTGGTCGTGACCGACCCCGCCCTGCGCACCCCCATCGCGCGGATCGTCCGCGAAGACGCCATCGCCACGATGAAGCGCTACGAGCATCTCGTCGACCCGTCCGCCTTCACCTCGGCGCGGCACCTCGTCGACAACCTCGACCGTGTCCCGGCGCTGGTGATCCCCTGCCTGACCGGCCGCCCGCCGGAGGGACACATCGAGCAGAGCGCCTACTACGGCTCGTCGTACCCGGCGATCTGGAGCTTCCAGCTCGCCCTGCGCGCCAAGGGCCTCGGCAGCTCGATGTGCGGCTACCACCTCGCCGACCACGAAGCCGACGTCGCCGGGATCCTCGGAATCCCCGGCGACGTCACGCAAATCTCCCTGCTGGCCGTCGCGTACACGACCCAGCGGGACTTCCGGCCCGGCAAGCGGCCGCCACTCGACCGGATCGCGCACTTCAACGGCTGGGCCGCCTGAGCCTGGATAGGGTGATGGGGTGAGCGCACCCCAGATCACGCTGACCGTCCGGCACACCCCGTCCGCCCTGGATTCCCGCCGCGGCGTCGTCCGGCTGCACCCCGAAGTCCTCGACGCGCTCGGCCTGATGGCCTGGGACGCCGTCCGCCTCACCGGCGCGCGGGTCAGTTCCGCGCTGGCCGCCCCGTCGGAGGCGGAGGGGATCCCGGGCGTGATCCTCCTCGACGACGTCACGATGTCGAACCTCGGCGTGACCGAAGGCTCGGAAGTGGTCGTCGCGCCGGCGGAGGTGTCGGCGGCGAAGACGGTCACCGTGTCGGGTTCGCGGATGGCGAGCGTGTCGCTCTCCCCGCACACCCTGCGGCTCGCCCTGATCGGCAAGGTGCTGACCGTCGGCGACGCGGTTTCCCTGCTCCCCCAGGATCTCGCGCCCGCGCCGGGCTCCGACGTCTCCGCGGTCCGCGGCCAGCTTTCCCGCGCCATCGGCATGACGTGGACGAACGAGCTGCTCACCGTCACCGCCACCGAGCCGTCGGGACCGGTCGCCGTCGGACCGTCCACTGTGGTCAGCTGGCGTGACGGTGCCCGCACCGGCGAGGCCGCGCCCGCCGCCGCCCCGGCCCGTGCCGGGACGACCTTGGTGCGCAGCACACCCTCGACTCCGCACGAGGACTTCATCGACGCCGAGATCGTCGAAGACGAACAGCTCGACGAGGTGGCCGAGGAAGCCGTGCCTCCCCTGTCGGACCTCGCCGGATCCGAATCGGCCGCGCGCAAGCTCGCCGAATGGTTCGACCTGGCCTTCCACCGCCCGGAGCTGCTGGCCAAACTCGGGACGTCGGCGCATCTCGGCGTCCTGCTGTCCGGGCCGGAAGGCGTCGGGAAGGCGACTCTGGTCCGCGCCGTGGCACAGGCCGAGAAGGTGCGAGTGGTGTCGCTCGCGGCGCCGAACATCGCCGTTCTGGATCCGAACGTGGCCGCCGCGCGGCTGCGCGAGGCGATCGAGCAGGCCACGCGCGACGAAGACCCCGCCGTCCTGCTGATCACCGACATCGACGCGCTGCTGCCCGCGTCCCAGCCGCCGCCGCTCGCGACGGTCGTCCTCGATGACCTGCGCAAGGCCTTGCGCAGCAAGGGTTTCGCGGTCATCGCCACCACCGGGCGGGCCGAGTCCACCGATCCGAGGCTGCGCGCCGCCGACCTGCTCGACCGCGAACTCGGCCTGCCGCTCCCGGACGCCAAGACCCGCACGGAACTGCTGCGCGTGCTCCTGCGCGACGCTCCGCTGGAGACCGGCGTCGACGTCGGCCCGATCGCCGAACGCACCCCCGGTTTCGTGGCCGCCGACCTCATCGCGCTCCGCCGTGACGCCGCCCTCCGCGCCGCGCTGCGGCAACGTGAGGCGGACGAGCCGCGGATCTCCCAGCAGGACCTGCTCGACGCGCTGACCACCGTCCGCCCGATCTCGATGTCCACTTCGGACAATCTGGCCACCGGCGGGCTCACCCTCGACGACGTCGGCAACATGACCGACGTCAAGCAGTCGCTCACCGAGGCGGTGCTGTGGCCACTGCGCTACCCGGACTCGTTCGCCCGCCTCGGCGTCGACCCGCCGCGCGGCGTGCTCCTCTACGGGCCGCCCGGCGGCGGCAAGACCTTCCTGGTCCGCGCGCTCGCCGGCACCGGCGCGCTGAACGTTTTCGCGGTCAAGGGCGCCGAGCTGATGGACAAATGGGTCGGCGAGTCCGAGCGCGCGGTGCGGGAGCTCTTCCGGCGAGCCTCCGAGGCCGCGCCGTCACTGATCTTCCTCGACGAGATCGACGCGCTCGCCCCGCGCCGCGGTCAGTCCTCGGACTCGGGCGTGTCGGACCGGGTCGTCGCGGCCCTGCTCACCGAGCTGGACGGTGTCGAGCCGATGCGCGAGGTCGTCGTCCTCGGCGCGACGAACCGGCCGGAACTGGTCGACCCGGCCCTGCTGCGGCCGGGACGACTGGAGCGTCGCGTCTACGTCCCGCCGCCGGACGCGCACGCGCGTGAGGCGATCCTGGCCGCCAGCGCGAAGAACACACCGCTCGCGTCCGATGTGGACCTCGCGGCCTATGCGGCCACTTTGGACGGTTACTCGGCGGCGGACTGCGCGGCGCTGATCCGGGAGGCGGCGCTGACCGCGATGCGGGAGTCGCTGGAGGCCAAGGAGGTCACCGCCGCGCATCTGGCGAAGGCGGCCGAGGCCGTGCGGCCGTCGCTCGACCCGGCCCAGCTGGCGGCTCTGGAGGCTTACGCCCAGAACCAGGCGTGAATACGCGAAAGGCCCTCTTCCCATCGCGAGGAAGAGGGCCTTTCGCGTACTCGGCTAAGAGCCGGTCTTGTCGTTGACCTTGTAGTCCTTGGTGACGATCACGATCACACCCGGGCCGATGTTCTGGATCTCCGCGAACCTCGGCTCGGCGCGGAAGCCGAACTCCAGGGCCAGCGCCTTCGCGGCGGCTTCCTCGTCGGTGCCAGGCCGGTAGTAGGCCACGGTCTCGGGGAGCTTGCCCTGGTAGCCCTTGACCTCGGAGACGTTCCAGCCGGAGGCACGGAAGTCCTTCGCGGCCTGCTCGGCGAGACCTTGGATCAGGCTGTTGTTGTAGACGCGCACGGTCACCCACTTGTGCGACGCCTGCTGGTCTCCGCCCGGCTGGCCCGGCCCGGGCTGGCCGGTCTGCCCCGGCTGGCTCGCCGGCGGCGCGGAGCTGGCGGGCGCGCTCGACGGTGGCGCCGACGAGGCGGGCGGTGAGCTGGCCGAAGGCGAGCCCGGAGCCGGACTCGACGGCGGTGTCGCGCCGTCCGAGGTCGTGGGCGTGGTGCCGGGCGGCGTCGCCGTGTCCGAATCACCGCCGCCGGTGGTCAGGGTGATCCCGCCGATCACGGCGGCGATCACGGCGACACCGACCAAGGCCAGTCCGGCGGCCTTCATCGGCCGGGACAGGCCCGAAAACAGACTCATGAGAGATCGATCCCCAGTCGCCGGGCCGCGCGATTGCGCTGCCGGGCCGCTCGCGTCTTTCGCAGGCGCTTCACCAGCATCGGATCGGCCTGCATGGCTTCGGTCTTCTCGAGCAGCCGGTTCAACAGCTGGTAATAACGCGTCGACGACATCGAGAAGCGTTCACGGATGGCCTGTTCCTTCGCGCCGGCGTACTTCCACCACTGCCGTTCGAAAGCGAGCATGTCGAGCTCGCGCTCGCTGAGGCCGTGCACGGTCTCCGACGGGGACGGCTGGTCGGGCTCAGCCATCGACTCCGCGGCGTCCATCCGACTCCTCGCAATCAGGTCAGTGCTCGGCGGCGTGAAACCACAGGCTTGTCATTCCGCGGCGCCATTAGACCACGGATCCGGCGCCCGGCCTCGGTATCGGCGTCGGCGCGTCATGGGTAAGGGTGTACCAGAAGGGTCCGACTAAACTGCGCTCGTGACCGTCCATCCCATCGTGATCGCCGGCGAGCCCGTGCTGCACAACCCGACTCGGGAGATCACCGAGTTCGACGACAAGCTGCGCACGCTCATCGACGACATGTTCGAGACCATGTACGCCGCCGAAGGGGTCGGCCTCGCGGCCAACCAGATCGGCCTCGACCAGCGCGTGTTCGTCTACGACTGCCCCGACGACGAGGGCACCCGCCACAAGGGCGTCGTGGTGAACCCGAAGCTCGAGACCTCGGAGATCCCGGAGACGATGCCGGACCCGGACGACGACTGGGAAGGCTGCCTGTCCGCCCCCGGCGAGTCGTACCCGACCGGCCGCGCTTCGTGGGCGAAGGTCACCGGCTTCGACGCCGACGGCAACCCGATCGAGGTGGAGGGCACCGGCTACCTCGCGCGCTGCCTCCAGCACGAGACCGATCACCTGGACGGCTTCATCTACCTCGACCGGCTGGTCGGGCGCCACGCCCGGGCGGCGAAGAAGATGCTCAAGGCGAACCAGTGGGGCGTTCCGGGCAACTCGTGGCTGCCCGAACCCGAAACCGCCGTCGACTGACCTCTCTGGTGTCAGGAAAGGGGCTTTCAGGACAAAAAATGTCTTGAAAGCCCCTTTCCTGACGTTCAGGGGCCGCTCAACAGCCCAGGAAGTGGCACCGCACCACGCGTGGCTGCTCGATCACCTTCCCGGCCTCCACCGACCAGGCGAGCCGGAGGTACTGGGCGTGCGTCCAGGCCAACGGGGTCGCGGACGCCGTCGGCGTGCCCGCGGGGAAGCCCGTCTGCCCCGAAGGCGCGTTCTCGTCCCAGACCTGCTCCGGCATGGTGTCCCCGGAGCTGCTGACGCGCCCTAGGTCGCGAAGGCGCTTCGCGGCCGTACCCCGGTCACCGGCGGCGAGGTCGTACTCGCCGCGTTCACCCGCGAGCAGGGGCCAGAGTCGCCCGAAGGTGGTCCGGCTTTCGGCAGGGAACGTGTAGTCCCAAGGTGAGCCGTCAGCCTTCTCGCCGTAGCCGTCCTTCGTGTAGCGGTGCCAGAACTGACCCGTCGGGGTGGTGAACGCGATGTCGGCGTCGGTGACCTTGACGCTGTTGCGGATCACCGGATCGTCGGCCCGGTAGATGCCCAGCCTCACCAGTTCGAGGAAGCCCGCGTCGGTCACGGCACGCTGGTCCATCGTGACGCTGGAGTTGCCGAGGTTGTACTTCGTGCCGTTGTCCGCGTTGCCGTCCTTGGTCAGCCGGACGAAGTACGGGTCCTTCGACAGCGGACCGTTCGTGGTCACCGTCCACCGGGCGAGTTTCGCCTTGAACGCGTCGGCGGTGTCGAGGTAGCGCTTCGCGTCGGCGGCCGCGCCGTTCGCCTTGGCGAGATCCGCCGCGCAGACCAGTCCGGCGATCACCGCGGCGATCGTCGAAGGCGAGTAGCCGTCCTGCTCTTCCCAGCGTTCCTGCTGGCTGTACGGCGACGCGTGGCCGTTGTCCGCCTTGTAGGACAGCAGGAATTCCGCCGCCTTGCGCACGCCCTGCCAGGTTTTGGCGTCGGTGCGGCCGAGTTGCTGCGCGAGCACGATCGGCAGCGCGGTCTCGTCGAGCTGGATGGACGTCCAGTACGGCGTGCCGTCGACGTGACTGTTCTGTGGCAGGTGCCCGTCCGGAAGCTGCTGTGTGCCGAACATGTAGTCGACCGACCGGTTGGCGGCGTCGCGATCACCGGCGGCGAGCAGGCCGGTCGCGATCTGGTAGAGGTCACGGGGCCAGACCAGGTGATAGGTGCCCGACGGCGACCACTCCGGGTCGTTGTTACCGAACCGCCACGGCATGCTCGGCGACGCGATGAGCGCCCCCTGGTGGATCTTGTCCTCGCTGGCCGCGAGCATCAGCACGGACGCCTTGTAGAGGTCCCGTTCCTTCTTGGTCTTGAGGGACGACGGGACGTCCTTCACCTGGCGGAGGTACTGCTTCCAGCCGCGGTCGTACGCGCGGGCGGCGTCGGCGAATCCGCGCCGTAGCGAGGCTTTCGCGTTGGTGAGTGCTTCGGAGTCCTTCGCGCCCATGCCGAGCGAGAGCGTGAAGTCCCGCGAGCGGACACCATCGGCGGACGTCCGCCCGGTGAGCAGCACGTTGCCCTTCGCCGCGCTCGCGTAATCCTTGAGCGCGAAGGACTTCGTCAGCTGGGTGATGCCGTCGGAGGAACCCGCGTACCCCACGGAAGTGTGCGAGAACGCCGGTTCCGCGGTCAGCGCGGCCGCGGTCTTCGCGTCGGACGCGACCGCGTTCGCCACGCCGGATCGCGCGGAGTCGTCGGAGCCTTCGTTGGTGAGATCCGGGTCCGCGACCGCGTACACCTGGTACGGGCGGCCGGTCAGCGAGACGAAGTCGACGTCGATCAGCACACTCGTGCGAGCCGGGTCGGTGACGTAGGTCTTGCGCACTTTCCAGCGGCGCCGGTCGTCGGTGATGGTCTGCTCGTAGGTGAGGCCGTCCGCGCCGGTGCGCCGCACCTGCTGCGACTTGGCCGAAGAGTCGACGGTGGCGAAGCTCTTCCCGTCGGTGACGACGAGGTCCAGCGAGCGGACGCTCGGCGTGGACAGATCCGGGTAGTAGACCTCGGACATCCGGCCACCCTGGAGGGTGAACCAGACGTTGCTCGCCCGGTCACGGGCGGTGCCGAAGCCGGTCTTGTCCGCCGGGAGCCAGCTCGGATGGGCGCCGGGCGCTCCGGGCGCCTCACCGCCCTGTGTTTCACTGCCCTGGGCCTCGGCGACCGCCGGGACCAGCCCCGCGATCAGTACGCCTGCCAGTGCCGGGAGCACGAGTTTTCGCATAACCACCCCAGACTTCTGTAACGGTGCAGAACCTTCGGGATTCTGTCGTGAATCCTCCGCGAGCACATGCTCCAAACCGGTGAACCGCTAACGCTGTCGACATGTCGATCACGCATCTAGAGGACTGGTTGCGGTAGATGCGCGCGCATGAACCGCAACCAGTCCTCTAGATGCGGCTTCGGAGTGACCGATCCCCTGGAGGGTTGATTGTCCGAGCCCCGGCGTGGCATGGTCGGGGCACAACCAAACAACGCGGGAGCTCGCGCCATGGCGGGCTGAGAGGGCGGCTGGTGTCTTTCTAGAAGACCCGGCGCCGCCGACCGCATGAACCTGACCGGGTAATGCCGGCGTAGGGAGTGAACGTCGTTGACGACGCTTGAAAACGGTGCCCAGAACGTCACGCCGACCGTGACCACCGGGCCGATCACCGGTTCCCACAAGGTCTACAACCAGACGGAATCCGGTCTCCGGGTCCCCGCGAGGCGGATCGATCTTTCCAACGGCGAGCATTTCGACGTTTACGATACTTCCGGCCCGTACACCGACGACGACGCGCAGATCGATGTCCACAGTGGACTGCACCGGCTGCGCGCCGGCTGGGCGGACGGCCGTGCGCACAACACCCAGCTGGGCTGGGCGAAACAGGGCGTCATCACCCGCGAGATGGAGTACGTCGCGGCACGCGAGCGCTGCTCGCCGGAATTCGTGCGGGACGAGGTCGCGCGCGGTCGCGCGGTGATCCCCGCCAACCGCAAGCACCCGGAGTCCGAGCCGATGATCATCGGCAAGAAGTTCCTGGTGAAGATCAACGCCAACATGGGCAACTCGGCCGTCTGGTCGTCCGTGGAGGAAGAGGTCGACAAGATGGTGTGGGCCACCCGCTGGGGTGCCGACACGATCATGGACCTCTCCACCGGCAAGCGGATCCACGAGACCCGCGAGTGGATCGTCCGCAACTCGCCGGTCCCGGTCGGCACCGTGCCGATCTACCAGGCGCTGGAAAAGGTCGACGGGGAGCCGGAAAAACTGTCGTGGGAGGTCTACCGCGACACGATCATCGAGCAGTGCGAACAGGGCGTCGACTACGTCACCGTGCACGCGGGCGTCCTGCTGCGCTACATCCCGCTGACCGCGCGCCGGGTCACCGGCATCGTCTCGCGCGGTGGCTCGATCATGGCGGCGTGGTGCCTCGCGCACCACAAGGAATCGTTCCTGTACACCAACTTCGCCGAGCTCTGCGAGATCCTGCGCGAGTACGACGTCACCTTCTCCCTCGGTGACGGCCTGCGTCCCGGCTCGATCGCCGACGCGAACGACCGCGCGCAGTTCGCCGAACTGGAGACGCTGGGCGAGCTCACGCACATCGCGCGCGAGCACGACGTCCAGGTGATGATCGAGGGCCCCGGCCACGTGCCGATGCACAAGATCAAGGAGAACGTCGAACTCGAGGAGAAGCTGACCGGCGAGGCGCCGTTCTACACCCTCGGCCCGCTCACGACCGACATCGCGCCGGCGTACGACCACATCACCTCGGCCATCGGCGCGGCGCAGATCGGCTGGTACGGCACGGCGATGCTCTGCTACGTCACGCCGAAGGAGCACCTAGGCCTGCCCAACCGCGACGACGTCAAGACCGGGGTGATCACCTACAAGATCGCCGCACACGCCGCCGACCTCGCCAAGGGGCACCAGTACGCGCAGGAGTGGGACGACGAGCTTTCCAAGGCCCGCTTCGAATTCCGCTGGAACGACCAGTTCAACCTGTCGCTGGACCCCGACACCGCCCGCGCGTACCACGACGAGACGCTGCCCGCGGAACCGGCGAAGACGGCGCACTTCTGCTCGATGTGCGGGCCGAAGTTCTGCTCGATGCGCATCACCCAGGACGTCCGCAAGTACGCCGAGGAACACGGACTGTCCACTGTGGAAGCCATCGAAGCCGGTATGTCGGAGAAGTCGAACGAGTTCGCCGAGCAGGGCAACAAGGTCTACCTGCCGGTGGTCAATCAGTGACACACGCCGACGCACTCTCTCCCGCGGAGGCGTCATGAACACGGCACCCAGGACCGCCCTCACCATCGCCGGATCGGATTCCGGTGGTGGTGCGGGCATCCAGGCCGACCTGCGCACCTTCTTCGCCAACGGCGTGCACGGGATGGTCGCGCTCACCGCGGTCACCGTGCAGAACTCGCTGGGCGTGCAGGGTTTCAGCGAGATCCCGGTCGACGTCGTCACCGGCCAGATCAAGGCCGTCGCCGTCGACATGGGTGTCGACGCCGCCAAGACCGGGATGCTCGCGACGGCGGAGATCATCAACGCCGTCGCCAAGACGCTCGACGAGGTCCACATCGGACGGAACACGCCGACGCCGTTCGTCGTGGACCCTGTCGCCGCGTCGATGACCGGGCACGCGCTGCTGCGCGAGGAAGCGCTGGAGGCGATCCGCACCGAACTCTTCCCGCGCGCGACGCTGATCACCCCGAACCTCGACGAGGTGCGGCTGCTGACCGGCGTGCACGTGACAGGGCCCGCGACGCAGCGGGAGGCGGCGGAAGCGCTGCTGGAGTTCGGTTCGGAATGGGTACTGGTGAAGGGCGGGCATCTCGACGCGGCCCAGGACTGCGTGGACCTGTTGTCCGACGGCACGTCTTGGGTCGAGTTGAGCGGACCGCGGTTCGACACGCGGAACACGCACGGCGGCGGGGACACGATGGCCTCGGCGATCACTTCATCGCTGGCGAAGGGTTCCGACGTGCCCACCGCGGTCGCCGAAGGGAAACGGTTCATCGAGCGTTGTGTGGCGGAGTCGTATCCGCTGGGGGCGGGCGTGGGTCCGGTTTCACCCTTTTGGCGGCTCAGCGACGCTTGAGGCGTGCTATGAAAGGCCCGTTACTTGCAAATTTTGCAAGTAACGGGCCTTTCATAGCATCGGTTACCGGGCGAGCAGGCGAGGAGCGTCCACGGCCCAGTACCAGTTGTTGCCCGCCGCGTACAAGCGCCAGGCCAGCTTCACCGACCGAGCCCCCGCCGGCACCTTGACCGAAGCCGACGTCGGCACCGAAAGCACGTCCCCGCCCTTGTTCGCCGTACCCGACTCCGGCCCATAGGCCAGCACATTCTGCTCGGGACCACCGTCGAACGACGCCGTCAGCGCGCCCCGCTGCGTCCCGTCCTGCCGGTAGTGCGAGACGAACGAGACGTCCACAGTGGACTTGCCGGAAACGTCGAGCCCAGGCGAAACCAGGGAAGAATCGAAGGTGCCGCGTGAGGCGGGCGAGCCCTTGTCGTCCCACTCGTCCGGGTCCGCGACCGCGAAGACGCCGCGCGCCCGGGCGTTCGCCTCGCGCTGCTGGCCGGGCGCCGTGCGGGTCCAGAAGTCGTCGTTGGTGAAGGACCAGCCCTGCCATTCCGCGACACCCGCGGGCATCCCGGTGGCGTTGCGTACGGTCCAGCCGCCCGGCGCGTCGTGCGTCCAGCCGAAGACTCCCGCAGGGACACCGGTTTCGTCCTGACGAGGCTTCAAG
The DNA here is from genome assembly GCF_055580625.1 of Amycolatopsis sp. NPDC031561. Lineage (NCBI taxonomy): Bacteria > Bacillati > Actinomycetota > Actinomycetes > Pseudonocardiales > Pseudonocardiaceae > Amycolatopsis > Amycolatopsis sp. NPDC031561. The sequence continues at coordinate 339,992 of NZ_JBVILA010000001.1, read as the reverse complement.
GAGGCCGTGTCGAAGACATCCGAAGGCGCGGCGCCGAGCGGGTAGCCGTCGTAGCCCGCCGGGGCCGCGATACCCAGGTGCCGCAAGACGGTCGGTGCGATGTCGACGATCTTCGGTGCCACGGCGGGGGTTCCGGCCGGGACCGCGCCGCCCGCGGCGATCACGAACGTCATCCGCTCCTCGGGGCTGTCGCCGCCGTGACCGCCCGACGGCGTGTGGCCGTGGTCGGCGGAGATCATGATCTGCCAGTCCTCGCTCGCGCGATTCGCCCGCGCGTCGACGGCTGCCAGCAGGCGGCCGATCAGCGCGTCGTCGGTGCGCAGGGAGGCTTCGTACTGCGGCGAGTCCGCGCCGTGTGCATGGCCCGCTTCATCCGTCTGTCCGAAGTAGACGAACGACGCGTCGGCCTTGTCCTGCTTGAGGTGCTTCTCCGCGTCGATGGCGATCTGCTCGTCCGTCTTCTCGTAGCCGGCACTGTCACCGTCGAGCACGAACTTGCGGTCCTGGCCGGTGCGCAGGATCTTGTCGCCGATCGGCTTCCAGTCGACGGCCGCGTAGGTGTCGAGAGCCGGGTTCGCGGTTTCGGCGCGGGCGAGCCAACTCGGGTGCGAGGCGAGGTCGTTGCCGGTGAAGGAGTTGTCCTTCACCTTGTGCTTGTCCGGCCAGACGCCGGTGAGGATCGTGGACCAGCCCGGACCGCTGACCGTCGGCGCCATCCCGCTGCCGTACAGCGAACTGCGCGAGGCGTACCCGCGCTTCACGAGCGCGTGGACGTTCGGGGTGTCGGCGGCCATCAGCTTGTCGAACCGGGCGCCGTCCAGGCCGATGACCAGTACCTTCGGCGTCTTGACCTCGGCGGCCGCGACTCCGGTGGTCAGCCCGGCGACGGCCACCATGGCCGACAGGAGGGAAAGCGTTCTGCGCACAAAAGCCTCCGGATAACTTGTTCGAACCAATTGTTCGCCAAGTTAGTACGCCGAACTGTCCTCCCGATGAAGTCCGCGTGCCGCCGCGAAGGACTTCAGCCGACGGGCTCCATCACGCGCGAGTCGTAGGCCTTGCGGGATTCCAGGATCCCGTCGAAGTTGCCGACGGACCATTCGCTGACCGCCATCAGCAGGGTGCTCGCGCTCGAACCTCGTTCGGTCAGCGCGTACTCGACGGTCGGCGGTGTGGTCGGGTACACCGTCCGGGTGACCAGGCCGTCGCGTTCGAGGGCGCGCAGGTTCTGGGTCAGCATCTTCTGGCTGATCCCGCCGACGGCACGGCGCAGTTCACCGAACCGGTGCGGCCGCCGCGACAGCGCGCCGAGCACCAGCGCGGTCCACTTGTTGGCGAGCAGATCGAGGACGTCTCGGCACGGACAGTTCCGCAGGTAGATGTCCCACGGCGATTCCGGCACTTCACAGGTGGTTTCCATCAGGTACCTAGTTTACCTACAAGTGCCTTCTGGCGAGAAGTGACCAAGGCGCCGAAGATGGAGTCACAAGAACTACTAAGGAGCTTTCGATGCGCGTCGTGACCCAGCAGCGGCTTGGTGGCCCGGAGGTACTGGAGGTGACCGAGACCGGCCGTCCGGTGCCCGGCCCGACCGAGGTGCTCGTGCGGGTGCGGGCCGCGGGCATCAACCCGGTCGACTGGAAGACCCGGGCCTACGGCGTCTTCATGGGCGAGCCGCCGTTCGTCCTCGGCTGGGACGTGTCCGGGGTGGTGGAGGAGCTCGGCGTCGGCACGACGCACTTCGCCGTCGGCGACGAGGTCCTCGGCTTCCCGTGGTTTCCCCGGCAGGCCGGTGGCTACGGCGAATACGTGACCGCGCCCGCCCGCCAGTTCGTGCGCAAACCCGCGAACCTCTCCCACGAGGACGCCGCCGGGCTGCCGCTCGCCGGCCTCACCGCGTGGCAGGGCCTCGTGGACATCGCCGGCGTCCAGCCGGGACAGCGTGTGCTGATCGACGCCGCGGCGGGCGGGGTCGGGCACCTCGCCGTCCAGGTGGCGAAGGCGCGCGGCGCGTACGTCCTGGGCACGGCGAGCGCCGGGAAGCACGGATTCCTCCGCGAACTCGGCGTCGACGAGCCGATCGACTACCACGACGAGAGCGCGACGGCGTCCGACGTCGACGTCGTGTTCGGGCTGGTCGGCGAGGAGAGCGACCTGCGCTGGTTGGACGCGGTGAAGCCGGGCGGCCTGCTCATCGCGGTTCCGGGCGGCGTGAGCGAGGCTGTCGCGGAGAAGGCCGGGAAGCTGGGCGTGCGGACGTCGGGGATGCTCGCCGAACCCGATCAGCTCGGCCTGCTGGCGCTGACCGAACTGATCGAGAAGGGCGAACTGCGCGTACACGTCGAGCAGACCTTCCCGCTGGAGGACGTCGCCAAGGCCCACGAAGTCGGCGAAGGCGGCCGTGTCACCGGAAAGCTCGTCCTGACGGTGTAGACAAGCGCGTGAAGGCCCCCTTCCCTCGGCTGAGCCGAGGGAAGGGGGCCTTCACGCGAGACCCGGGTCTAACCGCGCGGCAGCACCTTCGGCAGGACGGTGGTCAGCCCCGTCCAGTCCGAGGTGAGCACGGACGCGTGGTTCTTCGCCAGCAGAGCCGCCCGTTCGCTCGCCTGCGCCACGGTGGGGTTACGGGAGTCGATGGCCGGCGCGACGTTGTGCGCGTCGGTCATCACCACGTAGTAGTGGTTGTCGTCGTACCAGCCCGGCCCGGTCTGCGTCAGGAACGCGTTCGCGTCGCCGTCGAACACCACGAACCACGGCCGGAGCCCGGTGTCGGCGTACTTCGTCCGCGGATCACCCGGCGCCGCGCCGTGCACCGCCGGGAAGATCTGCGCCTCGCCGACCCGGCCCGCGTCCTTCAAAGACCGCAGATGGCGCGCGTATTCGACATCGGTCTTGAGCGTGTCCGTCGGATTGCCCTCCTCGACCGTGCCGGGGATCACCTCGATGATCACCTTGCCCCGCAACGCGTCCAGCGACGGCCAGTTGTCTGCTTTGGCCGCGTCGTCGAGCGTCGCGTACCCGCCGAGCAGATCCGCCGGGCGGAAAACCGCGCCGCCGAGATGCCCCCGGATGGACGCGTCGAGTTCGTCCGGGCCTAGGCCGCGGTTGTCCGCGAAGCCGGTCTTCATCTCCAGTTTGAGCGTGAGCGGTTTGCTGCCTGGATGCTCGCCCAGCCAGACGCGGATGTCGTCGAGGCAGTGTTCGAGGTTCTTGTTCTTCCCGCCGGTGTACAGCTGCGACGGCGAACTCGCCGCGACGCAGTTGTTGTCGTTCCCCAACGGGTTCGAGTGACTGACCTTCCATTCCCGGGTGATGATGTTCGGCCAGACGTCGAGTTCGATCAGCGAGGTGCCCGCGTCCAGCGACCTCGCGAGGTAGTCGTAGGCGCCGGTTTCGTAGGTGTTGTGGACGCCGACGGTGGTCACGTGGGAGACCTTGGCGGCGTCCGCGTTCGCGACCGTTCCGGACAGCGAAGCCGCCACGATCACGCCGATCAGGGACACGGTGGGGACGAGTTTCATTCGGGCCCTTTCGCACGCGGGGAGTGCAATGGCTCACACACTGTGCCACCGTGGTGGACGGTGGCCGAACCGGTGTTGAACCAAAAGGACCAGTCGGGAAAATGAACCCATGAGCGAGAACCCGAGCCCGCCGTCGGCGCTGACCATCGCCGGTTCCGACTCCGGCGGCGCCGCCGGTCTGCAGGCGGACCTGCGCACGTTCCTCACCTGCGGCGTGCACGGCCTGGTCGCGGTGACCGCCGTGACCGTCCAGAACACCCTCGGCGTGCACGACCGGACCGACATCCCGGCGGCGATCGTCGCCGGGCAGATCGAGGCCGTCGCGGCCGACATGGGCGTCAACGCGGCCAAGACCGGGATGCTGGCCTCGGCCGAGATCATCCACGCCGTCGCCGCCGCCTGCGACAAGGCCGAAATCGGCCGCGACCGGAAGGTGCCCTTCGTGGTCGACCCGGTCGCGGCGTCGATGCACGGGCATCCGCTGTTCGACGAAGACGGCCTGGTGGCGCTGCGCGACGAGCTCCTGCCGCGCGCGACGGTCCTCACGCCGAACCTCGACGAGGTCCGGCTGCTGACCGGGATGACCGTGACCACCCGCGAACAGATGCACCAGGCCGCCGTCGTCCTGCACCGGCTCGGCCCGAAGTACGTGCTCGTGAAGAGCGGTCACCTCGTGTCCGACCCGGAATGCGTCGACGTGCTCTTCGACGGCTCCACGTTCGTCGAGTTGCCGGGCGAGCGGTTCGCCACGCAGCACACGCACGGCGCCGGGGACACGATGGCGTCGGCGCTGACGGCCGGGCTCGCGAAAGGCATGTCCGTCGTGGAGGCCGCCCGCTACGGCAAGTGGTTCGTCTCACACGCGGTCGAAAACGCCTACCCCATGGGCGCGAAGGTCGGTCCGGTTTCGGCGTTTTGGCGGCTTGCGCCGGAGCACTGAGAACACGTCCGGTTACGATCTGTGCCGTGACCGGACGCGAGCGGGTCGCCAAGGTCGTCGAGGCCCGCGGCTTTCAGAACTTCATCATCGCGGTGATCGTCTTCAACGCCGTCACCCTCGGCCTGGAGACCTCGACGAGGATGCTCGCGGAGTACGGGCCGTTGCTGCACGCGGTCGACTACCTCGCGCTCACGATCTTCGTGCTCGAGCTCGGCGCGAAGTTCTACGCCTACCGCGCGAAGTTCTTCCGCGACCCGTGGAACATCTTCGACCTGCTCGTCGTCGGCATCGCGGTGATCCCCACGACCGGCCCGTTCGCGGTCCTGCGGGCGTTGCGGGTCCTGCGAGTGCTGCGGCTGATCTCGGTCGTGCCGTCGATGCGGAAGGTCGTCACCGGCCTGCTCGCGTCGATCCCCGGGATGGCGTCGATCGCCGCGCTGCTCGCGCTGATCATCTTCGTCGCGGGGGTGATGGCGACCAAGCTCTTCGGGGCCATCTCGCCGGAGAACTTCGGCGACCTCGGCACCTCGCTGTTCACCCTGTTCCAGGTGATGACCGGCGAGGCGTGGCCGGACATCGCCAAGGAGATCATGAAGGAAGCACCCATGGCCTGGGTGTTCTTCGTGGTCTACATTCTCGTGTCCAGCTTCGCGGTGCTGAACCTCTTCATCGCCGTCGTGGTCAGCGGGATGGAGGACGAGCTTCGTCAGGACATCCGCGAAGAAGAAGCGAAGCAGGCCGAAACCCAGGCCCTGGCGAACAAGGAGATCCTCGACGAACTCCGGGCTCTTCGCGCCGAAGTCAGCGCTCTTCGTCAGCGATGAGCGCTTCGAGGGCGGGCAGAGCCGCCGCGAGCGCCGCCTGGTGCTCCGGGGTCAGCCGTTCGAGGCGCTTGCCCAGTTCGTTCACCCGCGTCGACCGGACGCCGGAAACCAGCCTCTCGCCCTCTTCGGTGGCCTCCGCGAGCCAGGCCCGCCTGTCGATCGGGTCCGATTCACGGCTGACGTAGCCCGCTTCGACCAGCGAAGCGACGATCCTCGACATGGTGGCCGCGGCGACGCCTTCCTTCGCCGCGAGATCCCCCAGCCGGAGCTGGCCGTAGTGCACGAGCGTGGCGAGCGCCGAGATGGCGCCGTGGCCCGGTCCGGGTATTCCCGCCTGACGCAGTGACCGGGACAACCTGCCCACCGCCAGGAACAATCTGCCCGAAACATCCTGGACCGCTGACGTGGTCACCACTGGCTCCTCTGGGTACACGGCGGCGGTGCGCCGCCGGAGAGTGCCGTCAACCATACGGGCTCTCCGCGCACGGTCGCCGTGAACCGTACAAAAGGGTTATCGGGGCGGGCTCGACGCGTGTGCCCAGAACCGCTGGGGAATCCGCCCCGCGCCCGCGGCCAGCCGTCCGGCGGTGACCGCGGCGCGCATCGCCGACGCCATCCGCTCCGGATCCGCTGCCCTGGTCACGGCGGTGGAGAGCAGGACGGCGTCGCAGCCGAGCTCCATCGCCAGTGTCGCGTCGGAGGCCGTGCCGATCCCGGCGTCGAGGATCACCGGGACCCCCGCGCGCGACACGATCAGCTCGATGTTGTGCGGATTCCGGATACCGAGACCGGTGCCGATCGGCGCGCCCAGCGGCATCACGGCCGCGCAGCCCGCCTCCTCCAGCCTCAGCGCCAGAACCGGATCGTCGTTGGTGTACGCCAGCACGGTGAAGCCGTCCGCGGTGAGCCGCTCCGCCGCTTCGAGGGTCTCGAACGGGTCCGGAAGCAGCGTGCGGTCGTCGGCGTGGACTTCCAGCTTGACGAGGTCGGTTTCGAGCGCTTCGCGCGCCAGCTGGGCGGTGAGGATCGCTTCGGCCGCCGTCCGGCAGCCTGCGGTGTTGGGCAGCAGGCGGATACCGAGCCGCCTGAGCAGTTCGAGGACGCCGGAGCCGCCCTCGGCGTCCGCCTTGCGCATCGCGACGGTGGTCAGTTCCGTGCCGGACGCCACCAGCGCGCGTTCCACCACGGCGAGGTTCGCCGCGCCGCCGGTGCCGATGATCAGCCGCGACGAGAGCTTGTGCTCGCCGATGACGAGGTGGTCGCCGTCCATGCCGGACATTTCAGCCTCCTTGGACCGCGGTGAGGATGTCGACGCTGGCGCCCTTGGGCACCACGGCTTCCGGCCATTCGCCGCGCCGGACGACCACGCCGTCCACCGCGACGGCGACGCCTCGTGCCGCCGTGCCGAGCGCCTCGAGCACGCCCTCGACGGTGGTCCCGTCGGGGAACTCGCGCCACTGGCCGTTGACCTGGATCTCCATCACACCCGCTCCTCGCTCCGCCGCGACGGCGACGCCGCCGTGACCTCTTCCGGCAACGGCCCGCCGTCCAGCCAGGCGACCGCGGCGTCCGCGGTGAGCGGGGCCATCAGCAGACCGTTGCGATGGTGACCTGTCGCGGCGAAGACACCTTCGCCCAGCTCACCGATGAAAGGCATGGTGTCGACGCTGGCCGCGCGCAATCCGGCGGCGGTCTCGACGAGTTCGTATTCGGTGATGCCCGGGAAGACGCGCTCCGCGCTTTCGAGCAGTTCTCGGACGCCCCGGACGGTGACGGTCTCGTCGAAACCGGCCTCGTACTGGGTCGCGCCGAGGACGAGCTGACCGTCGTCACGCGGGACGAGGTAGATCGGGCGGCCCTCGACCATCGCGCGGACGGTCCTCACCGGTGGCGGCAGGCAGCCCCGGCGCGGCCGCAGGCGGAGGATCTCGCCCTTCAGCGGGCGGACCGCGTCGGCGAGCGCGGGGTGGAGGCGTCCGGTCCAGGCGCCCGCGGCGAGGACGACGTCGCCTTCGAGGTCTTCGATATCGGTGACAGTCTCGTCGCGGAACGCGACCTCGTGCTTGTCGCAAGCGTGTTTGAGCGCCAGCAGCAGTCTTCTGTTGTCCACGGCCAGATCCCCGGGCACCAGCAGTCCACTTCGGACGGTGGCGGCGAGACAGGGCTCGACCCGGCGGGCCTCACGGCCGGTCAGTCTCTCGACCTCTCGGCCGAGTTCGGTGAGGTACGCGGCGAGCATTTCGAGGTTGCCCGCGTCGGCGCCGTCGAGCGCGACGACGAGCGTGCCGCGCGGCGAAAGCCCCGGGTCGGCGCCCTCTTCGGCCAGGTCACGGGCGAAATCCGGCCAGCGCCGCAGTGACGCTTCGCCGAGGGTGAGGACGTCCTCCTCGCCGGGCCAGGCCTCGGTGACCGGCGCGAGCATGCCGCCCGCGAGCCACGACGCGCCGCGACCGGGCTCGGGGTCGTACACGGTGACGCGATGGCCGCGCGCGGACGCGCGCCAAGCGACCGAGAGGCCGATGACCCCGCCGCCGACAACCGAAAGTTCCTTCATGAACGCACGCTCCCTGCGCCGGCATGACCCGGATCAGGTTCCACGGTCGGAGCGGTTTCGGCTCCCTCTCAGCCCGTCCTCGGGCTCCCGTGCGGACCACCCCACCGTAGCGCGCGGGTACCGTCGCCGCCATGCCCACCCTGTCTGATCCGCGGATCCGCGCACGGCTCGCGAACGCCCGCCTGTACCTCTGCACCGACGCCCGGTCCGGCCGCGGCGATCTCGCCGAATTCGCCGACGCGGCGCTGGCGGGCGGGGTCGACATCATCCAGCTGAGGGACAAGACCGGCGGTGCCCCGATCGAGGCGAAACACGAGATCGCGGCGCTGGAAGTGCTCGCGGAGGCGTGCGAGAGGCACGGCAAGCTGCTGGCGGTGAACGACCGCGCGGACGTCGCGCTCGCCGTCGGCGCACACGTGCTGCACCTGGGCCAGGACGACATCCCGGTGCCGCTGGCCCGCGAGATCGTCGGCGACGACGTGGTGATCGGCCGGTCCACCCATTCGGCCGAACAGGCCAAGGCCGCGGCCGAGGAACCGGGCGTGGACTACTTCTGCACCGGCCCGTGCTGGCCGACGCCGACGAAGCCCGGCCGCTCCGCTCCGGGGCTCGACCTGGTGCGCGCCACCGCGGGTTTCGGGACGCCGCGGCCGTGGTTCGCGATCGGCGGGATCGACGCCGACCGGCTGCCCGAGGTGCTGGACGCGGGGGCGTCGCGGATCGTCGTCGTCCGGGCGATCACCGAGGCCGAAGACCCCGAAGCGGCCGCTCGCACCCTCCGCTCCGCCCTCACCTAACCCCTCTACCACCGCAAGTAGTCCTCTAGTTGCGGTAGTTGGCGGTACGAACTACCGCAACCAGAGGACGAAACGCGGGATCAGGGCGCGGGGGTGCCGGAGGCGGGAGCGGACGGGGTGGTCGGGGGCGCCTGGGACGTCGACGGCGTCGTGGACGGCGTCGTCGAAGGGGCCTGCGTGGTCGTGGGGGACGTGGGTGTCGTCGACGGGGTCGGCGTGGTCGACGGCGTGTTCCGGGGCTGGTCGTCCTGGGTTTCGGAAGGGGACGTCGCGGGCGGGGTGTCCTGCTTGTCCTGCCGCTCCTGCGCCTGCCCGCCGCCGATGATCTTCCCTATGGTCGTCCCGGTCCCGCCGCCGAAGGTCTTGCCGGTCGCGCCCTCGAAGCCGGTGATCGCGACGAGCGCCACCACGAACGCCACCACGCTGACCCCGGCGATCACCGCCCAGCGCGGTTTGAACTTCCGCTCGGAGGACTCTTCATCCTCCGCCGGGGTGAGCCGGACGGTCTCCTGCTCCGACGGGTCGAGCACCCGCCGCCGTCCCGGCACGGTCAGCACCACGCGCGCCTTCAGCGCCGCGTCCTTGGTGCGTTGCAGCGAACGCAGGTACAGCTCGCCACCGAGCGTCGTGATGACACTCGCCAGCCCGGCACCGGCGACCGTGCCGGCCACGCCGAGCGTGGAACCCAGCAACGCCGCGGTGATCGCGGCCATCGCGGCCGCCGTCACCTGGACGATCCTCCCCTGCTTTTCCGTCTTTTCGGTGTCCTTTTCGGAAGTCTCCTTGGTCATGATCCCGTTCTGCAGCTAGTCGATCCTCACCCGGTCCTAACGAATAAGGCGCATGGGATGCTCCGTTCGTTGTCCACACGTGAGGAGCGCCACGCTGTCCGTCCAAAAAGGACTGTCCAGAGTTCACGATTCCTTGACATAATCAGGCAGATGGAATTGGTCTCAATCGAGGAAATCCGTGCCGCGGCGAGCCGGATCAAGGGCGCCGCGGTACGCACACCGTTGCTGGAACAGACGTGGGCGCCGTTGTGGCTGAAGCCGGAAAGCCTGCAGCGGATCGGCGCTTTCAAGGTTCGTGGCGCGTACAATGCGATCGCCGCCCTCGACGAAGATCAGCGCGCTCGCGGGGTCGTCGCGTTTTCCAGTGGCAACCACGCGCAAGCGGTCGCCTACTCGGCGAAACGGTTCGGAATTCCCGCGGTGATCATCGTTCCGGACGTCGCCCCGCGCGCGAAGGTCGAAGCCACCAAGGCGCTGGGCGCCGAAGTCATCGAGGTCCCGATCGACCGCCAGCAGTCCTCGGCGCTCGCCGTCGCCGGAGAACGGGACCTCACCCTGATCCCGCCGTTCGACCACCGCGACGTCATCGCCGGCCAGGGCACCGTCGGCCTGGAGATCGCCGAAGACCTGCCGGACGCCGAAGTCGTCCTCGTCCCGCTCAGCGGTGGCGGGCTGGCCTCGGGCGTCGGCACGGCGATCAAGGCGCTGCTCCCCGGCGCGAAGGTCATCGGCGTCGAGCCCGAACTCGCGGCCGACACCGCCGAGGGCCTGCGCGCGGGCAGGCGGATCGAATGGCCGATGGACCTGCGGGCGAGGACCATCGCCGACGGCCTGCGCGCCCAGCCGTCGGACCTGACCTTCGCCCACCTCCAGGCGGTGCTCGACGACGTCGTCATCGTTTCCGAGGAGGAGATCCGGGAGGCCGTCCGGACGCTGGCGCACCGCGCCCGCCTGATCGCCGAACCGAGCGGCGCCACCGCGACCGCCGCGTACCTGTTTCACCGCGACGCGTTGCCGCCGGGGAAGACCGTGTCGGTCGTTTCGGGCGGCAACCTGGACCCGGCGACGCTGGCCGAGCTCCTGGCCTAGGGCGCGCTGGAGTGTCATGAAAGGGGCTTTCAGGACAAAAAATGTCCTGAAAGCCCCTTTCATGACACTTGCGAGGGGCCGCTTAAGCCGAGTGACCGGCGGGACGGACGTGCGTCGGCGGCGAGTCCACCCCGCAGTGGAGACATTCGCCGGGATGCGGCGATTCGGCGGTGTCCTCGGCGGCCTCGGACGGCGTGTCGAGGACACCGTTGTGGATGCCGAGCGCGATCAGGCCGCCGCCGATCGCCAGCGCCGCGCACACCAGCAGCGCCGTCCGCCAGCCCGCGGTCAGCGCCACCGGATCGGTGTAGGCGGCGCCGGACAGTCCGGCGACGGCGGGCAGCACGGCGATCGCGAGCAGCCCGCCGGAGCGCGCGATGGCGTTGTTGACCCCGGAGGCCACGCCCGCGTACCGGTCCGGCGCGGCGGCCAGCACGGTCGCGGTCACCGGTGCGACGACCGTCGCCAGCCCGGCACCGAACACGACGACGGCGGGCAGCACCGACCCGAGATACGAAGACCCCGGCTCCACGCGCATCAGCAGGAGCATCCCGACACCGACCAGGATCGGGCCGACGACCAGTTGCGCGCGCGGCCCGATCCGCTGCGCCAGCGCGCCGGACCGGCCGGAGAACAGCAGCATGATGACGGTGATCGGCAGTCCGGCGAGCCCGGCCGCGGTCGGCGAATAGCCCAGCGAAACCTGCAACTGCATGACCATCAGCATCATCACGCCGCCGAGTGCCGCGTAGACGACGAAGGTCAGCGCGTTGGCGAGGCTGAACGTCCGGTCGCGGAACAGTTTCGGCGGCACCAGCGGGTCGGCCGAGCGGTGCTGGATCACCAGGAACGCCCCCAGCCCCGCGACCCCGAGCACGATGGCCACCAGGACGACGACGTCCCCGATGCCGCGTCCGGGTGCCTCGACCAGCGCGCCGGTCAGCCCGGCGAGGCCGATCGCGCCGACGGCGGCCGCGGTGAAGTCCGGATGCCCGGTCGCCTCCTCGTCGCGGGACTCGGGCACGTAGCGCCGGGCGAGCAGGACGCAGACGACGGCCAGCGGCAGGTTGATCAGGAACGCCAGCCGCCACGACCACACCTGCACCAGCACGCCGCCGAGCAGCGGGCCGATCGCCGCGGCGATCCCGCCGAGCCCGGACCACGCGCCGATCGCGCGGGCCCGGTCGTCGTGGGCGAAGGACGCTTGGAGGATGGCGAGGGAGCCGGGCGTGAGCAAAGCTCCCCCGATCCCTTGGAGGACGCGTGTCGCGACGAGCATCTCGGTCGTCGTCGCGGCGGCGCACAGCCCGGACGCGATCCCGAACCAGACGACGCCGACGACGAACATCCGGCGGCGGCCGTAGCGGTCGCCGAGCGAACCGGCGACGAGGATCAGCGCGGCGAGTGCGAGCAGGTAGCCGTCGAGGATCCATTGCAGGCCCGCGACGGACGCTTCGAGTTCTTCGCCGATTCTCGGCAACGCGACGTTGATGATCGTCCCGTCGAGCATCGCCATGCCCGAGCCCACGATGGTCGTCGCGAGCACTCCGCGCGCCACCGGCGTCCCCCAGCGGATCCCCGCCCCGTCAGTCATAGAACGACTGAATCACGCCCACCGACACCAAGCCACCGCGAAATCGGTAAGCCCCGAATACCTGACACGTCAGAGATTCAGCGACCGAACGACCGAACCGGCGGACCCTGACTACTCGAAGCGCGTCAGCGCGACGAGGAGTCCGCACAGGCGCGCCCTCTTTCGGCCGAAGGCCACGGAAACGTTTTGTAGGGCGCCCTGCAAGACCACGCGAGTTCTCTTCGGTCCAGCGCCCTGCGAAACGTTTCCGTCAGCGCGCCTCAAGGAAGCAGCGTGGTGACGAATTTGTAACGGTCGCCCCGGTAGATCGCCCTCGCGAACTCGACCGGTTTTCCGTCGGTGGCGAAAGAATGCCTCGAAAGGAGCAACATCGGCATTCCGACGTCGGCGCCCAGCATCTCCGCCTCGTGCGGTCCGGCGAGCGCGGTCTCGATCGTTTCCTCGGCCCTTTCCAGCTCGACGCCGTAATGCTCCCTCAGCACGGCGTACAGCGAACCACCTGCGGAAACGTGTTTGCGCAAACCGCGGAACCGGCCGAGCGGGAGATGCGTGGTCTCCAGTGCCATCGGCTGCGAATCGGCCAGCCGGAGACGGCGAAGACGAAGGATTTTCGCGCCGACGCGGATTCCCAGCAGTTTCGCCAGATCCGCTTCCACCGGCAGTTCGTCGATCTCCAGCAGCTTCGACGACGGCTTGAGGCCCTGCTTCTGCATGTCCTCGGTGTAGGACGACAACTGCAGCCGTTGCGCGAGTTTCGGCTCGGCGGCGAAGGTGCCCTTGCCCTGGACGCGGTGGAGCCTGCCCTCGGCGGTCAGGTCGGCGAGCGCCTGCCGGACCGTGGTGCGCGAAACGGTGAATTCCCCCGCCAGTGCCCGTTCCGTCGGAATCGGCGAGCCCGGCGGCAACGCGTCGAGCAGATCGAGCAGATGCTGTTTCAGCGCCCAGTACTTGGGTTCGCGCTGCCCGCGCATCCCTGCCGTAGCGCCCGCCTCACTCGCGGTGGTTGTCTCCAACATGACCGACTCCCTAAGCCTTCCCACTCAAACGCGCACCTGCCCCGCTAGGAAACGTACCCTTCACCACAAACGTCCATTCGGGCTAGCATTGGTCTAGACCTACTCGGGGGACGAAGTACGTCCCGGTGGAAGGGAACGAGATGACCGAACAGCGCCCCGGCGAGCACATGGCCGCGGAGATCTCCCAGCAACCCGCCATTCTGGCAGGAATCGTGGAGCGACAGGCCGAAATCGCCGAGGTGGCCGAAGCCATCTCCCAGCGCCCGCCCAGGTTCGCACTGCTCGCCGCCCGCGGCTCCAGTGACCACGCCGCCCTGTATGCGAAGTACCTGATCGAAGTACTCCTCGGTCTCCCCTGCGGTCTCGTCTCGCCCTCCACCGCGACTTTGTACGGCGCCCGTCCCGATCTGCGGGACGTTCTCTTCATCACAGTAAGCCAAAGCGGTGGTTCGCCGGATCTCATCGAGGTCACCGAAACCGCGCGTCGCCAGGGAGCGCTGACCGTCTCGGTCACCAACACCCCGGAGTCGCCGCTGCGTGCCGCCGCCGAACTCGGCGTCGACATCGGCGCGGGGCTGGAAAAGGCCGTGGCCGCCACGAAGACGTACTCGGCGACCTTGCTCTCCCTTTACCTGCTGATCGACGCGGTCCGCGGCGGCAAGGGCGAGGACGCGGCGAAGCTGGGCGAACTCGCGCAGCAGACCCTCGACAGCGCCGACGAAGGCGTTCAGCGCGCGGTGGACCGCTACCGCTTCGTCGACCGGGTGCTCACCACCGGCCGCGGCTACTCCTACGCCTCGGCGCTGGAGGGTTCCTTGAAATTGGCGGAAACCAGTTACCTCGCGGCCCGCGCGTACAGCGGCGCGGACCTGTTGCACGGTCCGGTCGCCGCGGTCGACGGCGAGACCGCGGTGCTCGCCGTGACGAGTCAGGGACACGGCGTTGGTGCGATGCAGGAGGTCCTCCAGGCCGTCGGCAAGCGTGGCGCGGACGTGCTCGCGGTCGGCTCGGCTTCCGCCGACGTCCCCGCGGCGCTGCGGATCGGGGTCGCCCCGTCCGCCGAAGAGGTCGCGCCGATCCTGGAGATCCTGCCCATCCAGCGGATCGCGCTCGGCCTTTCGCTGGCGCGCGGCGGTGACCCGGACAGCCCCCGCGGGCTGCTCAAGGTGACCAAGACCCGGTGACGCATGTCGTAGGGGTGGACGCCGGAGGCACGTCGACGCGAGCGATCGCGGTCGATGCCTCCGGCGTCGTTCTCGGCACCGGGCGCGCGGGCGGGGCGAATCCCAACTCCCATCCGCCCGCCGAAGCCGCGTCGCGGATCGCGAGCGCGATCACCGGCGCGCTGGGCGCGCTGGACCCGGCCGCGACGGCGGCGTGCGTCGTCGGCATGGCCGGGGTCAGCAAGCTGAGTGATCCGTCGATCGCGGAGATCTTCGCGACCGCGTGGAAGGACACGGGGATCAGTCCTGTGCGGACGGTCCCCGACGTCGAGGTCGCCTACGCGTCGGCCACTTCCGCGCCGGACGGTTCGGTGCTCGTCGCGGGCACCGGGTCGATCGCCGGGCGGATCCGCGGCAGGCGCATGGTTTCCACCGCCGGCGGCTACGGCTGGTTGCTCGGTGACGAAGGTTCGGCGTACTGGCTCGGCCGCGAAGCCGTTCGCTCCACTTTGGATGTTCTGGGCCGCGGCGGCGAACCCGGCCCGCTCGCGCGCGCCGTCCTCACCGAGGCGCTCGGACCGTCCGCAGTGGACGCGTTCGACCCCGACGCCCGGACGGCGCTGTGGCGCGCGCTCATCACGAGCGCGAACTCCGAAGCGCCGATCCGGCTCGCCAGGTTCGCCCCGTTGGTCAGCGAGGCCGACCGCGGCGGCGACCCGGTGGCGGACGGGATCACCACCCGCGCGGCCGTCCTGCTGGTGACGAATGTCATGACCACGCGAGAATCCGGCGAAACCACGCCGATCGTCCTCGTGGGCAGTGTGCTGTCACCGGAGGGCCCCGTCGGGGCGAAAGTCCGCGCCGAACTCACCGGCATCGAGGTCCTGACCAGCACCGACGGCGTACTCGGGGCCGCGTGGCTCGCCGCCGTCGAGGCGTTTGGGGAAGGGGCGCCCCGACTGGCGCGGGGCTGAAAAACACCAAAAAAGAGCCCTAAAAGACCAAACCATCGACTCCGGGCCCGAACTCCGGGTACCGTAGGACCCGGCCCCCGGACCCTCCCCCCTCGCCGGGGGCCGCCTTATGTCCTGGGTAGCCCGTCGGGCTCGGAGCCGGAGGGGTTCTTTCCCGCCGCACCCGCGTCGCCGTCGTCCTCCACGACCCGCAGACCGGGGTGTTCCGGCGGCAGTGTCCGGTAGAGCACCCAGCCGCTCACGGCGACCGTCACCGCGACCAGCGGCCAGGACAGCACCGTCCGCGCGATGCCGAGCGCGACCACCTGCCCGCTCCACCACAGCGAGCCGTAAACGACGACTCGCAGCGTGTACTGCAGGAAGACCCACACCCAGCTCGCCCGCGAATACGCGCGCAGCAGTTCGGGATCACGGCGCCAGCGGGTCTTCTGGCCGATGACGAGCCCGACCACGACACCGAGCAACGGCCACCGGATCACGATGCTGGCCGCCCACAGCAGCGCGCTGGCCACATTGGACAGCAGCTGGATGAGGAAGAAGTCTTCGGCGCGGCCGGTGTGCAGGGCGATCAGCGCGGCGGCGATCACCGCGGCGAGACTCACGACGACGGCACGGGCCTTGTCACCACGGGTGACCCGGTACGCACCGAGCAGTACCGCCACCCCGATGGCCACCCCGGCACCCCAGGCGATCGACTGGCCCGCGATCAGCCAGCCGACGACGAAGGCCGCCGGCGGGATACTCGCGTCGATGGCGCCACGCCGCCCGCCGAGGATCTGGGCGAGCGACTCGCGCGCGGGTCGGTAGGTCACCCTTACAGCCTGCCGGATCCATGACCCCGGACACCCGGGCGGGGAGACGTTCGCCACACACCCTGTCCGTTTCACACCCACTTGAGGGGAATCTCCGCAGCCCGGGAGTGTACATCCCGGTAATGGAGATGCATGGACGTCCGACAAACTAAGAGACTGTGCCAACGGGCTGAAACACCGGTTTCGCTCAGGTGGGATTGCAGGGGCGCTCTCAGCTGTTAGTTGTGGTGTACAAGTACCAACCGGGGGCACACGGACGGAAGGGGACCCAACGTGTACGGATTCGACAGCTACGTGGCGATCGGTGACAGCTTCACCGAAGGACTCAACGACGATCTGCCCGACGGCACCTTCAGGGGCTGGGCGGACAGGCTCGCGGAGATCCTGGCCGAAGGCAGGCCCGATTTCCAGTACGCGAACCTCGCCCTCCGCGGGAAGATGCTCGACGAGATCCTCGAAGAGCAGTTGCCGATCGCGCTGGCGGTGAAGCCCGACCTGGTCACCCTGTGCGCGGGCGGCAACGACATCATCGTGCCCGGCGCGGACGTGGACGCCGTCGCCGCGCGGCTGGAGGCGGGGGTCGCCAAGCTGCGCGATGCCGGGATCCCGGTGCTCATCTTCAACGGGCCGGACACCAAGTACCTGTCCGTCATGCACGTCCTGCGCGGCAAGGTCGGCATCTACAACGCGCATCTGTGGGCGATCGCCGACCGCCACGGCGCGAAGATGGTCGACATGTGGGCGATGGGCCCGCTGCACGACCGCCGCGCCTGGAGCGACGACAGGCTGCACTTCACCCCCGAGGCCCACCGGCGGATCGCGCTGCGCGCGGCCGAGGTCCTCGGCGTCCCGGTCGCCGACGACTGGCGCGAGCCGTGGCCGGCGTCCGAGCATCCGAGCACCTGGATCACTTCGCGCCGCTCCGACCTCGAGTGGACGAAGGCGCACCTGCTGCCGTGGATCCGGCGTCAGCTCAAGGGCGAGTCCATGGGCGACGGCCTGTCCCCGAAGCGCCCCGAACTCGCGCCGCTGCTCCCGCTGGAGCAGATCGAGTCCGCGGCCGTCTCCCTTCCGACCGAACAACAGCTGCGAGCGGCGCGGGAGATCCACCACCACGCGAGCTGAACGAGCCGCGGTCTCGCGCCGGTACAGCTGGTCGTGGGGGGGGGGGGGGGGGGGGGGGGGAAAGGCGCACAACAAAAAAACAAACAACCCCAACCAACCAACCCCCCCTC
>NZ_JBVILA010000001.1:150552-322672 GCF_055580625.1 Amycolatopsis sp. NPDC031561 | reverse complement strand
ACCCCGACCCGAGGGGAAGGAGCGGCTTTGTTTGCGGGGAAGGGGGGGGGGGGGGGGGGGGGGTTTTTTTCCCCCCCCCCCCCCCCCCCCCCCACGACCAGCCGCACCGACTCGCACGCACACCCTTCTCGCCCGCCCGGACCGATCGATGTCACCCAACAGGGTTATGTCCCGGCCCGCCGGTGACCCCACGCCGGAGGCGGCGCGCCGAGCGGGCACCTCGCCCCGGCCACGCACCCGACGCCGCAGGCCAGGGACACACGCCACCGGCCGAAGACGATCGACAGCGTGCGAGTGACACCCCGCGGATTCACCCCAACGGCCGCCTGACGCTGCGCCGGACGTTGTAAAACCCGGCTCGCTAACCGGCCGCACCCGGCTTACAGTCCCTTCATGCCCGGTACACGCTGGAGCCGCTTGCTGCCTACAGCGCTGCTGGTCACGCTCGCCTTGACGGCGATCTCCGTCTGGTCGGCCTCGGACGACATCGAGGCCGAGCTTTCGGCGCGCGCGAAGGACGCGCTCGCCGATGTCGGCGTCTCCGGCGGCCAGGTGAGTTTCTCGGGCCGCGACGCGAGCCTCGCCGGTTTCCCGCCGGACAAGGCCGCGCAGGCGATGGACGCCATCCAGCGGATCGACGGGGTCCGCACGGTCGAGATCTCCGGCGACACCGCGCCGCCGACCGGCCCGGTGACCACCAGCGGCGAGCCGCCGAGCCCATCGCCCGCTCCCTCGAGCCCGCCGTCCAGCCCGGCGCCGACTTCGGCCAAGCCGACGGACAAGGCCGGGTTCCAGGCCGAGATCGACCGCCTGCTGACGGCCACCCCCATCACCTTCGAGCCGGACACCACCGAACTGACCGCGGACGGCGAGCGCGGCGCGCTGGAGATCGCGAAGCTGCTCACGGACGCGCCCGCCGGGGTGCGGTTCCGGATCACCGGACAGGTGGCGACCGGTTCGGACAAGAAGCTCTCGATGAGCCGGGCACTGACGGTGGAGCGGCTGCTGGAGCGCAACGGGGTCAAACGCGACCAGGCGTACTCCACCCAACGCAGGACCTCCGACGGCGCGAACGGCGAGGGCCGCCGCGTCGACATCACGGCAGAACAGAGGTGATGGCTGAATGCTCTGGCTCTTCGGGCAGATCTGGCTCTGGCTGCTCATCTCCTTCGCCCTCGGCTGCGGGGCCACCTGGCTGATGACGCGCGGCGAGCGACGTGAGCGCCCGGCTCCCGAACCGGCGGCCCGCGAGCCGGAACGCGCCACCGGGCTCGAGCCCGTGCCCGACCCCGAGCCCGTGCCGGAGCTGCTCTCGACCGAACAGACGCAGTTCATCCCGCCCGCGCGGATCCAGGACGACGACGAGCCGTACGACCAGGAGGCGGAAGGTCACCGCGAAGGTCAGCTGACCCCGGAACCGGTGCGGGCCTACCGCCCGCAGGAGCCGGAACCGGCGGGCCGGAACGGCGACCGCGGCCACGAACCCGAGCCGGTCTGGCCGAGTGACGAGGACTGGCCGCCCGCCGGACGCGCGCCCGAACACCGGCCGGGGCAGGGCGGCTGACACTCGCCTGGTAAATTCGGCTACGCACTGTGAGCGTGACGCCGGGTACGTTTCTTCGATCGGGAGCTCCGGCACACGAAGGAGGCTCCGATTGGCGCTCCCGTATTGGACGCCGCACAACCTGCTGCCTCCGGGCCGCCACCCCGCCGATCTGGCCGACGTCTACGAACGGCTGGTCTTCGACGCACCGCACCAGAACGACCGTGAAATCCTGTTCAGCGCGCTGAACAGTTATCTGGGGGTCGCCAGGCGGATCATGCCGACCGGCCGCGCGTGGATCGGCGGAGATCTGACCGCCAGGACCCCGCACGCGCCGCTCGGGCTCGACGTGGTGCTGATCCCCGACGAATGGGGCGCGCTCAAACGGCTCGACGACACGGGCCGCTCGGCGCTCTACGGGCTGCTGACGTTGCGGGGGGTCATCGTCGGCCAGCCCGCGATGTATCTCGACCAGGTCCAGCCCGTCGGCGGCATGCTCGACGGCTTCCTCTGCCGCCCCGGCGACGAGGAGATCTGGGAAGAAGTGTGGGCATCGGGTGGCAGGGGAATTCCGGAAGTGATCTGGTGAGGAACGAATTCCGGCGTATCGCCGACGAGATCCCCGGCGGCACCTGGCTCGACGACCTCGCCCGCGCGTCGGCGATGGCCGCGTACGCGAAGTTCGAGCGGACGTCCCGTTCGCCACTGCTTCGCGTGTCCGTGATCGGTGAGTCGCATCTCGACGCGTACACCTTCTCCGACATCAGCCGCGCGCTGCAGGACGCGACGGCGAAGATCGGGCACATCATCCGCAACCCGTCGGGCGAGGTGACCATCGTCCAGCCCGCGGACCGGGAGAAGGCCCCGCTGATCCAGCGCGGCCAGGCGGGCAACGCGATCTTCTTCGGCTTCCCCGAGCCGGCGCTCGAAGACGCGCTCATCCACGACGGGATCGAGTCCCTGTCCGAGCGCGCGGTCAAGGAACTGTGCGATTTCCTGCCCGCCAACGGCTCCGACGACGGCGCGCTGGACGCGGTGCTGCTGCAGCGCGACACCGTCCGCAACGCGGTCAGCGACATCGTCAACGCGGTCAGCAAGCACGCCGGGATCGGCATGGCGCTGACCCCGACCGCGGGCGAGGAACTGACCCGCAGCATGACCACCGAGCAGGCGAGGATCCTGTCCGGGAGCCTGCGCGAGTCGCGGGAGGCCGTCGGCTACGAGACGGTCAGCGGCAGGCTGGACGGGGTCCGCACCCGGCGCCGGATCTTCTATCTCGAACGCGAGTCGGGCGGCACGATCCAGGGCGCGGTCGCGCCGGATCTGCTCGACGAGATCAAGGAGAACCTGGACCGGCCGGTCACCGCGCGGCTGCGCGTCGTGCGCACCACGACCATCGACGGCCGCCGCGGCCGCCCGGTGCACGAACTGCTGGAGATCACCCCGGAAGTCAGTCTGTTCGATCAGTGATCGGGTTTCCGACATTCGGCGATGCTACAATTCTCGTCAGAAAATATCGATAACCGCATGATCATCGTTCAATAATGACTTTTTCCGGCAGGTAACAATTTCGGCCATTGCCCCGAACGATGGGTTAACGTCTTCGGACGGAAGCCTCCGAAAGGGCACGTATGCCGACCGATCCACCTCTCCCGCACCCGCCCGCCACCCGCTACGGCCCGGGGTTCGCCACGCACGGGACCCGGCACCGAAAGCCCAAGAACGGCCTGGTCATCGCCGGTTTCCTGGTCGGACTCGCGGCGCTCGTGGTCGCCTTCGTCCCGGTCGCCGGGGTCGCCACCTGGCCGCTCGCCGTAGTCGGAATGATTCTTTCCGTAATCGGTTTGACCAAAATCAAGAAGGGCGAAGCGGACAAGAAGGGAATGGGCGTCGCGGGGCTCGCGCTTTCCCTCGCCGGTTTGCTGGCCGCGACCGGGTTACTGGTCTACACCAACTTCTTTGCTACTGGTCAGTCGGGACTGCACATCCCGGCGGTCTCCGGGGACAAGAACACCGTGGAGTTCGTCGTCAGCGCGTCCGGCGGCGCGACCGTCCGGTTCGGCGCGCTCAACGACCAGCGGACCGAAACGACCCCGGCGAGTACCGACGAATGGCGCGGCACGGCGTCCTTCAACTCGGGCGACTACATGCTCACGGTCACCGCGGACACCCGGAACTCGACGGTCAGCAACCAGATCGCCTGCACGATCCTCGTGAACGGCAAGAAGGTGGCGGAGAACAAGGGCCAGACCATCGCCCTGTGCACCGCGAGCACCGCCTGATCTCCGCGTTCAGTCCTCTGGATGCGGTACTTGCACGCGCAACTACCGCATCCAGAGGACTGAATGCGGGAAGGCCGCCTGGCGGCCGGCCGGTATCGCCCCCACCTCCACCGGCCGGACCGCCACGAGCCGCTCCTGGCGGCTCTTCAAACGGATCCCGAAGGGTCCGCCCGAGCGCCGATCCCTACCGAATGCCCCTCCCCTAGGGCTCGATCGACGCTGAACCGGACCCTACGCGCGCAAGACGCGAGGCCACTAAGAATCCGCTAAGGATCACTCACGGACCTTCGCCGAGGTCCGTGAGTTCCGCGCGGACCAGTGCGGCGAGCTTCGGATTGGCGTCGGAGAGGATCTTCAGCGCGATCGCGAACTGCTCGCGGGCACCGTCCACATCCGACCCGGCCCGCAGCACCCTGCCCAGGGTCAGCCGCAGCACGCCCTCCTGGAGGACGAACCGCCTGCTGATCGTCAGGTCGACGGCTTCCCAGACGTACCGCTCGGCGGCGGCGAGTTCGCCGATCCTCATGCTCAGTTCGGCCAGGTTGTTCAGCGAGACGACGACGTAGCTTTCGTCGCCGAGGGTCCGGTCGATCTCCAGCGAGGCGATCTGGTGCCCGATCGCCTCGATGAACCGCCCCGCCCGCTTTTCCGCCTCCGCGCAGTTGTTGAGCGCCTGCCCGCGCAGTTCGAGGTCTCCGGTCCGGTCGGTCTCCTCGACCGCCTGCCGCAGCGTCGCGATGGCCTCGTCGTACCGGGCGAGGAGAGTCAGCGCGCAGCCGAGATGGATGTTCGCCGAGACCATCAGCCGGTTGTCGCCGATCGCGCTCGCGAGTTCCAGCGCGCGTTCGGCGTCGGCGAGGCAGCCCTGCGGCAGTTCGAAGGTGAGCGCGATGGCGCAGCGGGAGATCAGCATCCAGCACCGGCCGAGGACGTCACCGGACCGCTCGGCGGCCTCCAGCCCGATCTCGACCAGCCGCTTCCAGTCGTCCAGCAACGGGTACACCGCGCGATAGGTGTGCGCGACCCTGGCCAGCCGCCAGACGTCGTCGTGACGCCCGCCGGCACGGGCGGCTTCGAGGACCTCCAGCAGGTTCGCCCATTCCGCGGTGAACCAGTCCTGCGCTTCGGCGAAGGAATTCAGCGGCGGCATCTGCGCGTCGCTCAGCACATCGGTGAAGTCGAGGGGGTCGACGATCCGCAGCATCTTCCGCCGCGCCCGGTCGGCGACGGCCTGGTAGAACCGCACCGATCGCGACAGCACGTCTTCGCGGTCTTCCTCGTCGAGTTCGTTCTCCGCCAGCTCGCGCAGGAACAGGCGGACGAGGTCGTGCGGGACGAAGGAATCGCGGCCCGTTTCGGCGAGCAGGTTGTGCGCGGCGAGCACCCGCAGATGCCGCCGCGCCTCGCCGACGGTGACGTCCCCGATCGCGGCCGTCAGATGGGAACCGGCCGAGACGACCTGGACCACGCCGAGCCGTAGGAACGTGTTCGCGACGTCGGTGGGAAGCCCGCGGAACGAGACGTCGAACGCCGCGCGGACCCCGTCGTCGGGGCCCTCGACGTCGAGCGCGGCCAGCCGCGTCCGTTCGTTGCCGAGCTCGTCGACCAGGTCCTGCGCGGACCACTGCGCGCTGGCGGCGAGCCGCGCGCCCGCGATCCGCAGCGCGAGCGGGAGATAACCGCAGAGCCGGGCGAGCGCGTGGTTGAGGTCGAATCCGGCGGGCCCGGCGAGTTCCTCGATCAGCCGGACGGCGTCACCGGGCGCGAGCGTGCCGAGGACACGCAGTTTGGCGGCGTTGGACACGGCGAGCCCGTCGAGCCTGGAGCGGCTGGTCACCAGCGTCATCGACCGCGAGCCGGGCGGCAGCAGCGGCCGCACCTGATCGGCCGAACGCGCGTTGTCGAGGATCACCAGCATCCGGCGCCCGGCGATCATCGAGCGGTAGAGGGCGATGCGTTCGTGGACCTGCTCGGGGATGCCGTCGGCGGGGACGCCGAGCCCGAACAGGAACTGCGTGAGCAGATCGGCGGGCTCCAGCGGCGGGTGCTGCGGGTCGAAACCCCGCAGGGAGGCGAAAAGGATGCCGTCGGGGAAGCGGCGGGCGGCGCGATGCGCCCACCACACCACCAGGCTGCTCTTGCCGATCCCCGCGGTCCCGGAGACCACGCCGACGGCGGTCTCGCCCGCTTCGGCCCGCTCGGCGAGATCGTCGAGCCAGGCGAGATCGGCCTCGCGCCCGGCAAGGCTCGGCACCGCGGGCGGCAACTGCTGGACGGGATGCGCTTCGGCTTTCGCGTCCTCGACGACCTTGACCGGCAGGTCGTCGTTCAGGACGCGTTCGTGCAGCCAGCGAAGATCCGCGCCGGGTTCGACGCCGAGCGTGCGCAGCGTCGCCCGGGACACCGTGCGATAGAGCTCGAGCGCGTCACCGCGGCGCCCGGCGTGATAGAGCGCGCGCATCAGCTGACCGGCCGTGCGTTCGGCGAGCGGCTTGGCCCGGACCAGCGGGCTGAGCTCGACGATCAGTTCCGCGTGCCTGCCGAGTTCGAGATCCGCATCGACCCTGGCGCCGTGGACGGCGAGCCGCAGGTCCTCCAGTTCGGGGGCGCGGACGGACCCCGGCACCCCGGCCAGCGCCGGTCCCTGCCAGAGCGCGAGGGCCTCGGCGAGCAGCTCGGACGCCTTGTCCGGGTCTTCGGTGGACGCCCGCTCCAGCAGCGACCGGGCACGGTGGACGTCGATCCGGCCGGGTTCGACGGTGAGTTGGTACCCGGGCGGCGCGGTGAGGATCTGGGCGCCGCGCGGATGGTCGCCCTGGATGTCCCGGAGCACGCGCCGCAGGTGGGAGACGTTGCCGTGGACGATCGTGCGGGCGGTGGCGGGCGGGTCGTGCCCCCAGAGCGCGTCGATGATCTCGTCGAGCCCGACGACTTTGTTGACTTTCAGGGCCAGCAGCGCGAGCAGTCCGCGGACGCCGGGACCGCCGACGGGGACCGGCCGTTCGCCGTCGAGGAGCCGCACGGGACCGAGGAGTTGGAAGCGGGCAGGGGAACCGCTTTCGCCCATGACGAACCCCCTCCCCCGATCTCTCCCCTTACCGGAGTAGCCAACCTACCGCGCGAAGACGCCGCCAACCAGAAAACGCGAGGGAAGCGAGACATAGCGGGCACTATCCCCCGCCCCAATGCCACATTGGGCCACCAAGCGTCTCCAATGGCGCAAAGGACATCGGGGTGGAATCCCGGACGCTCTCGTGAGCTCAGGTGAGGTGACCGGCGGACTCGTCTCCCCGGGAGCGCGCCAGCGCGACGGGGAGACTTCACCCCGCGCGCCCTCTTTCGGGCCGAAGGCCCACGAAGACGTTTTGCAGGGCGCCCTGACCACAAAACCGCAGCTTGACCACAGTCTGGCGCCCTGCGGAACGTCTTCGTCAGCGCGCGGCAACAAGCACAGAAATAAAAGAAAGCTCCGTGCCATCAGTCCCGATCTGATGGCACGGAGCCGGGGGATGTCCGATTTGGGCCGCCTGGGGGCGCGACCCACACCGGACATCGGCGTCCACGTCCGTCCGGGTGGGCTCACCCCGAGCGAAGAACCCGTTCGTCCGTCGACAACACCTACGTGAGCGAGCCCACTGGCCCGCTCACGTAGGCGACAACGTAACAGGGCGCACACCGTCGGCTACAGGCGCCCCGTCATGGCCTTCGCTACCTGCGGTTTCGTCAGCGCGACAGGGGTGTCGAGTCGCGGCCGGCGATGAACGCCGGGCGCGGTTCGATCGCGGCGAACGGCTCCCGCAGCGCGTTCTCGACGCTGTTGAACACGATGAAGATGTTCGACCTCGGGTACGGGGTGATGTTGTTCGACGAACCGTGCATCACATTCGAATCGAACCAGAGCGCCGAACCGGCTTGTCCGGTGAATTGGTCGATTCCGTATTCGGCGGCGAGCTTGGTGATGTCTTCCTCACTGGGGACACCGACTCGCTGCTCTTTCAGCGAACTCTTGTAGTTGTCCTCGGGGGTTTCCCCGGCGCATTGGACGAAGGTCCGCTGTGAACCCGGCATCACCATCAGGCCGCCGTTGAACGGGTAGTTGTCGGTGAGCGCGATGGAGCAGCTGACCGCACGCGGCGCCGGCATGCCGTCCTCGGCGTGCCAGGTCTCGAAGTCCGAGTGCCAGTAGAACCCGGTGCCCTTGAAGCCGGGCATGTAGTTCACGCGGCTCTGGTGGATGTAGACCTCGGAGCCGAGGATCTGCCGGGCCCGGTCGAGCACGCGGGGATCGCGGACGAGCTCCGCGATCAGCTCGCTGGTCTCGTGGACGTCGAAGATGGAGCGGACCTCACCGGTCTTGGCCTCGGTGATGACGCGCTCGTCGTCGCGGTGGTCCCCCGACGACATGCGGACGAGTTCCTGCCAGTAGGTCTGGATCTCGCCAGGCGACAACAGCTGGTCGACGACGGTGTAACCACGGGTTTCGTGGTTGGCGAGCGTGGCCGCGTCGATGGGACCGTCGGCCTCGCTGCCCCAGACGGTGGGGTGCGTCCTGGGCAGGTGTTCGGGCTTACCCGTGACACGGGTCGGGTAGCTGTCGTCGACTCGGGTGTCGGTCAGCGTCAATGCAGTCGCCTCCTCGAGCGATTTTTAGGGTTCGGTTACGAGCGGGTACACGCCGTTTTCGTCGTGGACCTCGCGGCCGGTGATCGGGGGGTTGAACACGCAGACGCACTTGATCTCGGTCTTGGGCCGGACCTGGTGCTTGTCGTGGTCGTTCAGCAGGTACAACGTGCCCGGCTTCAGCTGGAAGACCTCGCCGGTCGCGGTGTTCTCGAGCTCGCCTTCACCGGAGGTGATGAAGACCGCTTCGATGTGGTTCGCGTACCAGAAATCGTTGACCGTCCCGGCGTAAAGCGTGGTCTCGTGCACCGAGAAACCGACGCCCTCCTTGGCGAGCACGATGCGTTTGCTGCGCCAGTTCGGGGTCTTGATGTCGGCGTCGGTGTCGGTGACCTCGTCGAGTGTTCGGACAAGCAACGGAAAACTCCTTCTCGTTCTCGGTTGAGGGCGGTCAGTTCAGGACGGTGGCGATGGACTCGTCGATGATCGACAGGCCCTTCGTGAGTTCTTCGTCGGTGAGCGTCAGCGGCGGCAGCAGCTTCATGACCTCGCCGTCGGGGCCGGAGGTCTCCATCAGCAGCCCGCGCTCGAACGCGGCGGCGCAGACCTTGCCCGCGAGGTCGCCGTTGGCGAACTCGAGGCCCCTGGCGAGGCCGCGGCCCTTCGCGAACAGGTTCGCGTCCGGGTACGCCTCGACGATGCCTTGGAACGCGGCGGCGATGCGCTCGCCCTTGGCCTTGGTCGACTTCTCCAGCTCGTCGTCGCTCCAGTAGACGCGCAGCGCCTCCGTCGCGGTGACGAACGCCGGGCTGATGCCGCGGAAGGTGCCGTTGTGCTCGCCCGGCTCCCAGACGTCGAGGTCCGGGCGGATCAGCGTCAGCGCCATCGGGATGCCGTAGCCGCTGATGGACTTCGAGAGGCAGACGATGTCGGGCTTGATGCCCGCGTCCTCGAAGCTGAAGAACGGGCCGGTGCGGCCGCAGCCCATCTGGACGTCGTCGAGGATCAGCAGGATACCGTGTTTCTTGCACAGATCATCCAGCGCCTTGAGCCACTCGATGCGCGCGGCGTTGATGCCGCCCTCGCCCTGCACACCTTCGACGATAACGGCCGCGGGCTCGTTCAGGCCGCTTCCGGAGTCTTCGAGAAGTTTCTCGAAATAGAGGAAGTCCGGGATCGAGCCGTCGAAGTAGTTGTCGTACGGCATCGGGGTGGCGTGCACCAGCGGGACACCGGCGCCGCCGCGCTTCATCGAGTTGCCGGTCACCGAGAGGGCGCCCAGCGTCATCCCGTGGAAGGCGTTGGTGAAGTTGATCACGGATTCCTTGCCCGTCACCTTGCGCGCGAGCTTCAGCGCGGCCTCGACCGCGTTCGCGCCACCGGGGCCGGGGAAGACGACCTTGTAGTCGAGCTCGCGCGGCGCGAGGATCTTTTCCTTGAAGGTCTCGAGGAAGTCCCGCTTGGCCACGGTGAACATGTCGAGCGCGTGCGTGACGCCGTCACGGGCGATGTAGTCGATCAGGGCCCGCTTGAGCGCCGGGTTGTTGTGCCCGTAGTTGAGCGCGCCGGCACCGGCGAAGAAGTCGAGGTACGCCTTGCCGTCCTCGTCGTACAGGTAGCTCCCCTGGGCCCGGTCGAACACCACGGGCCAGCCACGGCTGTAACTGCGTACTTCGGATTCGAGTTCCTCGAAAATGCTCATCACGTTTTCTTTCTCCCTGGGATCCCCGGATTTATGTTCTATTGACTGCTGAGCGGACCGATTCGGTACAGGTCCTCCTGCTCATGCGTTCCGTCCTCGGCCGGGAAATCCTTGGCGGTGAACAGATCCCGGCGTTCCAAAGTGGCGTTCCACCGCTTGGCGAACGAGG
Source organism: Amycolatopsis sp. NPDC031561 (assembly GCF_055580625.1). NCBI lineage: Bacteria > Bacillati > Actinomycetota > Actinomycetes > Pseudonocardiales > Pseudonocardiaceae > Amycolatopsis > Amycolatopsis sp. NPDC031561. The sequence continues at coordinate 312,356 of NZ_JBVILA010000001.1, read as the reverse complement.
CGAACAACCGGATCGAAGCCTCGTTGTCCGGCGTGATCGTGGTTTCGAGGTACCGCACACCCTGGGCGGTGAGCTGACTGAACAGCTCGTCGAGCAGTGCCCCGGCCAGGCCTTTTCCGCGCTGGGACGCGTCGACCGCGACCTGCCAGACGAAGCCGGTGTCCTGCTTCCGATACCCGATCACGAAGCCGACCGGGGTGCCGTCGACTTTCGCGACGACCGAGGTGTCGGCGAAATCGTGACACCACAGTAAATAGGCGTAAGGCGTGTTGAGATCGAGCTTCTTCGAATCGCGGGCGATTCTCCAGAGCGCGGCACCGTCTGCCTTGGTCGGGTTTTCGATCAAGTGCTTTCCGGACATGTCCAAGAAACGTACCGGAGGATTCGGGCGCGGTCAGATCAGCGCGGCAGCGACAACGCGGCTACCTGCAACAACCCTGAAACACACGTGACAAAGGTAACGGTAACGTTTGAAGCGCAGCACTGGTGGGTAAGGCCGCTTCGTCGCGGTCTCACTGGATGTGACGATACCAACGGTTACCACTCGGTCGCAGGACCAGGCCACAATTCGGCGGTTCAGCGGCGGTGGCGCCGCCGGAATACGGAACCCAGCGGCGTCCAGACGGCGGGCAGCAGAATCAGCAGACAGACCACCAGCCACCAGACCGGTGCCTCGCCGCGCCGCCAGCCCGCCACGACGCCGCCGAGCCAGCCGAACAGCGGATCACGGACCGGTGGCAGGAACGCGGCGAACAACAGACCCGCTCCCACCAGCACGGCGAGCACCGTGAGCACCATCCGCCACGTCTTGCGCAACGTCATCAGGCTGACCACCAGGAACACGATGGCGCCCGCGGCCACCGGGACGCCGACCCACTGCAGGACGGGCCCGCCCTGCCCGCCGATGACGAACCCGGCCAGCACGGTGATCAGCGCGGCGAGCACGTTCCACGGGGACGGCAGGGTGGCCGCGCCGCGCGTGATCCACCACGCGCTGCGGCTCGCGGCCTTGGCGAAGGTCGCGGCAGGCTGGACCGATTTCGGCACCCGGGTCGCCCCCGCGGCCGCGTTGATCCCGGCGGCACCCGCTTTGACCAGCGTTTTCGTCAGCAGCATCGTCCCGCGTTCGTGTTCGAACCGTTCGCCGGAGACCTGGCACGCCTGGAACGCGCGCTGGGTCTGCTCGTCGGTCTCCGGTTCGTTTTCGATCAGGCGCCGGAACCGTTCCGACGGTTTCCCGTTCCCCTTGGCCGTTTTCGCGTCGTGTCCACAGTGGAGTCCGACACAGGGCAGTTCCTCGCGCGCGATCTCCGCTTGGCGGACCCTGGCGAGCACCATCGCCGTCACCGGCATGCTGATCGGGAGCTCGGCTTCCTTCTCCACGTCACCGAGTTCGCCGTCGAGGCCGAGGAAAGCGAGTTCACCGGCCAATTGCGCGCGCAATGACTCCGTCTCTTCCGGCGACAGCCCGTCTTCGGTGCCCGGCCACCGCCATCCGATCTTCTCGAACGTATCCCGGACCTGCTTGCGGAAGGCCTCCCGCCCGATGACGTCGCGCAGCAGCCGCAGGCGTTTCGGGTCGAGCAGGCACTGGATCAGCCAGCCCGCGCCGTCGACCCGGCCCCACATCCAGTCGTTCGCGCGCCACGACGCCTTGTAGAAGGCGCCGAAGTAGTCGGCCTGCATGCCGGTGAGCTTGTCCCACGAACGGCGCCGCTTCATGTCCATCAGCGTCCGGGAATCCGCGCTCACCTGGACGAGGTCGACCCGCTGGTCGACCGACGGCGGTTGCGCGAGCAGCCCCCGGGTCGCGATGTGCAGGCGCACCAGGCGCGAGGTGACGACCGTGTCGCCGGCGCTGTCGTCGCCGGAGGTGAGCCCGGTCCACGCCAGCAGCGTGGTGACCGTGTCGGCGGCTTCGGTGTCGGATTTCGCCTGTGCCAGCGGCAAAAGGATCGGCGTCGCCTGACGGAGCGCGGCGACCACGATCGGCCACGCCTCCATCAGGGTGTCCGACCGGCCCCTTGCGGCCCATTTCTTGGCGAGGCCCTCGATCCAGGCCGCGAGCGTGACCTTGGCGTCCGGCGGATCCTGTTCGGTGACCCAGCCCGCGAGCCGTTCGCCGCGCGCGGCCTTGTGCCGCGCCTCGTGCAGCAGCACGCGGCAGCGGTTGAGCTGCACCGCCTGCTGCGGCGCCGGGTCGAGCCGGAAACCCGCGTTCACCAACTGGAGGCCGGTGGCGACTGAATCGTCCAGCGCGGTGGTGCGGAAGGCGACCAGGTCCTGGAGTTCGCAGGTGTCCTTCGGCGGCGCGGTGGGCAGGCCGTCACGCAGTCCTTCCGCCGCGGCCGCGCGCAGCTGCGCCGCCGTACCGGACGCCCATTGGCGGCCCGGATCCTCCACATCGGACAGTGAGAGCCTGCGGGTCGCCTCGCGGACCAACGCGGTGGCGTCCTCCTGCACCCGCCGATCGCGGTAGTCGTTCATCAGCCGCTGGTCGACCAGCGCGTCCGGACCGCCGCGAACCCCCATCGAGGCAAGGGAAACGCGGGTGCCCCTGGTCCGGACGACGGCGTCGTTGTGCCGGGTCAGATCCTCGAGCTCGGCGCTGATCGTCTGGCTCAGGACGGTTCCGACGACCTTGCTCATCGCGCTGCCCAGCAGCGGCGGCCGGTCCGGATCGACCTCGACCCGCTCGGCTTCGCGTTCCGCCGTCGGCACGACGTACAGCAGCAGCCGCCGGACGTCGGAATGCGACTGCCGTTCGAAGATCTCCCGCAACGCCGGGCGCAGCGGCTTGTTCAGCAGCACGCCGCCGTCGGTCAGCCAATGCGACCGGGTGACGTCGGTGTACCGGGTCATGTCCGGATGCAACGGCCCGGTCTTCTCGCCGATCGGCATCCGGGAGAGCTCGAACGCACCGGGGAACGACGCGGTGGAGCGCGCCGCGAGCGCGAGCGGGCCGACGACGTCATACGTCCACAAAGGACCATCGAAGCGGAAGAGGAGGCGGTGTTCGGTGTCCCGCACCAGGTTTCCGAGCGCGTCGTCGAACCTGGTCGTCTCGCCGTCGATCATCGTGCCGGTGAGCAGCACGGTGATGTCGGGACAGTCCGGTTTGACCGTGGCCTGGTCGGTGATGCGGTGCAGCGCGTCCTTGAGATCCGCCAGGAGCACCTTGTCGCCGTCGAGCAGCGAGCGCGGTTCCTTCTCGCCGGGGTCGCGGATCAGGTTGTCGAGCGATCCCGTGCTGATCCACGTGTCGCGCAGCACCTGCGGGCTCGACCGGAACGCCTCGGCCAGCCCGAGGCACGCCGCGTTGATGCCGCCCGCGCTCGTGCCGGTGAGCACGTCGAGCGAAACCGTGGCGTTGAGCAGATCGAGCAGGGCGCGGTACGGCCCTTCGGATTCCGGCGTTCTCGACGCCTGCAGCAGATGTGAGGTCTCGGTGGCGACCCCGCCCATCCAGACCGCGAGGCTCGCCCCGCCCACCATGGTCATCGCCAGCCGGATCTCCTGCGGCCACGGGCTCCCCGCGTCGGCCATGTGCGCCCTCCCCAAGGCTTAAGTGCACGAGCACTTTAGACCGGACGGACGAACCCGCGTACCGCCGTTGGTGCCGAGATTCGTTCACCCGTAAGGGCAATTTCACGCCCTCGCAATCAGGTGCCCGGTCCCTGCCCCTGGATACGCGACGGGCCCACCCACCGGCGCGTTTCGTCCTCTGGTTGCGGTAGTTGCACGCGCAAGTACCGCAACCAGAGGACGAAACGCGGAAGAGTGCCCGGGCAGTGAAGGGGCCCCTCACGTCCGAGGGAAGGCGTGAAGGTCGCGTTTCCTCGGCTGAGCCGAGGAAAGGGGGCCTTCACGCGCCGTCGTCGTGACTGGTGAGACCACTGAGGCCAAGGAGGCCGTTCTGCCTCGGGTGAAGGGACCTTCGAGGGACCCTGGGTCCCTTAAGGAGTCCTTCACGGCGTCGCCCCCACCCACCGGCGCGTTTAGTCCTCTAGTTGCGGTAGTTGCACGCGCAAGTACCGCAACCAGAGGACGAAACGCGGGAGGGGCGAAAGGGGGTCAGGCGGCGAAGTGTTCCAGGAGGAGGACTTGCGCCTCACCGACGGCGAAGCCGAGGACGGCGCCGGTCGCGATCAGGATCCATTCGTCCTGCTGGAACGCCGGCCGCAGCAGTCCTTCGAACTCGCGCGGCGACAGCTCCTTCATCTTGGTCACCAGCACGTTCCGGATGTCCATCGCGTCGTTCGCGTAGTCCTCGATGTACCGCATGGTCTCCGGCAGCTTGTCCATGATCTTCTCGGCGATGTTCAGCTTCATGTCCTGATACCGCCTGCTGCCGACGGCGAACACGACCAGCGGTTTCCCGACGCCGACGCGGCGGCCGAGCTGTTCGTCGAGCTGACGTTGAATGAGCCCGAGCACCCGGTCCGAAAGCGGGCCGTGCAGCACCGCCTCGATCACGTTGTGCGGGGTGATGATCTCCTTCGCGATCAGCGCGCCGTACGCCTCCGCGACCTCGCCGCGCCGCTTCAGGAACAGGCCTTGCCAGCGCACGCCGAAGTACCGGCGCTCTTCGATCGGGTAGAAGATCATCCGCAGCGCGAGCCAGTCGGTGAACCAGCCGGTGAACAGGCCGAACAGCGGCATGATCAGCGGGAACTTGAACAGCATCCACGCGATCATCTGGATCACGCCGATCAGCCCGCCGAAGAAGATGCCGGAGCGGGCGATGAACTTGAACTCCTTGTCGCCCGCCTCCTGGAAGATCCGGTTCAGCAGCCGTTTGTCCTTGACCAGTGCGGTGACCACCATGCCCTTGAGGTCGAACACACTGTCCACATCGGACTTGATCAACTCCAGCACGGCCGCGACCATCTTCGGCGTCTCGGCCTGGACGCGCTGGATCACCAGCCGCTGCATCCCCACCGGCAGCGATTCCCACAGCCCCGGCTGGTAGTGACCGGCGACGTCGCGCACGATGTCCTCGACCGCGGCCTGGAGCGGTTTTTCGATCTCCCGCGCGATTCTCTGCGGATCGAGCCTGGCGACGACCTCCGCCGGTTTGATCAGCTGCTCGGTCATCGTGTCGCACGCGATGCTCGCCATCCGCGCGGCGCGTTTGGGCACGATGCCCTGCCAGCCGAGGAACGGTTTGATCCCGACGAATTCGACCGGCTGGAACATCATCCGGATCGCGACGAGTTTGGTGGTGTAGCCGATCAGGGCGGCGACGATCGGGATCGAGACGTAGATCGGCCAATGCTCGGCGAAGTCGGCGAGGATCCCGTCGAGGAACGCACCCATGCCGGGGTCAGCCGGCGCTCGGGTCGCAGGCCTGCCAGAACTGGGCGCCGAGCCGGGAAATGTGGACGGTGCGCTTGACGAACTTGGCCCGCTTGACCGACTTCTCCGCCTCGCGGACGGTCTCGTCGGTCAGCAGGATCTCGTACTGCGTCTCCAGCGAGGGCACCTCTTCGTCCAGCTCGACCAGGCCGAGCCCGATCAGCCTGGTGAGGTAGCCGGGCACCTGGTCCGGCAGCGAAACCCCGGCGGCCTTGCCGACGGTGGAGGCGTTGCGGAGCACGAACCGCCCGGCGCCACCGAGGTTGGTCCGCTCGGCGACGTCGACGGCGGGGAACGGCGAGCCGTCGGAAAGTGCGGAGAGGATGCGGGCTTCGTCCGGTGTCAGCTGCCGCAGGATGATCGCGTAGAGGTACTCGCGAGCCCGCTCGCGGCCGAAGCCGATCGAGTGGTTGAGCAGTTCGGCCATCGCCGCGCGGAGCGGTTCGAGGTGGGCACGCGTGTGCACGAGGGTGATGGTCGCTTCGACCGGGCGCGAGCCGTTGGCGTCGGGCCGGTTCATCGCGGACGCGGCGGTGAGCGCGGCGTGGTACGGGTCGTCGACCTCGTCGAGACGGCGGCGCAGCTCCGAAAGCAACTGCCGCTCACCCTGCTTGATGACCTGTTCCGCGAGGTCGACGCCGGGGAGTTTGCGGGTGAATTCCATGCCCGTGCGGGCCGCCCAGCCCGCCAGCTGCCCCGCGCGTTTGGCGAAAGCGGCCAGGTCGTCACCGGCGGGTCGATCGTTGCTCACGGGCACTCCCCTCACGTTCGCGCTGATGCTACCTGCGAGTAGGCCGAACGGCCGAAATTGTGATCGACGCGAGTGTTTGGATGAATACATGAGCTTCACGCGCTGGGGTCCGCCGATCGACGTCCTCCCGCTGTTCGCGCGGGAAGAGCAAGCCTTGCTCGACGTCCTCACTGGTCTCGACGCGGAGCAGTGGGCCGCACCGACGGTCTGCGCGGGCTGGACGGTGCACGATCTCGCCGCCCACATCCTGGGCGGCAAGCTCGGCAGGCTGTCGCGCGATCGCGACGGCTACCGGACGACGGCGCCCCGCGAGAGCGAACGGTTCGCGAAGTTCATCGACCGGATCAACGACGAATGGGTGGTCGCGTGCCGTCGGCTGTCACCTGAAGTGCTGTTCGCGATGCTGGTGGACAGCACCTCGCAGCTCGCCGAAATGTGGGGCCGCGCCGACCTCGACGCGCTCGGTGAGCCGGTGAGCTGGGCCGGGGACGAACCGGCGCCGGTCTGGCTCGACGTCGCCCGCGAGTACACCGAGTTCTGGGTGCACCAGCAGCAGATCCGTGAGGCCGTCGGTGCCCGCACGCTCGACGAGCGGGACTTCCGCGGGCCGGTGGTCGACACCTTCGTCCGGGCGCTGCCGCACACGCTGCGTGACGTCAAGGCGCGGACGGGACGTCAGGTCGTCTACACCGTCACCGGCCAGGGTGGCGGCAAGTGGACGGCGCAGCGGACCGCGGACGGCTGGTCGCTCGATCGCGTCGCGCCGACGTCACGCGCGCCGCTGGCCTCGGTGACGACGGACGCGGACACCTTCTGGCGGCTGTGCGCCCGGAACCCGGCGGACCGGGACCGGGTCACCGCCAAGGGTGACGAAAACGTTTGCGCCACCGTGCTCGGGATGACGTCGATCATCACATCGAGTAACGGCCGACCTTCTCCGAGTGGATGACGAGCCGGACGAGATCCAACTCCTGGATCCCGGCGAGCTCCCCGGAGTGTGCCGGGTCGTCGAGGTCCCAATAGCGGGCGCCGAGGCGGGCGGCCAGCTCATGCGCCCCGTCGGGCTCCACGGTGACGCGGCCGGTGACGGAGACCCAGCGTTCGCGCTCGCCCACCGGCGCGGCCACGATGATCGAGGCACGGGGATCGCCGTCCAGCCGCCGCACCTTGGGTGAGTCCTGGGGCGTGAACAACTGGATCGTGCCCTCGCCGGTGGCTTCGAACCAGACCGGCCGGACCGGCCCGTCGGCCACGGTCAGGAACCCGTGCAGGGGACGGCGGAGGAATTCGAGGTCTTCGGCGGTCAACATGAGCTCGATTCAACACGCCCGTCCTGGACGTGCCCATAGGCGAAAAGCCGGATCGCCTGTGTATTCGTCTAACGTCGGTGGCGTGGACGTGTTCAGTGACCTGATCCGCGGGGTGCGGTCCCACGGCTCGTTGTTCGGCAGTTCGGCCCTGTCACCGCCGTGGTCGCTGCACTTCGTGGACGGCGCACCGCTGACCCTGTGCGCCGTCCTCACCGGGGCGGGCTGGGTCGTGCCCGAAGACGCTCCGCCCGAGCCGCTTCGCGCGGGCGAGACGATCATCGTGCGCGGTCCCGGGACTTTCACCTTCGTCGACGAGGTCGGCACCCCGGCCGAGCCGGTCGCGTGCGGCGAGCACTGCGCGACGCCCGAACAGGGCGGGACCCGGCACCGCCTCGGCTGGGCCGACGAGCCCGGCGGCGAGACGACCTTGATCGTCGGCGCGTATCCGGTCGGCGGCGAGATCGGCCGCCCGCTGCTGGACGCGTTGCCCGTCGTGGTGCGCGTGGACGCCGGGGGCGCGGGCGATCCCGTGCTGGACCATCTCGCCGCCGAAGTCGCCGTCGACGCGCCCGGTCAGCAGGTGGTCCTCGACCGGTTGCTGGACTGGATGCTGGTCTGTTCCCTGCGCGAATGGTTCGACCGGCCCGGCGGCGAACCCCCGGCGTGGTGGGCGGCCCAGCGGGATCCGGTGGTCGGCGACGCGCTGCGCCTGCTGCACGCGGAACCGGCGGCACCATGGACGGTCGGCTCGCTGGCCGGGCGGACCGGGGTCTCACGGTCGACGCTGGCCAAGCGGTTCGCCGACCTGGTCGGTGAGCCGCCGCTGACCTACCTCACCCGCTGGCGGATGACCCTCGCGGCGGATCTCTTGGCGGGCAAGGAATCCACGACCATTTCCGATATCGCCCGCACCGTCGGCTACTCCGACCCGTTCGGCTTCAGCGCGGCGTTCAAACGGGTCCGGGGCGTCAACCCCAGCGAGTTCCGGCGCGGCGCTGTCCTCTGACAGACGTCAGCGGAGCTGATGGCGGGACTTTTTGGCCTGCTTGCGCAACTGCAGGATCCGGGCACCGCCGACGAGCGCGACCACGGCGCCGCCGGCGATCACCGAGAACAGCATCGCGACGGCCAGCGGCATGCTGCCGGACATGCCGAGGAAGTGGACGGTGGCGGTGTCCTGGTTCTGCAAGATGAACACGAGCAGGAACACCAGCAGGATCAGCGCCACGATGACGGCGATCCAGGTGCCGCTCACCCGCGTGCGCTTGAGTTTCGGGCCGGCGTCGAACTTACCGCTGTGGCGCGCGCCGCCAGCGGCTTCGGGCGGTGAGACGGGCTCGACCGGAACCTCGGCGGCACCTTCCTGCGGCTGAGTCATGCAGGACAGTGTCCGCCGAAGTCGTCTTGATCGCGCCCTCAAGCGTCCGAACGGGTGACCTCGTCCGCCGCGCGCAGGACGCGCAAGGTGTTCTTCCCGGCCAGCTTCGCGCAGTCCTCGTCGCTCCAGCCGCGTTCCATCAGCGCGGCGAACAGCACCGGGTACTTCGAAACGTCTTCGAGGCCTTCGGGCAGTGTCGCGACTCCGTCGTAGTCGCCGCCGAGGCCGATGTGGTCGACACCGGCCACTTCACGCGCGTGCTCGATGTGCGCGACGACGTCGTCGATGCCCGCCTTCGGCTTCTCGGGGCCGCCGCGCTCGGCGGTGAACTTCGCGCGCTGGTCGATGTTCCGGTAGTCCTTGCCCGCGGCGTCCATGTCCTGGCGCAGCCGGTCGTCCCATTCGGCGACCTTCGGCGAGATGAAGCCCGGCACGAACGTCACCATCGCGACGCCGTCCTTCGCGGCCAGGGTTTCCAGGACGTCGTCGGGGATGTTGCGGGCGTGGTCGTTGACCGCGACGCACGAGGAGTGGCTGAAGATCACCGGCGCGGAACTGACCTCCAGCGCGGCGCGCATCGTGCTCGGCGCGACGTGCGAGAGGTCGACCAGCATGCCGATCTTGTTCATCTCGCGGACGACGTCACGGCCGAACTCGGTGAGCCCGTCGTGCGCGGGTTCGTCGGTGGCGGAGTCGGCCCAGGTGGTGTTGTAGTTGTGCGTCAACGTCATGTAGCGGACGCCGAGACGGCGCAGGATCCTCAGCACGCCAAGGGATTCGGCGATGCTGTGGCCACCTTCGGCGCCGAGCAGCGACGCGATCTTGCCGTCGCGGAAGGCGGCCTCGGCCTGATCGGCGGTGTCGGCGAAGGCCAGCCTGTCCGGGTACCGCTCGATCATCTGGTGCACGATCTCGATCTGTTCGAGAACCGCGGTGACGGCACTGTGCCCTTCGAACTGGCAGGGCACGTAAACGGACCAGAACTGCATCCCGAGCCTGCCTTCGGCGAGCTTCGGGAAATCGGTGTGCAGATGCGGCTGGCGGACCGTGAGATCCGTGCCCGCCACGGCCTGGACCGGATCCGGCCCGGTCGTGACCCGCAGCTCCCATGGCAGGTCGTTGTGCCCGTCCGCGAGGAGCGCCGTTTCGAGCAGGGCCTGGGCCCGGACGAGGTCACCGTTAGTCATCCGCCGATGTTACGTTCGGCTACTTTGCTCTCACCGCTACGGGTTGAGCCACCCCGCGGCCGCGACCAAACCGTTGCCCGTCACCTGGTGCCCGCCGGGATGGCGGTGGGCGACGACGTCCGCGGAGCGCTCGCGCAGCTCGCGGACGAGCGCCTCCGCCGACGCCAACGGCGCCATCGGATCCTGCTCGCCGTTCGACAGGAAGACCCGCGTACCGGACAGATCGTGGCGTGGTGGCGACGGGAGCGGAGACATCGCCGCGAACAGCGCGGCCTCTCCGACGGCGTCCGGACGCAGCAGGGTCACCGCGGCGGCGATGTTGGCGCCGTTGGAGAACCCGATGGCGACCAAGCGCCGGTCACCCAGGCCGTACCGTTCGCGCGAGGCGACCACGAAGTCGGCCAGCTGGTTCGCGCGGAAGACGACGTCCTCGTGATCGAAAACGCCTTCCGCCAGCCGCCGAAACCACCGTGCCGCACCGTGTTCCGACACCGGCCCGGCCGGCGCGAGCAGCGCCGAGGCAGGGCTGAGCTGACGGGCGAGCGGCACGAGATCGTCCGGTCCGCCGCCGGTGCCGTGCAGGAGCAGCAGCACCGGCTCGTCCGGCGACCCTTCGACGTACTTGTGGTCCAAGGTGCTCATCGCGGGTTGTTCTCGCTCGGGAGGTCCAGCTTCGGCAGCATCGCCTCGATGTCCTCGCGCTTCGGCTCCAGCCACGGCGGCAGCTTCAGCGCGCGGCCGAGTTCGAGCAGCGGCTCGTCGATCGCGAACCCTGGCTCGTCGGTCGCGACTTCGAGCAGGGTGCCGCCCGGCTCGCGGAAGTAGATCGAGCGGAAGTACTGGCGGTCCAAAATGGACGTCACGTTCACGCCGTCGTCGATCAGTTCGTCGCGCCACGCGGCCTGGGTCGCCTCGTCCGGCGCGCGCCACGCGACGTGGTGCACGGTGCCCGCCGCCACCAGCCCGCGCGGGGCGTCCGGCGTCACGAGGACGTCGACGAGTGCCCCGGGGCCGCCTTCACCGGCGGAGAACCGCAGGCGGTTGCCCTCCTGGTGCTCGAAGGCCAGGCCGAGACCGTCGGTCAGCATCCCGGCCGTCGCGTCCTCTTTGGACACCGAAAGCGTGACGGAGTGCAGGCCGCGGATGGCGTGTTCGGCGGGGACGAGCTTCGTGTCCCACGGGTCGCGCGGGTCGCCCTGCGGATGCGCGACGAGCGCGAGCTTCAGTCCGTCCGGGTCGACGAAGGTGAGCGTCTCCTCGCCGTCGGAGTTGCGGATCTGGCTCGTTTCGACGCGGCTCTCGGCGAGGTGCTGCTTCCACCACCCGAGCGACGCCTCCGGCACGGAGAACGACGTCGTGGTCGCCTGTCCGGTGCCGTGACGGCCCTTCGGCGCGTCCTTCCACGGGAAGAACGTCATCAGCGAGCCGGGCTTGCCGGACTGGTCGCCGTAGTAGAGGTGGTACGTGCCGGGGTCGTCGAAGTTCACGGTGGTCTTCACCAGCCGCAGGCCGAGGGCCCGGGTGTAGAAGTCCGCGTTGCGCTGGGGATCGCCACCGATGGCGGTGACGTGGTGCAGGCCCGAAGTCTTGATCGACATGGTGCCCCTCCTCCGAGGTCCGGTGAACTCAAGCTATCCCGAAAACCTCTCGCGCGCAAGATATATTCCTGGAAGAGTTCCTGGTGTACCCTCGCCCGCGTGACAACGGAACCGAACGACGACGAAGTGGTCACGTGGTGGGGCCTGGTGATTGAGGGCTACCTGGCCACGCAGAACAAGCTGATGGGTGAGATCGCCGAAAGATTCGGCCTGGCGCCGGCGTCGTTCGACATCCTGCTGCGGCTCGTGCGATCACCGGAGCACCGGATGCCGATGACGCGGCTGGCCGTCGAGGCGGCGTTGTCCAGCGGCGGGTTCACCAAGGTCGCGGACCGGCTGGTGGCCGCGGACCTGATCTGCCGCGTGCCCAGCCCGGACGATCGCCGCGTCACGTTCGCGGCGCTCACCGAGCACGGTCTCGACGTCGCGCAGCAGGCCCGGGAGGCGTGCGCGGAGATCCTGCGGCGCATCGTCCTGGCTCCGCTGGGTGACGACGCGCAGGGTCTCGCCGAGGCCATGCGCACCTTGCGGTCGGTCAACGGGTCCTGAAACCCCGCTCTAGCCGCGCCCTCGAAGCGTCATGAAAGGGGCTTTCAAGACATATTTCGTCCTGAAAGCCCCTTTCATGACACTTGGCGAGGGGGAGCGGGAAGCGTCAGCCGGGTAGGGGGGAGGCGGGGTCTGGTTGGTAGGCCCGGACCTCGTACATGTCCCGCACGAGTTCGCGGATGACGTTGCGCCGGATCTTCCCGGTCGCCGTCTTCGGCAGTTCGCCCAGCTCGACGATGCCTCGCGGCCGTTTGAACGACGCCAGCCCGGACCGGCAGAAGTCGATCAGCTCGTCCGCGTCCAGCCGCTCGCCGGGAACGCCGACCACGCACGCGACCGGTTTCTCGATGCCGTCGGCGTCGAAGGCGGCCACGACCGCGACCTCGGCGACCGCCGGATGCTGCAGCAGCCTGTCCTCGACCTCGGCGGGAGACACCCAGATCCCGCCGGGTTTCAGCATGTCGTTGAAGCGCCCGAGACAGGTGTAGCTCCCGTCGGCGTTGCGCACGAAACTGTCGCCCGTCCGCAGCCATTCGCCCTGGAAGACCTGCTTCGTCGTCTCGTACCGCGCCCAGTATCCGGTCGCGATCGACGGCCCGGCGACGAACAGTTCACCGGGCTGCCCGTCCGGCACGGGCGCGCCGTGTTCGTCGCGCAGGGCGACCTCGTAGCCGGGCACCGGCACCCCGGTGCTGCCCGCGCGCACCTGACGCGGCCGGTTGGACAGGAAGATGTGCAACGCCTCCGTCGAGCCGATCCCGTCGATGATCTCGACGCCGAACCGATCGCGGAACCGTTCGTACAGCACGGCGGGCAGGGGCTCCCCCGCCGAAACCGCCTGGCGCACCGAGGCGAACGTGTCGTCCGGGATGTCGCTGGCGAGCAGCGCCGCGTAGAAGGTCGGGACGGCGAAGAACAACGTCGGCCGCTCCGCGCGGGCCCTGGCGGCGATCAGCCCCGGGGTCGGTCTCGCCGGTTCGAGCAGCGCGGTGCCGCCCGCCGCGAGCGGGAAGAACGCCGAATTCCCGAGGCCGTACGCGAAGAACAGCTTCGGGACGGAAAGAAACCTGTCGTTCGGGCCGGTGTCCAGCACGTCGCGCGCGTACGTCTCGCAGACCGCGCGGATACCGGCGTGCCGGTGCATCGCGCCCTTGGGCTTCCCCGTCGTCCCCGAGGTGTACAGCCAGAGCGCGGGCGAGTCCTCCCAGGTCGGCGCCGGTTCGAAACCGTGCTCGTCCACTGTGGACAGTTCGCTCCAGTCGTGCGCGCGGACCCCGGACGGCAGCTCGGCGGCCTTGGCCCTGTCCAGCACGACGTCGGTGACCTCCGGCGCCAGCCCGAGCGCGATCGTCGCCTGCGCGGCGAACTCGCCGGAAACGCACAGGACCCTGGCCCGCGAATCGGCCAGCACCTTGCCGAGGTCCAGCCCGGTGACCATGGTCGACACCGGCACCGCGACCGCTCCGGCCAGCATCGCGCCGAGGATCCCGGTGAGCAGCTCGACGTCGTCGACCATGCAGAACAGGACCCGCTCCTCGGGCCGGACGCCGATCGCCTTCAGTCCCGCCGCGACCCGGCGGGTTTCGGCCGCGAGCCCGGCGTAGGTGAGACTCCGCCGCGGGGAAACGACCGCGTCCTTCGCCCCGTGCCCTTCCGCGAGATGCCGGTCGAGCAGGTAGCTCGCCGCGTTGAACCCGGTAGCGGCAGCGGTCACGGGCGCACCTTCAATCGGCTCAGCTCAGGTAAACGTATTCGTAATCGAACGGTTTCCCATTGATGCCCTGACGTGGCGGCGCCACCCAGCTCGCGATCTTTCCTCGCTCGTACACCGGGTGCATCAGCGATCGGACGAAGGTCAGGTCTTCGGGAGTGGGCAGCCACTTGCGTTTGCCGGCCAGCCACGTCCGCTCGTCGACAACGGTGCCGTCGGGCGTCACATGGTGGCCGGAGTTTATGCCGACTTCGCGATTGAATCCAGGGTGCGGGAGGACGAATCGGAAGTCGATTCCGGCCTCGTCCAGAAGCTTGTTCCAGCGGTTGACCCCGGTCTGGCAGTCGGCGCGGTACTCGTCCCGCAGGTCGAGGTTCAGCAGCAGGATGGCCTGCAGTTCGTCGGTCCCCCAGGTGCCGTCGGCCCTCGGCCGGGGCAGCGTTCCGGCGGCGTCGGTGAGCTTGTGGTCGTCCTTGCGGCGGGTCTCCTGCCAGCGGCCTTTCAGCCCGGCGGTGTAGTAGTTCGCCGCGTTGGTCGAGGTCTCGCTGCCGAACAGGTCGAGCGAGACGGTGTAGTGGAAGTTGAGGTAACGCTGGATGACCTCCAGGGGGATCCCGCCGTGCCCGGCGATGTCGAAGGTGTCGTGCTCGCGGATCAGTTCGGCACTGCGGGTGACCACCCGGTCGACCCCGGTGGTGCCGACGAACATGTGGTGCGCCTCTTCCTTGAGCATGAATTCACAAGTGCGGGAAAGCGGGTCGAAGCCGCTTTCCTTGAGGGTGCCGAGCTGGTATTTGCCATCGCGGTCGGTGAAATAGGTGAACATGTAGAAGGCGAGCCAATCCGCGGTCTCTTCGTTGAAGGCGCCGAGGATGCGCGGGGCGTCCGGACTTCCGGAATTCCGGAGCAGGAGACCTTCCGCTTCGTCGCGGCCTTCCCGGCCGAAGTAGGCGTGCAGCAGATACACCATCGCCCACAGGTGACGGCCTTCTTCGACGTTGACCTGGAAGAGGTTCCGCAGATCGTAAAGGCTCGGCGCGGTGAGCCCCAGGAGTTTCTGCTGCTCGACCGACGCGGGTTCGGTGTCGCCCTGGATGACGATGAGCCGCTGCAGGTCGGCGCGGTACTCGCCGGGGACCTGCTGCCAGACCGGTTCGCCCTGGTGCTCGCCGAACGTGATCACCCGGTCCGGATCCCGCTCCGCGAGGAAGATCCCCCACCGGTAGTCGGGCACGTTGACGTGGTCGAAATGCGCCCAGCCGTCCCGGCCGACGCTGACCGCGGTGCGCAGGTACACCCCTTCGGTCCGCAGCGTGGGGCCCATCTCGCCCCACCAGTCCAGGAACTTCGGCTGCCAGCCCTCCAGCGCCCGCTGAAGCCGCCGATCACCGGAAAGATCGACGTTGTTGGGGATCTTGGCGTCGTAATCGATCTTGGTGGACATGGGTTTTCAAACCCGCTTCCTGTCGAAGACGGCCTTCTGACCAGTACCGTAACGACGCAAAGCGCCTTCGGGACCGGATGCGTTCGGACGAGTGAAGATCCAGTTCTGCCAGGCGGCCAGACGGCCGAAGATCTTGCTTTCCAGTGTCTCGGGGCCGACGAACCGGTGGTTCGCCTCCATCCCGCTCAGGGCGTCCGGGCTGAGCGAAGCCCGGCCTTCCAGCGCGATCCGGATCTCGTCCTCCCAGTCGAGGTCGTCCGGGGCGTCGGTGACCAGGCCGAGGTCGTTCGCCTCCGCCGGGCTCAGCGGTTTGCCGCGCTCGTCCTCGAGTCTCGTGACGTGGCCCGGGTCGCCGAAGAACCGGGACTCGAGGCGGGACAGGCCGTTGCCCATCGGGAACCGGCCGAAGTTGGCCTCGGACAACATGATCGACGCGCGTTCTTCACTGTCTTCGTCGTCGATCGGCGGGCCGTCCAGGATGTACTGCCGGTCCGCGGCGAGCGCGAGTTCCAGCAGGAGCCCGGCGAAGCAGCTGCCGGGTTCGATGAGCGCGATGAGACTGCGGCTGGTGACGTCGAGCCGTTTCAGCGTCCGCTTCCAGTAGTGGACGATTTCGTTGCTCAGACAGTCTTTCGCGTCGAACACGGCGCGTTCGTGTTCGAGGACCTTCGCGG
The DNA here is from genome assembly GCF_055580625.1 of Amycolatopsis sp. NPDC031561. Lineage (NCBI taxonomy): Bacteria > Bacillati > Actinomycetota > Actinomycetes > Pseudonocardiales > Pseudonocardiaceae > Amycolatopsis > Amycolatopsis sp. NPDC031561. The sequence goes on along the minus strand of NZ_JBVILA010000001.1, from coordinate 296,396 downwards.
GATCGCCCTCGGTGCGGAGCACCCACGTGCCGAGCTCGGGTTCGTTGGCACGCAGGCGAAGGATCGCGTCGTCCAGTTCGCGGGTGACGTCCAGTAACCAGCCGTTGTCGCCTTCGGGCCCCTTGACGGTGATGGTCGCTTCGGCCGGGCTCAGTGAAATGTCGACGTAGCGATGGGTGAGCGGAGTCAGCTCGACGCCTTCGCCGTCGAGCCGCTCGCTCGTCCGCGCGAGTTCCTTGGCCCTGGCCAAGACGGCTTCGCGGAACCCCTGCCGCGGCACGAGTTCGTCGACGAGCCGCCAGTCGACGGCCGTCCGCCCCTTCACCCCGTCAGGACGGGTGGCGAAGACGTCGGCGAGATCCCGCCGGACGCCGCGTTTGTCGACGACCCTGGTGAGCCCGCCGGTGCCGGGAAGGACGCCGAGGAGCGGCACCTCCGGCAGCGCGACGGTCGAGGAGTTGTCGTCGACCAGCAGGATCTTTTCGCAGGCCAGCGCGATCTCGTAGCCGCCGCCGGCACAGGTGCCGTTGACCGCGGCGACGTACAGCTGGCCGCAGTGCGCGGTGGCGTCCTCCATGGCGTTGCGCGTCTCGTTGGTGAACTTGCAGAAGTTCACCTTCCACTCGTGCGACGACGACGCCAGCATGCGGATGTTCGCCCCGGCGCAGAAGACGTTGTCCTTCGCACTGGTCACGATGACCACGCGGACCTCGGGGTGCTCGAACCGCAGGCGTTGCGTCGCGTCGTACAACTCGATGTCGACGCCGAGGTCGTACGAGTTGAGCTTGAGCTCGTAACCCGGTACGAGACCCCCGTCGGCGTCGACATCGAGTTCGAGCCACGCGACGTCGCCGTCGGTGGACAGTTTCCAGTGCCGGTAGCCGCCGGGATGACGTTCGAACGTCACCGTTGTGGTCCGCGTCACTCTTCCGATTGTCTACATTGAATTGATCAACGTCAATGTTGTGTAGAAAGTTGGTCAGGCGCGGTCACCCGGTTGAGCTTCGCCGCCGCCCAGGTCACGAAGCCCCACAGCAGCAGCGCCGACACGGTGTCGGTGTAGATCGTGGCGAACCAGAAGGCCGGGATCTGCGGCACGGCCACGAGGAAGTGACCGAGACTCGCCAGCCCGGACAGCGAGTAGACCATCAGGAACGCGAGTGCCCGCCAGTAGCGTCCGCGCCGGTAGTCGCGGTAACCGAGCAGGCCGATCGCGGTCAGGACGACGTACGCGACGGCGACCAAAGTGGCGGCGACGCCGACCGGGATGCCCTCGATCTGCGGGTAGTCGGCCGCCCTGATCACGTTGTGCGCGTAGTGCAGCGTGGTGGACAACAGCGCGAAGGCGAGGATCAGCCGCAGCGCGGTGAGTCCCCGGTCCCGAAGAGCTTCCATGTTCGCCCCCTTGCGATTTGATAGATCGCTCTAGCGAGAGCGTAGCTCATGGTGGTGGGGAGCTGAAGGGGACTTTCGTCCCGCCCTGTCGCGTGTGGTGGCGGCCCTCCGGCACCCGGTCGGTACAGGTGGTCGTGAGTGGCTCGGTACCTCGCCTTCGGCTCTCGGAAATGTCGGTGGGGGCGCGTAGAGAAGGAGGAGTGCCCGAAGCCACCGTGCCCCTGATCGGGGTCGAGAACCTGAAGATGCCCGAGTGGGCCACGCCCGACGAGGCCGTGGCCGACGCGGGGATGGTCAAGGCCATCCGCGCGCTCCCGTCCGCCGTGGCGATCGTGCTGCGGCTGGCCTGGCGGACGTCGGCGCGGCTGACCCTGCTCGCCGGCGTCGTCCACGTTCTTTCCGGTTGTGTCACGGCGTTCGGCCTGCTGGCGACGGCGAACGTGTTCACCGCCCTGCTGGAGAACGGGCCGACCCCGGACAGGGTGCTGGAATCGCTGCCCGCGCTGGCGATCGTCATCGGCTCGTACGCCTTGCGCGCGCTGCTGGACACGGCGGTGGCCGCGGTCGAGGGCACGCTCCGGCCGCGGGTGGTGACCTCGGCGGGCGACGAGGTCACCGCCGCCATGGTCAGGGTCCGGTTGCTGGCCTTCGAGGACGCCGATTTCCGGGAGCTGGCCAGGCAGGGCGCGCGGGACGGGGTCCGGTCGATCGAGATGAGCCTGCGCTGGATCGCGGATCTGACGTCGGCGCTGATCTCGCTGATCGCCGCGCTGGTGGCGGCGGGCCTGCTGAATCCGTGGCTCGCGCCGGTGCTGCTGCTCGCGGCGGCGGCCGACGGCTGGGCGGCGGCCAAGGTCGCGCGGCTGAACTACCGGCATTATCTCGACACCGTCGGCCGGAACATCCGGAAGAGGATCGTCGAAGAGGTGGCCACCTGGCGCTCCTTCGCCCTCGAACGGCACGCGCTCACGCTGCAGGAGCCGCTGCTCCAGGAGTACCGGCGGATCACCGAAAGCCTGATGCGCGAGGAGGTCCGGCTCGCGCATCGCAGCAACCTGGTCCGGCTGACCGGGCGAGCGGCGGCCGGGGTGGGCACCGCGATCGCGTATCTGGTGCTCGGTCTCCTGCTCTACAGCGGGCAGATGGAACTCGCCCTCGCCGGGACGGCCGCGCTCGCCATGCGGACGGCGTCGAATTCGCTGTCCGTCACGATGCGCGCGGTGAACGCGATGTACGAGGAGTCGTTCTACATCGCCTTCTTCCAGCGGCTGCTTCGGGAATCCGTAAAACGCAGCCCGGTCAAGGACGGGGTCGTCGCACCGCCGGATCCGGCGGAGATCCGGCTGGAGAACGTCAGTTTCACCTACCCCGGCCAGGAAAACCCCGCGCTGCGCGAGGTTTCGCTGACCATCCGGCGCGGCGAGGTGATCGCCCTCGTCGGCGAGAACGGCTCGGGCAAGACCACGCTGGGCAAACTGCTCACCGGGCTGTATCCGCCCTCGGCGGGGAAGGTCTTCTGGGACGACGTCGATCTCGCGGACGCCGATCACGAGTCGGTGCACGCGAACATCGCCGTGATCGCGCAGGACCCCGCCGAATGGCCGATGACCGCGGAACACAACGTGACCGTCGGCAGGCTGGGCCGGGAAGACCCGGAACGCGCCGCCTGGCACGACGCGATCACCTCCTCCGGCGCCGACGAGGTGATCGAATCCCTGCCCGCCAAGGAGAAAACGGTGCTGTCCAAGAAGTTCAACGACGGCCAGGACCTCTCGGGCGGGCAATGGCAGCGGATGGGCATCGCCCGCGGGATCTACCGTGACGCCGCCGTCCTCGTCGCCGACGAGCCGACGGCCGCGCTCGACGCGAAGGCCGAGGCGCGGGTCTTCGCCGGGCTGCGGCACGCGAGCGTGTCCGGGGTGGGCAGGCGCACGACGATCCTGGTGACCCACCGGCTGGCCAACATCCGCTCGGCGGACCGGATCCTGGTACTGGAGAAAGGACGGCTGATCGAACAGGGCACCCACGCCGAACTCATCGGGGAAGGGGGTCTCTATCACGAGCTCTACGAAATCCAGGCTCGCGCGTATCGCGGTGAGTAGTCACACTGTCCTGATGCCGGAAACAATCGCCGAAGTGAACGGCATCGAGCTGTGTCACGAGACGTTCGGTCCGCCGGACGGCAAGCCGTTGCTGATGATCATGGGCCTGGCCTCGCAGATGATCTGGTGGGACGACGAACTCTGCGAGAACCTCGCGGCCGAGGGGTTCTTCGTCATCCGCTACGACAACCGGGACGCCGGCCGCTCCAGCCGGATGGCCGGACGGGTGAGCCTGCCGCTGGCGTACACCCTGCGCACGGCGCCGTACTCGCTGAAGGACATGGCGGACGACGCCGCCGGGCTGCTGGACGAACTCGGCGTCGAGAGCGCGCATGTCGTGGGCGCGTCGATGGGCGGGATGGTCGCGCAGACCCTCGCCATCGAGCGTCCGTCGCGGGTGCGCTCGCTGACGTCGATCATGTCGACCACCGGGAACCGGTTCGTCGGGCGGCCGAGCGCCAAGGCGATGGCGATGCTGCTTTCGGCTCCGCCGCGCAATCGCGAGCAGTACGTCGACTACCTGGTGCGCACGTTCCGCGTCATCGGCTCACCGGGTTATCCCTTCGACGAGGCCCGGATGCGTGAGCGCGCGGAACGGTCCTTCGACCGCGGCGTCAATCCCGGCGGGACCGCCCGGCAGCTGGCCGCGATCCTGTCGAGCCGGGATCGCTTCCGCGCTTTGCGCAAGGTCGAAGTGCCCGCCCTTGTCGTGCACGGCGCGAAGGATCCGCTCGTGCACGTTTCCGGCGGACGGGCGACGGCCCGCGCGCTGCGGGAGTCCGAAGTGGACATCGTCCCCGGCATGGGGCACGACCTCCCGCGCGCGATCTGGCCGCGGCTGGTGCGCGGCCTGGTCCGGACGGCGGCCCGCGCCGACGTCAAGACCCGGCGAGCGTGATCGAACCCAGATGCGAGAAATGCGCCGCCACCCGTGATCCCGGGCGCAGCTCGACGGCGTCGGTCATCCCGCCGGTGAGCACGATCCAGCCCGGTTCCAGCGCGAGCCCGCGCGCGCCGAGGGTGTTGGCCGCGAGCGCCAGTGCTTCCGCCGGATGCCCCTGTACGGCGGCACCGGTGGCGGTGTCGACGATGGCACCGTCGACCTCCAGGAGCGCCGCCTCCAACGAGAGGTCCACTGTGGACGGGTCGACACCGACGGGACCGAGCGTGAAGTACGCGGAGAAACCGTTGTCCGCCACGGCGTCCGGCAGTTTGAAGCGGTAATCGCGATATCGGCTGTCGATGATCTCGACGCCGCCGTAGACCCGGTCCACCGCCGCCATCGCGGTCGCCGCGGTCACACCGGGACCCGCGAGTCGCTTGCCCAGCACGAAAACCAGCTCCGGTTCCGCGCGCGGGTGGATCAGCGACGGCACCGGGACACCAGCGGGCAGGACCATCGCGTCGGTCAGCCACGCGAGCAACGGCGAGTCGACACCCATGCTCTGCCGCATCGCCCGCGAGGTCATGCCCAGCTTGACGCCGACGACCGTCTCGCCCCGCGCCCGCCGGAGCCGCAACGCCTCGTCCTGGATCGCATACGCGGTATCGACGTCCAAAGCGGGCCACTCGTCGGTCAGCGGTTCGCGTTCTTCCCCGGACAGCAGCGCTTCCGCCGCCTCCCGCACACCAAGGCTCACGCCCGCTCCTCCCCGGAGAACTTCGCGGTGACACTGCCGAGCCCCGCCATCGTCGCGACGACGGTGTCGCCGGGGCTCACCGGGATCGCGCGCGTCATCGAGCCCGGCAGCACGACATGCCCTGGCTCGAGCGCGACACCGAGCGGCCCGACCGTGTTCGCGAGCCACACCAGCGCGTTCACCGGCGAACCGAGGACGGCGCCGCCGGCCCCGGTGGCCGCGAGCTCGCCGTTCTGGTGCAGGTTGCACCCCACCAGCCGCAGGTCGAGGTCGCCGATGGCGGTCGGCCTGCTGCCGAGGACGACGCCGCCGGAGGACGCGTTGTCCGCGATGGTGTCGACGATGCTGATCTTCCAGTCCTGGATGCGGGAATCGACGATCTCCAGCGCCGGGACGACGAAGTCCACCGCCCGCAGCGCGTCCGCCACCGTGACGCCGGGGCCGCGCAACCGCGAGCCGAGCACGAACGCGATCTCCGGTTCGATCTTCGGCTGCAGGAAGTCGCCGATCGGGATCGACTGGTGTTCGAGGTGGAACATCGAGCCGGTCAGGTGACCGTAGTCGGGCTGGTCGACGCCCATCTGCCGCTGCATCGCGGCGGACGCGAGACCGACCTTGTGCCCGCGGACGCCGTCGCCGCGTTCGGTCCAGTGGCGGACGAGCCGCTGCTGGATGCGGTACGCGTCCTCGAGGGTCGCGGCCGGATACGTCTCGATCAGGGGCGCGATCGGCTTGCCGGTCTCGTACGCGCTGAGCAGCGCGGCCGCGGCCTCCTGCAGCGTGCTGGCGTCCATGGGCTCCTTCCGACAGCAGAACTCTGCCCCCTCGCCTTGACCCGCACAAGGCGCCCGTTCCACTGGCCGGTACGGCGAGATTAGGCCGAAAGTGTCTTGCGCGGCCGCGATCTTCACCTAGCCTGCTCCCATGTCCGATTGGACGCTCTCGCGGGCGAAGACCAGGATCGACCGCCGTGAGGAGCTCGACGAGCTCACCGCGCGCATCCGGTACGAGGTGCGCGTGCACCTCAACGAACCCACGTCGCACAACGCGTACGACGAGCTGACCGACATCTTCGCGATCGGGCACGCGGAGTGTTCGGCGCTGCTCAGGCACAGCCGTGTGCTCCCGCTGTGGGAGCGGCTGCTGCTCAAGCGCTACACCCGACGCCTCTACGGCAAGGCGATCTCGGCGACCGTCGGCGACCTCCCCGCCGACGCGGGGCCGGCGCCCGCGGCCGCGTTCGGCCCGGAGATCGCGTCCCTGACCCCGGATTCCGGCGACACCGGCGCGAAGTACGACATGCAGGGCCGCGGCCTGGTCAACGTCTTCCGGATCGCCGCCGGGAGGCACGGCGAGAGCTGGCCGGATCGCCACGACGTCGCGACGACGTCCGCGCACAGCGTCCTGACCTGTTCCGCGGTCTTCCTCCGCCGCCGCGCCTGGCACGTCGTCTGGCCGGTGTACCGGGTGCGCGGCCTGCGGCTGTGGAAGCTCTAGGAATTCCCGCGCGCCCGGGGTGGTTGAAGCCGGTATGACCGATCGCGCCACCGAGATCCTCGCCGGATCGAAGACGATCGCCGTCGTGGGGCTGAGCCGCGATCCGGCCAAGGCCTCGCACGGGGTCGCGGCCGCGCTGCAGGCACACGGCTTCCGGATCATCCCCGTCCACCCTTCGGCCGACGAGCTGCTCGGCGAAAAGGTCCACCGCTCGCTGACCGACATCCCGGAGCCCGTCGACCTCGTCGACGTCTTCCGCCCGTCCGCCGACACCCCGCCGATCGCCGAGCAGGCCGTCGCGATCGGCGCGAAGGCGCTCTGGCTCCAGCAGGGCATCGTCTCCGCCGAGTCCCGCCGGATCGCCGAAGAAGGCGGCTTGGACTACGTCGAAGACCGCTGCACGGGTGTCGTCCGAGCGGTCGCGAACCTCTCGGTCCGTTAGAAACACACTCCGGGCCGAACCCCTCGCCGTCTTTTCCGGCGAGGGGTTCTTTCATATCCGTGAATAGAAAAATGGCCCCTGAACTCATACACCCAATCGGAACCGCCGAAGGGATTGGTCCAAACCGGTGATCTTGACCGCAAGGCCCCGAGCTGGGAAAACTTGTCCGGTCGACAGTTTGTTAAGAAACCTTCCCAAGGGTGGACCGAGCTGTTAACGTCCGAATCCGCTTAGCGGCAACCGGTACCGGCCATCGGTACCCCGGTCCAACGGAGGGCGATGTGGGCACACCACGGGGCCTGGATTCCAGTGGCACACTCGAGCGCGGACTCGCGGTTCTCGAGCATGTAGGCCAGAACCAGGAGATTTCCACCAATGCGATCGCCAGGCAACTGGGTCTCTCCCGGAGCGCCGCCTACCGCATCGTCGGCACCCTCAAGAACCTCGAATACCTCGAAGCCGATCGCGCCACCGGCCGCGTGCGGCTCGGCACCCGGCTGGTCGAACTCGGCGCCCGCGCGATGGCGGCGACCGATCTCCACCGCTGCGCGCCGCGCTATCTCGCGTCGCTCGCCGAGCGGAGCGGCGAGACGACGTACCTCGCGGTCCCGGACAACGACACGATGGTCTACGTCGCCACCGAACGCAGCGCCAACGCCGTCACCCTGGCCTGCCGCCTCGGCACGCGACGCCCGCAGCACGCGACTTCGCTGGGCAAGGCGTGGCTGGCGGCACTGCCCGAACAGGACCGCGTCGAACGCATCCGCCGGATGAAACTCGACAGCCTCACGCTCAAGACGATCAACGACCCGGCCCGGCTGCTCGACGACCTGGCCAGGACGAGCCGTCGCGGCTGGGCCGTGGACGAGGTCGAAAACGAGCCGGACGTCGGCTGCGTGGCCGCCGCCGTCCGCGACCACACCGGACGGCCGATCGCCGCGATCAGCATCGCGGGCCCCGCCGGCCGCGTGCTCCGCCGCACCGACGAACTGGGCGCGACAGTGGCCGGAACCGCCGCCGCACTGTCGCTCCGGCTGGGTTACGTGCGGGCGCAAAGGGGCTGAGGTGGGCTGGCTCCAGGACTACCAGCCGGCGGGCGGGCTGTGGCTGTCCGCGGCGCTGGCGGCGTTGCCGATCATCGTGCTGCTGGTGACGCTGGGCGTCCTGCGCCGATCGGCGCACCTCTCGGCGGCGCTGGCGCTGATCACCGCGCTGCTGGTCGCGGTGCTGCTGTACCGCATGCCCGCCGGGCTCGCCTTCGACTCCGCGGCCATGGGCCTCGTGTTCGGGGTGTGGTCGGTGGCCTGGATCGCGTTCCATGCCGTGTACTTCCACAACGTCACCGTCGCGACCGGACGGTTCGACAGCATCAAGGCGGTCCTCGCCGGGTTCAGTGAGGACCGCCGCCTCCAAGCGCTGCTGATCGCGTTCGGGTTCGGCGCGCTGCTGGAAGGGATCGCGGGCGGCGGGTCACCGATCGCGATCACCGCGGCGATGATGGCCGCGCTCGGCTTCCCGCCGGTGAAGGCGGTCGTGCTGGCGTTGCTGGCGAACACCGCGCCGGTCGCGTTCGGCGGTCTCGGCAACCCGCTCATCGTGCTGGGCAGGCTGACCGCGCCGATCCTCGGCCTGCCACCGGAACAGGCGACGGAACTGTTCTCGTCGATGGTCGGGCGCCAGCTTCCGTTGCTGGCCTTGATCGTCCCCGGTTTCCTGATCGTGGTCCTCGCGGGCTGGAAGCGGATGGTCGAAGTCTGGCCAGCGGTGCTGACGGCGGGCCTGTCGTTCGCGGTCATGCAGTTCGTCACCTCGAACTTCATCAGCCCGAGCCTCGTCGACGTCGTCGCCGCGCTCGCCGCGATGGCCTCGCTGTGGATCCTGACGCGGTTCTGGCAGCCGCGGGCGGTTTGGCGTTTCGACGGCGAAGAGCCGGTGAAGGCCGGGGCGAGTCTCGGTGCGGCGAAGGCCGAACGGGGCGCGCTGTACGCGTGGGCCCCGTACATCGTGCTGATCGCGGCGATCTTCCTTTCCCGCGTCGGCACGATCTTCAAGAACCTGCCCGAATGGCTGGACCTGACGAAGTTGCTGCACAGGGCCGACTGGGTGTTCGCGTGGCCGGGGCTGCACAAGGAGGTCGTCCAGCACGCGCCGATCACGCCCAAGGACACCCCGTACGCGGCGACGCTGACCGTCGATTTCCTTTACTCGCCGGGAACCGTCGCCCTGTTGGCGGCGATCGTGGCGGGTTTCGCGATGGGCGCGAAACCGGGACTGCTGCTGGCCACCTACCGGCGGACGCTGTACCAGATGCGGTGGGCGCTGGCGACGATCTTCATGATCCTCGCGATCGCGTTCGTCATGAACTACTCGGGCGCGACGCAGACCCTCGGCCTCGCGCTGGCGACCACCGGGGTGCTGTTCCCGGTGTTCTCCGCCTACATCGGCTGGCTGGGCGTCTTCCTCACCGGCTCGGACGCGTCGACGAACAGTCTCTTCGGGCCGATGCAGGTGATTTCGGCGCAGCAACTGGGTGTCGACCCGATCCTCGCCGGCGCCACGAACACCTCGGGCGGCGTGATGGGCAAGATGATCTCGCCGCAGAACCTGTCCATCGGCGCCACCGCGATCGGGCAGAGCGGGCAGGAAGGCGCGCTGCTGCGGCAGACGTTCCTGTGGTCGGTCTTGCTGACCGCCGTGGTCGGGGTGATCTCACTGCTTCAGGCGACCGTGCTGAGCTTCATGATTCCGGGCCCGTGAGCCGGATCAGGCCCGCCTCGGTCGCCCGGAAACCGCAGGCGTCGAAGTAGAACGAACGCAGTTCCGGCACGAAGTCGACGTGCAGCCATTCACAACCCGCGGCCCGCGAGTGGAGCACGGCGAGCCGGACGACGGCCCTGGCGATCCCCCGCCGCTGATGGGTCCCGCGGGTCTTCGTGTCGAGCAGGAACGCGTGGTCCCCGCCGTCCCAGGCGACGTTCACGAAGCCGACCAGTGTTCCGGCGTGGTCCCGGGCGGTGACCCAGCCGAGGCTGTGCCGTCGGATGCCGTTCCACCAGCCGGGCACGGGCTCGCCGCCGTGCGAACGGACGAGATCGGACATCTCGTCGTCGGTGACCGGGTCACGCCAGCGGTAGGAGAAGTCGGTCATCCCGCCAGCATCCCGGAAATGATCATTTCGCGCCAGCCATTTGAGGATCTCCGAGAATGTCCACAATGGTCATCTGATCTTTACCGGCGACTGGTCTGGATGGATGAACGGAAGGTTCGTTCACCGGAATGAGAACTACCGTTGTGCTCATGCCCATGACGCTGATCAAAGGTACGTTCCAGCTTGTCGGAGCCTCACCGGACGGCGATTCGGTGCGGTTCTATCCCGACGATCCCCAGGCGACCAAGAAGGCGGGCCTGAAGGTCCGGCTGAATTCGCGGGGCGGGATGCAGTTGCGGCTCGACGCGATCGACGCACTCGAAACGCATTACCAGGCCAGGGGAACCGGCGGGATGTGGCATCAGCCCGCGGAATTCGCCGACGCCGCGGCGTCGAACCTGCTGAAGGTCCTCGGCTTCAAAACGGTCGCACGCGATGAACGGGGAAGAGTTACTTCATCGACCCCGATCAAGGTAGCGGGTCACATACTGACGCGATTCGCCGACAAATACGGACGAGCGGTGGCGTTCGCCTTTCCCGGACAACGGCCGGGACGGTCGGCGGACCTTTCCAAGGTCCACCTCGACGTCAAAACGCTGAAGAACTCCGCGAACTACCGGCAGGTCGCGGACGGACTCGTCTACCCGACGTTCTATTCGCTGCTTTTCCCCGATCTCCGCGACGCGCTGGCCGAGGCCGCCGCCAAAGCGCGCCAAGACGGGCTCGGGCTGTGGCCGGACGACGTCACGAACTCCGGGTTCAAGCTCTCGTCACGACGTCAGCTGGCCGACGAACTGGTGATCCTGCCGAAACTGTTCCGCAGGCTCGTCGACTACCTCGCGCTCGACGAAAGCGGCGGGGTCTCGCTGACCGGCTTCTCCGACTTCCTGGACTCCCGCAACGACCGGCTGTTCACCGTCCCGGGCGGACACGCCACCGAGTTCGAGACCCTGGTGAGCGTGAAGCGGCAGACCGTGAACCTGACGGTCGAACCGGAACGGATCGTCTTCATCGAGGCATGAACACCCCGGTGTGGGCAAAAAGACCGTACCTCCGTCCCCTCCCGCTGTGCTCATCTGAAAGGTGGGAGAGGGAGCCGATGCGAGTACACGGTTCGCGGCGGTCCGAGGAGGCCGGCGGGCGGATGGAGACAGCTTCGAAACTGGTCGACGCCATCCGCGTCCTGGTCGTGCGCTACTGCCGGGCGCGGATCGGACGACGGTCGGGCACCTACGAAACCGCCGACGCGGTCGCGAAGGACAGTTGCCTCGCGATCCTCGCCGGAGCCGACGAGGTGCCCACGCTCCTCGCGTTCGCCTACGACGTCACGCGCCGCCTGGTCGACGACTTCCACCGGACCGCCGCCGAACTGCCGAACCCGCTTTCGGGGCTGCCGGGGCAGCAGCGCGAGATCATGGTGCTGCGGTCGCTCGTCGGGCTTTCCGCCGACGACACCGCGCTGGCGCTCGGCTGCTCCGTGCAGGCCGTCCGGCTGGGTCAGCACCGCGCCCTGACCGCCCTGCGCCCCACCCCCGCCTGACGCGTCGGGGTCAGGGGGTGCAGTCGGCCGCGCGGTTCAGCAGCAGGGTGCGTTCCCGGTCGTTCCCGGTCATCTCCGCCGCGCGCTCGAACTCGGCGCGGGCCTCGTCGAGACGGCCGAGCTTCGCCAGGAAGTCGCCGCGCACGCTCGGCAGCAGGTGATACGACTTCAGCGCGGGCTCCGACGTCAGTTTGTCGACGACCTCGAGCCCCGCCTCCGGCCCGACGGCCATCGACAGCGCCACCGCACGGTTCAGCTCGATCACCGGCGACGGATTGAGCTGCCCGAGACCTTCGTAGAGGACCGCGATGCGTCCCCAGTCGGTCTCCTCGCCCGTTCGCGCCCGCGCGTGGCAGGCGGCGATGGCGGCCTGTGCCGCGTAGACGCCGAAAGCGCCGTCCGCGAGCGACTCGGCGAGGTCCAGCGCGGCGAGGCCGCGGCCGATCAGGAGCCGGTTCCATTTGGTCCGATCCTGGTCCAGCAGCAGCACGGGCTCGCCGTTCGGCCCGACACGCGCGGCGGACCGCGAAGCCTGGATCTCCATCAACGAGACGAGCCCGTGCACCTCGGGTTCCTTCGGCATGAGTCCCGCGAGGATCCGGCCGAGCCGCAGCGCCTCCTCGCACAACCCCGGCCGCATCCAGTCCTCGCCCGCCGTCGCCGAATAGCCCTCGTTGAAGATCAGGTAGATGACTTCGAGCACCGACGAAAGCCGGGCGACCCGATCCGGCCCCTCGGGCACCTCGAACGGCACCTTGGCGTCGCCGAGCGTCTTCTTCGCACGGACGATCCGCTGCGCGATGGCGGTTTCCTTGGCGAGGAACGCCCGCGCGATCTCGTGCGTCTGCAACCCGCCGATCATCTTCAGCGTCAGCGCCACCCTGGCCTCGGTCGAGAGCACCGGGTGACAGGCGGTGAACACCAGCCGCAGCAGATCGTCCTCGATGTGGTCGTCGAGGCCCGCGGTGAAGTCGGGTTCCTCCTCGAACTCCTGCTCGCGGCCGATCTCGCCGAGCTTCCGGTCGTACCGCTCGTTGCGCCGGAAAGTGTCGACGGCACGACGTTTCGCCGTGGTCATGAGCCAGGCGCCCGGATTCCTCGGGACGCCCGACTCAGGCCACTGTTCGAGCGCGGCGACCAGCGCGTCCTGTGCCAGTTCCTCCGCGAGGCCGACGTCGCGCGTCATCCGCGCGAGACCGGCGATGAGGCGGGCCGATTCGATCCGCCACACCGCGTCGATCGCCGACCGTGGGTCTGCTGTTGCCGTCACGCCGACCAATCAACATCGTCAACGCGACGACCGCAACCACTAGTTCGCCTCGGCCTGCTCCCGCAGCTTCTTCTCGGTCTCGATGATCTCCGGGGTCGCGTTGTCGAACTCCTCGAGCTCGAACACCCGGCGGATCTCGATCTCGCCCTCGCGGAACGGCGCGCGCTTCATCCACTCGACGACCTCGGCCCGGTCCTTGACCTGCAGGATCCAGAAACCCGCGATGAGCTCCTTGCTCTCGGCGAAGGGCCCGTCGACGACCCTGGCCTCGGTGGTGCCGGAGTACTGGATGCGGAAACCCTCGGAGCTGGGGTGCAGTCCTTCACCCGCGAGCATGACGCCGGCCTTCACCAGCTCCTCGTTGAACTTCCCCATCTCCTGAAGGTCCTCGGCACTCGGCTGGGTGCCGGCCGCGTCGGTCTTCTCGTCGCTCTTGACAATCACCATGAACCGCATCTCGCGTCTCCGTTCCCGGCGGGGCTCGTCCCTGCCACATCTACGCGTCGAACGGGCATCCCCGGTTTCGACACGGTCCCCAAAACTTTTTCCGCGAGTATTCGAGCAGCCGGAAAACCCCAGGTCAACCGCACATGGTGCCACCTCATCCCCACCACCCACCCTTGAAGGGCGCGCTCCGCGCGGCTGGGCCTATCCTGACCCGTCGTGGCCGCCCTCCCCTCAGATCTCCGCTCCGCCCTAGACGCAGAGCTGGGCCGATACCCCCAGACCAGGCTGACGCAGTCCGTCGAGCGGCTCAGCGCGCGCTACCGGGAGAACAACCCGGCGACGGCTCCGATCCTGTCGACCGACGCGGACATAGCCGCGTACGCGGGCTACCGGATGCCGGCCACCTACGCGGCCGTACACGCTGTTCTCGCCGAAGCCGCCCTCCGCGCTCCCGGGTTCGCTCCGCGCACGCAGATCGACGTCGGCGGCGGTACCGGTGCCGCGATCTGGGCGGCGGCCGACGTCTGGCCGTCGTTGGAGGAGAGCACCGTCGTCGAGCAGGTCCCCGGCGCGATCGCGCTGGGGCAGCGGATGGCGGGGAAAGCCGGGGACAAAGCCGTCCGGGGCTCGACGTGGCAACGCGGGCTGATCGACCCGGCCGCGCCCGCGCCGGACGCCGACCTGGTGACCCTGTCCTACGTCCTCGGCGAACTGCCCGAGGCCCGCCGGGCCGAGGTCGTCCGCTGGCTGTCGGCGAAGGCCGGGATGCTGGTGCTGATCGAACCCGGCACCCCCGGGGGCTACGAACGGATCGTCGAGGCGCGGGATCAGCTCGTCGGGCTCGGGCTCTCCCTGGTCGCGCCCTGCCCACACGAAGGCGACTGCCCGATCCCGCGCGGCAAGGACTGGTGCCATTTCTCCGCCCGCCTCCCGCGCACCGGCCTGCACCGCCAGCTCAAGTCCGGGACGCTGGGCTTCGAGGACGAGAAGTTCTCCTACGTCGTCGCCTCGCGAACGGAACCGGAGCGGGCCGAGGGCCGGATCCTGCGGCATCCGGTCAAACGCAAGGGCATGGTGAGCCTCGCCCTCTGCGCCGAAACCGGGCTCACCGAAACGATCGTCACCAAACGGCACGGCACGGTCTACCGCGCGGCCCGCGACGCCGAATGGGGAGATCCCTGGCCGCCTCAGTCCACAAGGGACTGACGGCCGCGTCGCGCCAGGTTGCCGATGACGGCGAGCAGCGCGCCGAGCGCCGGATTGTCGTTGCCCCGACGCCACATCAGTTCGAGTTCCACCGGACGGCCCTCGATCCCGTCCACCGGACGGAGCACGACACCCTCGAACCGCAGCGCGGCGGCCGCGGCGGGCACCAGCGCGAGGCCTAGATCCGCTTTGACCAGCGCGAGCGCCGTGTGCACCTGACTGGGGTACTGCGTGTACACCGGCTGCACCCGCGCCGTGCGGAACACCGCCACGAGCAGGTCGTGGAAGTACCGGCCCTCCGACGGCGAATACATGATGAACGGCTCGCCGCCGAAGTCGCGGACGTCGGGATTCCTCTCGCGCCGCGCCAAAGGATGCCCCGACGGCAGGGCGGCCAGCAGCGGCTCCCGCCACAGCGGCAGGGTCACGATGTCGCCGCCGGTGACCGGCGGCCGGACCATGCCGAGATCGATCCCGCTCGCCAGCAACTCCTCCACCTGTGTCGACGTCGCCATTTCCCGCAACACCAGATCGACACCGGGAACCTCCGCGTTGGCCGCGGCGAGAACGCGTTCGAGATACGAATACGCCGCGGTGGCGGTGAAACCGAGCGTGACGACTCCGACTTCGCCTTTTTTCGCCCGGCGGACGTACAGCGTCGCCTCGTGCGACGAACGCAGTATTTTCCTTGCCTCGGCGAGAAAAACCCGTCCGGCGGGTGTCAGCCGGACCGTGCGGTGCGTACGGTCGAAAAGTTCGACCCCGAGTTCGCGCTCCAGCAACTGGATCCGCCTGCTCAACGGCGGCTGGGTCATCGAGAGCCGCTCCGCCGCCCGGCCGTAGTGCAGTTCCTCGGCCACCGCGACGAAACTCACGAGCTGCTCCAGGGAAAACACCCATTTATTTTAGGTATCGCCAGAGGGCGGACAAGCGCCGAACCGGTATCATCCGGCGCCGGTTTTCCCCTGTGCGATCGACGATTCCGGCCGTCACGACCGGATTCTCGCTTCGGCACCAATGTGATGAGCCGAAGAGTTGAGCGGTGCTCGTCGGAATGGCTCAGGCGGGACCCAATCGTCCGTTCAGCCGGTTCCGGCTCCCCGGTCCGCGCCTAGGGTGGCAGTACGACCGCTTGTCCCGGCCCTCGGCAACGGCGCTCGTCGGCGAACTCTGGAGGGGCCATGTGCGTTCGTATTCTCGAAACCCGGACCAAGCGGGAAAACCCGCTCATCCGGCTGTTGATCCGTATTCAGCTCAAGGCGTCCTGGCGCTGAGCGCAGGCCCGCAGCCTGCTGATCGCCCGGTGTTTGGTCACCCGCACGCGCGACGACGTCGTGCCGAGCGCCGCCGCCGTCTCGTTCGACGTCAGCTGGCCGATCACCCGCATTCCCAGTACTTCCCGGTGCGAGACCGGCAGCATCCGCATCAGCTTGCCGAGCCGGACCCCGAGGTCGTCCCGCAGTGCTCGCTCTTCCGGTTCCTCCGTGGCGACGGCCGGGCGATCCGGGAGTTCACCGGTCAGGACCTGTTTGCTCCGCGCCGCCTTCCGGAAGACGTCGGCGACCTTGTTCGCCGCGATGGCGCGCATGAGGAACAGGAAAGAACCGCCGCGCAGCCCGTGACCGGGAACCGCGATGAAGACCGCGAGGCAGATCTCCTGCGCGACGTCGGCGGGTTCGAGATAGGTCAGCTCACGACCACCCAGACGGGTTTCCGTGTAGTGCCGCGCCCACGGCATGAGCGCGGCCATGAGAACGTCCATGCCGTGCGGCTCGCCGCCCACCGCGGCCTTGGCCAGATCGTCCCAGCAGGCAGGGGAAATCCAGGTCTCACCGCCGCCGGTTCTCCGCACCGGAAACTCGTCGCCGTCCATGCCCGCTCCCCACGGATGAGAAAACCCTGCCGCCGGGGTCCAGGACGGAACGCGGACCACGGTAGTCGAGAAATCCGGCCACCTCAATCGACGAAGGTCCGAGACGAATTGTCCGCCCCGGCGTGAAACCGGACAGGTTCCCACTGCTGGTCTAGACATGTTGCGGACCGGGACGTAACTTTCCGTGCTGAGACCCCTCGCCAAGGTCACACCCAGGCCGGGAACGCGCCCCCGGCCGACATCCGCAAGCACCGCCGCGGCGCGTTCGCGCTCCCGCGGCGGGATTCAGCCGAGGAGTGCACTGTGCGCATCCGTCAGAAGATCCGGCGCGTCTTGACCGCGCTGGCGGTCGTTCTCCCCCTGGTCACCGGAGTCACCGGAATCACCGCCCTCGCGGCACCCGCCGCGGTCGCCGCCGGTCCCGATCCGCTGCCGCTCACCGTCACCAACAATTCGAACCGCTCCGACGCGGTCTACCTCTACGTGCTCGGCACGAACCTCAACACCGGCAGGCTCGGCTACGTCAACTCCGGCGGCGCCTTCACCCCGTGGCCGCCGGGTGCCAACCCACCGAGCCCCGCGCCGGACGTCGCGATCGCGGGCCCCGGCAACGGCGGCTCGACCACTTTGCGGATCCCGCGGATGCTCTCGGGCCGCGTCTACCTGTCGTTCGGGCAGAAGATCAAGTTCTTCCTGACCCCGGACGGCCTGGTGCAGCCCGCGCCGTGGGCCGGTGGCGACCCGAACCGGGACATCCTGTTCGACTGGAGCGAGTTCACCTACGACAACGGCGGGCTGTTCATCAACAGCTCGCAGGTGGACATGTTCAGCGTCCCGCACGCCGTCGGGCTGACCAACGGCGCCGGCGCGAACAAGGAGGCCGGTCGCCTCAAGCCGGGCGGTCGCGAGAACATCTTCAACGCCATCCAAGGGCAGTCCGGTTTCTCGAACCTGGCGTACAACCGGCTGCGGGTCCTCGCGCCGGGCAAGGGCCTCGACTCCGGCAAGTTCAGCGGGAACTATCTCGACGGCTACGTCACGAGCGCCTGGAACACCTACAAGTCGACACCGCTGACCGTGGTCCCGTTCGAGGCCGAACCCGGCAAGAAGTTCACCGGCCGCACCGGCGGGGACGACGTCATGCGGTTCACGAACACCTCGGGCGCGACGGTGGCGTCGTTCGGCAAGCCGAGCACCCGCGACGTCTTCAACTGCGACGGTCGGCTGCAGGCACCGAACGACCAGGTCGTCGGCCCGATCGCGCGGACGCTGTGCGCGGCGCTGCACCGGTCGACCCTCGGTTCCCTGCACACGCAGCCGACGTACGACGCGGGCCAGTTCTACAAGCAGTCCGTGACCGACCACTACTCGCGGATCGTCCACGAGCAGATGGTCGACGGCAAGGCCTACGGGTTCGCGTTCGACGACGTCGGGCACTTCGAGTCGCTGGTGCACGACGGTGACCCGCGTACCGCGCGGATCATCCTGACGGCGTTCTAGGAGTTCAGCGCGCCGCACTCCCGATCCGCCAGGCCGACATGCCGATCCCGCTCGGCTTGAGCGAGAACACCGGCGGCTCGGGGGTGCGGGTGCGCTCCAGTTCACCCGGCATGTACCGCACGCATTTCCGGTGCCATTCCAGGATTCCGGACATCCATTCCTTCATGTTGTCCGCGTACCGGGTGAGCACGGCGCGGACCTCGTCGTCGAGCCCGAGGTCGTCGCACATCCGCGGCAGGTCCTCGTCCGCGAGCTGCTCGAACTGTTCCATCCGCGCGTTCATCAGGCGGGCGGCGATGTCCCTGGCCTGAAACCGGTCCACCTCCATGAAGCGCTCGATGACGTGGACGAGGTTGTGTACCTCTCCCTCGTATTCGATCTCCTTCTGATACGAGAACAGGTCGTTGCAGAAAGCGGCGTAGTCCTGGGCGGCGGTGTCGAGTTCGTACAGGACCCGGTTCTGGTAGATCTCCGGCGGGACGACGTCACCGAGTTCGAGCCGGGCGAGGCTCTTCGTCAGGTCGGACCCGAACGTGCGGCGCCGCATCTCCACGTAGTCGACCGGGTCGGGGACGCGGTTCTGCGCCTGGTTCGCCACCTCCCAGACCCAGCTCGCGGTCATGCTCTCGATCGCCCGCCGGAAATCCGCGCGCGCGGGCGGGCTCAGCGGCCCCGCGGTGCGGTTCCACAGATCGACGAGCCCGAGTTCGACCGGGTTCGAGGGCTCCGGCATCGGCTCGCCGTCGAGCGGCATGAACAGGGAGAGCCGGTCGCTGCAGAGCTTCGCCGCGACGGGGTCCCGCCGCATCCCGAAGATCAGCGGGAAGTAGTCGTCGCCGTAGGTGCCCCAAGCGAGCCAGTCCGACGACAGCTTCAGCTGTTCGAGGTCCGAGTCCGCGTGGATCATCGCCGCGCAGTGCGGGAAATCGAAGCCGCGGAACCGGCGTTCGTCCCAGACCCCGCCCTGTTCGACGCCCGGCACGAGGTCGAACATGCCCATCGCCCGGGCCCAGGTCGGGGCGTACTCCCGCGCCGCGGCGAGATGCGGGCTGGTGCGGATCGGGTACGGCATGCGGAATTCGGGCAGCGGCAGGTGCCCGACCGGCGCGAACGGCGCGGGCGCCTGCTGCCGCGTCCGCTGGACGAGGCCCAGCCGGTTCGGCGAGAGCCGCAACGAGTCCGTGCCGAGTCCCGTCGGCCCGTTCAGGCCGGAGACCGGCCCCTCGTTCATGTACCGGCTCGACTTCGCGTGCCATTCGTGGCCGCCGGACTGCCAGTCCTGCAGGCCCTTGACGTACAGGCCGACCCCGATCTGTTCGGGCAGCGAGACGTCGTGTTCGGCCAGCAACGCGGGCACCTCGACGAGCGCGGTGTTCTCGAACTGTTGCAGCCGCGAGGTCAGCAGGTCGTTGGTGAGCTCGGCGGCCTCCTGCGTCGAGCAGTCGAGGAACTTCTCGAAGACGAGGACGGCGTTGGAGTTCTCGCCCTCCTCGCGCACCTCGCGTTGATAGGAAAAGAGGTCGTTACGAAGGTGGACGGCGTCGGCGAAGGTGTCGCGCAGGACCTCCATCGGCCTGGTCGCTGCGATCTTGTCCGGCACTTCGGCGCCGACGGCGTACTCGATCAGGTTCGCCGACCACGGCGCCCCGCCGACACGACGGCGCATCTGGACGTACTCGATGGGGTTCGCGATCCGGCCGCGGTCGATGTTGTCCAGTTCCCAGAGCGATTCGACCATCAGATTGTGCGTGCTGGTGACGAAACGCCGCCGCCACGCTTCCGACATCGAGGGAATGGTGCGCGCCCAAAGGTCCTGGAGGCCGGCTTCGGCGGGGTTCTCCGGTTCCGGAGACGTTTCCCCCGGCCCGGTCATGAACAGTTCCAGCCGGTCCAAATAGGCCTTCGCGCCCTCGGTGTTCCGAGTGTACTTGAATTGGGCGAGGAAATCGTCGTCGAAGAAGAACACCCATACGTACCAGTCCGTGACCAGATCGAGGGACGGCCCGTCACAGTCCGGATGAGTGTGCGCGCAGAGCAGCGCGTAGTCCATCTTCGCCAGCGCTTCCTCGGTCCAGACGACGTCGCCGGACGGAGACGGCGAATCGAGCATTCCCTTCTGCCTGGCCCAGGCCATACTGTGCGCCCGCGCCGCTTCCAAGTGCGGGTTTATCCGCGCCGGATGCGGCACGTAGAACTCGGGCAAGGTGAATGCCTGCATCTGCGACTGCCTTCCGGACGGACGTCGAATACTTCTCGACAGTTCCAGCCGCCAGCCACGCCGGGCAACGGCCACCCGAGCGATTCGGCGTACTACGGAGTGAATCAGTTCCGTCCGCCTGAGACGTCGGTCGTTCTCGGGACGCGGGTAGGCGTCGCTTGGGGTGAGGGGTGTGTGGAAATAGGGACGTCGAGTGTCCCTATTTCCACACCCCTCCGTCTCCTGGCTGCCCGGCGGCCACGACCAGGCCCGACCACGCCCTCAGTTCCAGAGCGACTTCGAGTCGACATACGGCGCGAGCAACCCGGTCAAGACCGCGTCCCCGTTCCCGTTCAGTTCGTCCTCGGCGATCCGCCGGGCGACACCGACCAGGAAGTCGGCGACCTGCACCCGCGGATCGGTCCGCGAGTCCACGAACTTCAGCCCGGCGAGCCCCGGGCTCGCCTCGATTTCGGCGAGCCGTTCCCCCTTGAGCGACGGCTGTTCGTCGTGGACGAGAAAGACCGGCTCGCCGTCCTCGCTCCAGCGTCCGACCGCGCGGAGGACCGCGGGCACCAGCGGATCGAGGACCTTGGCGTCACGCAACTCGGCGACCTTCGCCCGCAGCTCCCCGGAGTCCCCGGCCAGCGCGAAGAACGATCCCGCCGCCGGATCGCGGCGGTTCCGGGTCCGCAGCACGTCGTTGAACGCGGCCAGCAGCCCCTCGTCCGGTGAGACGTCCAGGCCGAGGAGCCCGCGGAGTTCGTTCGTCAGCAGCAGCTTCTTGTCCACGAGGTACACGTGCGCGCGCCCGCGGACCGGGCCCAGCGACCCGAGGAACCATTCGAGGACCCGCCGGTGCTTCGTGCGGAGCAGGTGGTTGGCCTTGTACTCGACCGCCGGCGAGCGGATCCGGCGCCGCAGCTCGGCCAGGCAATCCGCGGCTTCTTCACCGCTCAGCCGGACCCCCGCGTGCGCGAAAACGTCGGTCTGCCCGCCGATCAGTTTCTCGCCCTCGGACCCGGACTCGTCGCAAGCGATCTCCAGGGGCACGCTGCGGATACTGCCCGACAAGACCGGCGACGTCGACCTGCTTACGCGGGTTCAGGCAGCGGCGCACCGGTCTCGAGCAGCGTCTTGAGGCTCGACAGGATCGACGGCCAGCCGCCCTTGACCATCTCCAGCGCGGTGCTGCCCTGGTCGAAACCGTCGTGGACCACGGTCAGTTTCACCGTGTCGCCGACCGGTTCGAGGTCGAACGTCACCTTCGACCGCGACTCGGCCTGCAGCTTCGCCGACACGTCGTCGTCGAGCCCCACCGACTTGGCGAACTCCGGGGTGAAGGTGTGCCAGGTGTAGGACAGCCGCCGGTACGGATCGGACTCCAGCACGATCTGTTCGGAATCCTCCAGCTTCACACCGAGCTGCTCCCAGGCCATCGTCGACCCGGGCTTCCAGTCCGAAGTGAACTCGCAGCCCCAGTACTGCCTGGTGAAGACCGGATCGGTCAGCGCCTTCCAGAGGCGCTCCGGCGTCGTCCTGATGTAGCTGGTGTAGACGAATTCGTTGGTGCTCATGGGTTCTTGCTCCAATGCCAGCTTGAGGTCGGCGAGCGCGTCGACCCGGCCCTGGTGGTACCGGTCGATCCAGCGTTCGGCGATCGCGTTGATCGGCTCCGCGTTCACGTAGTGCAACTTCTCGCGGCCACGCCACACCGTGGTCACCAGATTGGCCGCCTCCAGCACGGCCAGATGCTTGCTGACCGACTGACGCGCCATGTCCAGCCCCGCGCACAACTCGCGAAGGGTCTGTCCGTTGCGGGCGTTCAGGTCGTCGAGCAACCGGCGACGACTGGCGTCGGCCAGCGCCTTGAACACGTCGTCCATGTCGGTCTCCCCTGATATGCAGCCTCGCGGCTGCATTTATAGATTAGGCAGCTGAAAGGCTGCATGTCAAGGAGCGACCTCACGACAACGAAGGAGCCGGGACTGGGAAGTCCCGGCTCCTTCATCGGGCAAGTTCTCGCCGTCGACGCTCAGACCGGGATGTCTCCCGGCGTACCCCACTGGGTGGTGAACAGGTTGAGGCCGTACCAGGTGCCGTTCGACGGACGCCACACCACGAAGTCCGCCCGCGGGTCACCGCCGAAATTGCCCGACACCGGAACGTCGCCCGCGGTGCCCCACTGCTGGGTCGCGATACCGAGCACGTACCAAACGCCGTTACTCGGCCGCCACACGGCGAAGTCGGCACGTCCGTCCGCGTTGAAATCACCCGCCACCGGAATATCGCCCGCGGCACCCCACTGCTGGGTCGCGATTCCCCGCGCGTACCAAACGCCGTCACTGGGGCGCCAGACGGTGAAATCGGCCTTGCCGTCCGCGTTGAAATCGCCGGACACCGGGACGTCACCGGACACACCCCACTGCACCGTGGCGATACCGAGCACGTACCAGACGCCGTTACTCGGGCGCCAGACGGTGAAGTCCGAGCGGCCGTCACCATTGAAATCGCCGGTCAGCGGAATGTCGCCGGGCGTTCCCCATTGCTGGGTCACCACGGCACCGGTGCTGCTCTGGATGATGTACCAAATACCGTTGCTCGGCCGCCACACGGCGAAGTCGGCCCGGTGGTCGCCGTCGTAGTCCGCGGCCACCGGCACGTCGCCGGAGACACCCCATTGCTGAGTCGCCACACTGCCGTTGCTGCTGCGGATCACATACCAGACACCGGTTCCGGGGCGCCAAACCGCCTTGTCGGCGAATCCGTCGCCGTCGAAATCCGCGGCGGGTTTCTGCGACGCGGGCGAGGCGGTGACGGTGACATCGGCACCGGCGACCGTCGGCGCCACGAGCAGACCCGCGAGCAGACCCACCAGCGCCACCGCCGGCCGAATAATTCTTCGCATTTTCCGGAAACCTTTCCGTTCGATGAATTCACTCTTCCCAGTTCGCTCCGCTTGGCCGAAGATAAGCACCGGGGCAGTTGCAGTCTGACACCGGCGGCACCGCATTGTCAGTCAGGGTTCCACCTGACGGACCGAGGGAGGGGATTTCAATGGAGACAAAGAAAAGACCCAGAAGTGTCCTTGTCGGCGCTTTCACCCTATTGGATGCACTGATACGACATCAAGGTGAAGCGGGATTGACCCAGCTGGCCAATTCCTGCTCGCTCCCGAAAGCGACCGTACACCGATTACTCGAGCAATTGACCGAACTGGAGGTTGTCCAACGCAGCGAGAACCGCTATCGCGTCGGCGTGCAGGCATTCCGGCTCGGCCAGTCGTGGCAGCCGTATCCACGACTGCTGGAGCTCGCCCGCGGACAGCTCCGAGGGCTGGCCGCGGCCACCCGGGCCAGTTCGGTACTCGCCGTCCCCTGTGACGGGCGCATCCTGATCGCCGCCGCCAGCCTCATCCGGCCGGAGCACGATCTCCTGCTACGGCCGGGATCGACCGTGCCGCAACGTACCGGCCACTTCTCCCCGGACTGGCAATCCGAGCACGGCCTCGTTGTCACCGAAGCGTCGGTCAGGTTGCCGACGGGTGAAACGGTCGGTTCGATCGCGGCCGTGATCGCCGTGCCGCGGCCGCCAGGCGGCGTGTCCGACGCCGTCGCCCGCACCGCCCGCACCCTCAGTGCGGCGCTCGTGAACCAGCCCACGCCGGATGAGCAAGACCGGCGGAATCCGCTCTTGAGCCGTCAAGGGAGCGCCAGGTCGTAGACGTCGTCATATTCCGGCGACGTCACCATGCCCGCCCTCGGATTCCCAGCGGGCGAGGGCGTTTTCCGGAGCGGGCCGCGCGCCGAACTCGTCGAGGAGTGCCTCCGGGCCTGCCACACTGTTCTGCCCGGAGGCCGCCACCAGCACTCCCTCGGCGGCGGCGGGGTCCGCCTCCGGCGGGACGACCAGGAGAGTGACCCGGCGCATGTTCCCACCGGTCACGTGCACGACGTGGACGTTCTGCGAGTCGATTCCCTCCAGTTTGACCAGCCTCCCCTGGCAGATCAGCTCGCGGACCGTGACCGCCCAGCCCGACGGCGGGAACGCCACCCGCCACACCGGACCGATCCGGCCGTTGAGCGCGGTGGTGAGTTCGGGCACCTCTGTCGTCAGGTCACGCGACCGCGGCCACCAGGCGCCGTCGACGAAACCGCTCTCCGAGTTGCGGGGCTTGAGCCTCAGCCGTTCGGCGGTTTCCGGGGTGCGGGCGTCGGCACGCATATTCGGCTCCGGTCTCCGGCCAGGAGGGCCGGCGTCGGTGAAGAACAGAAAGTGACATCGGTCGTTCTCCGACGCGCGGAATACTCTCGGCGTTTCCATTGTACAGAGGAAATCGCGTGGCAGCGCGGCAATAATTCACCTGCTCCGGATTCCGCCACGGAAATCGGCGTACAGTGGGCTGTATCCGGCCACCCGCGTGAGAAAGAACGAGACTCAGTCCACTGAGGACTGTTTATTTTCGACCAACGGGAAGAAGACGACATGACCGCCGACCGGCAGGACCAGAGCCTGATCGTCGAACGGCTCCGTCTCGGCACCGGATTCTCCGCCTCCGAACACGATTGGGTCGCCGAAAGGCTGGCCGCGCTCGGTTCCAGGCTGCGCTCCTTCCACGAAGGCCAGGTCGATCTCGAAATCAGCGTCAAAGACCGGCACGGCACAGGGCAGCAGCTCACCCTCGAATGCCGGATCCACCGCCTGCCCGGCGTGCACTTGGTGGCCGGTTCGTCCGCACCGGACCTGCCGGTTGCCCTCAACGAGGTCCGCACCGACATGATCCGCCAGGTCGACCACGCGAAAACCCGCACCGAACCACGCCACAACCGCGCGCTGCGGCAAACCCCGGCCCCGCCCGCCTCAGGAGCGTGACAGCGGGTCACGGCAAAGCGAGACGGAAGATCTTGCGAACGACCGAGCCGAGTTGCTTCGACAGGGAGCCGGTGTTGTAGGGCAGATCGTGCTTCTCGCAGACCGCGCGGACCTCCGCGGCGATCCGCGGATAGCGGCGGGACGGGATGTCCGGGAACAGGTGATGTTCGATCTGGTGGCTGAGGTTCCCGGACAGCAGGTGGAAAAGCGGGCTTCCGGTGATGTTCGCGGAGCCGAGCATCTGGCGCAGGTACCACTGCCCCTTGCTCTCGTTCTCGCTCTCCTCCTCGGTGAAAACCTCGGCACCGTCGGGAAAATGACCGCAGAAGATGATCGAGAAGGCCCAGAGGTTGCGGATCAGGTTCGCGCTGACGTTCGCCGCCAGGGTCACCGGGAACAGCGGACCGGTCAGCGCGGGGAAGAGCACGTAGTCCTTGCCCGCCTGCCGCGCCACCTTGCGCAGCATCGGGCCGAGCAACGGGCGGACGTCCGCCCAGGACCGGCGACCTTGCACGATCCGGTCCGCTTCGAGGTCGTGCAGCATGATCCCGTACTCGAAGAACAGTGCCTGCGCGGCCGCGTAGAGCGGATTGCCGAGGTAGTAAGGATTCCACTTCTGGTCTTCGGTGATCCGGATGATGCCGTAACCGACGTCGCGATCCTTGTCGAGGATGTTGGTGTAGGTGTGGTGCATGAAGTTGTGCGAGCTGCGCCACTGTTCGCTGGGGCAGACCATGTCCCATTCGAAGGTCCGCGAGTTCAGCGTCGGGTCCTTCATCCAGTCGTACTGACCGTGCAGGACGTTGTGCCCGATCTCCATGTTGTCCAAGATCTTCGACAACGCCAGCGCGCCCACACCGGCGAACCACGCGGGCGGGAACCAGCCCGCGAACAGGAGCACCCGGCCCGAAACCTCGCTGAGCCGTTGCACCGCGACGACCCGGCGGATGTAGTCGGCGTCCTCCGCGCCGAGATCCGCCACCACCCGCTGGCGCAGCGAATCCAGTTCCTTGCCGATGAGCTCCACCTGGGCTCGATCGAGTTCTCGGGTCGTCGTGGTCACGGGGGATCTCCTTGCCGTAGTTCGGGTTCCCGGTCGAGGCCGGGTTCGGGCGGGCCGGACTCCGCGGGCCTGCTCGCGTGGACGTCGGCCGGATCGACGTGTTCGTCGGCCTCGCTGCGCAAAGACCGGATGGCGGAGTTGAGCACCGCCAAGAGGGGAACGGCCAGCAGCGCCCCGGCGATACCGCCGACGAGCAGCCCGGTCGCGATGGCGAGCACCACCGCGAGCGGGTGGAGCCTCACCGCCCGGCCGAGCAGAATCGGTTGCAGCAGATGGCTTTCCAGTTGCTGGACGACGAGAACGACGCCGAGCAGGATCAGCGCCGGGACGAGCCCGTTGGAGACCAGCGCGATCAGGACCGCGACCGTGCCCACCACGACCGAGCCGATGATCGGCACGAACGCGCCGAGGAACACCAGCGCCGACAAGGGAATGGCCAGCGGGACACCCAGTACGGCCATGCCGATACCGATGCCGACCGCGTCCACCGTGGCCACCGCGATCGTCGCGCGTACGTAACTGACGAGCGCGGCCAGGCTTCGCCGCCCGGCGACGTCGGCCCGGGTCCGCGTTCCGGCGGGCACCGCACGCAACAGGAACGTCCAGATCCCCGGCCCGTCCGCGAGCAGGAAGATCAAGACGAACAACACGAGCAACGCCTGCGCCAGCACGCCGCCGACGGTGGCGGCCGTGGTCAGCGCGCCGGCGGTGAACCCGGTCTGGGAGTTGGTCAGCGTGGTCACCAGCTCGTTGACCGAATCGCGCAGCTGCGCGGCGCTGAGGTGGAGCGGACCGGTGGTGAGCCAGTTCGCCACGGCGTCGACACTCTTCGTCAGCTGGACCCGCAAGGCGGGAAGCCCGTTGACGAAGGTGAGCACCACGAAGGTCAGCAGGCCGCCCAGCACCGCGAGCCCGCCGATCAGGACCATCACGACGGCGAGGCCGCGAGGGATCCGGTGACGGACGAGGAAGGTCACCGCCGGGGCCAGCATCGCGGCCAGCAGGAGGGCGATCGACACCGGCACGACCACCGCGGCGAGGTAGCCGAGGGCCAGCCCCAGCAGGTAAAGGGTCGCGCCGACGACGAGCAGCCGCCACCCCAGCTCCGCGGCCACCCGCAACAGGCGCGGCACCACCGGCCGGGCGTCATCGGGAACTTCCGGCTCGTGCCGGGGATCGGCCATGAGCGGGCCTCTCGTGCGCTGCGGACGGCTTGCCGGCCCTGTCAGCGGAACTCGTCCGCACACCTCGCGGAGAGTCCACAAAGGACTTCGAGAATCACCATGTGTACCGACGATCAGCGAGAATGCCCATGACGACTCCTTGGCAGAGCAAGCGATTCGAGCCTGCGACGCCAGGGTCCCGGGCGAAACCGGACACGCCACGATCCGTTCCGCGGATTCCGGGCGGCCGATCGGATGACACTGGCCAGCGTAGACCCTGAGCCCGGTGCCGGGCCCGCCGATGCGAGACCGGTACCTCCGACCCGAAAACGGTCCGGGAACAGGTTCTTTGGCCTGGTCGGCGCGTAGACTGGCCGACGACAGCGCCGGAGTGCCCAGACACCGCCCTCGCGACGATCGACCGTCACACTGGCCGCATCTGTCCCTCTGCCGTGCGCCCGATCTTCCGCACGCCGAGCTTCAGCGATGACGGCCTGGTCTGGAGCCTGGATCGTGAAACTCATAACGCTCGATCTTCGCCGGTCGCATCGCCTGAAGGCGGGCCGCGCGCCGCTTGACGCAACCTCGGCAGACAGGACGAACCTCGGTGCCGTTCGCGCGGCCATCGAGGAACCCGACGACGTCCACGAGGCTCGGGCGCACCGTTCTCCCCCTTTGGCCGTGACGGTGGAACGTCTCGGCCGGGCGGTGGTGCTCGTCGTCGACGGCGACCTGGACCTGCACACCGCCCCCGCGGCACGCCAAGCGATCGAGGCGGCGTTGAGCCACCGGCCGCGACGGTTGATCGTGGACCTGAGCCTCGTCCGGTTCTTGAACTCCACCGGGTTGGAGGTCCTCCTCGCCGCCCAGCGGCAAGCCGCCCCGCACACCGACCTCCGGCTGGTCGCCACCACGCGCGCGGTCTGGCGGCCACTGCAGATCACCCGGCTGCACGAACGACTGATCATCCACAGCTCACGCTCGGCGGCCGTCGCCTCGCCTGCCAGAACCGGCGACGAAGACCGCTCACCATCCGGGAAGACCCAGCGGCCCCGCACACCGACCGGACTGGGGGTTCAGGCGCCGAGGCGACTGTAGAGGCGTGCGGCGAGGGTGGCGGCGAGCTGGTTGAGATGCCCGGCGGGGTCGTGGAGGGCGTACTGGCCCAGCAGTTCCGCCACGACATGGGCCTCGGTCTCCGACAGCAACGCGACGCAGCGTTCGCGGCGCCCCTGATCTAGCAGGCGTTTGAGCGCGTCGGCGTACTCCTGGTGGTCGCGCACCCCGGTCAGGCCGAACGGATCCTGCCGCGCGGTCGAGTCGGTCATTCCGGTCTGCCCTTTCGAGTGATGTCACCCATCGCCACCCCGCGTTGACCTGCGGATCCGCCGCGCAGACATTCTTCCACGCCGCGGCAAGAGCAAATCTATGGTGGCGGGGGTAGACATTCAACCTCGGGTGTGTGTACTGTTCTCCTTGTACCGAGAGAGACAACGTCAAGCAGGCGCGGGAGATGACGGAACTACCCGCGAAGTGAGACAAGGCGGTCAGGCAGGACGAAGCCAATCAGTGAACAGGTTTCGGCTGGTGACCGGAGAAGTACCGGGATCGAGGAGTGAAGACGTAAGCAGCAAGGCCGATCCCGGCGAAGTAGTGCAGTAAGCAGTGGCAAGTGCAGTAAGTAGCAAGTGCAGTAATGCAGTGGCAAGTCAGTAGGTGCAGTACCGGTCAGGTGGCCGGAGCCGATCACCGACGGGGCTCCGGGCAGTGACCAGCGGCGTGACGCGTGCTGGGACCGATCAGTGGAAGGGTTCCAGCCGGTGACGCCCCAGGAAATCGCAGTACAGGCAGTACCCGGCAAGAGAGAAACACAGGAAAGAAGGGACAGGGAACATCATTGGATCGCCCGCAGCGGCTGGGCAGTAGTGCCGCGCGGGTACCGCAGGGTCATCGGATTGGAAGGTGGTTCTCGGTTACGAATCAGCGATCTCCGCGTCGTCCGCCTCTCGGACGGACACCGCGGATGCAGGACACCGGCCTCACGGCCGGTAGACAATGGTGAAACCCAACCCCTGGGACCCCGGACGCCGCACTGGCGCCCGGGGTCCCTTGTGATGTGGAGGTGGAATGATTCCTGACCAACGCGAGACCCCCGCCACCGTTTCCGACGGGGCCGACAAGTTCGACGACGACCACTACCCCGCCTACACGATGGGCCGAGCCGCGGACATGCTGGGCGCCACCCAGAACTTCCTGCGCAGCATCGACGAAGCCGGGCTGATCACACCGCAGCGCTCGGCGGGCGGGCACCGCCGCTACTCCCGCCACCAGTTGCGCATCGCCGCACGCGTGCGGGAACTGGTCGACCAGGGCACCGCCGTGGACGCCGCCTGCCGCATCGTCTCCCTCGAAGACCAGCTCCACGAATCCCAACGCCAGAACACCGAACTCCGCGCCAACGAATAACCCCGCCGGGCCAGGTGTGCCGCCACGACGTCGCGGCACACCCTGATCCGCGGGTTCTCCGCTTCACTGTTCGGTGGCCTAGAAGTTGTGGTCGTCCAGTCGCAGGCGATGGGTGAGCGCTTCACGGGCCATGTCGGTCAGGGAGCGGTCGTGACAGAAGGCGCGTGCGCGTAATCGGGCGAGTGCCTGCTCAGGCGGGATGGCGAGGCCGGCGGCGAGGAAGGCGGCGGCTTGCTGGACTTCTTCGCGGTAGCGGCGGAGGCCGGAGTCACCAGTGGCCGAGTTCTGCGCGCTCCGCAAGAGAAGGGGCAGCAGCCCTTGCCGGACACGATGGAAATCCCGAGCTTGCGATGAGGTCATGGCGCCGGAGGTGGCGCGGTAACCGGTAAGAGCTCCGATGGTCCTGCCGCGGGCTCGGAGCGGGGCGGCGATGACGGCTCGGGCGGGGCTCTGCATCGCGGCGGGCAGGAACAACGGCCAGCGGGCCTGGTCGGTGGCGACCAGATCGGGTTCGGTCACCGTGTAGCCGTGCTGGACGGCTTCCAGAGTGGGACCGTCACCGAGGGTGAATTGCAGGTCGTCCAGCTCGGGCCCTGGCCCTTCGGCGGGGTCGCACCACACCAATTCCAGGGTTCCGGTGACGTTGATCAGGTCGATGGTCAGCACATCCAGACCGAGAAGCACGGCGATGCGCAGGGAGGCGATGGCGCCGAGGTGCTGCCCGTCAGCGGCCGCGCGGTGCAGGTGAGCCAGAACGGTCTCGAGGTCATCGGGTGGTGTCACACCCCCACCACGAGGTCTGCCAGATGAGGCACCGTCGCGGCGGCGGAGCTGGTTTTGGTGTCACGCATCGGAGTCGCCTGTCGAGTGGATTCCTCAACCGCGGTGACGAGGACCCAATCACCGGCGAGCTCAGGAGCAATTCACCCCGCGGAGGGGCACGTCATGCCCGCTGGCAGGTGCTCGGCTCGCCTCATTTTCGGTGGCCCGCCCAAGGCCACATTCCGACAGGTTCCATACAGTCTGAACGGCCTCACGATACGTGACTCATTGTAGCGCCACCGCCGAAGAGAGCTGACGCGACTACTGCCTCAGGCCCTCGACGGACAGGTCGACGATCATTCGAAAGGGAGCCGCCAAGGGGGCTCGAACCCCTGACCTTCTGTTTACAAGACAGATGCTCTACCAGCTGAGCTATAGCGGCCTTGCCCGGAGTCACCCCCAGGCACACCCAGTATATCGGCGCCCGCTCAGCCGTTCGCAGGGCGCACCCAGGGTTCCCCGGCCACCGTCCGGAAGGCGTGCGCGAACGTCACCGCGGTCGCCGGGTCGCGGCGGTCGGCGACGTAGCACCAGGTCATCCGGACGGCGTCCGGCGTCACTTCGAGGACGCCGGGGCCGTGCGAGTCGAGTTCCACGAAACGCACGTGCGGGTTCAGCGCGCGGATCGCGGCCTCGACCTTCAGGGAGCCGGTCCGCGGCGGGACGCCGAGTTGCTCGTCGATGTTGTCCGAGGTGACCGACGGGCAGACGAACTCGACCGCGACGCTCGTCCCGTCCCGCGGCACGTCGTTCGCCCACGACGAGTGGACGTCGCCGGTCAGGAACACCGTGTTGCCGCGGCCTTGCGCGGCGATGGCGTCCAGCACCCGGCGGCGGTCGGCGGTGTAGCCGTCCCATTGGTCGGTGTTCACCGTCGTCGGCTGGCCGTCGAGGAGGTCGCCGAGCGCGAGTTGTTCGCGGGTGGGCAGCGCGGGGACCTTGATCGGCGTGACCATCACCGAATTCCCGATCACGTTCCACGACGCCGTCCCGCGCGCCAGGCCCTCCAGGAACCACTGCCGCTGCTCGGCGCCGAGGATCGTGCCGTCCGGCTCCGCCGCCGGACCGGGTTGCTCGGTCCGGTAGGACCGCAAGTCCAGCATGGTGAGGTCTGCCAGCTTCCCGAACTTCAGCCGCCGGTACAGCCGGTCACCGCGATGCCGCACCGGCATCCATTCGAAGTACGCCTGGTGCGCCGCCCGCATCCGGTCGCGCCAACTGCCTTCCGTCGCCGGATCGTGTGACGGCGACCCGCCGGACCAAGCGTTGTCCGCGGCCTCGTGATCGTCCCAGGTCGCGACCATCGGATGGCGGGCGTGCAGCCGCCGGAGGTGTTCGTCGGTCTTGTACATCGCGTGGCGTTGCCGGTAGTCCGCGAGGGTGATCAACTCGTTGGGCGGTACCGAGGGCCGGAGATCGTTCGCAGGATTGGGATTCCCTTCGTAGAGGTAGTCACCCAGGTGAAGGAAGGCGTCAAGATCGTCGCGGCCGGCCAGATAGCCGTAGGGGGCGAAGTGACCGACAGCCCAGTTCGCACACGAGACCACGCCGAACCGCAGCCTCGCGACGTCGTCTTCGTGCGCGGGAGCGGTGCGCGTCCGCCCGATCTGCGAGACCTTCCCGCGCGACGTGAACCGGTAGTAGTACGCCGTCGACGCGCAGAGCCCGCCCGCCGTCACTTTCACCGTGTGGTCGCGTTCGGGTCCGGTCCGGGCGTGACCGCGAGCCACGACGTGCGCGAATCCGGCGTCCTCGGCCACCTCCCACCGGACGTCCGCCGACGGCCCTTTTCCGGATCCCGGAACGGCCTCGGCCGAGGGCGTGACCCGGGTCCAGAGGAGCACCGAATCGGGCATCGGGTCGCCCGAGGCCACGCCGTGCGCGAAAACCGGGCTCTCCGCCCCGTTAGATGCACCCGAAAGGGTGAACGTGGCCGCTGTTCCGGCCGCTGTCACACCGGCCGCGCGAAGGACGGAACGCCTGCTCACAGAGGACGCCATGGCATGAAGTGTGCCGTAAACCGGCGGGGCCGCGATGATCTTCATCGGACGTG
This sequence comes from Amycolatopsis sp. NPDC031561, assembly GCF_055580625.1. NCBI lineage: Bacteria > Bacillati > Actinomycetota > Actinomycetes > Pseudonocardiales > Pseudonocardiaceae > Amycolatopsis > Amycolatopsis sp. NPDC031561. Next base: position 263,700 of record NZ_JBVILA010000001.1, on the reverse strand, counting down.
GTGGACGCCACTTCGGGTTACCTGCAACGGTCAGGCCGCCGGGCCCGATGGTCCTCGGGAAAGTCCTTTGAAACAACGGACCGCACAACCCTACGAACCGAGTGAGGAGGTGGATCGATCATGAAGATCAACGAGCACACCAAGGGGGCCCAGAGCGGCAGACGCGGTGACGACAGGAACCAGGACGAAACACCCGAACGTGGCGAATGGTTACTGGAAGCCCCGCGTCAGCGTGACGGTGAGCGATCGATCCACCAGGCTCGTTCGCACCGGCCGAACCTGTTGCGGCGTCGCGCCTGGCAGATCCTCGAAGCCCCGACGGCCGAGCAGCCCGCCGTCGACGGCGACGAGGCGATGGGTCCGAAGCCGCCCGACGACTCGACTGTCAACTTCGTCCTGGATCTCGCGCTGCGCATCGGCGAGGTCCAGATGTCGAGCGGCGCCGGCGCTTCCGACGTCACGGCGACGATCATCGCGCTGACCTCCGCGCTCGGTCTCCCGCACTGCGAGGTCGACGTGATCTTCACGTCGATCACGGTCACCTGCCACCGCGGCACCGACATGGCGCCGGTGACGGCGCTGCGCGTGGTCCGTTCGCGCAGTCTCGACTACACGCGGCTCACCCAGACGGAGACGCTGGTCCGCAGGATCGTCCGCGGGAACATCGGCGCCGAAGAGGCCCAGCAGGAACTCCAGCGGATCACGACCGCGCCGCACCCGTACCCCCGTTGGGTGGCCACGGCCGCCTGGGGCGGGTTGGCCGGGTTCATCACCCTGATCCTCGGCGGCAGCATCGACGTCGCGCTGGTCGCGATGGTGATCAGTGCCGTCATCGACCGGCTCGGCCGCTTCCTGAACCGCTTCGCGCTGCCGTTCTTCTTCCAGCAGGTGATCGGCGGCCTGGTCGCGACCCTGTCCGCGATGGCGATAGTCAGCAGCAACCTGCTCACCACGAACAAACCCACGCTGGTCGTCGCCGCGGCCGTCACCGTGCTGCTGTCCGGTCTCTCCACGGTTTCCGCCGTGCAGGACGCCATCACCGGCTATTACGTCACGGCGGCCGGGCGCACGATGGAAACCGCGCTGATGAGTGCCGGGCTGATCGCGGGCGTGGTGCTCGCCCTCAAGATCGCCTTGCTGCTCGGCCTGCCGCTGACACCGCTGCCCGAAGTGGTCTCCTCGACGCCGCAACAACTTCCGATCATCGTCGTCGGCAGCATCGGCGCGTCCGCCTGCTTCGCGCTCGCGTCGTATTCGACGATGCGCGCGATGATCGTCGCGGGAGCGGCGGGGGCGATCGGCGGCGCGGTGTACGGCGCGCTGATGCTGACCGATTTCGAGGCGGTCAGCTCGTCCGCGATGGCCGCGACGCTGGTGGGTTTCTGCGGCGGCGTGCTCGCCAGGCGGCTCAAGGTGACCCCGCTCGTGGTGGCTGTGTCCGGCATCACGCCCCTCCTTCCGGGCCTCTCCACCTATCGTGGTCTATACCAATTGGGCGTCGAACAGGGCGGGAACATCTCGACGCTGATGACCGCGGTCGCGATCGGGCTTGCCCTGGCAGCGGGTGTGGTCCTCGGCGAGTACCTGGCGCAGCCGGTGCGCACGGGGCTCGGCAGGCTCGAACGCAAGTTCGCCGGGCCGCGGATGGCGGGGCCGATGGAACCCGCCGAGCGACGCTTGGAGTGATCGCGCGACGACCGGCCGTCTCGCGAGCTCGCGATAGGGTCCTTCCCTAGGGCAGCGACCCGCGATTTCGAGGGAGCGGCTGGTGGACGAAGTGAACTCCGAGACGGGCAGAACGGCATCCGCGGATTTCGTGGTGGTGGCGAACCGGCTCCCGGTGGACCTCGAACGGACCGCCGACGGGAGCAGACGCTGGACGGCGAGCCCCGGCGGGCTGGTGTCGGCGCTCGAACCGTTCCTGCGGTCCCGCAAGGGCGCCTGGGTCGGCTGGCCGGGTGTACCCGACGTCGAGGTCGAGGAATTCGACGACGACGGCCTGGTCCTGCACCCGGTCTCCCTGACTTCGGACGACGTCCGCGACTACTACGAGGGCTTCTCGAACGCGACGCTCTGGCCGCTTTACCACGATGTGGTGGCGCGGCCGGTGTTCGACCGGAGCTGGTGGGAGTCCTACGTCCGGGTGAACCGGCGCTTCGCCGAGGCGAGCGCGAAGGTGGCCGCCGAGGGCGCGACCGTGTGGATCCAGGACTACCAGCTCCAGCTGGTCCCGGCGATGCTGCGCGAACTGCGCCCTGATCTCCGGATCGGGTTCTTCCTGCACATCCCGTTTCCCCCGGTCGAGTTGTTCATGCAGATGCCGTGGCGGACCGAGATCGTCCGCGGCCTGGTCGGCGCCGACCTCGTCGGATTCCACCGACCGGGTGGCGCACAGAACTTCCTCTGGCTCGCCAGGCAGCTGGCCGGTCTCGAATCCAGCCGCGGCGCGGTCGGCATCCGCACCCGTCCCGGCCTGATGCAGGTCGGCGACCGGACGGTGCGGGTCGGCGCGTTCCCGATCTCCATCGACGCCGTCGGTCTCGACAAACTCGCCAAGACCAAGGGCGTCGCCGAACGCGCCGCCCAGTTGCGGCGTGATCTGGGCAATCCGAAGAAGGTCCTGCTCGGCGTAGACAGGCTTGACTACACGAAGGGCATCGACCTGCGGCTGCAGGCCCTGCACGAGTTGCTGCACGAAGGCCGCGTCCGCCCGGAGGACGTCACGTTCGTCCAGCTGGCCACGCCCAGCCGCGAGCGCGTCGAGCACTACCAGCGGATGCGCGGCGACATCGAGCAGATGGTCGGGCGGATCAATGGCGAATTCGCCCGCGTGGGTCACCCGGTCGTGCATTATCTGCATCAGTCCGTGAACCGGACGGAACTGGCCGCGTTCTTCTCGGCGGCCGATGTCATGGTGGTCACTCCCCTGCGTGACGGGATGAACCTCGTCTGCAAGGAGTACGTCGCCTGCCGCCACGACCTCGGCGGCTCGCTCGTGCTGTCCGAGTTCGCCGGCGCCGCGGCCGAGCTGACCAGTGCGCTCCTGGTCAACCCGCATGACCTGGACGGGGTGAAGAACGCCCTGGAGACTGCCATTACGCTCGACCCCGCAGAGGGACGCCGCCGTATGCGCGCCATGCGTCGACAGGTCCTCACGCACGATGTCGACCGATGGGCGCGCTCGTTCCTCCAGGCGCTCGGCGGAGAATCGACGGACTGAGACTTCCCCCATACCCCGCATAGTTCCCGAGGAGAAATCGTTGACCGCCGAGGCACTGCCCGCCGAGCTGCGGCGCGCGATTGTCCAGGTCGCGCGTACCCCGCGGCTGCTGGTCGCCTGCGACTACGACGGCACGCTGGCCCCGATCACGGCCAACCCGGACGAAGCCCGTCCGCTGCCCGAATCGGTGGGTGCGCTCAGGTCGCTGGCCGGCCTGCACGAGACGACCACCGCGGTCATCTCCGGCCGCGCGTTGCGCGATCTCGCCACCCTGTCCCGTCTTCCCGCCGAGGTGAACCTGGTCGGCAGTCACGGGTCCGAGTTCGACATCGGCTTCATCCACGCGCTCGACGAAAAGGCCCGCGAGCTCCACAGACGGCTTGAAGCCGAGCTGGAGAACCTGGTGCTCGACGTGCCGGGTGTCTCACTCGAGGTCAAGCCCGCGAGCATCGCGGTGCACGTCCGCCGCGCCGAGCACGAGGCGGGCCGCCGCGTCCTTCGCGATGTCCACAATGGACCTTCCCAGTGGGAGGGCGTGTCCACCACCGACGGCAAGGAGGTCGTCGAGCTCGCGGTCGTCCAGACGGACAAGGGCCGCGCGCTGGACACCCTGCGCCACCAGGTCGGCGCGACGGCGGCGATCTTCCTCGGCGACGACGTCACCGACGAGAAGGCGTTCGCCCGGATCTCCGGCCCGGACCTCGGTGTGAAGGTCGGCGAGGGCGAAAGCCTCGCGCAGTACCGGGTCCCGGACACCGTCGACGTCGCGATGGCGCTCGCCTTCCTGCTCGAAGAGCGCCGCAACTGGCTCTACGGCGAGCAGGCGCCGCCGATCGAGCGGCTTTCCATGCTGGCCAACGAACGTTCGGTCGCGCTGGTCACGCCGGACGCCCGGCTGACCTGGCTTTGTCACCCCGGCCCCGACGCGCCCGCGGTGTTCGCGGACCTGCTCGGCGGCGCCGGCGCGGGGCACTTCTCGATCAAGCCGCACCGCAACGGCCTGCCGCTCGGGCAGCGCTACCTGCCGAACACGATGACGGTCGAGACCCGCTGGTCCCGGCTGCTCGTCACCGACTACATCGAGCCGGAGAGCCCCGCGCACCGCACGGATCTCGTCCGGGTGATCTCGGGTGAGACGTCGGCGGAGATCGTGTTCGCGCCCCGGCCCGAATTCGGTGGCGTGCCGGTGAAACTGGTCGCCAACGGCGACGGGATCCTGGTGCAGGGCACCTCGGAGCCGTTCGCGCTGCGTTCGCCCGGCGTGGAGTGGGAGATCACCTCCGACGGCATGAACGACACCGCGACCGCGCTCGTCACCCCGTCACCGGAGAACCCGGTGGTGCTCGAACTCCGTTGCGGCACCTCGGATCTCGCCGCGCACGAACTGTCCGAAGTAGAGCGACGGTCCCGCGCGGGCGACTACTGGAGCACCTGGGCGCAAACGCTCAAGCTGCCCAGCGTCCAGACCGACCTCGTCGGCCGCTCGGCGCTGACGTTGCGCGGGCTGGTCAACACCGACACCGGCGGCGTGCTCGCGGCGGCGACGTCGTCGCTGCCGGAGGAGATCGGCGGCGTCCGCAACTGGGACTACCGGTACTGCTGGATCCGCGACGCGGCCATGACCGTGCGCGAACTGGTCCACCTCGGCTCGACCGAGGAGGCCGAAGGCTATCTCCGCTGGCTGCACGGCGTACTGTCCACTTTGGCCGGTCCGGAACGGCTGCACCCGCTGTACACCTTGGCGGGCAGCGTGATCGGTGCCGAAGCGGTCATCGAGTCGCTGCCCGGATACGCCGGTTCGCGGCCGGTTCGCGTCGGCAACCTGGCGAACCACCAGGTGCAGCTGGACGTCTTCGGCCCGGTCGTCGAACTCGTGCAGACACTGGCGGCGGCGCGCGGTGAACTGCGCGACGAAGACTGGCAGATGGTGCGCGCGATGGCCGAGGCCGTCACGCGGCGCTGGAACGAGCCGGACCACGGCATCTGGGAGGAGCGGCACGTGCCGCGCCACCGGGTGTACTCGCGGGTGATGTGCTGGGTGACCATCGACAGGGCGATCAAGCTGGGCGAGGTCTACGGCCGTCAGGTGCCGGGCGCGTGGCCTTCGCTGCGCGACGAGATCGCCGCCGACGTGCTGGACAAGGGCTGGAACGAAGAGGTCCAGGCCTTCACCACCGCGTATGACGGAACGGATCTCGACGCCGCGTCGCTGTTCGTCGGGCTGACCGGGCTGATCGATCCGGCCGACCCGCGGTTCCAGTCCACGGTGACCGCGATCGAGGCGGAACTGCGCAGCGGGTCCACTGTGTACCGGTACCGCCGCGACGACGGCCTTCCCGGCGGCGAGGGCGGTTTCCACATCTGCGCGGCTTGGCTCATCGAGGCGTACCTGCTCACCGGGCGGCGCACCGAGGCCGAGGAACTGTTCACGCAGATCGTCGACGCCGCGGGCCCGACCGGCCTGCTGCCCGAGCAGTTCGACCCGATCGCGGAGCGCTCGCTGGGCAACCACCCGCAGGCGTACTCGCACATCGGGCTGATCCGCTGCGCGAACCTGCTTTCCCAGTAGCGCGAACCCCATGTCATGAAAGGGGCTTTCAGGACGAATTTCGTCCTGAAAGCCCCTTTCCTGACACTCAGCCGCCCGCGACCGACGGGATGATCTGGACCTCTTCCGCCCCGGCGAGCGAGGTCTTCGCGCCGTCGAGCCGACGGCACTCCTCACCGTCCACGTAGAAGTTCACATAGCGCCGCAGCACCCCGGTTTCGTTACGCAGACGGCGTTCCAGCGCGGGGAACTCGGCACCGAGCGAGTCGAGTACGGCGTCGAGCGTCGGGGCGTCGACCTCGAACGTCCCCGCTCCGCCCGCGAGCGGCCGCAGCATCGCGGGCAGCAGGACCCGGACCACCTAGACCACCTGGGCCCGTACGCACAACACGTCCGGAAGATGTGCGGCCACCTGATGCCAGGTATCGCCTTCGTCGGGACTGGCCCACACCTCGCCGGACCGCGTGCCGAAGTAGATCCCCGCCTCTTGATCGACGCACATTCCGTCCCGGAGCACACCGGCGTAGAAGTCCTTGTCCGGCAAGCCGTTTCCGAGCCCGGTCCAGGTCTCGCCCGCGTCCTCGCTGCGGTAGACGCGACAGCGGCCGTCCGGCGGGAAACGGAGAACGTCCGCCACCAAAGGGAAGTTGTAGACGGTGTCCGGTTCGGCCGGATGGACGACCATGGCGAACCCGAAGTCGTTCGGCAGGCCGCCGGCGATGGACTTCCAGGTCCTCGTGTCGTCGTCGCTGCGGTAGACGCCGCCGTGATTCTGCAGGTAGAACCGTTCGGGGCGGGACGGATGCATCGCGACCTTGTGCACGCACTGCCCGAACTCGGGCTCCTCGTCCGGCAGGAAGCCCGCGCTGATCCCGCGGTTCGACGCCGTCCAGCTCTTGCCGCCGTCCTCGGTGCGATAGACACCGCCCGTCGACATGGCGACGGTGATCCGCCCGGGATCCGCCGGATGCGGCAGGATCGTGTGGATCATCTGGCCGCCACCGCCGGGAGTCCAGTGTGGACGGTGCTCGTGGTCCCACAGCCCGCGCACGAGTTCGAAGGTCTCGCCGCCGTCCTCGGAGCGGAACAGCGCGGACGGCTCGGCGCCGGCGTAGACGACGTCACCCGAGACCACGATCTGCCAGATGCCTTCGAGCGCGGTCCCGGTGTCGGCGGGGAAGTCCACCGGCGCGTGGTCCGGCTCGGTCCAGGTCTCGCCGAAGTCCTCGGACGTCGCGATCGTCGGTCCGAAATGCTCGTTGACCGCGGCGGCGTAGACCTTGGACGGGGTCAGCGCGACCGCCCGGACGGCCTCCATCGGGAACTTCGGCGTGGAGAGTTCCCAGTTCTCCCTGTCCTCACCGCGGGCGAGGAACAACCCCTTCCTGGTCCCGATCGCCAGCTGGAACTCCACGACGCCGTCCTCCTCGGTCCGATGGTGTGACTGAGGTCACCGTACTACCGAAGCGCGTGAAGGCCCCCTTCCCTCGGCTGAGCCGAGGGAAGGGGGCCTTCACGCGTGGTTGGAGTCGTCGCGCCGGCTGCAGTCCAAGGGGTCGTGGCCTTCGCCTTCTCGGGAGAACGAAGGTCACAGACGAACAGCCGGCGCGACGGGTTCGGGGCGGGTCAGGTTCCGCTGATCAGGCGCAGCGCCAGATCGGAGCTGAACTGTCCGGCTTCGACGTTCGGCGCGATCCCGCACTTGCCGTCGGAGTCACCGGGCACCTTGACCCAGAGCAGCATCTCGGCGCCGCCGCCGGTCTGCGAGGGCGTCCCGAGCTTGCGCCCGGCCGGGTTGCACCACTCGGCGCCCTTGGGGCCGTTGCCGTTGCGGCTCGTGTCGATCACGAACGGCTTGGTGTAGCCGTACTTGCTCGACAGCGCGGCGCTGACACTTCGGCCGTAGTTGGCCGAGTCGGTGGTGGTCTTGTAGTTCGACACGTTGATCGCGAGACCGCGGATCGACTTCACGCCGACTGCGTTGAGCCGGTCGGCCATGGTGGCGGCGGGGATCCAGGTCGAGTTGCCGCCGTCCATGTAGGCCCAGGTGTTCGGGGCCTTCGCGGCGAACTGCTCGGCGGCGTACTTGAGCAGGTCGAGGCGGGTCTGGCGCTCACCGGCGGGCAGGCAGTCGACCTGCGCGAGGGCGTCCGGCTCGATGATGACGACGGCGGGCTTGCCGCCGATGCCGTCGGCGAAGTTCGAGATCCAGGTCCGGTACGCCGCGGGGCTGCCCGCGCCGCCACCGGAGTGCCCGCCGCAGTCGCGGCCGGGGATGTTGTAGGCGACCAGGATCGGCAGCTTGTCCGCCACGTCGGCGGCGTAGGTGTAGCCGTCGACGGCCTTCTTGACGTCGCCGCTCCAGTTGCCGAACCACCGCGCGCCCGCCTTGGTGGAGATGGCGGCCTTGATCTTGTCGGCGGTGCTGCCGGGGTGGTCCTTCACCCAGACGGCGGGGTTGGAGTTCGGGTCGACGTAGAAGCCGTTGGTCTTCTCAAGGGGGTTGCCGTCGGCGGCCTGGGCCGGCGCGGCGATGAGGGCCAGCATTGAGGCGGCCAGCAGACCGAGCGTCTTGATGCGCATATCTCGATCTTCGAACCCTCGCGTACAAGATTCGTACAACCCGCGTTTCGTCCTCTACTTGCGGTACTTGCAAGCGCAAGGACCGCGTCGAGAGGACGAAACGCGAGAGGGGGTCAGGCCGAGTAGCCCTTCGGCGGGATCAGGGTGGCGAGCTGGTTGAAGGTGAGCCAGTAGATCTGGTTGCCGCCGAAGTTGGCCGGGTCGGCGATCTTCACCGTCATGTTGTCGCTGTTGTAGCCGATGATCGTGAAGTAGTGGTAGATCGTGTAGTTCGGGTAGCCCGGCGGGTGGTTGTTCGCCGGGGCGACGATGTTCGCGACGAGCGCGTAGCCCTTGTCGACGTCCAGCACGATGTCGCGCCACAGGAGGTCGCGCTGCGCCTGGGTCGGCGGGTCGTTCGGCATCTCCTTGGTCTCGTACCAGCCGCCCGCGACGTGGTTGTTGAGGACGCGGGTGACCTGGCCGATCCAGTCGGTGCCGTTGGTGCTGGTCGGGAGCTCGTTGGCGAGCTGCTGCTGGCTCGGCGGGTTGCCGTTCTTGGCCGAGATGGCGATCCGGGTGGCGGCCGGGCCGCACCAGTAGCCGGTCTCCTGGATCTGGTACTGGATGTTGAGTTCGGCGGCCGCCTTGACGCCCTCGACCTTGGCGGGCGGCGCCATCGAGTTCACGAAGCCGGGATCGGTGGACTTCTCTTGGGCGACGGCCACGGCCGGCGCGGTGATCAGTGCGGACACCGCGAGCGCGGCGACTACCGCGGACTTGAGTCTGCGCATGGTAATCCTTCCCCAGTTTCACTTTTTATCGGTGAATAGTGAACAGGATCGCCCCTGCGGTGGCTTTTGTCTTGACCTCCACCTGCGCTTTCCCCGAACGGCCCACGACGAAAGTAGGATCGAATGAACGCTCGAGGGGCCATCGGGCAAGAGCGATCGTGCAGGTGATGAAAAACGATCACGAGCAGACGGGCTCGCGAGGGCTGGACAGGCCGGATCTCGGTGGTCCCGACCCGGCACCCGTCTTCGGCATGCTCTTCGACGCTCACGCGGCTCCGTTGCAGCGCTACCTCGCCCGTCGTGTCGGCACCGAAACCGCGCACGACCTCGTCGCCGAGACGTTCCTTGTGGCGCTCCGGCGGCGAGAGACGTATCGCCCGGAGGCCGGGACGGCACGGGCGTGGCTCTACGGCATCGCGACGAACCTGCTCCGGCACCACGTCCGCACCGAGACCCGCGCGCTCGCCGCGACGGCCCGGCTCGCGTCCGCCGACCCCCTGGTCTCGACGGGACACGACGGCCGCGTCGCGGAGCGGGTCGACGCGCAGACCCGCGCGGCCCAGCTGGCGGGCGCGCTGGCCGAACTGAGCGTCGCGGACCGCGACACCCTGCTCCTGGTCTCCTGGGCGGGTCTGGACCCCGGCGAGGCCGCCGAGGCGCTGGGCATTCCCGCGGGAACGGTCAGATCCCGGCTGCACCGGATCCGAAGATGGTTGCGCGCCAACGCACCGGAGATCAATTCAGCGTCCACAAAGGAGGACGGCGAAAGTGCACGGCGATAACATCAGGAAGGTGTGGTCCGACGCCGAACTCGACAAGGCGCTGGCCGATCTCCACTCCGAACCGGACGTCCGTCAGGACGAACTGGCCCGCGCCAGGGCTTCACTCCTGCGCGCCGCGGGCGAGGCCGACCCGCTCCCCGAAACAGCGCCGCCCCCGGCGAAAAAACGACCGGGCTCGTGGCGCTGGATCGCGGCCGCGGCCGCGGCGGCGCTGGTGTCCGGTGGAGGGATCGTGGCGACGAACGCCTTCGTCGGCGAGGACGGCCAGGCCCCCGCGGCCCACTCGGCCCTCCCCCCGGACACGGGCCCCCTGAAGGACCTGCGCGGCTCCGACCTCCCTCTGACCGATAAGCAGTACTGGCTCTCCACGGAGTCGACTTGGACGACGCGGGTCGGCAGGAAGAGCACGGTGATCTACCAGACACACGAGATCGTCGAGCGGTGGCTGCCTTCGGACCGGTCCACCCGGCATCGGACGCGGTTCACCACCACCGGCGAAATCCGCTGGATCAAAGGCGACTACGAGACGGCGAAGGCACAAGGCGAGTCGATCCCCGGCGCGACGGTCTCCACCGGATGGGAAGGCTCGGGGCCGCGGCCGACGGGGACACCTGAGTCCGGGACGACCACGACGAGCCCGCCGCCGGACGGACCCGTCTCGACCCAGCGGGACGGACCTGTGCGAAGCGACTGGATGCTGCTGAGCAAGGAATTCCTCGAAGGGCTGCCCACCGATCCGGCGAAGCTGCTCGAACGGCTGCGCCACGACAGCAAGGACGGCTCGGAGAACACGGCACCCGCGATGTACGACATGGCCCTCAGCGTCCTGCGTTCGGCGCACGGCTACAGCGACCTCCGGGTGGCACTGTGCAAAGCGCTCGCGAACGCCCCGGGCGTCACGCTCGAGACGAACGCGGCCACTCCCGACAAGCGTCCGGCCGTCTCGTTCTCCGTCCGGGACGCGGACCGGGTCAAGACGTTCGTCGTGGACCTGGCGACGGCGCACGTCGCGGGCTACAGCACCGCGCGGAACCGGTCCGATTCCGACCTTCCGGGGCTGTCGATACACGAGACGACGGTGACGACGCAGATCACCGACCGCGATGGCCCCTAGCGGGCGTGTTTGGCGGCGTTGAGCGCGCTTCCGACGTCTCCCACCTCCAGCACCCGGATACCCGGCGGCATCTTGCCGGAGTCCGGCGGCACCAGCGCGTAGGTGAAGCCGAGCCGGGCGGCCTCCGCGAGCCGCCGCCCGACGCTCGGCACCCGCCGGACCTCACCCGACAGCCCGACCTCGCCCATCGCGACGAGCTTGGGCGAGAGCGGGGTGTCCGTCGCCGACGAGATCAGGGCCAGCACCACCGCCAGGTCGATCCCGGGCTCGGTGATCTTCATCCCGCCGACCGTCGCGACGTAGACGTCCTTGTCGCCGACCTTGAGTCCCGCCCGCTTCTCCACCACGGCCAGCACCATCGCGACGCGTGCCGAATCGAGACCGCTCACCGCGCGGCGGGGCTGCGGGGCCTGTGTCGCCGACACCAGCGCCTGCACCTCGCCCAGCAGCGGCCGTTTGCCCTCCATGGTCACCGTGACGGCGGTGCCCGCGACCGGCTCGGAGGTGTGGCTCAGGAACAGGCCCGACGGGTCGGGCACGCCCACGATGCCTTCCTCGACCAGTTCGAAGCAGCCGATCTCGTCCGCGGCGCCGAAGCGGTTCTTGATCCCGCGCAGCATCCGCAACGTCGAATGCTTGTCGCCCTCGAACTGCAGGACGACGTCGACCAGGTGCTCCAGCACCCGCGGCCCGGCGACCGAGCCGTCCTTCGTGACGTGACCGACCAGCACGATCGGCAGTCCGCGTTCCTTGGCCAGCGCGACCAGCCCGGCGGTGACCGCGCGGACCTGGGTGACCCCGCCCGGCGCGCCCTCCACCTGTGGCGAGGCCATGGTCTGGACCGAGTCGACGATCAGGACACCCGGCTTGACCGCGTCGACGTGGCCGAGGATCGCGGAGAGATCGCTCTCGGCCGCGAGGAACATCTCGTCGTGGACGTTGCCGGTGCGCTCGGCACGCAGGCGCACCTGCCCCGCCGACTCCTCGCCGGTGACGTACAGCGCGCGGCCCGCGGTGGCCGCCCATTGATAGGCGACCTCCAGCAGGAGGGTCGACTTGCCGACGCCGGGCTCCCCGGCGAGCAGGATGACCGCGCCCGGCACGAACCCGCCGCCGAGCACGCGGTCCAGTTCGGAGACGCCGGTGGGCTTGGCACGAGCCGTTTCGACGTCGACCTCGCCGATCGGGCGGGCCGGGGCGCTGGGCGCGCCCGCCGCGACCCTGGCTATCGCCGGGCGGGCGTCGCCGCGTTCCTCGAGCGTTCCCCATGCCTGGCACTCCGGGCAGCGCCCGACCCACTTCGGTGCCTCGTACCCGCATTCACCGCAGCGGTAGGTGCTGCCTTTCTTGACCACTCCGCGAGGCTAGCCGCCACCACCGACAAACCCGGGCAGCACGGGCCGGGGGCTGAAGGGGACTTTCCCCGCATCAGATGCAGCGAAGGGGCCCTTCGCCGCGTGTGATGCGGTGAAGGGCCCCTTCAGCTCTCTTTAAGACTTAGTGGCCGCCGGACTTGGCTTCCTTCTCCGGCGCGGGCTCCCGGCTACCCGGGTGCGACGGCGCCGCGACCGGCAGGTCCAGCGTGACCGAACCGGAGTTCTTGAAGACGAAGGTGACCTTGATCGTCTGGCCCGCCCACAGCGGCTGCTTCAGGCCCTGCAGCACGACCGTGGCCTTGCCGACCTCGGTGGGCTGCTCCGGGCCCACGGACGGCGTGACCGTCCCGGCGACGCTCGACGACGGGGCGCCGGACTCGCTGCTCGACGGGGCACCCGAGGAGGACGGGGCACCGGAGGACGACGGGGCGCCCGAAGACGACGGCGCCGAGGAGGGGGCGCTCGTCGGAGCGACCTCCTTGGTCGACTCGACCGCGTCGGACGGGCCGATCACGAGCGCGTGGCTCGCGACGACGGCCTTGGCGCCGGAGATCTTGGCGTCACCGGTGGTGGCTTCGGAGGAGACCGAGACGAGCTCGTCGTCCAGCTTGCCCTGGTTCACGATGGTCAGCGTCAGCGGCACGGCGGCACCCGCCGGGTACGCCTGCCCCTCGGCCGGGAACTGCAGCGCGGCGTTCCGCAGCACCAGGTCCTTGGCCTGCGCGTACGTCCCGTTGACCGCGGGCTGCTGCGAGTCGGTCTGGGTGATCTGACCGGCACCGCAGCCGGCGAGCACGAGCGCGGCGCCGAGCGCCAGCACACCTGCGCCGAACACGCGACGATTCTGCAGCCTCACGTCGGAGTCCTTCCATCTCACGGCCTCTTCACCGCGAAGACTAGCCGGGCGACTTCGCGGCCGGAGAACCCGGTGCGTGTTGACACGCCACCAATGCGGTGACGTGCCCAAGATCAACCGTCCACAAAGGATTTGGAAATCGTTCGCTTCTCACCTGCATGAGCATGGGCGAATTGGGTTTGTCAACCCCTGGGCGGACCATCGTCAGGCCGCTGACCTGCGACGACGATCGCAGGCCGCTAGGTGGGCCTCGTCGGCACGTGCTAAGATGAATTCAGCGAAAGGGGCAGAGGACACATGGTTTTCAAGGTCGGAGAGACCGTCGTCTACCCGCACCACGGTGCCGCACTCATCGAAGCCATCGAGACCCGCGTGATCAAGGGCGAGGAGAAGAAGTACCTCGTCCTCAAAGTCGCGCAAGGGGATCTTACGGTTCGCGTGCCCGCTGACAACGCCGAGATCGTCGGTGTTCGTGATGTCGTCGGGCAAGAAGGACTGGACAAGGTTTTCGACGTTCTGCGTGCTCCGCACACCGAAGAGCCCACTAACTGGTCTCGTCGGTACAAGGCCAACCTCGAGAAGCTCGCCTCCGGCGATGTGAACAAGGTGGCCGAAGTGGTGCGCGACCTCTGGCGACGAGAGAAGGACCGCGGACTTTCAGCCGGCGAGAAGCGCATGCTGGCGAAGGCGCGGCAAATTCTGGTCAGCGAGCTGGCGCTCGCGGAGGGCACCGACGAGGACAAGGCTGAAGTCCTCCTCGACGAAGTTCTGGAAACCGCGGCAGTCTGAACCGGCGGGTGTCCCACGCCAGGTGAGGCTGCGGGGGATACCTCTACGATCGCGCACATATGAGCACCGTCCATATGAGCACAATCGTGTTCGTCACTGCCGTTCCACACCATGCCTCCGACGCGGAGCTCGCTCTCGCGCCGGTCAATGGTGAAGCTCTACTCACGCACACTGTGCGGGGGCTGCTCGCGCTGCCGGATCTCGATCTGGTGGTCGTGGCGGCCCCCGAGCGGTGTGCTCATTTGTTTTCGGCCGCGCTGACCGGCTTGGAAGAGCGTTGCCGGATAGTACCCGGATCCTCGCTCAAACATGCTTTCGACACCGTCGAAAAAGAGATCGCCGGGAATCCCGTTTTCCTCGTGCATGACGCGTTGCGCGCATTCACCCCCGCGGACACGGTCCGTACCGTCGCGGACGCGGTCCGTGCGGGCTTCTCTTTCGTGGTTCCCGTACTTCCGATGGCGGACACCGTGAAGGTGACCGACGCGGCGAAGGTGATCACGGGCACCGAAGACCGCGCACACCTGCGTACGGCGCAAACCCCGCTCGGCTTCACTCGTGAGACTTTTCTCTCGTATGTCGACAAACCGTCTCTCGACGGCGCGCACACCGTCGCCGGGCATCCCGATGCGATGCGCGTCACCACTTCGTTCGAACTGAAACTGGCCGAGGCGATCGCCGTGGCCGGAGAAGAAGAGGATGTGCTTTGAGGATCGGCAACGGCGTTGACGTCCACCCCATCGAGGCAGGCCGCGAATGCTGGATCGCCGGTCTCCTCTGGCCCGGCGTCGACGGCTGCGCTGGGCATTCCGACGGCGACGTCGCCGCGCACGCGTTGTGCGACGCGCTGCTGTCCGCGGCCGGACTGGGTGATCTCGGCGCGGTGTTCGGCACCGGTGATCCGAAGTGGGCGGGCAAGCACGGCGTCGAGTTCCTCGCCGAGGCGCGGCGCCTGGTCGAGGCGGGCGGCTGGACCGTCGGGAACGCGACCGTCCAGATCGTCGGCAACGCACCGCGTGTCGGGAAGCGCCGCGAAGAGGCGCAGAAGGTGCTGAGCGAGGCCGTCGGCGGGCCGGTGAGCGTCTCCGGGACGACGACCGACGGGCTCGGCCTGACCGGTCGCGGCGAAGGCATCGCGGCGTTCGCGACGGCGTTGCTCCTGCCCTCGCAGGAATAGCCCGCGCCAGGAGCCGGTTCGGGCAGTCATGGCAGTCACACTTCCCGAACCGGTCCGAGAACTGGTGGACGGCAAGAACTTCGCGACCGTGGCCACGCTGGACGCCGACGGCGGACCGCAGACCTCGGTCATCTGGGTGGGCCTCGACGACGGCGATCTGGTCTTCAGCGCCACCGAAGACAGGCTGAAGGTGCGGAACCTCCGACGCGACCCTCGCGCGAGCGTGTCGATCACCGACGCGGAGAACCCGTACCGGCACACGCAACTGCGGGGCACGGTCACGATCACGCCGGACCCCGGGAAGACGCTGCCGAAGGCGCTGAGCCACAAGTACCTCGGCCAGGACCCGCCGCCGGAAGGCCCGGAGGTCGAACGGGTGATCGTCCGGCTGCGAGTCGACCGGATCGCCGGGAACGTTCGTTGATTAGGCTCTCGCCATGGGTGTGACTTTCAACGATGAGACCAAGAAACTCCTCGACGGCAACAACTTCCCGGTCCTCGCGACCCTCAACGCCGACGGCTCCGCGCAGACGTCCGTGCTGTGGGCGAAGCGGGACGGCGACACGGTGGTCTTCGCGACCGTCCGCGGCCGTCTCAAGGAGCGGAACATGGCCAGGGACCCGCGGGTGTCCGTGTCGGTGTTCGACCAGGAGAACCCGTACAACTACGTCGAGATCCGCGGCACCGTGGAGATGACCGACGAGGGCGGGCGCGAGCTGATCAACGAGCTCTCGCACAAGTACCTCGGCAAGGACTACCCGGAGGAGCCGGCGGACGTCGTCCGCGTGCTGGTCCGGATCACGCCCACCAAGATCACCGGTAACGCCGCCTGACGGTGCAATGAAGGGGACTTTCATTGCAGAATTCGCAATGAAAGTCCCCTTCATGTCACACGCGGGGAGCGGCGAAGACCCCACGATCGTGGCTAGGGTGGGGTTCGTGACCTATCGCGCTGTGTTGTTCGACTTCTCCGGCACGGTCTTCCGGCTCGAGCAGGATGAGACCTGGCTCGCCGACCTCACCGATCACGAGGGCGAAAACCTCGACCTCGAGGCCCAGACCGAACTGATGCGCCGGATGACCGCGCCGGTCGGCCAGGTCGTCGACCTCGACGAGGAGCACCTGCACGCCTGGCACCACCGCGACCGCGACCCGGTGCTGCACCGGAAGGTGTACCTCGAGGTCCTCAAGCAGTCCGGGGTCCCGCACGCCGACCAGGCCGTCGCGCTCTACACCCGGCTGATCGATCCCACCCAGTGGACGCCGTACCCGGACACCGAGGCCGTGCTCAAGGGCGTCGCGGGCAAGGACGTCAAGGTCGGGGTCCTGAGCAACATCGCCTTCGACATCCGGCCCGCCTTCAGCCGCCGCGGCTGGGACGCCTTCGTCGACGAGTTCATCCTGTCCTTCGAGGTCGGGGCCGTGAAGCCGGAGCCGGAGATCTTCCGGACGGCCATCGAGCGGCTCGGTGTCGACCCCGCGGAGACGCTGATGGTGGGCGACAGCGAGGAGGCCGACGGCGCCGCACGCGAGATCGGCTGCGCGTTCGCGCTGGTAGAGCCGCTGCCGACGACCGAGCGGCCGGACGCCCTACTTGGTGTCATGCGCACCCATAACGTGCTGTAATACGGTCACTGCGACGCCGCTCACGCGGACCCCGTACCCTTTTAGGGTGGCACTACACCTCTATGACACCGCGACCCGGAGCGTGCGGGAGTTCCATCCCGCCCGTAGCGGAACGGCGTCCATGTACGTGTGTGGTGCCACCGTGCAGGGCATCCCCCACATCGGCCACGTCCGCGGCGCGCTGAACTACGACGTCCTGCGTCGCTGGCTCGTCCACAGTGGACTCGATGTGCTGATGGTCCGCAACGTCACCGACATCGACGACAAGATCCTCACCAAGGCCGCCGGAGCGGGTCGCCCCTGGTGGGAGTGGGCCGCCACGCACGAGCGCGCCTTCGAGACGGCGTACGAGTCGCTGGGCTGCCTGCCCGCTTCGATCTCCCCTCGGGCGACGGGGCACGTCACGCAGATGGTCGAGCTGATGCAGCGGCTGATCGACGGCGGGCACGCCTACGCCTCCGGCGGCGACGTGTACTTCTCGGTCAAGGCGTTCGACGGCTACGGCGACCTGTCCGGCCAGAAGCCCGACGAGGTCCAGCAGGGCGAGAGTCTCGGCGAGGGCAAGCGCGACCCGCGCGACTTCACCCTGTGGAAGGCCTCGAAGCCGGGCGAACCGTCGTGGCCGACGCCGTGGGGTGACGGCCGTCCCGGCTGGCACCTCGAGTGCTCGGCGATGGCGACGACGTACCTCGGCCCCGAGTTCGACATCCACGGCGGCGGCATCGACCTGGTCTTCCCGCACCACGAGAACGAACGCGCCCAGTCCAACGCGGCGGGCGACCCGTTCGCGCGGTTCTGGCTGCACAACGCCTGGGTGACCATGTCCGGCGAAAAGATGTCGAAGTCGCTGGGCAACACGGTGTCGATCCCGGAGATGATCAAGAACTACCGGGCGCCCGAACTGCGGTACTACCTGATCCAGCCGCATTACCGGTCGACGATCGAGTACTCCGACGGCGCGCTCACCGAAGCCGCCCAGGGTTACCGGAGGATCGAGCAGTTCCTCCGGCGTACCGCCGGCATCGCCGGTGACGTCCACCTCGGCGAGGTCCCCCAGGAGTTCGCCGCCGCGCTCGACGACGACCTGGCCACCCCGCAGGCGTTCGCAGTGCTGCACAACACGGTCCGCGACGGTAACGCCGCCCTCGACGAGGCCGACACTTCCAAGGCACTCGAATTCGCCGCCTCCGTGCGCGCGATGACCGACGTGCTCGGCCTCGACCCGCTCTCCGCGCGCTGGTCCGAGGCGGGCGGCAACGAAACGCCCACCCGGCAGGCACTGTCCGACCTCGTGGAAGGGCTGCTCACCGAACGGCAGCAGGCCCGCGCAGAGAAGGACTTCGCCCGTGCGGACGCCGCGCGTGACCGCCTCCAGCAGGCGGGCATCGTGGTGGAAGACACCCCGAACGGTCCACAGTGGACCGTCAAGGAAGTCTGACACTTACTCGCTTTTCTAGCTCAAGGATTCTCACTGATGGCAGGCAACTCCCGGCGCCAGGGCGCTATTCGCAAGCCCGGCACGAAGAAGGGTCAGGTCGTCG
Organism: Amycolatopsis sp. NPDC031561; assembly: GCF_055580625.1. Classification (NCBI taxonomy): domain Bacteria; kingdom Bacillati; phylum Actinomycetota; class Actinomycetes; order Pseudonocardiales; family Pseudonocardiaceae; genus Amycolatopsis; species Amycolatopsis sp. NPDC031561. The sequence continues at coordinate 245,315 of NZ_JBVILA010000001.1, read as the reverse complement.
GTTCCGGCGGCCAGCGCCGGAAGGGCCTGGAAGGCAAGGGCCCGACCCCCAAGGCCGAGGACCGGCCCGGGCACAAGGCGTACCGCATGTCGAACGCGCGTGACCGCAAGGAACAGGCGCGCCAGAAGAAGGCCGACAAGCCGGAACTGATCGCCGGCCGCAACCCGGTGGTCGAGGCGCTGCGCGCCGACGTGCCCGCCACCGCGCTGTACGTCGCGATCAACATCGAGATCGACGACCGCGTCAACGAGGCCGTCCGCCTGGCGGGCGACAAGGGCATCTCGATCCTGGAGGTCCCGCGCGAGGAGCTCGACCGCAAGACCAACCGGGCCATGCACCAGGGCCTCGGCCTGCAGGTCCCGCCGTTCGAGTACGCCGACCCGCGTGACCTGATGGCGGTCGCGAAGAACTCGGGGCAGACCCCGCTGTTCGTCGCGCTCGACGGCGTCACCGACCCGCGCAACCTCGGCGCGGTGATCCGTTCGGCCGCCGCGTTCGGCGCGCAGGGTGTCCTCCTGCCGGAGCGGCGCAGCGCGGGCATGACCGCGGTCGCGTGGCGGACCTCCGCCGGCACCGCCGCCAAGCTGCCGATCGCCGTCGCGACCAACCTCACCCGTCAGCTGAAGGCGTGGAAGGACGACGGCCTGATGGTCGTCGGCCTCGACGCGGACGGCTCGGTCGACATCGACGAACTGGACCTCGCGGCGGACCCGCTGGTCATCGTGCTCGGCTCGGAAGGCCGCGGCCTGTCCCGGCTGGTGCGCGAGACCTGCGACGCGACCGTGTCGATCCCGATGGCCGCCGGTGTCGAGTCGCTCAACGCGTCCGTCGCGGCCGGGGTGCTGCTGGCCGAGGTGGCGCGCCGCCGTCGTCTCACGGGACGTGTCTGACCCCGCACTTCGTAGACACGTAGTTCATCGACATCGGGCGGGGGCCTCAGGCTAAGGTCACCAGCGGATAACGCGCAACCGCCCTGGGGGACCCCGCACCGATGTCGTTCATTTCGCCGCTGTTCCTGTGGTACTTCATGCCGGCGGTACTGCTCGCCGTGCTGGTGTGCCCGCGCAGCTGGCGGAACGGCATCGTCGCCGCGGGCAGCCTGATCTTCTACGCCACCGGCGCCGGGCCGTACACGCTGGTGCTGATCGGCTGCATGGTCGTCAACTTCCTGGCCGGGCCCGCGCTGGAACCGAACGCGTGGGATCTGCAGAACAGGCGGCGCAAGCGGCTGCTGCTCGGGGTCATCGGCCTCAACGTCGGCATGCTGCTGATCTGGAAGTACGCGGGATTCGCGACCCAGCAGATCGCGGCCGTGACGCACTGGTTCGGCGGCGGTTTCCCGGTGGCCGACCTGGTCATCCCGATCGGCATCTCGTTCTACACGTTCCACCACATCTCGTACGTGGTGGACATCTACCGCGGTGAACGCCGCGCGCTGCGCAACCCGGTGTCGTTCGCCGCGTACATCGCGATGTTCCCGCAGCTGGTGGCCGGGCCGATCGTGCGCTACCGCGAGATCGCCGACCAGCTGCCCCAGCAGCGGTCGCATCGCCTCGACGACGTCGCCGCCGGTTTCCCGCGCTTCGCGCTCGGGCTGTGCAAGAAGACGATCATCGCGGACTCGCTCAGCCCGATGGTGGACGCGTGCTTCAACACTCCACCGGATCAAATGACCTTCGCGATCGCCTGGCTCGGCGCGATCGGCTACACCCTTCAGCTGTTCTTCGACTTCTCCGGCTACTCCGACATGGCGATCGGGCTCGGCCGCATGCTCGGCTTCCGGCTCCCGGAGAACTTCGCGCGGCCGTACTCGTCGGTGACCATCACCGAGTTCTGGCGGCGCTGGCACATGTCGCTGTCGCGTTGGTTCCGCGACTACGTCTACATCCCGCTGGGCGGCAACCGCACCGGCGCGGGCCACACGTACCGGAACCTGTGCATCGTCTTCGTGCTGACCGGGTTCTGGCACGGCGCGCAGTGGACGTTCCTGATCTGGGGCGTCTACCACGGCGCGCTGCTGATCGTGGAACGCGCTTTCGGCTACGACGTCACCCCGAAGACCCAGGCCGCCCGCATCGGCCGCCGTGCGCTGACACTCGTGCTCGTGGTCTTCGGCTGGGTGTTCTTCCGCGCCAAGGACCTGCCGCACGCGCTCGGCATGATCGGGCACATGGTGCTGCCGGACTTCACCGGTCTCACCGACGTCGTGGAGAGCGCGGTGACCAACCAGCGGCTGATCATCCTGCTGTGCGCGCTCGCGATCGTGTTCCTGCCGGCGCATCCGGTGACCGGGCCGCTGCTGGAGTCGTCACGGAGCCGCCCGGCGACGGCGCTGCGGATCGGCGTGATGACCGTGGGGCTGATCTACGCGGCGATCCTGATCGCGACCGGCACGTTCAGCCCGTTCCTCTACTACCAATTCTGATGGAGCACCGAGCATGACCGACCTGGCCAGCCAGCCCGGCGTGATCCCCTACGTCGACAACCACGACGGCCAGCGTCGGCTGCTCACCGTCGACATCCCGCCCTTCAGCGTCAATGCCGTGCGCCACTACGCGCCGTTCGCGAGCATCGACGGCAGGCAGTACGTGGTCTCGTGGGGCTCGGTCACGTTCGAAATCCCCGCGGACCGGAACGTGCACGTCAGCGTGCATCTGCAGACCAACTACGCGACCGGGGTGACCTCGACCCCGTTCGCGTCGATCGTCCTGGCCCCGCACCCGGCGCCGGTCCGGCTGGCCATGAAGTTCACGACCAACGCCGAAGGCTCGCTCATCCCGGTCGGCTAGCTTGACTCATGACCGGCGACTGGAAACGGGATCGGGTCGGCTCGGCACTGCGTGGCGAGAACCCGACGGTGCTGCGACGGCTGGACGCGGGATTCGCGGTGATCGGCGATACGCAGTTCCTGCCGGGCTACTGTGTCCTGCTGACGGATTCCCCCGCCGTCGGCAGGCTGACCGATCTGCCGAGGACGCGGCGGCTGGAGTTCCTGTCCGACATGGAGGTGCTCGGCGAAGCCGTCGAGAACGTCTGTGCACGACGGGACCCTGGCTTCCGTCGCGTCAACTTGGAGATCCTCGGTAACACGGACCCGTTCCTGCACGCGCACGTCTGGCCGCGCTACGACTGGGAACCGGCGGACCTCGTCGGGCGGCCGGTCTGGCTCTACCCGGCGGATCGTTGGCGGATCGCGGAACATGCTTTGGGCCCTCGGCACGACTCATTGCGTGAGGCGTTGGCACAGGAGATCACCAGGCTTCGGGCCACGGCCTGAGGTAGCCCCGAGCATCCCCGCCGCCGGTCGGCGGCGGGGATGCTCGGGGCACTGAACTCAGCCGAGACCGGTCAGCAGGTCGGCGAAGACCTGAGGCCGGCTGAAGTAGCCGACGTGAGACGAGGCCAGGGTGTGCACCTCGAACGGGTTGTGCGGAGTCAGCTCGTCGGCCTTGCGGATCATGTAGTCCTGGACCGCCGGGGTGATGCTGAGATCCGAAGCGAGACGGACATAGGTGTGCGGGACCCGCCCCCATCCGTCGGCCTGAACCAACGCTCCCGGTTCGAGCACCGCGTAGCTCTCGTCCGGGTCCAGGGAATCCAGCAACAGCCGGAACTGGTGGTCGCTGGAGTCGGCCATGATGGCGGCCTTCAGCTCGGCGAACAACGCCGGGTCGCCGTGGGCGCTACGCCAGTTCAGCCGGGCCACACCGGGTTCGTCCACGTCGGGCACGGTGATCCGCGCCGCCAGGGCGTCCAGCAGGTTGTCGTCGACCACGTCCCACGGCTCGGTGAGCATGGCCGGGTCGCCGAGGCAGAGCGCGGAGAGGTAGACGACACGGTCGAGCAGTTCCGGCGCGGCGTTGGCGACGGCGCTGATCGTCAGCCCTCCGAGACTGTTGCCGACCAGGACGACCGGTGCCCCGCCGTCGAGCCGTCGCAGGGTGTCCACGACGTGCTTCACGTTGTCCTGCAACGTGATTCCGCGCAGTGGGGAGGGAGCGGCCGCCAGTGCCGCGAGGTCCTGGGGTTGCCGGTAATAGGCGGCCGGGCTGTCCGCACGGTCGCCGTGACCGGGTAGGTCGACGGCGTGCGAACGGTATCCGAGCAGAGCCAGTTCGTTCTGCAACGGGCCCCAGGCCCGCGCGTTACTGGAGCCGCCGTGAACGAAGACGAAAATGGGGCGCGAAGATGCGCGCATCGTGAAGATCCTTGTCATCCCTTGGCGAACGGTGGACGTGGACCTTGGCGTCGGCGAGGGCCGGTACCAGGGTCAGCGTGTCGACCGGAGGCGAAAGGCCTGCCAGGTGTGGATGACGGAGCACATGGTGATCATCTTAGCGAGGGGCGCCGCCGGGCGCCCCTGATTTACCGGACGGCAGGCCGCGGGCCGCGTCGAGCACCAGCCGGGAGAACTCCTCGCCGCGCGCCATCGGCAGGTAGTGCCCCGCCTTCGGGACGGTGATCAGCCTGCCGTCGGCGCAGGCGTCGAGGAAGCGGCGCTCGTGGCGGCGGAAGTGGTCGCGCGAGCCGTTGATCAGCCAGGTCGGCCCCGGGTAGGTGCCGAGTTCCGCGAGCACGTCGAAGTCGGCGAAGGCCTTCGCGACGTCCGGGATCACCTCGGTCGCGATGCCGCCGCCGATCACGGCCTCGGCGAGCTTCGGTGGCAGCGCATTCCGGAACTGCCGTCGGCTGAGTCCTTCTCCCCGGTCCGGGAGCCGCATGAGCAGGCGGTGCGCGATCCGGAAGGGCGCCTCCAGTGTCCTGCCGGGCAGGTAGGTCGAATCCGCGACGACGAGGCCCGCGACCCGGTCCGGATGCCTCGCGGCCGCGGCGATGGCGACATAGCCGCCCAGCGAGTGCCCGACGACCAGAGCGGGCTCCTCGATGCCGTCGACGACGGCGTCCACCGCGTCGGCCAGGGTGAACCGCTCACCTCGGCGGGTTCCGTGCCCGGGCAGGTCGATCGCTCGCGCGGAAGCGCCCGGGTGTTCGAGCTGCTCGGCCCACGCGGCACCGCTGAGCCGGATTCCGTGGACGAAGACGACGGGGACCATGGTTTGCCTCCTGAATGCAACGCACCGTTGCGTTGCAAACTACCGGCGTTCGCCACACAACGCAACGGTGCGTTGTATTGTGCTCCGGTGAGCATCCAAAGCGGCCCTCGCAAGGCCGAGGCGATCTTCGCCGCCACCCTCGAACTCCTGGCCGAGCACGGGTACGAAAAGCTCGCCATCGAGGCCGTCGCCGCCCGGTCCGGCGTCAACAAGACGACGCTGTACCGGTGGTGGCCGTCGAAGGACGCGCTCTTGGCCGCGGCGCTGCGCGATTCGGGACTGTTCGCCGTCGACATCCCGGACACCGGCAGCCTCCGCGGCGATCTCCTCGCCGTGGCGACGCAAATCCACCGGCTGCTGACTTCGGAGCAGACCGCGCCGGTCGTCACGGCGACGCTGACGGCGGGCCCGCGCCGTCCGGAACTGGGTGACGTGTCGCGAAGTTTCTTCGCCGACCGCATGGCGCGCGAAGAGCCGATCTTCGAACGCGCCATCGCGAGGGGCGAACTGAGGTCCGGCGCCGATCCTGTCGTCGTGATGGATCTGCTCGCGGGGGCGATCTGGTTCCGGCTGTTGTTGCGCGGCGGCGAAGCCGGTCCGAAATTTCTCGAAGAAGCCGTCGACACAGTGCTGAACGGGGCCGCGTGAAAATCACTTTGAAGATCGAATCCGAGCGGCTCGAAGATTATCTCGTCGCGGACGTGGTCATCGATCACGATCATCCGCTGATCCGCGAAACGGCTGACGCGCTGTCACCGACCGGCGGCACCGAAGTCGACGTGATTCGTTCGATGTTTCACTTCGTGCGCGACGAGATCGCCCATACGGTGGACGCAGCCGATTCCCGCGTCACTCTTATGGCGTCCGACGTTCTGCGCGAGCGGGTCGGCCTCTGCTACGCGAAGGCCCACCTGCTGGCCGCTTTGCTTCGCAGTCAAGGCATTCCCGCCGGGTTCTGCTATCAGCGGATCGGCGTGCTGCACGGGCTCAACGCCGTGTATCTCACCGGCCCGGACCGGTGGATCCGGCTCGATCCGAGGGGCAACAAAAACGGTGCGGACGCCCACTTTCCTTTCTCACGAACAGATTCCCCGGAAGTAGAGCGGCTCGCGTGGAAGCTGGACCCCGCCAAGGGAGAGATCGACTTCCCCACCGTGTACACCGCTCCGTCTTCGGCCGTTGTCGAAACACTGTCGTCCGCGAAGCCCGGACCCGCTTGGTACGAAGGCATCCTTCCCCACGCTCCGTGAGCGGTTTTTCCGCGTTTCGGCGAAACCCCGGCAGCGAATAAGGTATAGCCGTGCGTTACGTTCGCTGTTGGTATCTTTCCCCCGAATTTCTTATTTCGGCATGGTCACGAGGCGCGTAGAGTAACTCCCCGCACTCGAACAGATACGCAATGCGTTCGTCCGTTCGGGTGCGGATCAAGGAGGTGACCCCCGTGCCCGCGGAAGCCGACCGGCTCCGCCGTACCCCATTGCAAGAGATCTTCTGGACCAGGACGAGCCTGCTGCTCACGGTACTGGTCGTCATCGCGGGCCTCAGCCTGTGGATCTCCAGCATGATGGATCCCGGCGCCGGTAAAACGCTGCTCACTTCACTGGGCACCGGCACCCTGATCTCCGCGGTGGTCGGCTTCGGCCAGACCCTGATCACCGCCGCCGCGTCACAGCGCGCGATGGTGACCCCGGTGATCGAGGAAAGCCGGCGCGCGCTGGAAGCGCTCAGCGCCGAATACCGTTCGCTCAACAAGGAATTCTTCCCCACCCACGTCTTCGAGGCGACGGCCGATCCGGATCCGTTGTTCAACCGGGTCATGACCGAAGACCTCGACGTGGCCCGGCACTACTTCTTCCGCGGCTTCTCCGGCAGGCACGCCGCGGCCCGATTGCTGTTGTCCCGCACCGAAAGGGAGCTGCGCGTGGTCATCGCCGACCCGCGCGACGAGGGCGCCATCAGCGGCAGGGCGCGGTATCTCCTGCGCAGCGAAGAAGCGGGCATGGACTACGAGACGATCCAGAAACGCCTCGACGACGAGATCAGCATCGGCCTGGTCGGGCTGTTCCTGGCCCGCAGCCGGTGCTCACTGGTGGACATCACCGTCGTCGCCGACCCGCCGCTGGACCGGCTCGAAGTCTTCGACGAGAGCGTTTGGGTGACCTTGTACAGCGACATCCGCGGGGCGACCACGCTGTATCCGCGCACGCTGCGGTTCAGCGAGGGTTCCTTTCTGTACAACAAGGAACGCTCCGAGTTCCTGCGTGTTTCCCAATCCCGTTCCGGACGCCACTTCCGTATCTCCACCACGACGACGAGGGCGGATTTCCTCGCCCTGTACGAAAAGATCACCGGTTCTCCCCTGTCCGAAGAGAACTTCCTCGAACTGGAAGGGAAATTCCACGCCTTCCGGAAGGAGTTCACCACACTCGCCGAGCTGAACCCCTGATTTCTCGGCGCCGAAGAGCACTAGAACTGAGGAGCTTGAGTTGCTCACTCGCTTGTCCCCCCTCACCCAGCTGGCCGCGCTGCTCCGCACGACGGATCTGCCGCTGGCACAGCATTGGCAAGTCGTCGACGAGATCTTCCGGGACTGGACGTCGAGACCAGGCCTGCGCACCGATCTCCGGCGGCACCTGGACTCGCTGAGTCCGGACGAGGCGAGCGCGGTACTCTGCCGATCCCGTGAGACGACCACCCATTTCGCCTGGTGCCTGCTCGACTCCCCGACCGATCCGTTTTCGATCTGGCTCCACGAGTACAAGGCACCGGAGGACTGGCGTGAGGGTTACGCCGATTCCGTGCACAATCACAGATATCACTTCTGCACCACGCTCCTCCGTGGCAACTATGTCCACGAGCGGTATTCGACCCTGCGCGACCAGCTTTCCGGATTGATCACATCGGTTCGGTTACGACGTAGCACGCTGTGTCAGGCGGGGGCGGTAGGCGTCATGTACGCGGACGAGTTCCATCGGATTCCCGAAGCCACCGAAGGGACTATGACGTTTTTGGTGAAGTCACGCCCGGTAAGCGATTCCAGTCTTTCCTATGACCCGAAAACCGGAATCGGGCATCGTCACGTTCCGGTGGAGGTCCGATTGGGGGACCTGGCCGACCGCATCTAACTACACACCGCCGTCGAAGGCGCATACCCTTACTCCACCCGTCCGTAAACGGGATCGGAGAGGTGTATGCGCGCGCGAAAGAACACGATTCCTTCCCAGACCATCGACGCCGTCGAACATCGCGTCCGGCAACTGTGCTGGCGCTATGCGGACAAACTGCAGTTCCACGGCTGGCATCACGTGAGTTTCGTCCGGGCCAAGGCCGCGGGATTCGCCGAGCACAACGGTGCGGAGCGCACCGTCGTCGAGGTGGCGGCACTGGTGCACGACGTGAACTACATCGTGCTCCGGAACTCCCCCGCGGCCGCCGGGCGAGATCTCCGGCTGGGCATCCTGCGGGAGTGCGGTGTCGAGGACACCGTGGCCCGGTGGATCGACGAGATCATCGACGAGGCCGAGATGGCCACCAGAGGACGGCACATCTCGCTCGAAGCTCAAGCGCTGAGCGACGCCGACACGCTGTTCAAGGCGCTGCCGGTGACGCCCGTCGTGCTCGCCCACCGTTATCTGCGGGAGAACGGGTTGAGCCTCCGCGAACTGGCGGACAAGATCGTCGGCGAACAACGCGACGTCCACGACAGCGGCTACTACTTCTACAACCCCAAGGCCGCGGAGAGCTACTCCCGGTGGGCGTTGGCGAATCTCCAGTTGTGGCAGTGCATCAAGGAAGCCGTCGACGATCCGACGGTCGTCGAACTCCTCGACGCGGTGCACGCCGTGGACTACGAAGCCGAGCCCGCGGCTTCCTAGGACACGGCCTAGCGTTGCCCGTAGCCGCGGAGCTTCTCCACGACGTGGTCGATCTCGGCGGGCGGGAGCAGATTCGGTGGTCCCGCCGCCCGCGCCGTCAGCCAGACCTGGCAGACCCATTCGAGCTGCTGCGCCCGGTTGTACGCGGAGCCGAGACTGTCGCCGAAGGTCGTGGTGCCGTGATTGGCCAGGATGCACCCCCGGCGGCCTTCCAGAGCCTCCAACATGGCTTTGGCGAGTTCCTCGGTGCCGTACGTCGCGTAGGACGCGACGCGGGCCGTCGGGCCGATCGCGGCGAGCATGTAGTGGATCGGCGGCACCTCGGTGACGAGGGTGGAGACGGCCGTGGCGTGCACGGAGTGCGTGTGCACCACGGCTGAGATCGCCTTGCCGTCCGGATCCACCGCCTCCCGGTACACCGTGAGATGCATCGGGAGTTCGCTGGTGGGTTTGAGGGCGCCGTCGACGATTTCGCCGTCGAGGCCCACCACAGGGATGTCTTCCGGCCGCAGCCCGGCGTAGTCGACCCCGGTCGGGGTCACCGCGACCAGCTCGCCCCGCCTCGCGGAGACGTTGCCGGACGTACCGACCACGAGCCCGTCGGTGGTCATCCGGCGGGCGAATTCGCAGACCGCCGCGCGTTCCTCGGCCAGGATCATCGTCACGACCTCCACGGGCTGGACGACGACGAGCCGCTCGCCGTCGTCCAGCGTCGAAAGATCAGGAAGGGCGTGGGCCGTTGGTCTTGGCGGGAGCCGGCTTCGGCGCCGCCTCCGGCTTGGGCGCGGCGTCGGGAGCGGGGGCCAGCAGCTTGATGGCCTCCTGGACGGCGACGTCCGTCGCGGAAAGCCGTTCGGCGACCTTGGACCGGAGTTCCAGCGCGAGCTTCCGGGCCTGCTGAGCCTCGGACTGCTGGGTCTTCGCGTCGGTGAGGGCTTCCGCGACCTGCTCCTGCTTCGCGGCGATGTCCTCCGCCGAAGACTTCTCGGACTTGGCGATCTTCTCCGCCGAGATCCGCTCGGCTTCGGAGCGCTTGCCCGCCGACACCCGGTCGGCTTCCGCGATCTTGTCCGCCGACGCCTTCTCCGCCTCGGCGCGACGAGCCGCCGAAGCCTCCTCGGCCTTCTTGTCCGCGGCGGCGCGAGTCCGGACGCTCTCCATGTCCAGTTCCTTGCGCTTCTGCGCCGCCTCGGAGTTCAGCCGCTCGATCTCGGCCTTGGCGTCCGCGAGCAGCTTCTCTCGCTCGGCCTGTGCGTCCTTCGCCGCCTTGTCGCTCGCGCGCTGCGTCTCGTGGGCGTACCGGTCCGCTTCGGCGCGGGTCGACTTGGCGTCGGCCTCCGCGGCGGCCTTGAGGTCGGCGATCTCCTCCTCGGCGAGCTGCATCATCATGCGGACGCGTTCGGCCATCGCGCCGGCGCCGGACGGGCTCGCGCTCATCCGCACGAGGGCGGCCTTGGTCTCGTCCAGTTCCTTCTGGGCGTGGCCGAGCGCCTTGGTGAGTTCACCGGCGGTCGCCACGGCCTCGTCGCGGTTGCGCGAGGTCTTCTTGAGTTCGGTCGACAGTTCGGCGAGCCGCTCGTCGACCTGACGCTTGTCGTATCCGCGGACGGCGCCCGCGAACTGGGGCGATTTCGCTGAGGGCGCCTGAGGCGCCGTCTTCTCAGGAGCGACCATGGCGGACACCTTAATGAGCCTGGGCCCGTCGGGTAGTACCGCCAAACGGCTGCACTCGGTCCGCGACGGGCCGATCACATGGCATCCTCCATTGTTGACAGGTCGTAAGCAGGGGGAGGCCCGGTTGAACGTTTCGGCGATCCTCGACGACATCGCGGAGCACTGGCACGTCTACGCCACGATGCCCTTCATCGCCGCGCTCATCGGCTACATCACGAAACGCGTCGCCATCGAGATGATGTTCCGGCCGCTGGAGTTCGTCGGGTTCAAGCCGTTCCTCGGCTGGCAGGGGGTCATCCCGGCCAACACGCGCCGGATGGCGACCACCGCCGTCGACCTGCTCACCAAGAACCTCGTCGATCCGCAGGAGATCTTCTCCCGGCTCGATCCCGACGAGGTGGTCAAGGAGCTGGAGGAGCCGCTTCTCAAGGCCGTCGAGGACGTGACCCGCGAGGTGATGGAGCAGTACCAGCCCAGGTTGTGGGAACTGCTGCCGACGCGGGCGCAGCGGATGCTGGTCGACCAGGTCCGGGCTCAGGCGCCGAAGGTCGTCGCGCGGCTCATGCGCGAGGTGTCGACGAACATCGACGAGGTCCTCGACGTCAACGACATGCTGATCAACGCGATGGTCCGGGACAAATCGCTGACCTGCCGCCTGATCAAGGAGGTCGCGACCCCGGAACTCCGCTTCATCGCCCGGTCCGGGATCTACTTCGGCTTCGTCATCGGCCTGATCCAGTTCGTCGCGTGGGCGCTGACGAAACAGCCGTTGATCATGCCGATCTTCGGTTTCGTCACCGGGTTCGTCACGGACTGGCTGGCCCTGAAAATGATCTTCTACCCGCGCGAGCCGCGCCGGTTCCTGTTCTTCAGCTGGCAGGGCATGTTCCAGAAACGCCGCCAGGCGGTCGCCCGCGACTACGGCGCGCTGATCGCGGACGAGGTCCTCACCGTGCGGAACGTGATGGAGGCCGTGCTCACCGGGCCGAAGTCGGACAAGCTGTTCTCGATGATCACGCGCGAGGTACAGCGGACCATCGACGCGCAGGCGAGCATCGCGAAACCGTTGGTGGCGCTGACCGTCGGCGGCGTGCAGTACCAGGAGATGAAGAAGGCCGCGGCGGAGAAGGCGATCGCGTACCTCCCCGAAACGGTGAAACACGTGGAGAGCTACGCCACTGACGCGCTCGACGTCCGCAACACGATCGTCGTGAAGATGCAGCAGCTGACCCCGCTCGAGTTCGAAGGGATCCTGCGACCCGCCTTCCAGCAGGACGAATGGAAGCTGATCGCGGTCGGCGCGGTGATCGGCGGGCTCGTGGGTGAACTTCAGGTCCTGCTACTCCTCCACTGAGGACAGGCGGCTAGGTTCCCCTCAGGCAAGTCGCGGGAGGGGCACGAAGTGGACGCCGTCATCGCCGATCTCGGCGAGCACTGGCCGGTGTACGTCACCATGCCGTTCATCGCGGCGCTGATCGGGTACGTCACCAAACGCGTCGCCATCGAGATGATGTTCAAACCGGTCGAATTCGTCGGCGTCAAGCCGTTCCTCGGCTGGCAGGGCGTGCTGCCCGCGAACGCCGAGCGGATGGCCTCCACCGCCACCGAGATGCTGACGAACAACCTCGTGGACCCGAAGGAGATCTTCGCCAGGCTCGATCCGGCGCAGGTGGCGAAGGAGATCGAACAGCCGCTTCTGCGGATCGTCGAGGACGTCACGCGCGAGGTGATGGAGCAGTACCAGCCCAGACTCTGGGAAGTGCTGCCGAACACCGCCCAGCAGATGCTGCTGAAACGCGTGCAGGCCGAGGCTCCGCGCGCGATCGAAAAGATCATGCGGGAGATCGCGGAGAACATCGAGGACGTCCTCGACCTCAAGCACATGGTCGTGACGAACCTGGTGCGCGACAAGGCCTTGCTGAACCGGCTGATCCGCGACATCTCGCGGCCGGAGATGCGGTTCATCGCGCGGTCGGGGATCGTGTTCGGCTTCTCCCTCGGCTGCGTGCAGCTGCTCGTGTGGGCGCTGACGAAGTCGCCGATCGTGCTGCCGCTGTTCGGTGTCGGCATCGGCTGGTTCACCGACTGGATCGCCCTGAAGATGATCTTCCTGCCGCGTGAGCCGAAGCGGTTCTTCGGCTTCTACACCTGGCAAGGCGTGTTCCAGAAACGCAAGGACCAGGTGGCCGCGGACTACGGCGACATGATCGCGCGCGAGATCATCACCATCCCGAACCTGCTCGAAGCCGTGCTGAGCGGGCCGAAGTCGGACAAGCTGTTCACGATGATCGCCCGCGAGGTGCAACGGACCATCGACACTCAGGCGAGCGTCGTGAAGCCGTTCGTCGCGATGGCCGTCGGGAGCAGGAAGTTCCAGGAGATGAAGCGGACCGCGGCGGCGAAGGCCGCGGCACGGATCCCGGAGACGATCCGGCACGCTGAGGGGTACGCGGTCAACGCGCTCGACGTCCGGAACACCATTGTGGACAGAATGCGGCAGCTGAACCCGCTCGAATTCGAGCAGCTGCTACGCCCGGCGTTCCGGCAGGACGAGTGGAAGCTGATCGCGGTCGGCGCGGTGATCGGCGGCCTTGTCGGTGAACTTCAGGTGCTTCTGCTGCTTCACTGACGCACACCGGATACCGTTTCCCATCCCACGAGCGAGGAGGTCGGAGTGGACGCCGTCCTGGACGACCTCGCCCGGCACTGGTGGCTGTACGCCGCGATCCCGTTCGTCGCCGCGCTGATCGGCTACGTCACCAAACGCGTCGCCATCGAGATGATGTTCAAGCCGCTGGAGTTCGTCGGGATCAAGCCGTTCCTCGGCTGGCAGGGCGTGGTGCCCAAGCACGGCGGGCGGATGGCGGCCGTCGCGACCGAGCTGCTGACGTCGAACCTGTTGGACGTCAAGGAGGTCTTCCGGCGGATCGATCCGGCGATCATCACGCGCGAGATCGAGCAACCGCTGCTGCGGGCCGTGGACGAGGTCGCCCGCGAAGTGCTCGAGAAGCACCATCCCAGGCTTTGGGAGGTCATGCCGACGATGGCGCAGGAGCTGCTGATCAAGCAGGTCCAGGCCTCGACGCCGCGGCTGGTGCGCGAGTTCATGGCGGAGATGACCGAGAACCTCGACGAGGTGCTCGACTTCCAGCACATGACCGTGCAGCGGCTCACCAGGGACAAGAAGCTGCTCGTCCGGCTGATCCGCGAGACGTCACGGCCGGAGATGGCGTTCATCGCGCGCACGGGGATCTACTTCGGCTTCGGGCTCGGTGTTGTGCAGGCGTTCGTGTGGGCGCTGACGAAGGAGCCGTGGGTGCTGCCGATCTTCGGCGGCTGCATCGGGTTGTTCACCGACTGGCTGGCGATCAAGCTGATCTTCGTGCCGCGCGAGCCGGTGCGGGTGGGCCGGGTGATCCTGCAGGGCAAGTTCCAGCGGCGGCGGGCCGAGGTCGCGCGTCAGTACGGCGAGATGATCGCGAACGAGATCCTGACCGTGCCGAACCTGCTCGACGCCGTCCTGCGCGGGCCGCGGTCGGACCGGCTGTACGCGCTGGTCGAGCGGCTCGTGGCGCAAGCCGTCGACGAACAGGCGAGTGTCGCGAAACCGATGGTCGCGATGGCCGTCGGCGGGCAACGCCTGCGCGAGATCAAGCAGGCGGCCGCGCGACAGGCGCTGGAGCGGCTGCCGCCGACGATCCGCCACGCCGAGGGCTACCTGACCGAGGCGATGGACGTCGCGAAGATCGTCGAGCGGCGGATGCTCGGGCTGACGCCGCTGGAGTTCGAGGGGCTGCTGCGGCCGGCGTTCCGGCAGGACGAGTGGAAGCTCATCGCGGTCGGCGGGCTCATCGGTTTCCTGGTCGGGGAGCTCCAAGTCCTGCTCATGCTCCACTGACGCCGGATCGCGTTTAGCCCGCTAAACGCGCTCCGCCGCCGACCCGCGTTTAGCGGGCTAATCGCGACCCGGGCGGGGGGTGGGTGCCCCGGCGGAGAAGCGTGTCCGAGGCCGAGCACCTGCGTTTAGCGGGCTAAATGCGATGCGGGCCCGGAGCCAGGACCGGGGGTGTCCCGGTGGCGGGCGTCCCCGTGTCTTGAAGGCCACCTTTGAGACGTTGATCGTCCCAAAGGTGGCCTTCAAGACATCCAAGGCGACTTGCGTTTAGCGGGCTAAACGCGCTCCGGGCCCGGAGGCGCCGCGCCTCGTCGGAGAAGCGTGTCCCCAATGTGGCATTGGAGACGCTGAGCGTCTCCAATGCCACATTGGGACACCAGCCCGAGGCCGCCGACTTGCGTTTAGCGGGCTAAACGCGCTTTGGGGGCGGTTCTCACCTGCGCGAGACACGGGGTGATTACGGTGGTGGGGTGGCGTCCGAACCCCAGCAACTGCCAGCCGTCCACGAGGCGTGGCTTCCGCGTGAGCATGCGCTGCACCGCCCCCGCCACGGTGGCAGGCAGCTGACCGCGCTGATCAGCGCGCTTCTGTTCTTCACCACCCCCGCCCTGCTGTGGGTGTTCGGCGTGCGGCCCGGCGAGATCGAGAACCACAAGCTCGCGAGCTTCCCCGGCCTGGACAAGGGCTGGGCCTTCTTCACCGACCTGCCGACCTGGGCCATCGACCAGCTGTCGTTCCGGCCGGGCGCGATCGCCGCCGCCGACGCGATCAGCCGCGGGGTCTTCGGCGAGGGCGCCCCGCTCGACCAGCCGCCACCGCAGCAGCAGGCGGGCCCGATCCCCGCGCCGCCCGCGCCCACCACGTCCAAGACCGCGCCTACGCAGGGCCCGACGCCGAACGCCGCGTCCGGCTATCGCCGTGTCGTGCAGGGCCGGGACGGCTGGCTGTACTACGGCTACGACGCCGACGCGAAATGCGATCCGTCCCGTCCGCTGCCCGAGACCATCGACAAGATCAACGAGCTGCGGCGCGCCGTCGAGCAGTCTGGGAGGCGGTTCGAGCTCGTCGTCGCGCCGGACAAGTCGACGATGGTCCCGCAGTTCCTGCCCGACACCTACCCCGGCAAGGACTGTTCGCAGTCGGCTGAGGCGGCCACCTGGCACCGGATGCTCAAGGACGCCCGCGCGATCGACCTGCGGCCCGAGCTGCGCGCGTCCGAGGGCCGGGTGCAGCGGCCGGTCTACCCGCCGAACGACACCCACTGGGCCGACGAGGGCGCGCTGGTGATGACGCGCGCCATCGCGAACGCGATCAAACCGGGTGTCACGCAGACCTGGGTCAGCGTTCCCGTCGGCCAGTACGACACGGTCGCCGACCTGCCGCCGCTGATCAGCAAGCAGGGCACGAAGACCAACACGCTCTACAGCCTCCGCCCGGACGGCTTGGTCGAGCGCGCGGGCGAGCCGAACGGCGACATCGACAGGCCGGTCTACCGCACCGCGAGCCCGCTGATCGGGACCGTGGACGAGAAGATCCTGATCTACGGCGATTCGTTCACGAAGGCGTCTTCGCGGTATCTCTCGGGCGCGTTCACGAACCTGACGATGCTGGCGCACTTCACGCAGAAGACGACGCAGGCCGAGGCCGTCGATGCTTTCGTCAACGCGAACGTCGTGGTCCTGGAGGCCGTCGAGCGCAGTGTGGCCGGTGGTCAGCTCGCGTTCATCGACCCCGGTTTCCTCACGGCGGTCAAGAAGGCGCTCGCCGAGCACCCGATCCGCTAGCGCAACGCGGGCTGCGCCGCCGCCGTCGGTTCGACGCGGACCCGCGAGCTCCTGCCGCGCAGCCACGCGATGAGGCGACAGACCAGGTAGATCACGAACGAGATCGTCGTGACGAACGCGCTCACCGGCTTCCCCGGCGCGAGCGACAGGATGATCCCGCCGAGTGCCGCGACCTCCGCGAACACGATCGACAATACGGTCGCCTTCCACGGGCTCGCCGTGACCCGCGCCGCCGCCGCGGCCGGGGTCACCATGAGCGAGACCACCAGCAGCGCGCCGACGATCTGCACGCCGAGCGCGCTCGAAATCCCGACCAGCACCGCGAAGATCAGCGACAGCAGCCGCACCGGCACGCCGCGCGCCGTCGCGACAGCGGGGTCGACCGTGGCGAACAGCAGCGGCCGGTAGATCACCGCGAGCACCACCAGGACGACGACCGACGCGCCGACGAGCAGGTTCAGGTTGGTGGAGTCGATGGTGATGATCTGCCCGACGAGGATGCCGAACTTGTTGGCGCTGCGGCCTTCGTAGAACGACAGCAGCAGGACGCCCATGCCGAGTCCGAAGGCGAGGATCACGCCGATCACGGAGTCGCGTTCGGACTCGCGGCCGCCGAGGATCCCGATCAGCAGGGCCGCGATGACCGCGCCCGCGAGGCCGCCGAGTTCGACGCCGACGCCGAGCAGCAGCGCGCCCGCCGCGCCGGTGAAGGCCAGTTCGGCGGTGCCGTGCACGGCGAACGACATCCGCCGCATGACGACCAGCGGGCCGAGCACGCCCGCCACCAGCCCGAGGACGGCGGCCGCGAGCAGCGCCGTCTGCACGAAGTCGAGACCGAGAAGTTCGCCGGTGAGGGCGAAGTCGAACATCTTGTCCACGGCGCTACGAAACCTGTTCGTCGAAATGGTGGGGTTCGTCCTCGCACAGCGAGCTCTGCGCCCCGGCGACGTGGATCTGCCCGCCGACCTTGAGCACCTCGATCCGCGTGCCGTACAGCTCGGACAGGGTCTCCGAGTTCATCACCTCGTCCGGCTTGCCGACCCGGAACTGGCCGTTCACCAGATAGAGCACCCTGTCCACATAGGACAGGATCGGGTTGATCTCGTGGGTGACGAACAGGACGGCGGTGTCGGCCGCGCGCCGTCGCTCGTCGATCAGCTCGCTGACCGCGCGCTGGTGGGCCAGGTCGAGGGAGAGCAGTGGCTCGTCGCACAGCAGGACCTCGGGGTCGCCGACCAGCGATTGCGCGACGCGGAGCCGCTGCTGCTCGCCACCGGAAAGCCGTCCCACCGGCTGTTTCGCGTACGCCTGGGCGCCGACGGACTCGATCGCCCGTGCCACCAGCTGACGCCGTTTCGCGATCCCGAAGAGCCCGGTCCCCCACCGGTGCCCGTCCAGGCCGAGGCCGACCAGGTCCACCCCGCGCATCGTCAGGCCCTCGTCGAGGGCGCGCTGCTGCGGGATGTAGCCGATCCGCCGGTTCTGCCCGCCGGGGCGCCGCCCCGCGATCTCGACCGTGCCCTCGGGCAGTCCCTGCTGGCCGAGCAGCACCTTGAGCAGGCTGCTCTTCCCGGAGCCGTTCGGCCCCAGGATCGCGAGGAACTCCCCGGGCTCGACGTCGAGGTCGAGCCCGGACCAGAGGGCCCTGGTGCCGAACGCGAGGCTCGCCCCGCGGACACGGACGCACGCACGCGCCTCGGCAGGTACGGAGGTCACTACTTCAGTGCTCCCGCCAGCGCGTCCACCGACTTCGTCATCCATGCAATGTAGTCGGTCACACCCTGGGGAAGTGTTTCGGTGACGTCGACGACCGCGATCCCGGCGCCCTTGGCGTCGCCGACGACCTGCTGGGTGACCGGGGTGGTGGTCTGCGCGTTGTTGATCAGCGCCTTGACCTGCTTGCCGGAAATCAGCTGCTTGACCTGGTTGAGCGCGGCGGCGGGCACGTCCTGCTCCGCTTCCACGGCCTCGGCGAAGGCGGGCGGCGTCGCGTCGGTGACCTTCGCGCTGTCGAGCAGGTAGTGCGCGACGGGCTCGGTCGCGACGACCTTGCCGCCCGAGGCGCCCAGCCCGGTGACCTTCTTCAGCAGTTCCTGGGTCTTGCCCTTGAACGCGGTCGCGTTGGCGGTGAAGGCGTCCTTCGACGCGGGCTGGATCTCGCCGAGCTTCGCGGCGACCTGGTCGGCGATCTTCTCGACGCCGGGCAGGCTGTACCAGACGTGCTCGTTCTCGTTGCCGGTCGCGGCGATGTCGACGGCGACGAGCTTCTGCGCGCCGGCGGCCTGGTCCGCGAGCTTCGAGAAGAACTCGTCGTAGCCGCCGCCGTTGGACAGCGTCAGCTTCGCGTTCTTCGCGGCGATGGCGTCGCTCGCGGTGGTCTCGTAGGAGTGCGGGTCGGCCGAGGGGTCGTGGATGATCGAGGTGACCTCGACCTTGTCGCCGCCGACGGCGGTCACGACGCTGCCCCAGACGTCGGTCGAGGCGACGACCTTGATCTTCTCGCCGCCACCGGGGTTCGCGGCGGCAGCGTTCTGCGAACCGGAAGCCGTCGACGCCTTGTCGCCGGACGCGCAAGCCGTCGCGCCGAGCGCGAGGACGGCCAGGGCCGACACGGCCGCGAAAACACTCTTAGTACGGCGGGAATTCATTTACTGCACTCCTGCGGATGCCCAGGCCAGGTGTCCCAGATGCCGGGTAATGGAAACCGTTGTCAGATTCAACTGTACCCCATCCGGCTGAAGGCACCCCCTGTCCAGGTACGAGCTGTACCCAGGGTCACTCTGAATCGAGACCTGCCACACGTCGGGTGATGCTTCTGCAAAACGTTCTGAACCGTTACGGTTTGCGGATGGGCCGTCCTATCCGCACCAGGAGGCAGGCGACACTGGCGTCGTTGGCCGCAGAGCTCGGTGTGTCGAGGACCACCGTCTCCAATGCCTACAACCGACCGGACCAGTTGTCCCCTGAGCTGCGCCGACGCGTCCTCGAGACCGCGCGCCGCCTCGGCTACCCGGGCCCGGACCCGGTGGCCCGATCACTGCGGACGCGCAAGGCGGGTGCTGTCGGTCTTTTACTCACCGAGAACCTCTCCTACGCCTTCCGTGACCCGGCGGCCATCGGCGTGCTCGAAGGGCTCGCGCTGGCGTGCGAGGACGCGGGCGTCGGCCTGCACCTGGTCCCGGCGAGCCCGGGCCGTGAGGACGTCGCCGCGGTGCACCGCGCGGGCGTCGACGGCTTCGTCGTCTACTCCGTGCCCGACGACGACCCGCATCTGGGCGCCGTGCTGGAGCGCCCGGTGCCGACGGTGATCGTCGACCAGCCGCGCGTGGACGGCGTCGACCGGGTCGGCCCGGACGACGCTGCCGCGGTCACGGCCATGGCGCAGCACCTCATCTCGCTGGGCCACCGGCAGATCGGCGTGCTGTGCATGCGGCTGGGCCGCGAGCGCAACGACGACTTCGTCTCCATCCAGCGGCAGAGCGCCGCGCACTTCCACGTGCAGCGGATCCGCCTCGAGGCACTCGCCGCCGCGTTCTCCGCGGCGGGTGTCGACTGGTCGACCGTGCCGGTGGTCGAACGCTTCGACCACACCGTGGACGACGGCGCCTCGGCCGCGCGCCAGCTGCTTGACGCGTATCCGCAGGTCACCGCCGTGATCTGCACTTCGGACATCCTCGCGCTCGGGGCGCTGGCCGAGGCGGAACGCCGTGGGCTGCGGGTGCCGCAGGATCTGACGGTCACCGGTTTCGACGGCATCACCGAGGCCGAGCGATCCGGGCTCACCACGGTCCACCAGCCGGTGCTCGAGAAGGGCAAGGCTGCGGGCAAGCTGCTGCTCAGCTCGGCCGACCGGGTCGGGCCGAAGGTGATCACCCTGCAGACCGAACTGCGGGTCGGCCGCACGTCGGCGCCGCCACGAACGGCCGAAGAACGCTGGTTCGGGCCGTGATGTAGCCCGTAAAGCGTTGCTCTCACCGAGCGTGTCCGTTCAAATGGTCGTGTGACCTCAATAGACGTACTTCTCAAGCGAAACCAGGAGCTGGGCGACGTCACTCCTGGTGACCGTTCGTCCCCGAGGCCATCACTCCAGGTGGCGGTTCTGACCTGCATGGACGCCCGTATCCGGGTGTTCGAGATCTTCGGCCTGCTCCAAGGCGAATCCCACGTCCTGCGCAACGCCGGCGGTGTCGTCACCGACGACATGATCCGCTCGCTCGCGCTGAGCCAGCGGAAACTGGGCACGCGTGAGGTGCTGATCGTCCAGCACACCGAATGCGGCCTGTCCATGGTCACCGAAGACGACTTCAAGGACGAACTCGAAGAGAGCACCGGACTGCGCCCGACCTGGGCCGTCGAGGCGTTCCGCGAGGTCGAGGACAGCGTGCGCCGCTCGGTGCAGCGCGTCCGGCGCAGCGACTTCCTGCCGCACCGGGAAAACGTCCGCGGGTTCGTCTACGACGTCAAAACGGGTCGCCTCAGCGAGGTCGCGTAGACCTCTTAAGCTTGACCCCGTGGGCGTCGACGCGGATGTGCTGACCGGATGGTTCGACGAAGTGGGGCGCGATCTGCCCTGGCGTGAACCGGAATGCACCGCCTGGGGTGTGCTCGTCAGCGAGATCATGTTGCAGCAGACGCCGGTCGCGCGGGTCCAGCCGATCTGGCTCGAATGGATGGCGCGCTGGCCGGTGCCGTCGGCGCTGGCCGCGTCGTCTCAGGGCGAGGTCGTGCGCGCCTGGGGCAAGCTCGGCTATCCGCGACGCGCGTTGCGGCTGCACGCGGCGGCGGCCGTCATCGCCGCCGAACACGGCGACGTCGTTCCGTCCGATGTGGACACTCTGCTCGCGTTGCCCGGTATCGGCGCGTACACCGCGCGCGCGGTCGCGGCCTTCGCCTACGGCAAGCGGGCGCCGGTGGTGGACACGAACGTCCGGCGCGTGGTGGCCAGGGCGGTGCACGGCGCGGGTGACGCCGGGCCGCCGTCGAACACCCGCGACATGGCCGACGTCGAGGCCCTGCTGCCGAAGGAAGACGCGCCCGCCGCGAAACTCTCGGCGGCGCTGATGGAACTCGGCGCGCTCGTCTGCACGGCCCGCTCGCCGCGTTGCGCGGACTGCCCGATCTACGACGACTGCGCCTGGCAGCACGCGGGCAAACCCGCCTACGCCGGGCCCGCGAAGCAGGTCCAGAAGTTCGCGGGGACCGATCGCCAGGTGCGAGGGCTGTTGCTCGACGTCCTGCGCGGAACCGAGGGCCCGGTCGAGAAGGCGCGGCTCGATCTCGTCTGGGACGAATCCGGGCAGCGCGACCGTTGCCTCGACTCCCTGCTGGTCGACGGCCTGCTCGAACAGACCGGCGACGGTCTGTTCGCCCTCCCCGGGGAACACTAACGCATTACGACAAAAGTTGGTCAATGGTTGTCAACGACGCGATGGCGGGTTAGTTTTCCGGCCAACGCGCATGATGGGAGCTACGCCCGTGGCCGACTTCGACCGACGTACCGCGCTCAAGGGCGGCCTGACGGTAAGTGCCGTCGGGCTACTGGGGACGACAACGTTTTCCGCCGCCGCCGTAGCGGCGCCCGGGGCAGCAGAACCGAAGATCCATGACACGGCGGCCTGGGGTGCCCGGCCGCCGAACGGGACGATCGAGGTGCAGAACCACAAGCCGACGTACATCGTCGTGCACCACACGGTCGATCCCGGCAACGTCACCGACTACTCGCTCGAACACGCCTTCTGGGCGTCACGGGCGATCCAGAACTTCCACATGGACACCCGCGGCTGGGTGGACAGCGGCCAGCAGTTCACGAACAGCCGCGGCGGGCACATCACCGAGGGCCGCCACCGCAGCCTGGAAGTGCTGCGCGGCGGCACGAAGCACGTGCTGGGCGCGAACGTGGGCAACAACAACAGCACTTGCATCGGGATCGAGAACGAAGGCCTCTACAGCACCGAGAACGTCACACCGGCGCTCTGGGACTCGCTGGTGAAGATGGTCGCGTACATCGCGTCGCAGTACGGGATCTCGCCGGAGTTCATCAAGGGACACCGGGACTTCAACTCGACCGAATGCCCGGGAACCGTGCTGTACAACCGGCTTCCGGAACTGCGCACGGCTGTCGGGAACCTGCTGGGCTCGGCGTCGCCGAGGGCCGATCTGCCCGAGTGGCCGCTGCTCAAACCCGGCGACGCCGGACCGCGGGTGCGGGTGGCCCAGGAACTCCTGCGGGCACGCGGTTTCGCCGTCCCCACCGACGGCCTGTTCGGACAGTCCACAAAGGACGCCGTCCGCACGCTGGCGACGAAGCACGGGCTGGAGCGTGACCTCTGCGGCGCGACGGCGGCGACCGACGAGACCGGGTTCCTCGGCTCCGACGTCTGGCCGCTCATCGTAGGGCCCGGGACCGATCTGCGGGCGCTGAAAGCACGACTCGCCGGCTGAACACCAGCGGCAAGAGGATCACGAAGGCGGCGACCCAAGGGAGCGTGGACGTTCCCCACGGCAGCAGCAGACCGCCGATGAGCGCGCCCCCGGCGACGGCGCCGTTCCAGGCCGCGATGGTGAGCGACTGGGCGGCGTCGGCCGTGGGGCCCGCAATCAGCGCGGTCACCGCCTGGAACGCGGTGGGCGCGCCGCCGAACGCCAGACCCCACAGTGCGGCGGCGGTCAGCACCAGGCCGTGGACGCCGTCGCTGATCCCCAGCAGGACGATGGCCGCGGCGGTCGCGCCGGTGCAGAACATCAGCACGGCCCGCGGCCGGCGGTCGAGCGCGGTACCCACCACGACCAGCCCGCCGACCGTCGCGCAGCCGAACACCAGCAGCGCCACGCCCAGCATCCCCGCCACGTCCAGACCGGCGAGAACCGGGCCGATGTAGGTGTAGGCCACGTTGTGCCCCAAGGAGAACAGCGCCACCGTCGCCAGCACGGGGCGCATTCCGGGCAGTCGGGACGCGGCGAGCGGCCGGGTGGACGCCGCCGGATCCGCGGGGACGGCGGGCACCACGGCGATCACCCACGCCATCAGCGGCACGGTGATCAGCGCCATCGCGGCGAAGGCCCAGCGCCAGTCGGCCAGTTCGCCGAGCGCGGTACCGGCGGGCACGCCGAGGGCGAACCCGATCGGGGTGCCGGACATGGCCACGGCCAGCGCGCGCCCGGTGAGTCCCGGCGGGGCGAGACGCATCGCGTAACCGGCGACGAGAGACCACATCACCCCGGTCAGCGCGCCGGAAACGATCCTCGCGACCAGGATCAGCGGATACGACGAGGACACGGCGATCAGCAGGTTGGTCACCAGGAAACCGGCGATCAGCAGCAGGAGCAACCGTTTGCGCGGGACCCGGAGTGTCGCGCTGGTGAGCGGGATCGCGGTCAGCGCGGTGGTGATCGCGTACACCGTCACCAGCTGCCCGGTCGCCGACGGGGAAACGCCCAGGTCCTCGGACATGCCCAGCAGCAGTCCGGCGGGCAGCACTTCGGTGAGGCAGCCGAGGAAGACCGTCGTCGTCAGCGCGAGCAGCGCGGGGATGGGCAGCATGCCCCGACGATCTCTTCCCCGGCGCGGCACGGGGTAGTCCCGGGCGGGTATGCCGTGGGGTTATCGGCCGGGATAACCCCGTGGCATGCCCGGCTGACAGTGCCGCGCGCGGCGCGGGCGCACGCACGATGGCCGGGCATCCTCCCCCGTAGAGAGAAGGCTCGTTCATGACCGTGCGGATTCGGTGGCAGGAGCCCTTGTGCACCGCGCTGCTCGCCACCACGATGATCGGCACCTGCCAGGCTCCGGCCGCGGCTCAGCCGGCACCCGGCAGTGACGGGTACGTGCACGTTTCACCCGACGGTACCGTCCTCGGCGCCGATCCTTACTACCCGAAGGACGGCAACGGCGGTTACGACGTCGACAAGTACGCGCTCGCGCTGGACTACTCGCCGTACTCGATGCAGTTGAACGGCAAGGCGACGATCACCGCGACGGCCACCCAGGACCTCAGCCGGTTCGACCTCGACCTGCGCGGGCTCACCGTGCGATCGGTGACCGTCGACGGGGTGCCCGCCACGTTCCGGCGGGCGGGTGAACACGAGCTGGTGATCACCCCGCGGACCCCACTGGCCGAAGGCACGCGGTTCACCGTGGTGGTCGGTTACGACGGGCGCCCGGAGCCGATCGCCACGGCGCGGGGCCGCGTCGGCTGGCTGGGCACCCCCGGCGATTCCGCCGTCGCCACCGGTCAGCCGCGTTCGGCGATGACCTGGTTCCCCGTCAACGGCACCGAAGTCGACAAGGCGACCTTGCGCGTCTCCGTCACCGTTCTGGACGAATTCTCCGTGCTGGGCAACGGTTCCCAGGTCTCCGACGTGCCAGCCACCTTCGGGCGGCACACCGTCACCTGGTCGGAGGACACCGCACTGGCGCCGAGCACGGCGATGCTCGGCATCGGGCGCTGGGAGGTCGAAAGGGTCACGCTTCCCGGTGGCCGGACCGCCGTCAACGCCTATCACCCGTGTGCCGTCGACAAGCGGAAGATCGGCGGACAGCTGCCCGAGGTGCTGGAGTTCCTCACCGGGAAGTTCGGCGACTACCCGCAATCGGCGGCGGGCGGACTGTTCCTCGATCGCTCTCTCGGTTACACGCACGGCGCCCAGACCCGGCCGGTGTACGGCCGCACGGCCACCATCGCCGATCTGGTGTACGCCACCGCGTACCAGTGGTGGGGAGCCGGCGTGAGCGGCAAGATGTGGCGCGACGCGCTGATGCCCGAGTCGATCGCGCAGTACGCGGTGTGGCTGTGGGACGAGGCCAAGAACGGCGTCGACCTCGACCGGCGTTACCGCGAAATGGTCGCCAAGGTGAGCGGTGACACCGGTTTCTGGGCGCCCAAGATCACCGATCCGGGCAAGGGAACCGAATTCGCGCCCACGGCCAAGGCCGTGCTGATGGTGCACGCACTGCGCCGCACGATCGGCGACGACGGGTTCTTCCAGATCATGGCGGGCTTTCCCATGATCAACCCGCAGGGCAACCAGAACTGGCACGACTTCGAGCTCTACGTCTCCGCGATGACGCAGCTCGATCTCGGCGCGTTCAACCACGCGTGGCTGGACGGCACGGTGCGCCCGCCGGACGAACTCCTCTATCCCGGGCCGCTGCGCCCCTCGCGATGAGAACTCCCGCCCGGACGACGTGACCCGATCATCCGTCGTCCGGGCGGGTCCCCAAGTCACCGTGAGACTCCAGATATCCGGCGTAAACCGGGGCCGTCCTCGCCTCGGCCCAGTACGTTTCGACCACGGCGGCGAGCAGTTCCTCCCGGCGCCCCGCCACGAAGGTCTCCCGGTTCCAGGCGAGAATATGCCTGCGCGGCAACACATCCCCGAGCAGTGGCCGGGTGACGACGCCGAGGTTACGCGGATCGCAGATCGGCTGCGACAGGCCGATCGCGCCCGCACGGACCACCAAGAGCGCCACCTGCTGCGAAGTCACCTGATGGGCGACCGACGGGCTGAAGCCGTACCGCGCGCAGGTGTCGGCGAAGTACTTGGTGAACGTGGCCGCCGAAGAATCCGACACCATCACCCATGATTCGTCCCGCAGCGCACGCAGGTCGACGACCTCCTCGCGGGCCAGCGGATGCCCTTCCGGCAGCAGGACGAAGGTCGGCTCGGTCACCACCACCGCGGTGTCCACACTCGCCGGGATCTCGAGCTCGTAGCCCGGATAATCCTTGACCAGCCCCAATTCCGCGCGCCGCTGGGCCAGCAACGGCAGCAGCCGCTCGGGGTGGTCGTCGTGCACGACCTGTACTTCGGAGACCTCGGGCCACAACCGGTGCACCAGTGACGGCAGATGCGCCACCAGCGCGCTGGCCACGGACGCCACCCGGACGACGTCGGGCGGGCCGCTGGGACAGACGCGCTGCTCGATGTCTTCGAGCAGTTTGTCCAGCTGTGGCAGCAAAGCGGCGGTCCGCCGCAACAGCAGTTCACCCATCGGCGTCGGTGTCACGCTGCCTTCCCGCCGATCGAACAACTGATAGCCCAGCATGTTCTCCAAACGTTTGAGCTGCGCGGAAACGGCGGGCTGGGTGACGCCGAGAGCGATCGCGGCACGGGAAAGGCTGCCCGTGTCCGCGATCGCCCGGATCACCCGCAGGTGGTGAACATCAAGCTGTACGACGTCGAACTCCTTTGTCACGTACGGGTTTTCGCCCCGTCGGAAGAAGTCATCGCCACGGAATCGCCCGTGACCCTGGTCCGTCTGCCCAGAAGAATATACAGGAGAAAGGCGCCGAAAACGGAATTCACCGTCGGAATTCCCCACGGCAGCCAGGCACCCACCGCAGCCCCGGCCACCCAGCAGATCAGCGCGACGGGAACCCAGGACGGGCAAGACGACGGCAGTTCCCCGGACGCGCGAGTGGCGTCCAGATCCGGTTTCCAGCGCCGGACCACGTAGTACTCGGCGATCACCACTCCGGCCACCGGTGGGGTGAGCACGCCGACCCAGGTCAGGAAAGTGGTGAAATGGTCGAGGATGCCGATCGCGGAGAGCACCGTGCCGAGACCGCCGAGCAGCAGGGTCGCGGTGGTGCGGTCGAGCCGCCGGGACAGCAGCACCTGCACGGTGTTCACCAGCCCGAGCGAGGACGAGTAGAGGTTCCAGTCGTTGATCTTCAGGATCGCGGTGACCAGGATCAGCGTGCCGAGCACCCCGGACGACGAGGTGATGATCCCGACCACGTCGGCGCTTTTCGCCGCGTGCGCGAGCAGAACCCCGATCAGGCCGATCAGGTACTGGCCGAGGGTGATGCTGACCAAGGTCTGTTTCACCACGTCGGACGCGGTCCGGTTGAACCGGGTCATGTCCGGGGTCATGATCGCGCCCATGATGAACGCGCCCGCCACCAGCGTGGTGCCCTGCGCGAGCGACATGGCGGGCCCCGGCGGCGGCTCGGCCATCAACGCGGGCAGCGAATGGTCGCCGAGCGCGGTGACGATCGAATACCCTGCCAGCGCGAGGAAAGCGGGCACCGTCAGGTACGCCGTCCAGGCCATCGCGTGGAAGCCGAACATGACGATCGCGGTGACCAGCGCGCCGCCCGCCAGCGCCCACACCCAGACCGGCGGGCCGCCCATCAGGGCGTGGAGGCCGTGGGCGAACACGTCGTTCTGCACCCCGAACCAGCCCGCCAGGCTCAGCGTCATGAGCAGCCCGACCAGCGAGGACCCGCCGGTGCCGAATCCGGCCCAGCGCGCGAGCACCGATGTGGACAGCCCTTCCCGGGTACCGGCGATGCCCATCAGGATGGTGATGATCTCCAGCAGCACCGAACCGATCGTGATGGCCAGTACCGCGTCCCAGAAGGTCATGCCGAACCCGAGTACCGCCCCGAGCAGGAACTGGTGGAACGAGGAGACCTGCCCGAACCGTTGCAGCGCGACGGAAACCCAGGAATAGCGGCGTTCGGCGGGTACCCGGCGCAGGGAGAAGTCGTCGTGTTCCACGGTCACTCCGCCCGTTCCGGAACGGCTTGTTCGAGGACGACGAATCCCTGACCCGGCAGTGGCCGCCAGGAGAGTTCGCCGCGGTAGAGCCGTTCGAGGAACCCGACCCGCTGGTGGTAGGCGAAAACGGAGCTTTCGACCCCGGCGACCGCGACGGTGCCGACGAACATCGGCAGCTCGGCCAGGAAGTACCGGACCGCGCTGCGCAGCTGGTCACGGCTGGGATGTTCGCCTTCGGGCAGCCGCCGGTCCAGCACCCAGCCGGTGGCGCCGAGGCACTGCTCGGAGAACTCCGGGTCGGTGGCGAACCGCTGGTGTGCCTCGGAAAGCAGGCCGAGGTACGCGCGATCGGTTTCGAGCACCGCGGCGTCCAGGATCAGGGTGTGCGGATCCGACGGGCAGACCTGCTGCAACGCCCGGACGATCTTGTTGCGCGTGTAGTTGCCTTGCCGCTGCGCCTTCTGCGCCGCGCGGACCGGGTCGTAACCGAGGGCTTCGAGGGTGAACGCGGACGGCCCGTCCGGGACGAAGAAATGAAAGCCCTGAAAGGCCGACATGGCCCAGCGGGCGAGATCGGCGATCCGGTCCACCGTGAAATAGCTGTTGAACGGGCTGACGCCGATGCAAACGTGCTCGGCGCGCGCCAGCGGATCGGTACAATGCTCGGTGAGCGGCTGTGGTCGCAGCAAGACGGCTCCTGATTCGCGTGATATGCGCCGGAGTTGAGGCGTCGACCGAACGTAGCCATGGCGGGTAATCCGCGGTATTGCCGATCGTGGTTGTCATCGCGTTATAGGAATTCGACGATCTTTCGTTCCTGCGAGACAACGGTTGAATCGGCGCGACCTTCGGGGGTGCCGGACGCGGGCGGAGCGCGGTATACGAAGTCATGGAGATTCAGGTTCGGCATCTTCGCGTGATCTGTGAAATCGCATCGTCGGGCAGTCTCAACCGTGCCGCGGCCGGGCTGGGGCTCGGGCAGCCCGCGCTCAGCCACCAGTTGCGCCGGATCGAGCGGATGGTCGGCGGCTCACTGTTCCACCGCGACCAGCACGGGGTGCGGCCCACCGAACTCGGTTCCCTGATCCTGCGACGGGCGCGCGCGATCGTGCTCACCTTCGACGAACTGGAGCACGACTTCCACCGCCAGGAACCGGAGCTCGGCGAATCGGTCAGAATCGGCTGGAACGACAGCGCCATCACGGGTTCGCTGCTCGGCGGGCTGCGCGACCTGAGACCGGGCGAACCGTTCCGCACGCGCGCGGACACCTCGCGCACCCGGCTGCTCGCACAGGTCGCGAACCGCGGCATCGACCTCGCGCTGATCATGATCTGCGGCGGGCGCGGGCTGCCGGTGCCGCCGGAGGTGCGGACCATGACCCTGGTGAGGGAACCGTCGTTCGTCGCGGTCCCGTCCGGGCATCCGCTCGCCGACGCCGAGGAGATCGAACTCACCGAACTGTCGGGCGAGGACTGGATCGTGTCGAGCGGTGGCGACGGCTGCCGGGTGGTGTTCCGCGAAATGTGTCTCGCGCACGGTTTCGACCCCAGGATCACCCACGACGTGGACATCGACACCGCGCGGGAAGACCTGGTCAGCGGCGGCTACGGCGTCGGGCTGGTCCAGCCGACCCGGCCGCCGTCGGACGGCCTGGTCATCCGGCCGCTGGCGGGGGCGCCGATGTGCGTGCGGCACGTGCTGGCCTGGCGGGAGGACGGCCCGTGCGCGCCCCGCGTCCCGGAACTCGCGACCGAGGCGACGGCGGGGTACTGGCAACTGGCCGAACGGACGGCGCCGTACCGGACCTGGCTGCACCGGCACGGCCGGCTGGCCGCCGGCTGAAGACCGCGGGCCCCGCTGGTGGGGCGCGTTGGCCGCCTGAAGTACATGAAGGTCCCCTTCCGTGAAGGGGGCCTTCATGTACTTGGGACGGTGTGAAGGGAACTTTGAGGGACCCTGGGTCCCTCAAGGAGGCCTTCACGGACTACGCGGCCGCCGGTTGAGGGGGCCCGGCGCCCCGCCGCCAACGGCCACCCCGCCCCGCCATCACACAGGCCTCCCCCCTCGATAACCCTCCGGCATGTCGAGGCGGCACTAGAGCGCGTCCCGGAAGACGGCCGACGATGGGAATCGTCAATCACGGTCGTGAAGAGAAGGGGCACCATGCTGCCGTTGATCTCTCGTACGGAACTGCTCTCCCGAATGGAGGCCGGGTCGGTGGTGGTGGTCGACACGATGCCCGCCGCCTATTTCGAAAAGGAGCATCTCCCGGAAGCGCGCAACATTCCGGGGTTCCCGTACGAACAGGCCGCCGAATTCACCGATGACCTGGCACCGACGGTGCTTCCGGACAAGGCCGCCGCGATCGTCGTCTATTGCGCGAACACGCCGTGCCGCAACAGTGAATTCGTCGGACGGCGGCTGCTGGAGCTCGGGTACACGAACGTCCGCAAGTACCGCGAAGGCATCGAAGACTGGGTCTCGAACGGTTTGCCCACCGGTTCTTCGTCCTGAGTGGACCATCCCGCATCCAAGGAGAACGTCTTGTCCAAATGCAAACGGTTCGTCTGCGTGCTGGCCGGCGTGCTGGCGCTCATCACTGGTTTCGGCTCCGGCGCGGCTTCGGCCGCACCTTCACCGACGGCCGAGAACGTGATGGTGGTGACGTCGGCCAACTACGCCGAGGTCATGAACATCTCGAAGCAGAAGCTGGTCATCATGGACTTCGGCGCGACCTGGTGCCCGCCGTGCCGCCAGATGAAGCCGGTCATCGAACGGCTCGCCGGTGAGTACGGCGGCAAGTTCCTGCTCGGCGAGGTCGACGTCGACCGCAGCCGGGACCTCTCCAGCCGGTACAACATCCAGTATCTCCCGACGCTGGTCGGGGTCCGCAACACCGCGGAACTGCCGTCCTCCCGGAACATCGGCTACCCCGGCGAAGCGAAGCTGCGCGCCTGGATCAACGCTCAGTTGGCGAAGGGCTGAGCGTGTGGCTCCGGGGCCTACCCGATGACGTCGGAGAGAAACGCTTCGACGGCACCGAGGTAGGTCTCCGGGGCCTCTTCGTGCACGACGTGCCCGGCGCCCTCGACGACGATGTGACGGCCGAGGCCGCCGGGCACGCGGGCCGCGAGTTCGGCCTGCTGCCCGTGCGGCATCGCCGTCCGTTCGCCCTCGATCGCCAGCAGCGGGCATCGGAGGCGTTCGACGTACTCCCAGAAGTCCCGCCGTCCCCATTCCGCCGCGATCTCGTACAGATCGGGGAGCGAGGCGATCAGGTGATAGCCGTCTTCGCGTTCTTCGACGCATTCGATGAAATAGTCGCCGGTGTCGCCGAAGAATTCGCGCACGTGGGCCAGTGACCGGAACGGGACCGGCCAGGATTCGAAGTGGCCGCGCCAGTCGTCGACGGTCCGTCCGCGCTGGTCCGGCGCGAAGTCCTCGCAGACCACGGCGCGGACGAGTCCGGGATGGGTCGCCGCGGTGACCCACGCGTGCAGGCCGCCCATCGAATGTCCGATCAGGACCGCGGGCTCGTCGAAGGTCTTCAAGACCTCGGCGACGTCGTCGGCGAAGCGCTCGGTGCGCCAGGGGCCACCGCGCGGTCCGCGTCCGTGCCCGCGCGCGTCGAGACCGTGGACACGCCCGTACGGTTCGAGCCTTCGCGCGACCCGCCACCACGTCGTCGCCCTGCCCATCAGCCCGTGCAGGAGGACGATCGGCGGCCCGTCACCGCCGAAAGTGATCAACCCGTCGCGCTGAATCACCACTAAGCTCCCCTCCATGCGCAGCCGTGTCCCCGCCGCCGGTCTGGTCCTGGGGGTCATCTGCGCCCTGATTATCGGTTGCAGTCCCGATCCTCCCCCGGCGGAGCCCCCACCGCCGCCGCCGATGAACCCGGCGCCGGGCGCCGCGGGCGCGGGCGATCCGTACTACCCGATGGACGGAAACGGCGGCTACGACGCGGTCGAGTACCAGGTCGGGATCACTTACGACCCCGCGAAAGGGCGTCTCGACGGCGACACCACGGTGACCGCGAAAGCGACCCAAGACCTCAATCGGTACAACTTGGACTTACGCGGCTTGACGGTCCAATCCGTTGAAGTGGACGGAAAACCGGCGAAGTTCGCCCGGGAGGGCGAATTCGAGCTGGTGGTGACGCCCGCCGAACCGATCCGGAACGGGACCGCTTTCCGCACGAAGGTCGTCTACGGCGGCGACCCTTCGGCGACCCCCAAGGCGGGCGGCAGCGAGAACGGCTGGCAGAAGTCGAAGGACGGCGGCGCGTTCATCGTCGGCGAGCCGCATTCGGCGTCGTTCTGGTACCCCGTCAACGAAACCCCGCGCGACAAGGCGATGTTCAACCTCACCGCCCGGGTGCCGGACGGCTGGACCGTCATCTCGAACGGCCGCGAGATCCAGAAGACCTCGGCGAACGGCTGGTCCACGACGTCCTGGCAGGAGCGCACGCCCGTGGCGGCCTACCTGACCACCGTGGCGATCGACAAGTTCACCGTCGACCGGATGTCACTCCCGGACGGGACGCCGCTGGTCAACGCGTACGCGCCGGGTGCCGAGGACAGGCGCGACGCCGGAAGGCGGCTGCCGGAGATCATCGGCTTCCTGACCTCGAAGTTCGGGCCGTACCCGGTGGACGCGGCGGGCGGGATCTACCTCGACGAGGACATCCACTTCTCGCTGGAGACCCAGACCAGGCCGACCTACGCGAAATGGGCCGACCTGATCACCGTGGTGCACGAAACCGCACACCAGTGGTTCGGCGATTCGGTGACGCTGAATTCGTGGTCCGACATCTGCCTCAACGAATGTCTCGCGTCGTACGCGCAATGGCTTTGGCAGGAATCGCGGGACGGCCAGAACCTCGACGACCGCTATCGCGCCGCCCTCGAGATCATGCGGGGCAGCCCGGATTTCTGGAGGCCGAAGCTGGTCGACATGGGGGCGGGAAAGGAATTCCACGGCGTCTACGACAAGGGGATCCTGGCCATCCACGCGCTGCGGCGCAAAATCGGCGAAGGCGCGTTCGCGCGGCTGCTGAAGGAATGGCCGGCGGCGCACCGGAACGCCAACGCGTCCTGGGCGGATTTCGAGGCGTTCACGATCAAGCTCTCGGAGCAGGATCTGCGGCCGTTCTTCGACGCCTGGTTCCACGGCACGGTGATCCCCCCGGACGCCGAACTGCTGCCAGGCACCCTGCGGGGCTAGGTGCCTATCGCAAGTAGTCCTCTAGTTGCGGTAGTCGGGCAGGTCGATCCCGTTCACCACGTCCCGCATCTTCCGTGACGCCAGCGCGGCGATCGGTTTGAGCCGCATCGCCCGCATCATCAGGTACCTCGTCCGCAGGGCCGTCCGCGACTTCGCGAAGATCGTCTCGGCGTTGGCCCGCCCCATCGCCTGCGTGTTCTCGACGAACTCGCGCATCACCGACTCGTACCGCTCGAGGCCGGTTTCGAGGTCGGCGGCGAGTTCCCCGGCGAGGACGTACGCGCCGACGAACGCCAGGCTCGTGCCCTGTCCGGAGAGCGGCGACGGGCAGAACGCGGCGTCACCCAGCAGCCCGATCCGGCCGCGCGACCAGGACTCCATGATCACCTGGGCGCACGAGTCGAAGTAGAAGTCGGGGGCGTCGTCCAGCCGTTCCAGCAGCCAGGGTGCCTCCCATTCCATCCCGGCGGCGAACCCGCGGACCAGCGCCTTCTGCGCCTCGATGTCGCGGTAGTCGTAGTCGACCTTCTCCGAGGCGAACCCGAAGTAGGCCATCGCCTCGTGACCGTCGCGAATCGCGCGGATCCCGGCGGACCGGCCGACGTCGTCGAAGCCGATCGCCCAGTTCCGCAGGCCCAGCCGGTTCGGCACGGTGAAGAACGCCAGGTACGAGCCCAGATGCCGGACGAACCGGGACTCTTCGCCGAAGGCCAGCGCCCGCACTCCGGAGTGCAGCCCGTCCGCCCCGATGACCACGTCGAACGTCCTCCGCGTGCCACTGGCGAAGGTGACGTCGACGCCGTCTGCCCTCTCGTCCAGCGCGGTGATCCGGTCGCCGAAGACGTACTCCGTCTTCTCCCTGGTCGCCTCGTACAGCACTTCGGTCAGGTCGCCGCGGAGGATCTCGATCTCGGCGATGACCCCGTCACCGCCGAAGTCGTCGGCGCGGCGGGTGGCCTTCGTCCGGCTCTTCCGGTCGACGAGCGTCTCGCCCTCGGTGTCCGTGCACGCCGCGCGGATGCGTTCGTCCAAGCCCATGCGGCGGGCGACCTCCCTGGCCGTTCCGCGCAGGTCGACGGCCTGACCACCGGGGCGCAACGAAGGCGCGCGCTCCACGATGGTCACGTCGAACCCGTATCGCGTCAGCCAGAACGCCAGCGCGGGGCCCGCGACGCTCGCGCCCGAGATGAGGATCTTCGTGTCGGCCATTCTCCGGAAGGTCCCACGCATCACATCGCGGCGCAAAAGAGTTTCACCGTAGGGTGGACGGCATGGCTGTCGTGAAGATCAACGCGATCGAGGTCCCCGAGGGCGCAGGCCCCGAGCTGGAGAAGCGGTTCGCCGCACGGCTGCACGCCGTCGACAACCAGCCCGGCTTCCTCGGCTTCGAACTGCTCCGCCCGGTCTCCGGCGAAAGCCGCTACTTCGTCTACACGAAGTGGGAGTCCGAAGAGGCGTACCAGGCGTGGGCGTCCGGCCCGGCGCGTGAGGCGCATGCGGGTGAGCGCGCGAAGCCGGTCTCCAGCGGCGCGAACCTGCTGGAATTCGAGGTCGTCCAGGCTTCGAAGCCGGGTGAGTGAGCTCGAACGAGCCGCGGAACTGATCGACGGCGCCGGCGCGCTGCTCGTCTGCGCCGGCGCCGGCATGGGCGTCGACTCCGGCCTGCCCGATTTCCGGGGCGACGAGGGTTTCTGGAAGGCGTATCCGCCGTACGAGCGGCTGGGCATCAGCTTCGTCGAACTCGCCGACCCGCGGCATTTCGCCGAAGATCCCGAGCTGGCCTGGGGTTTTTACGGGCACCGGCTCGCGCTGTACCGCGCCACCGTCCCGCACGAGGGGTTCCGGCTCCTGGCGTCCTGGGGCTCGCGCAAACCCGGCGGCGTGCGCGTGTTCACGTCCAATGTGGACGGTCAGTTCCAGAAAGCCGGCTATCCGCACGTGGCCGAGGCGCACGGATCGATCCATCACCTGCAGTGCCTTTCCCGGTGCACCCCCGAGATCTGGCCGTCGGACGACGTCGAGGTCCCGGTCGACGAGGACACGATGCGCGCGCTCGACCCGCTGCCGTCGTGCCCGCGCTGCGGTGGCCTCGCGCGCCCCAACATCCTGATGTTCGGCGACTACGACTGGCTCGGGCAGCGCAGCCAGGCCCAGCTCGACGAGCTGACCGCGTGGCGCCGCGCGCATCGCGACCTCGTGGTGGTGGAACTCGGCGCCGGGCAGGCCGTGCCCACCGTGCGGCGCTACTCGGAGCTGGCCAGCGCCGCGACCGGCGCCCTGGTCCGGATCAACCCGCGCGAACCCGGGATCCGGCACGGCCGCGGCGTCTCACTGGCGAGCAACGGCCTCGAAACCCTCAAGGCGCTGGACGCCCTGCTCGCCTCGTGAGTGGTAAGGACGGTTAGAGCGGACCGGTATTTGCCTACCTATGCGTGACCAGGGTGAAGATGGTGTGCGGTAGTCGAAGGGGTCGCTCCGGTCTCGGGGCTCGATGACATCGGCATCCAGAACAAGCTCTACAAGCCACCGAGATGACATCAGGATCCAGTGGGTCGGCAAAGCGAATACCGGTCCACCAGAACCCGAACCGCCCTTACCACTCACGAGGCGTGGAGGTCACTTTCCGGGCAGCACGACCTCGGCGTACACGGCATCGTGATCGCTGCCGGGCGTCTCCAGCACCTTGAAGTCCGCGATGGCCGCCCGTTTGTCCGCCAGCACGTGGTCGATCGGCACCGGCGGTACCGCCCCGTTCGTCCAGGTCCCCTGCAGCGCCTTCCCCAGCTGATCGGCCGCGTCCACGTATCCCCTGGTCAGCAGCTCACGGAAGACCGAGTGGTCGAGGCTGGCGTTGAAGTCGCCTGCCAGGATCCGGATGTCGTGCTCCGCGTCGGCGTACGGCAGGTCCTTGGCCTCGTCGACCCACGCGTGCCTGTCCCACATCGGCGCCGCGGGATGGACCGCGACGACCTCTATCCGGACACCGTCGCCGAGGTCCACGCCCGCACTCGGCTGTTTGTAGGTCGAGTCGCCGCTCAGCGTCAGCGGCGTCAGCGGGTACTTCGACACCAGCCCGGAGCCGGAGGCCCACTCCGCCGGATGCAGCACCTGGAACGGCAAGAGCCGGAACAACCCGGCCCGGTCGAGCCCGGTGATCGCCTCGGGCGTCAGCTCGGTCAGGCTCAGGACGTCGACCTGGTGTTCCTTCACGTAGCCGACGATCCTGTCCGGATCCGCCTGCCCGCCGAGCATGTTCGACGCCAGCACGCGGACGTGCTTCCCGCCGAGCGCCTTCTGCTCGTTCGCGAACGCGCGGGGCAGCACCAGGGCGGCGATCGTGAAGGTCAGGACCAGGGCGACGGCCGCGACCCACCAGCGGCGGAGCCCCAGGGCGAGAACGGCCAGCACCAGCGTCGCGATCCCGGCGTACGGCGTCAGCGCGAGCGCCGCGATCGTGTACGTGTTGCCGTCGTAGCCCACCAGCCGCATCGCCGTCAGCACCGCGAACGGCACGACCGCCCCGATGAGCAGCCCGCTGACCAGCTTCCCCCGGGCACTCCCGCGGGTCCGGGGAACCGCCCGTTCTTCGATCACCATGACATCGAGTATGCCGATCAACGCCCGATGTGGCGGCGGTCTCCACAACACCTCCACAACCACCTCACGCCGCGGCTACCAGCGCTTATCAGGTTGTGCCAGCCGCTGTCAGCCCGCTGTGCGCGGCCTGCCAGCCGGGGCGGGCACCTTTGTCCGCGGGGCGAGATCCACAGGAGGAAACATGACGCACGCGATCAGGGCCGAGGGCCTGGTCAAGCACTATGGGGAGACGAAGGCGCTCGACGGGGTCGATCTGGAGGTCCCGGCGGGCAAGGTGGTCGGGGTGCTGGGGCCGAACGGCGCGGGGAAGACCACCGCCGTCCGGATCCTGGCCACCTTGATCCGGCCGGACCGCGGCCACGCGAGCGTCTTCGGTCACGACGTCGTCAAGAACCCGATGGCGGTCCGCAGCATGATCGGGCTGACCGGGCAGTACGCGTCGGTCGACGAGGACCTCTCCGGTACGGAGAACCTCGTGCTGATCGGCAGGCTGCTGGAGTTCTCGAGGGCGGACGCCAAGAAGCGCGCGGCCGACCTGCTGGAGCGGTTCGAACTGACCGACGCCGCCGGACGCGCGATCAAGACCTACTCGGGCGGGATGCGGCGGCGGCTCGACCTCGCCGCGAGCCTGGTCGGCCGTCCGAAGGTGCTCTACCTGGACGAGCCGACCACCGGACTCGACCCGCACGCCCGCAACGAGGTCTGGGCCGTGGTCCGGACGCTGGTCGCGGACGGGACGACGGTGCTGCTCACCACGCAGTACCTGGAGGAGGCCGACCAGCTGGCCGACACGATCACCGTGTTCGACCGTGGGCTGGTCGTGGCGAACGGGCGGGCCGACGAGCTCAAGCGCCGGACCGGCGGCCAGACGCTGCAGGTCCGGCCGACCGCGCTCGCCGATCTCGACGCCGTCGAGCGCATCCTGGCCGCGCTCACCGGGGCCAAGCCGAACCGGGACAACGACACCGGGCTGCTCACCGCGCCCGTCGCCGACCCCGTCCTGCTGTCCACCCTGGTCCGCAAACTGGACGAAGCCGGGATCACCGCGGACGAACTGGCGCTGCGGCTGCCCAGCCTCGACGAGGTGTTCCTCGCGCTCACCGGCAAGCGACCCGAAGAGTCCACAAAGGACACGACTCCGGAAGGGAGCCTGGTATGACGACCATCGCAGTGCCCGCGGCACCACGGCACGTTTCCCTCTCCAGCAGCGTCCAGCACGGGCTTTCCCTTGCCTGGCGCGGCATCCTGAAGATCCGCAAGAACCCGGAACAGCTGGCCGACGTCACCATCGCGCCGATCATCTTCCTGGTCATGTTCGTCTACCTGTTCGGTGGCGCGATCATGGGCAGCACCGAGGGCTACCTCCAGATGATCGTGCCCGGCATCATGGTGTTCAACATCCTGCAGGCCAGCATGACCGTCGGCGTCCAGCTCAACACCGACGTCACGAAGGGCGTGTTCGACCGCTTCCGGGCGATGCCGATCGCGAGATCCGCCCCGCTGATCGGCGCCGTGCTGGCCGACGTCGTGCGGTACCTGGTGTGCATCACCGTGCTGATGATCGTCGCGACGATCATGGGCTACCGGATCCAGACCGGTCCGGCGGAGTTCGCGCTGGCCGTCGTGCTGGCGATCGCGTTCGCGCTGGCGTTCTGCTGGGCGTCGGTGTTCGTCGGGATGCTGGTGAAGAGCCCCGGCGCGGTGCAGGGCCTGATGTTCGTGGTGCTGATGCCGCTGACCTTCGGCAGCAACGTCTTCGTCCCGACCGGCACCATGCCCGGCTGGTTGAAGGCGTGGGCCGACATCAGCCCGGTGACACAGATGTCCGACGTCCTCCGCGGCCTGATGAACGGCGGGGCGATCGCCGGGCCGCTGACCGGCTCGCTGATCTGGATGGCGGCCGCGATCGCGGTCTTCTTCCCGCTCGCCACCTGGGCTTACCGCAAGCGCGTCTGACGGGGGTCAGGGGGAACGCGCGTGAAGGACTCCTTCTCCCGCCGGGAGGAGGAGTTCTTCATGCGCTCACTTCCCGGATGATCCAGGAGACCAGTTCGGCACGGGACAGCCCTGCGTCCTGGACGAGCAGTGCTTCGTAGCGTTCCTCGCCGAAGTTCTCGCGGAGGTCGTCGATCAGCCTCCGGATGTCGGGCTCACCGAGGTCCGTCCTGCCGCGGAGGAGCTTTGCCGCGCCGAGGAGCCGGACTGCGGCCTCGGGCCGCCCCTGCCGGAACCGGATCAGGCCCGCGACCTCGACGATCCGCCCCAGGTCGGGCATGTCGCCGCGCTCCGCGGTGGACCTGACGACGATCGCGGCACCGCGTTCGGCCTCGTCCAGATCTCCGGCGGCCAGCGCCACCCCCGTCTCGATGAGCCCGCCGAACTCATCGCCGAACATGCCCGGCAACGGCACCTTGGCCATCAGCTCGCGGAACCGGGCGGCGATCTCGCGCGCCTCGTCGATCCGGCCGAGGCGGCCGTACAGGTCGGCCTTCCCCACCAGGACCATCACCGCGAGCTGATCGTTGCCCGTGTCGACCGCGTAGCGCTCCGCCTCGCGTATCTCCTGTAGCGCCGTTTCGAGGTCGCCTGCCCTCGCGTACTCGGTCGCGAGCCGCCAGCGCTGCTGGATCACGTCGTCCTGCGAACCCAGTTCGAGCGCGAGGGCGAGCCCTTGCCGGTACAGCGAAAGCGCGGCCTCGTGGTCGCCCGACATCGAGATGTCGCTCGCCTTCATGCCCACCGCCATCGCGGTGCCCCAGCGGTCGCCCACCGCCAGGAATCCTTCGTAAGCCTTGTCCCTGGCCCTGTCCGCGCCTTCGGTGTCACCGTCGTCGGTGAGGATGAAACTCTGCGCCCACGATCCCGCCGACCTGGCCCACGGGTCCGGGCTCGACAGCGCCCTGTTCACCTCGCGGTGCGCGAGTTCCTTG
The DNA here is from genome assembly GCF_055580625.1 of Amycolatopsis sp. NPDC031561. Classification (NCBI taxonomy): domain Bacteria; kingdom Bacillati; phylum Actinomycetota; class Actinomycetes; order Pseudonocardiales; family Pseudonocardiaceae; genus Amycolatopsis; species Amycolatopsis sp. NPDC031561. The sequence goes on along the minus strand of NZ_JBVILA010000001.1, from coordinate 205,774 downwards.
CTCTGGCTGAAGAAGGCCAGCATCGGCAGGCCGATGGACAGCCCGGCGAACCGGATGTGCGCGTTCGTCCGCACACAGTCGTCGATGAGCGAACGCGTGGCTTCGGGGTTTCCGACCCCGGGGATCATCATGGTGATCTCGCGCATCGCCCGGAACGCGGCCGCGAAGTCCTCTTCCAGACGGTCGCCGAAAGCGAGCACCTCGGAGACGAAGGACTCGACCCTGGCGCTGTCCCCCTTGATCAGCCAGTACCAGAAGACGCCGCCGAACAGGTGCATCGCCATCTCCGCGTCGCCGACGTCGATGGCCTGACGGAGCGCCGTCACGATGTTGCCGTGCTCGGCGTCGAACCGCGAGATGGCGACGAGCTGGTCCCGCGTCCGCAGCAACGGCTCCAGCCGCTCGGCGAGTTCGGCGTAGTAGCGGTGATACGCCTTCGTCAGCCGTTCTCGTTCTTCGGCCTCGTCGAGACGTTCCGCCGCGTACGCCCGGATCGTCTCCAGCATGCGGTAGCGCGGCTCGCCGTGATCGCCCGCCATCGCGTCCACAATGGACTTCTCGACCAGCGAGCCGAGGACGTAAAGGACGTCTTCGACGGGCAAGCCTTCCCCGGCACAGACGCTTTCGATCGCTTCGACCTCGGCACCGGCACCGAACACCGAGAGCCGCCTGGCGAGCACGTGTTCGGCGTGGTCGAGCAGGTCCCAGCTCCACTCGACGACGGCGCGCAGCGTCCGCTGCCTGGGCAAGGCCGTCCGGCTGCCCGAGGTCAGCAGGCGGAACCGGTCGTCGAGGCGTTGCGAGATCTGCGCGACGGTCATCGAGCGCAGCCGCGCGGCGGCCAGTTCCAGTGCCAGCGGCATCCCGTCCAGCCGACGGCAGATCTGCGCGACTTCGTCCACTGTGGACTCGTCCAGGACGAAGTCCGGGCGCACGGCCAGCGCGCGGTCGACGAACAGCCGGATCGCGCCCGCCTCGGCGGCCTCCGGAACGGTCGGCGTCCCGTCCGGGACGGACAACGGGCCGAGCGGGCACAGCGTCTCGCCGTCGATGGCCAGCGCTTCGCGGCTCGTCGCGAGGATCCGCAAGGTCGGCACGCGGCGCAGCAGGGTGTTCGCCAGCTCCGCGGCCGTGTCGACCAGATGCTCGCAGTTGTCCAGCACCAGCACCGATTCGCCGGCGCCGAGCGTTTCCACCACCCGGGCCAGCGCGTCCACCGGGCGGCGCATCGGGTCGGCGCCGTGCGAAAGACCGAGGTCCCACAGCTCCAGCGCCGCGAAGACCGCGCCGGGCAGGTCACCGGGATCGCGGACACCGGCGAGCGGCACGAACCAGACGCGCCCCCGCGCGTGCGCCGGATGCCGCGTCGCGACCTCGGTGGCCAGCCGCGTCTTCCCGGCGCCGCCGGGACCGACCAGCGTCACCAGCCGCGCTCCGGAGAGGAGTTCGGCGACCAGCTTCAACTCGTCGTCACGGCCGACGAAGCTGGTCAGCCGGACCGGGAGCCGGTCGGCGGCCGCGGGTGGCGGGCCGAGTTCGCCGCGCAGCGCGGCGAGGTGGATCTCCCGGAGTTCGGCCGACGGGTCGACCCCCAGCTGATCGGCCAGGGCCGCCCGGACCTCCTCGTAGACGGCGAGGGCGTCGGACTGCCGGTCCGCGGCGCACAACGCCCGGATCCACAGCCCGGCGAGCCGTTCGCGCAGCGGATTCCGCGCGACAGCCTCCTTGAGGTCCGCGAGGACCTCGTCGTGCCCGCCGAGCCGGATCTCCGCCTCGAAACGATCTTCGGCGGCCTCGAGACGCAGATCCTCCAGCCGGGTCGCCGGTGCCTGCGCGAACGGGGCTTCGAGCACATCGGACAACGCTTGACCACGCCAGAGGCCGAGCGCTTCGGCGAGGACGGCGGCCGCACCGGCGTCCCGGCCCGCCGCCAGCTCGGCACGGCCCTGGGCGGCCAGCCGTTCGAAGCGGAACACGTCGACGTCCTCGCGGGCGACGTCCAGCCGGTAACCCCCAGGGCCCGAGTCGAGACCGACGTCGTCGGCACGCAGGACCTTGCGCAGGCGCGAGACCAGGGATTGCAGCGCGTTCGCCGCGTCGGCGGGCGGTTCCGCACCCCAGAGGCCGTCGATGAGAGCCGTCGCCGGGACACCGCGGCCGGGGTCCAGCGCGAGCCTGGCCAAGAGCATGCGGAGGCGGGCACCGCCGATGTCGACCGGGGTGCCGTCACCGGCCTCCGCTCCGACCGGGCCCAGCAGCGTCACACGCACGGACCCCAGCTTTCCAGAACCCGCAAACCCTTAGCTCCACTAGGCGACGGAAGTGGGGATTATCCGGGCACCGGGGAGCTTTCCGGGCGGGCGGCCGAGGTCACGGCGTTACGTTCTTGGCCAAGTGACAGCCGATCGACTGGGAGCGTGAATGAGGTACCGGAGTGCGGCCGTCATCGCCGCCGTTCTGGCCGCGAGTGTCCTCGGCGGCGGGACCGCCGTCGCCGACATCGGGAAACCCGGTGCCGACGGGGCGGGCGACAGCTACTACCCGCAGGACGGCAACGGCGGCTACGAGGTCGGCGACTACAACCTGAAAATCGGCTACGAGCCCGCCACCAAGCAGCTCACCGGCCTGCAGACGATCACCGGCCGGACGACACAGGCGCTGAGCTCGTTCAACCTCGACCTGCGCGGGCTGACCGTCGACTCGATCAAGGTCAACGGGCGGAAGGCGGCCTTCACGCGGACCGGTGACCACGAACTGGTGATCACCCCGGCCCGTTCGCTGCGGAACCACGAGCGGTTCACCGCCGAGGTCGCCTACCACGGCGTCCCGCAGGCGATCGAGGATCCGCTGCTGGGCGAGAACGGCTGGCAGTACGCGAAATCCGGCGGCGCGTTCGTCGCCGGCGAGCCGAAGTCCGCGACGACCTGGTATCCGGTCAACGACACCCCGCGGGACAAGGCGACCTTCCACCTCGCGGTCACCGTGCCGTCGGAATGGAGCGTCATCGCGGTCGGCCAGGAGCGCGGGCAGGTCAAGAACGGCGGGAAGACCACCTACACCTGGGCCGAAGAGACCCCGGCGGTGCCGTACATGACGACGGTCGCGATCGACAAATGGGAGTTCGAGCGGACGAAGCTGTCGGACGGCACCCCGGTCGTCAACGCCTACGCCCCCGGCACACCCGCCTCGACCAAGCAGGCCGAAGCGCGGCTGCCGGAGATCATCGACTTCCTGGCGTCGAAGTTCGGGCGGTACCCGGTGGACGCGGCGGGCGGCATCTTCCTCGCCGAGCCGATCGGGTTCTCGCTGGAAACGCTGAGCAGGCCGATCTACTCGGGCGCGGCGGGCAACGTCCCGACGATCGTGCACGAGAACGCCCACCAGTGGTGGGGCGACTCGGTCGCCGTCGACAAGTGGAAGGACGTCTGCCTCAACGAATGCTTCGCCTCCTACGCGGAGTGGCTGTGGTCCGAGGCGAAATCGGGTCAGGACCTCAAGGCGCGCTACCTGACCGCCGTGCAGAAGGCGACGGACCGGTTCTGGGCGGGAAAGCTGTACGACATGGGCCCCGGCAACGAGTTCACGTACGTGTACTCGAAGGGCCCGGTGGCACTGCACGCGCTGAAGAACTACATCGGCGCGGCCCCCTTCGACCGCATCCTGCGGACATGGCCGGCCCTGCACCGCGACGGCAACGCGAGCCTGCCGGAGTTCCAGAAGTTCGCCGAGCGCATCGCGCACAAGAACCTCCAGGGCTTCTTCGACGCGTGGTTCTACGGCAACACCAAACCGGCGCCCGAGTTCCTCTACCCGGGGGATCTCAAGCCGGCCGCCTGACCTCGCTCCTGGTGAGTGGCTAGGCAACATTCGGATCGCAGGTCCGTACCGGCCTGGCCAGGCCTGCACGAGGGTGACGGTTCAGCGAGTGCCGGTGCTGCCGATGAAGGAATTGGGACGTTGAGTGTCCCGATTCCTTCATCGTCGATGGAGGTGTTCCGGTCTCGGTGCTTGATCAACCCCGAACCATCCCCTGCACCCGTCGAGCGGGGAAGATTCCGGACGTTCAACGTCTCGAATCTTCCCCGCTCACCCATATCAACATCCAGAACAAGCTCACCAAGACGACATGCAGGATCCAGTGGGTAAGCAAATACGAGGACCAGCCCGACCCGCGTCACACGTTAGGGTGAGTGGCATGACGTCAGTGCTCCTCACCGGTTTCGAACCGTTCGGCGGTGAGCGGGTGAACCCGTCGTGGCAGGCGGTTTCCCTGCTCACCGGCCGGCGGCGCGACGCCGTGGCCGTCGAACTGCCGTGCGTGTTCTCGCGGTCGCTGGTCACCTTGCGCGACGCGATCGACGAGTACCGGCCGGAACTAGTGATCTGTGTCGGCCAGGCGGGCGGCCGCCCCGGCGTGACCCCGGAGCGGGTCGCGATCAACCTGATCGACGCCCGCATCCCGGACAACGCGGGCTCGCAGCCCGTCGACGTCCCGGTGATCCCCGGCGGCCCCAACGCGTACTTCACGACCCTGCCGGTGAAGGCGTGTGTCGCGGGGATCAAGGACGCGGGACTTCCGGCGTCGGTCTCGTATTCGGCCGGGACCTACGTGTGCAACCAGGTCTTCTACGGGCTGATGCACTTGCTGGACAACGACTTCCCCGGCGTGCGGGGCGGTTTCGTGCACGTTCCCTACACGCCGGAGCAGGCCGCGCGGACGACGGCGCCGAGCCTGGCCGTGCACCGGGCGGCGGAAGCGCTGGGGATCATCGTGGACACCGCGCTTTCGGTGACCGAGGATCTTTCGACACCGGCGGGCACGCTGCACTGAGTCAGTACAGGTTCTGCCGGTAGTCCACGGAGATCGCGGCGCGCATCATCCGCTCGCCCGCCGCCTTCCGCAGGAGCTTCGCGGCGATGCCCGCGGTCTCGTTGAGCTTGATGTGGTCGGTCCAGATCGCGGCGGGTTTGGGCAGTTCTTCCGGGTCGACGTGCTGCTCGGCGTCCCAGAGACGGGCGTCGCGGACAGCCGCGCTGTGCGTGAGCCGCGTGTGCTCCACCTCGACCAGCAACACCGCTTTCGGGGCGCGGCCCCGTTCGGCCATCGGCTCGCGAAGCTCGGCGTCGGCGCTGATGCTCGCGGTGCCGGTGAGTTCGAGGACGCGGTCGTCGCCGGGTGCGAGGGCCACGATCGCCACGTGCGGCCGTTCGAGCACATTGTGGAACGTGTCGGTGCGCCGGTTTCCCGGCCGGTCGGCGATCGCGACGGTCTTCGGCCCGACCTGCCGGATGACGCCGGGCGGATCACCCTTGGGACTGGCGTCGGCCTGGCCGTCGCCGTCCCGTGAGGTGATCACCGCGAGCGGCGCGGTGCCGAGGAAGGCGGCCGCCGCGGGGCCGAGTCCGGGACCGTCCTCGGTGTCGGCGATCTCGGACGCCGTGGCCGGGCCCCAGACGCCGGAGCGGATCACGGCCTTGCCGCAGTGCAGGAAAGCCTCCTCGACGACGAGGGCGCCGTCGTCCACCGTTCCGTTGATCCGCAGCGTCTCGCGCCAGCCGGGGAGCAGGACGAGCAACGCGGCGCCGGTGCCCGACACGGCGTCCGGCGGAATCGGCAGCCGCAGGCGCTGGGGGCCTTCCGGGATCGCGAACCCGGGAGCGCCACCGACCACCGCGGCCCTCGGCCCGGCCCCGGTGTAACCGAGAACGGCCACGGGAGCGCGGCCGAGCAGCGCGACGCAGTGGGGGTCGAGCCTGTCGATGGACTTCATCATCACCGGCAGCTGCCTGCTCCCCACGACCCGCTCGAGTTCGGCCAGGTCACAGATGGCTTCCATGGGGTTAGGCTACCCTAAATCAGGGTTTGAGCTGCGCGGTGAAGAAGTCGACCATCTCCTGGGTCGTCCGCGCCGTCCCGTCGCGACGGGTCGAGACGAGCATCGCGCTCAACGGCGCGTCCTCGGTCCCGAAGAGCACGATGCCGCTTCGCTTGCCGACACCCGCCAGGTAGCGCCCGCGCAGGCCGTCGGTCGCCCAGGTGCCCTCGACGGGCTTGCCCTTGGTCATCTGCCGCCGGGCGTCGTCCTCCAGGCCGGTCATCGCGACGCCCTGGTAGTAGTTGATCGCGTTCGACGCCTCGTCGTTCTTGAACACGCAGGTGACCGCGGAAGCCGCACCCATCGCGGCGGCCGCGTCCGGCGCGTCCCTGCACTCGTCCCGCTGCGGGATGACGGCGGCGATCCGGCGGAGGCAGTCCGTGAATCCCTGCGCGTCCTTCACTCCCGGCTGATCGCAAGCCGGCTTCTGCGCCGGAGCCGGGGCGGCGACCGGTTCGTCCTTACCGCCGCTGAGCAGGACGATCGTCGTCACGATCGCCGCGAGGGCGAGCACGATGACGCCGTACGTCGTGGGCTTCTGCCAGCTCCGGCCCGGCGGGGGCGGAGGCGGCGTCCAACGCGGCGGCTGCGGACGCCGGGGCGGCTGCGGACGCCGGGGCGGCTGCTGCTGAACCGGCTGCTGGACGGGCGGCTGCCGCACCGGCGGTGCGACCGGCGCGAACGCGGGCACGGTCAGCTGCGAGTCCTCACCGCCCGCGGGCACGTGGTGCAACCCGAACGCGACCGCCGTCTCCGGCTGGTCCTGCGTCGTCGGCGCGATCCTGAGCTGGTTCGCCAGCAGGCTCGCCAGCAACGGCATCCGGCTCGGCCCGCCGACGAGGTAAACCCCGCCGAGATGGGCCGGGCTGAGTCCGGCCCGATGGATGGTGGCGGCCAGCAGCTCGGCACTGCGCAGGAAACTCGGCCGGACGAGCGCCTCCAGCTCCATCCGCGACACCCGCACGTCGCCGAACGGCTCGGGCATCGGGATCTCGGTCTGCTGATGCCGGGACAGGCTTTCCTTGGCGTCGCGGACATCCTGCAGCAGCGAACGGCGCGTCCGGCGGTCGCTGACCGCCTGCGGGCGCAGGATTCGCTGCCACTGCGCGGGATCGGAATGCGAAACCTCGCGGCCGATGTGCACCAGCAGCGCCTGGTCGATGTCGAGACTGCCGAGATCGGGCAGGCCGTCCTCGGCCAGCACGGCGAACCCCTGGGCGCTGACACCGACGACGGCGCAGTCGAAAGTGCCCGCCCCGAGGTCGTACACCGCGATCGGACCCGGCGGCCGGTGACCGTGGTTCAGGGAGGCGTAGTGCGCCGCGGCGGCGACCGGCTCGGGGATGAGCAGCGTCGTGCCGAAACCGGCCTTGAGCGCGGCGTCGCGGAGGACCTGCTTGCGATCGGGACCCCAGCCCGCGGGATGGGAGATGCGCACCTGCGCGGGCGGGCGCTGGAGGAGCAGCTCCGCCTCCTCGCCGACGCGGCGCAGGACCGCGGCGAAGGCGTCCGCGATGGGAAGCGTGACGTCACCGAGCTGGAGGGCGCCCTCGTCGATGCGCCGCTTCGGATTCGCTTCGAACCGGCTCGGATCCAGTCTGGCCCGGCGTTCGGCGTCGCGGCCGACGAAGACGGTTCCGTCCTTGTCGACGTAGATCGCGGACGACATCGTCACCGACCCGTCGATCTCGACGACCTGTGTCCCCCTGCCGTGGATCGAGAGCACCCCGACCGTGCTGGAGGTACCGAAATCGATCGCCAGAACGTCCACCTGACCCCCTCCCGGACCCGAGGGCATCGTCTCACGCGGAGATCGCGCGGCCGGGAGCGGTCAGACGGCGGTGGAGATGGTCACGTCATGATCGTCGAAATCGGCGACCACGCGCATCCGGCCGCCCAAGGCGACGATGTACCTGCGGAGAGTGTCCAATTCCATCTGGCTCGGATCGCCCTGCTCGAGCTGGCTGATCCGCGGCTGGCTCACTCCCATTCGCTTGGCGACCTCAGCCTGACTCAGCCCGACGTCCTCGCGAAGTTTCGACAGCCGAAAGCCGAGGACGTAAGCCTGCGTGGCTTCCCTCGCCGCTGCCCGCGCGGCTTCGACGTCGCGGCCCGCTTCGCGATCCGCAGCGAGCTTTTCGGCCTTGACCTCTTTCCAGGACCGACTCATTTCAGCTCCTCCATCGCGTCCAGACGCCGCCGGTATCGCTCCTCCGCGATCGGGATGTTGACGTCGTACCACCGTTTCCAGTTCCCGGCCTTGTCGCCGGCCACCAGGAGCACGGCTTTCCGCACCGGATCGAAGACGAACAAGATCCTGATCTCGGTGCGCCCGGCCGACGCCGGGCGCAGCTCTTTCAAGTTGTGTCGTGAAGTTCGATCCCCCACTTCATCAGGCGACTATAATGTAGACCTTATATCGATCGGGCCGCCGAGGCCAGGGTTCCCACGAAAGCGCGCTTTCGGCCGCCGGACACCAACGGGTGGTTCGCGAGGTGTCGGTCCAGGTGGTCGTGAGTGGCGATTCGGGTTATCGAGGGGTGACCCAAAGGTGGCGTCGTGTCTGCACCCAAGGTGATCGAGGGCGTGACTCGCGTGATTGAAGCCGGATCTCACGTGATCAGAAGCCGAACTCCGTGAACGTCACCCCATCACACAAGATCCGTCTTCAATCACGCGAGATCCGTCTCCAAGCACACGAGATCGCCACCCGATCACGCGTGAACGCCCAACCCGCCCGGGCACGACACCTTTGCCTTACCCCTCAAGAGAACCCCGCCACTCACGACCAACCCGGCCCACCACGCTCCGGCACTCTGGTCACCCCGAACGCGGAAGTGCCCGCCGCGGCAAACCCGCGACGGGCACTTCCTGTACTACCGAGACCTACTCCGCCTCGGCTTCACCGTTCTCTTCGCTCGAGCCGGCGCCGATGCTGACCGGCGGGGCGTCCGGGACCGACGACGGACGGGCTTCGCCGCGGAAGACGAAGTGCGCCTTGTCGTCCTTCTCGCCCTCTTCGTCGTTCCAGCCTTCGACGTCGACCAGGATGATCTGGCCCGCCTGGACCTCGCCGAACAGGATCTTCTCCGACAGCTGGTCCTCGATCTCGCGCTGGATCGTGCGACGCAGCGGCCGCGCGCCCAGCACCGGGTCGAACCCGCGCTTGGCGAGCAGCGCCTTGGCCTTGGGCGTGAGCTCGAGCTCCATGTCCTTGGCCTTGAGCTGCTTCTCGACCCGGGCGATCATCAGATCGACCATCTGGATGATCTGGTCCTTGGTCAGCTGGTGGAAGACGATGATGTCGTCGATCCGGTTCAGGAACTCAGGCCGGAAATGCTTCTTCATTTCCTCGTTGACCTTTTGCTTCATCTTCTCGTACCGGTTCGCGGTGTCCCCGCCCTGGGAGAAACCGAGCGAGACGGACTTGGAGATGTCCGAGGTACCCAGGTTCGAGGTGAAGATGAGCACGGTGTTCTTGAAGTCGACCGTACGACCCTGACCGTCGGTGAGACGGCCGTCTTCGAGGACCTGCAGGAGCGTGTTGTAGATCTCCTGGTGGGCCTTCTCGATCTCGTCGAACAGCACCACCGAGAACGGCTTGCGCCGCACCTTCTCGGTCAGCTGGCCGCCCTCTTCGTAGCCGACGTAGCCCGGAGGGGCACCGAAGAGCCGCGAAGCGGTGTAGCGGTCGTGGAACTCGCCCATGTCGATCTGGATGAGCGCGTCGTCCTCGCCGAAGAGGAACGCCGCCAGCGCCTTGGACAGCTCGGTCTTACCGACACCGGACGGGCCGGCGAAGATGAACGAGCCGGAGGGGCGCTTCGGGTCCTTCAGACCGGCGCGGGTACGGCGGATCGCCTGGGAGACGGCCTTGACCGCGTCCTCCTGGCCGATGATCCGCTTGTGCAGCTCGTCCTCCATGCGGAGCAGACGCGTGGTCTCCTCCTCGGTGAGCTTGAACACCGGGATGCCGGTCCAGTTGGCGAGGACCTCGGCGATCTGCTCCTCGTCGACCTCGGCGACGACGTCGAGGTCGCCGTCCTTCCACTGCTTCTCCCGCTCGCCCTTCTGGCCGAGGAGGGTCTTCTCCTCGTCACGGAGGCGGGCGGCGCGCTCGAAGTCCTGCGCGTCTATCGCGGACTCCTTGTCCCTGCGCACGTCGGCGATCTTCTCGTCGAATTCGCGCAGGTCCGGCGGCGCGGTCATCCGGCGGATGCGCATCCGGGCGCCCGCCTCGTCGATCAGGTCGATCGCCTTGTCCGGCAGGAACCGGTCGTTGATGTAGCGGTCCGCCAGGGTGGCCGCCTGCACCAGCGCGCCGTCGGTGATCGAGACGCGGTGGTGCGCCTCGTACCGGTCGCGCAGACCCTTGAGGATCTCGATCGTGTGCTCGAGCGACGGCTCGCCGACCTGGATCGGCTGGAAGCGTCGTTCCAGCGCGGCGTCCTTCTCGATGTACTTGCGGTACTCCTCGAGCGTGGTCGCGCCGATCGTCTGCAGCTCGCCACGGGCCAGCATCGGCTTCAGGATCGACGCGGCGTCGATCGCGCCCTCGGCGGCACCCGCGCCGACGAGCGTGTGCAGCTCGTCGATGAACAGGATGATGTCGCCGCGGGTCTTGATCTCCTTGAGCACCTTCTTGAGGCGCTCTTCGAAGTCACCGCGGTACCGGGAACCGGCGACCAGGGAGCCGAGGTCGAGGGTGTAGAGCTGCTTGTCCTTCAGCGTCTCGGGCACCTCGCCCTTGACGATGTTCTGCGCGAGCCCCTCGACGACGGCGGTCTTGCCGACGCCGGGCTCACCGATCAGGACCGGGTTGTTCTTGGTGCGCCGCGACAGCACCTGCATGACCCGCTCGATTTCCTTGCCACGGCCGATGACCGGGTCGAGCTTGCCTTCGCGGGCCTGGACGGTCAGGTTGCGGCCGAACTGGTCGAGCACCAGCGACGACGACGGGGTGCCTTCACCGCGGCCGGAGCCGGTCTCGGTCGACTCCTTGCCACCCTGGTAGCCCGACAGCAGCTGCAGGACCTGCTGACGCACCCGGTTGAGGTCCGCGCCGAGCTTGACGAGCACCTGTGCGGCGACGCCTTCTCCTTCGCGGATCAACCCGAGCAGGATGTGCTCGGTGCCGATGTAGTTGTGGCCGAGCTGCAGCGCTTCGCGCAGCGACAGCTCAAGCACCTTCTTGGCCCGCGGGGTGAAGGGGATGTGCCCGCTCGGGGCCTGCTGCCCCTGGCCGATGATCTCCTCGACCTGCTGGCGGACGCCCTCCAGCGCGATGCCCAGCGATTCCAGCGCCTTGGCGGCGACACCTTCACCCTCGTGGATCAGACCCAGGAGGATGTGCTCGGTGCCGATGTAGTTGTGGTTGAGCATCCTGGCCTCTTCTTGGGCCAGGACGACCACCCGCCTCGCGCGGTCGGTGAACCTCTCAAACATGTGCACTCCCTCGACTGCTGCGACGGCGGCCCGTTTCCATCGTGCTTTCACCGCGATGGATTCAGCACCGTGAGACCACTCTAGTAGCCATGCGGTCGCGCTGGCGTACCACTACGGCTGATTGCGGCCCGTTCGCGCCCGTGCCGTTCTCCGGCCGTGCGCTGTTTCATCTTCCGGTTGCCCTGCACCTTTACGTCAAGCCCAACGTGCGAACAGGCGTCCGGATTCCGTCGGATGCGCGTTGTCCGCTGAGCGCGAACATGACACGCGGACAGAGACTGCCCAGAGGGTGGACACCCGTCCGGAGTAGTCACGGACCGTGTGTAAGGTTAGGCACACCTAATGGCGAGGCCGGCTGGGTCCGCTGTGAAGACTTGCTCGCCGGCACCCCGGCGGTCGAGGGCGCCGGGGTCGCGGACGCCGCGGGTGGACGAGAATCCGCGGGAAGGGTCAGGAACGCCAGTCCGGATTCCGCCCGGTGGCTCCCAACGCACGCTCGAAAGTCGTCGCGCCGTCCGCAACGACGACTTCTTCGCCGTACACCTTCATCGCCCGCGCCTGATCACCCATCGCCGCGGCGGACGCGAACACGGCCTCGGCCGCTTCGGGCGCGACGTCGACGGTGCGACCGGTCGCGCGGGCCAGATCCCAGCCGTGGAAGACGAACTCGCCGAGCACCATGTCCCCGATGATCGAGGCGGGCATCTCCGCCGTGCCGAGCGCCGTCATGCCCTGCCACGCTTCGGGCGCCCCGAAGACGTCCACGAGCCGCGCGGTCTGCTTCTCGACGGCGGCGAGCCAATCGGCGCCGACGAGGCCCGCCTCCGCCTCGCCCGTGGCCACCTCGGGCGGCGGCGTCTTGCGCCCGGCGGCTTCGAGCCAAGGGCCCCAGTAGAGAAGGTGGTTCAGCAGCGCGCGGACGTCGTAATCGGCGCACGGGGTGCGGCCGGCGAGTTCGGTCTCGCCGATCCTGCGCAGGATTCCGGCGAATTCCGCGGCGGCGGGGGCGATCAGGGCAGCGTGTTCGGACATGAGGGCATGAGTTCACGGGAACGGTTGCGCCGTCTTGAAGAAACGCGACAGATTTCAGGGCAGGGCTAAGTTGGACCGGTGAGCGGGCACCGGATCCCGGCGGGGATCGTCAACGCGCGGGAGGCGAGCGCGAAGTTCGGCCTCGTCCGGCATCGGCCGTCGCCGGCGCTGCGGCCGTTCGTCGATCACCACTGGGTGCTGCGCTGGGATCTGAGCGGCCGTCCGGCCCACGAACAGGTGGTACTGCCCAATCTCGCGGTCAACGTCACCTTCTTCCGCGACGCGGCGGGCGCGTTCGGGCCCGGAAAACTACCTTTCCGCTACCTCGTCGGGGGCAAGGACCACGGTATCGGCGTTCGATTCAGGCCCGGGGCTTTCCGGGCATTCCTCACCGGGCCGGTCACGATGATCTCCGGCCGTTCCGTTCCACTCACCGATCTCTTCCCGGAAGCCGCGGGAGTGACGGAATCGGTACGCAATGCGACGGACGACTTCGAAATGGTCCGCCGATGCGAGGAACTGCTCCTCGCGAAACACCCCGTGCTCACCGCCGCGGCCAGGACGGCCATCGAGGCGGTGGAAACAATCGCGGCCGAACCGGCCATTACCAGGGTCGGGGAGCTGTCAAGCCGAACGGGCCTGTCTCAGCGAAGTCTGCAACGCCTGTTCGCCGAACATGTCGGCACCGCCCCCAAATGGGCGATTCAGGTATACCGGTTGAACGAAGCGGCGACACGGATCGCGGCCGAGGAACGGCCGGACTACGCGGAACTGGCGACAGCACTGGGCTATAGCGACCAAGCGCACTTCATCCGGGATTTCCGCTCCGTGACCGGATGGGCGCCCACCGAGTACGCCCGCTTGAACCGTGTACAAGAACAAGAAAGCCGCCGGGAAAAGTTTCCCGGCGGCTCGAAGGTCTGAAAGACCTCAGTTCTTCTTGTGGTAGGCCTCCACGACCTCGGACGGGATACGTCCACGGTCGGAAACCTGGAAGCCGTTCTTGCGGGCCCAGGCGCGAATGGCCTGGTTCTGCTCGCGGTCCACGGTCGCGGGGCGGGCGGCGGCCTTCACGCCTGCGACCGGACGAATGGCGGTGCGCTTACGGCCACCCGCGCGGCGGGCGTGCTCCACATACTGGGCCAACGCGTCACGAAGCTCTTCCGCGTTTTCCGCGGAAAGGTCGATCTGGTAGCTGACACCGTCCAAACCGAACTCGACGGTCTCTTCCGCCTCAGTGCCGTCGAGGTCGTCGACGAGCGAGACGAGCACCTTCTGTGCCATCTGTTTCCTCCTGCTGGGGGCTTACACGAATGATCTGGTACGGGGCATGCCCCGGACAGAAGACTTTGTCTAGCGACATTAATACCCGGTACCGAGACATAACGCAAATCTTGTTTACGAGAACGATCGAGGTATCTGTCACGCGGACGGGTTATTCAGGTCGGACGAGCGGGAACAGGATGGTCTCCCGGATACCAAGGCCGGTCAGCGCCATCAGCAACCGGTCGATCCCCATTCCGACACCACCGCTCGGCGGCATTCCGTACTCCAGCGCACGGAGGAAATCCTCATCCAGGTTCATGGCCTCACTATCGCCCTGCGCACCCAGCCGAGCCTGTTCCACCAGACGCTGACGCTCTACCACGGGATCCACCAGCTCGGAGTATCCGGTGGCCAGTTCGAATCCGCGCACGTACAGATCCCACTTCTCGGCCACCCCCGGCTTGCTGCGGTGTTGCCTGGTCAGCGGGGATGTCTCGACCGGAAAATCACGGACAAAAGTAGGTTCGTGGAGATGATCGCCGACGAGGTGTTCCCAAAGTTCTTCGATGAGTTTGCCGTGCCCTAACTTTGGGTCGAGCTCCAGCTCTCGCCCTTCGGCATAGGAACGCAGCTTGTCCGCCGATGTCTCGGGAGTGACCTCTTCCGACAACGCCTCGGACAACGACTCGTACATTCCGAGTGTGGTCCACTCGCCGGACAGGTCGTACTCCGAACCATCGACGAGAGTGACCACCTGAGTACCGAGAACGTTCTGCGCCGCCTCCTGGATGAGCTGACGCGTCATCACCGCGTTGGAGTCGTAGGTCGCATACGCTTCGTAGTACTCGAGCATGGCGAACTCGGGCGAGTGGGACGAGTCGCTGCCTTCGTTCCGGAAGTTCCGGTTGATCTCGAAGACCTTCTCGATACCGCCGACCACGCAACGCTTGAGGTACAGCTCAGGCGCGATCCTCAGGTACAGATCGAGGTCGAAGGCATTCGAATGCGTGACGAATGGCCGCGCCGCCGCGCCGCCGTGGAGCGTCTGCAGCATCGGGGTCTCGACCTCGAGGAATCCCCGGCCGTGAAACGAGTCACGCAGGGAACGCAGCACACCGGCGCGGGTACGGACCACGTCCCGGGCCTTGGGACGCACGATCAGATCGACATAACGCTGCCGGATCCGCGTTTCCTCTGCCAGGTCTTTGTGCGCCACGGGCAACGGGCGCAATGCTTTCGACGTGATGCGCCAGGCGTCGGCCATCACGGAAAGTTCACCGCGCTTGGAGGTGATGACCTCGCCCTCGACGAATACGTGATCACCGAGATCGACATCGGACTTCCATGCCGCGAGCGCGTCTTCACCGACCTTCGCCAGGCTGATCATCGCCTGCAACTCGGTGCCGTCGCCTTCACGGAGACTTGCAAAACACAGTTTGCCGGTATTGCGCAGGAACATGACCCGGCCGGTGATGCCGACGGTCTCGCCGGTGGCCGTGTCGACCGGAAGTCCGGAATGTTTCGCCCGTACTTCGGCCAGTGAGTGCGTCCGGGGAACCTCGACCGGATACGGATCGATACCCTCCGCGATTATCCGGTCGCGCTTGTCCCGGCGCACCCGCATCTGTTCCGGCAGGTCTTCGTCGGGGCTCGCGCCCTCGGATGCGGGGATTTCAGTCATGGCTCACAGCGTACGAACCCTCTCCTTCCCTACGCCAACCGGATTACCTTTTCCGGGTCCGGCCCAGCCGGTTTTCTCTCCATTAACCTGGCTCGCGTGAACTCATCCACTCCCGGCGTCGAAGCCGAACTGCACGCACGCCGCGCCGCCTCGTTCGGCGCGAAGGCCGCCGCCTATGCCGCACATCGGCCGGACTATCCGGAAAAGGCACTGGCCTGGGGGCTGGCGGGGGCGAGAACCACCCCGGAACGGGTCCTCGATCTCGGCGCGGGGACCGGCAAGCTCACCGAAGGACTGCTCGCCCTCGGTCTCGCGGTCACCGCGGTCGAACCGGACGCGAAGATGCTCGAAGAACTCACCAAGACGTTCCCGGGGGCGGCCCCGCTCATCGGGACGGCCGAGAAGATCCCGCTGCCGGACGAATCCGTGGACGCCGTGGTCGTGGGCCAGGCCTTCCACTGGTTCGACCTCGACCGCGCCTATCCGGAGATGGCCAGGGTGCTGAAACCGGGCGGAGTCGTTGCCGCGCTGTGGAACCACGACGACGAGTCCGTCGGCTGGCTGGCGGAATTCAACGCGCTGATCAAGACCTCGGCGAGCAGGCGCTGGCTGAGCGACTACGAATCGCTGCCGGAACACGAGGCCTTCGAACCGTTCGAGAAGAAGACTTTCGGTCACAAACAACCCAGGACGGCGGAAACCCTGGTGGAGACTCTCGCCACCCATTCGCACATGGTGGTGGTTCCGGCGGAGGAACGCGAAGCCAAGCTTCGCACGGCACGGGAATTCCTCGACCGGAACCCGGAAACCGCCTCGGGGGAATTCGACCTGCCGCTCACCACCACCGTCTTCCGGGCGCGACGCCGGTGAACGCCGACTGGAAGGCCACGTTCACCGCGACGTTCGGCGCGCCGGCCTCCGCGGTGTCCGCGCGGATCTGGGCCGAGGTGTACGGCGACGAGTACCCCGCCGAGCTCGACACCTACAGCTTCGTCACCCGCACCGACCTGCGCCGCATCGCGGACGAAGCCCGGCTGGAGCCGGGCGGGCGGCTGGCGGACCTCGGCTGCGGACGCGGCGGGCCGGGCCTGTGGGTCGCCGCCCGCACCTACGCGACGCTCACCGGCATCGACATCGCGGAGACGGCGCTGGCTTCGGCGCGGCGTCGCGCGGAGACTCTGCCCCTCTCGGACGTCGAAGCGACCGAGTTCCGGGTCGGCACCTTCGCGGACACCGGCCTGGACGACGCGTCGTCCGAGGCGGTGATGAGCGTCGACGCGCTGCTGTTCGCGCCCGACAAGGCACTCGCCTGCGCGGAGTTCGCGCGGATCCTCGTACCCGGCGGGCGGCTGGTCGTCACGACCTGGGACTTCGACGGGCAGCCCCAGAACCGGCCGCCGCAGGTCGCCGACCACCGGCCGCTGCTGGAATCGGCCGGATTCGACGTCCTCTCCTACGAAGAGACGCCGGACTGGCGAGCGCGGCAGCAGCGGACCATGGAACTGTCGCTGGAGCGGGTGGACGACCTGGCGGCGGAGTCGGGCGACGATCCGGCGAGGCTGCGGGCGAGCCTCGAACAGGCGCTGCGGAACCAGGACCTGATGACGCGGCGGGTGCTCATGGTCGCTTCGCGCCGCTGACGCCCCTCCCCTCTCCGAATGTCAGGAAAGGGGCTTTCAAGACGTTTTTTGTCCTGAAAGCCCCTTTCCTGACACATCCGAGGCCCCAGAGGAAACCGCATTTAGAGGACTAAACGCGGGAGTGGTGGTTGCGCTCGTAGACCAGCCGCAGGCCCAGCAGCGTCAGATCCGGCGCGTGCTCGGTGATCGTCTCCGACTCCTCCAGCACCAGGGGCGCGAGGCCGCCGGTCGCGATCACCGCGACCGGATCCGTCCCGCCGGGCGAAAGCTCGCGTTTGATCCGCTTCACCAGGCCGTCGACCTGGCCCGCGAAGCCGTAGAGGATGCCGGATTGCAGGCATTCCACGGTGTTCTTCCCGATCACCGACCGCGGCGGCACAAGCTCGACCTTGCGCAGCGCCGCGGCCCGCGCGGCCAGCGCGTCGACCGAGATCTCGATACCGGGCGCGAACGCGCCGCCGAGGAACTCGCCCTTCGCGGAGATGGCGTCCACATTGGTCGAAGTCCCGAAATCCACCACCACACAGGCGGTGGTGGGGTGCAGATGGTGCGCGGCCAGGGTGTTCACCAGCCTGTCCGCGCCCACCTCCTTGGGGTTGTCGACCAGGAGCGGCACCCCGGTGCGCACTCCCGGCTCGATGACGATCTTCGGCAACCGTCCGTAATATCGCGCGAGCATGACGCGCAGCTCCCGCAGGACGGCGGGCACCGTGGACAGCGCGCTGATCCCGGTGATCGCGTCCGCGTGCGGGCCGAGGAGCCCGCGCATGGTGAGCGCGAGCTCGTCGGCGGTGATCCGCGCGTCGGTGCGCATGCGCCAGTCACCCACCAGCTCTTGCCCGTTGTAGAGACCGAGCACGATGTTGGTGTTGCCGACGTCGACCGTGAGCAGCAAGGGCTCAGCTTTCGGCGTGCAGCAGCGCGTCGAGACGGCGGGCGTCGGCGGTTTCGGCGACCGGGAAGGTCATCGTGTCGTCGTCGGCCAGTGTCACGGTTCCGCTCATCAGTCCGGAGCCCTCCGGTGCGTGCCCCGGGTTGCCACCCTTCTCGACGATCCGGTTGTCCGCGTCGACGAAGACGACCCGCGGCCGGAACGAGGCCGCCTCGGCGTTCTCCATCTGCGCGTACGAAATCAGGATCACCAGATCGCCGGGGTGCACCAGATGCGCGGCGGCACCGTTGATCCCGAGCACCCCGCTGCCGCGTTCGCCCGCGATCACGTAGGTCTCGAGCCGCGCGCCGTTGGTGACGTCCACAATGGACACCTGTTCGCCCGGCAGCAGATCCGCCGCGTCCATCAGGTCTTCGTCGACCGTCACCGAACCGACGTAGTGCAGATCCGCCTGGGTCACCGTGGCCCGGTGGATCTTCGATTTCAGCATCGTGCGGTACATCGTGGACTCTCCCTATTCCCCTGCGTCCAGCGCGTGCTGGGGATGGTCCGCGGCAGCGCCGAGCACCACACCCACGTTGTCGATCAGCCGGGTACTCCCCACCCTGGCCGCGATCAGCAACCGCGCTTCACCGTCGACGGGCGCGGGCCCGAGGTCGGTTCCCCTCAACTCCAGATAGTCGACCTCGACCGCGGGCCGCGCGGCGAGGGTCTTCCTGGCGGTCGCCAGCACGGCGTCCGCGCCGTCGCGCCCGACGAAGGCACCCGCGGTGAGTGCCGCCGACAACACGATCGCGTCCTCACGCTGTTCAGGAGTCAGGTAGACGTTGCGCGAGGACAACGCCAGCCCGTCACGTTCCCTGACCGTCGGCACCCCGATGACCCGGGTGTCGATGTTCAGGTCACGCACCATTTTCTTGATCAGCACCAGCTGCTGGTAGTCCTTCTCCCCGAAGAAGGCGTAGTCCGGCCGCACGATGTTGAACAGTTTCGCCACCACGGTCAGCACGCCGGCGAAATGCCCCGGCCGCACCGCGCCTTCGAGCTCGTCGCCGAGCGGGCCGGGGTGCACCGTGACGGTGGCCCCGTCGGGGTACAGATCCGACGCCTTGGGCAGGAAGCCCAGTTCGACGCCGTCCTCCTTCAGTACCTCGAGATCCTTGTCCAGCGGACGCGGGTACGCCTCGAAGTCCTCGCCCTCCCCGAACTGCAGGGGGTTCACGAAGATCGACGTCGCGACGACCGTGTTCGGCAGCCGCTTCGCCCGGCGGATCAGCTCGCGGTGCCCCGCGTGCAGGGCGCCCATGGTGGGCACCAGCGCGACCTTGCGGCCGACCCCGTGCAGGGCACGCGTCACCTGGCTCACCTGCTCCGGCGGCTGGAAGGTGTGCAGCGTGCCTCGGGCGAATTTCGGTGTGGTCACTGGTTTTGCTGCCCTTCGGCGGGGTCTGCGGGATCACTGAGGAGTTCGGTGAGTTCGGCGGCGGCCGAGGGGTCCAGGAGCCCGGCGGCGTCGCCGCGCGCCAGCGTGCGCTTGGCCAGCGCGCGATAGCTCGGGGCGATGTCGGGGCCACGTTCGGCCAGCACCGCGAGGTGCTTACGCACGGTGCCGAGATCACCACGGGCCACCGGCCCGGTCAGTGCCCGGTCCCCGTGTCGCAGAACATTATCCAACGCCGCCGACAGCAACGGAGCCACCAGGCGTTCGGGCTGGCCGATTCCCGCTTCCCGCAACAGTTCCGCGCAGTCGGCGACCAGGGTCATCAGGTGGTTCGCGCCATGCGCCAACGCCGCGTGATAGAGCGCTCGCGCCTCGTCAGGGACCCGGACGGGCTCCGCGCCCATCTCCACGGTCAGCGCCTCGCCGACGTTCCACGCCGCTTCGTCACCCTCTGTGGCGGTGACGCCGACGCTGCAGGTGGCCAGTCTGTCGAGGTCCTCCGTGCGGCCGGTGAAGGTCATCACGGGGTGCAGGGCCAGCGGCAGCGCGCCTGCCTCGGCGGCGGGCGCGAGGACGTCGATGCCGTGCGACCCGGAGGTGTGCACGACGATCTGACCCGGTCGCAGGGAACCGGTCGCGACGAGACCGCGCACCATCCCGGCGAGCGCGTCGTCCGGCAGGGCCAGCAGGACCAGATCGGCGCGGCGGGCGACCTCGTCGGGCGGCAGGAGGGGCACGTCGGGGAGCAGTTGCTCCGCCCGGCGTACCGAAGCGTTGGAAAGGCCCGAAGCGGCGACGACCGTGTGCCCGGCCCTCGCGAGTGCGGCGCCGACGACGCTGCCTACCCGGCCGGCGGAAACGACGCCGACGGCCAAGCGAGCGGGCCTCATCATGGCGTGCGCCTGTGGACGCTCATGGTCGAAAACTCCTCAATTCGTTCCAGTCCCGCTCTGTGGTCGCGGGTACCGGACGACGGCGCGAGGGTAACCCTCGGGCGCGCGTCCGAACCGGTCCTCGTGACCAGCTTCACCTGATACGGGTCACCCGCGCGGAGCACCGTCCGCCAGCCGCACGGCGTCGGCGCGCGACGTCTTGAGCACCTGCAGCAGTTCACGCTGCCGCTGTTTGCCCTCGTCGGTGAGCTTCCTGCCGCGTCGCAGGAACGCCAGCTCGGTCACGCTGGCCTGATAGCGGCCGACGGCCTTCGCCGCGTCCCGTCCCGACTGCTTCCGCGCCTGTTTCCGCCAGGAGCGCCGCCCCGACAGGCTGGCCAGCAGCGTCACCTCGGACGGCGCGATCCAGCGCGCGTCGACCATCATCGGCAACGCGGCCGCGACGATCCGCTGCTCGCGGCGCCGCTGCATGACCACCACCGAGAAGACGCCGATGAACAGCGGCACCATGATCAGGAAATAGACGTTCAGGAAGGTCTTGGCGCCGCCGAGCAGCGCGGCACCGTTCCACAGCGCGTGCAGCAGCACGGCGACGATGTAGCCGCCGATCGGCGCCAGGATCCGCAATGAGCGCACTTTGCTGCTCGCGGCGACGCCGAGCCCGATTCCGGTCATCACGGCGAACAGCGGATGCGTGAACGGCGAAAGCACGCCGCGGAGGAAGAACGCCGCGAGCACGCCGGCGCTGGTGCCGTCGCCGAAACCGTGTTCGGCGAAGGCACGGCCGAAGTAGTAGATGTTCTCGGTGAAGGCGAACCCGGCCGCGGTGAACCCGGCGTAGACGATGCCGTCCACGACGCCGTCGAACTCACTCGGGCGCCGCCACCACAGCAGCAAGATGAAGGCGGCCTTCGCGGCCTCCTCGACCAGCGGTGCGGAGACCAGGCCGCTGATCTTGCCGCCGCCGCCACTGCCGAGCAGCAGGTCACCGACGGCTTCGGCACCGCTGTTGAGCAGCAGCGCGATGATCGTCGCGACGCACGCGCCCCAGACGAAGGACAGCAGCAGGAGCTTCGGGGGTTCCGGTTCCCAGCGGTCGACCCACAGGAACGCGGTGACCACCACACCGACCGGCACGAGTGCCGCGAGCACGCCGATCGTCACCGCGGGCAGGCCGACCTTCTCGGTCACCGTGCCGAAGACGAACAGCCCGCACAACGCGACGGCGATCAGCCCGAGCACCGGCAGCAGCACGGTGATCGACCGAGACCGGCGGGCCCGGTCGGGACCGGGCGCCGGGGAGGAAGGCTCGCTCACAGCGGGTCACCCTACCGTCGGTACGGGACAGGAGCGGGACGTGGAGCTGAAGTTCGAGACCGGACGGGCCACACGTGTGAACCCGCCCGGCCGAAGGCCCCGCCATCGCGGTGGCAGGGCGCCCAGCCTCGAGAACGCGACTGAATCAACCCACCAGCGCCCTGCCGACGTCGATTGCGGTCGCGGGTTCACCTGGTCGGACGCGACTCAATCCTCCGCACGCCGCCTGCGCCGCGGAGTGGACTCGTTCGCGCCGTTGGCCGCGAGCAGGTCCATCACCGACCGGCCGGACGCGTGGGAGCCGGCGGCGGGGGTCTCCGGACGGCTGTGCGACGACCCGTTTCGGGACGGCGTCTCTTCCTCCGGCTTCGCCCGCCTGCCGCCGTGACGGCCGCCTGACGACTCCTGGCCCTGCCAGGCCGGGGGCTCGCCGTCCGGGCGGCGGCGACGGCCACCACCGGTGGGCTCTGGGACGTTGGGGGCCGGGGTAAGCGAGACCGAGGAGTCCTCCGCCGCCCGGCGACGGCGTCCGCCGCTCCCGTTCTGCGTCATGCGGACCTCTTCGGGCAGCGTCGGGTTCACCGCGGGCGGCTCCTCGACGGGCGGGCTGTGCCGCGACGGCGCCTCGGCGGCCGGACGGCGCACCGGTTCGGGCTCCGGCGGGCGCACGGGCTCGGCACGGCGAGGAGGCTCGGACACGACCGGGATCGACAGCGGGGTCGGGGGCTCCGGATCACGACGAGGCTGAGGGCTGGAGGGCTGAGGGCTCGAGGGTTGGGGACTCGAGGACTGGGGCCGCGGCAGGGAGGCCGACTGCTGGGGCTTCGACGGCGGCGCGGGGCGCAGCCGGTCCTGGAAGTCGTCCTTCCGGGGGAACGCCGCGCTCAGGTCGGAGACCGGGCGCTCCTGCGTCCACGACGGCTTCCACTCGCCGGTGGCCTCCATCGGCTCCGGCGTGGCGGCGGGCTTGTTCGCGGGCGGCGGCGTGCCACCGGCCGGACGAGGCCGTTCGACCGGCTTCATCCCAGGCCGGGTCAGGCCGAGTTCGCGGTTCGGCCGGGGACGGTCCGGCTCGACCTTCTTGACCGGCTTCGCCTGCGCGGCGGGCTTCACCGGCGGCGTCTGCTTGCGGGTCTGCTCCTCCGGCCGCGGCGCGGGCGGGCGCTGCACGGTGCCGGCGTCGAGGCGCTGCTGCAGCGAAGGCTGCTGCGGACGGCGGGGCGGTTCGTTGCGCTGGGGCTCCGGGCGCTGAGATTCCGGACGCTGGGGTTCCTGACGCGGCGGCTCCGGGCGCTGGGGCTGCCGGGCGACGGCGGGCATCGACGGCTGCGAGACCTCGGCGCGCGAGATACCCGGCATGGACGGGCGGGACACCTCGGCCGGGGTCACCGGCGGCGGGGTCTTGCGCTTGGCATCGACCCTCGGCATCGGCCGGGAGACCTCGGCGGGCGACATCCCGGGGTTGGACATTTCGAGCCGCTCGCGACGGGCGGCTTCGGCGGCGAGCGCCTCGGCCGCCTTCGACGCGCGGGCGTCCGCCTTGCGCATGCTGCGGCGAGTCGACTCGTCGACCGGCTTCGGCCGCGGGACCTGATTGCTCTGGCCGTAGCCGTTGGCACCGTTAGTGCCGTTGATCTGACCGTTCGCCGGTTTTCGCCGGGCCGCGGGCGGGGCACCGGCCCGCACCGACGCCGGCTCGAGGACGCGGTCGATCATCTCTGTCGGGCGCTCCCGCCCGTGTTCACGATCGTCGACGTCGATCGTGGTGCTCTTGGCCGCCATGAGCTGGGGTTTGCCGTTGCCGTTCTCGGACCCCGCGCTCATCAGCTGCTTGTTGTCGAGGGACCGCATCCGGGTGGCCTGCGCGGTGAGCGCGACACGTTCGAGGAGGACCTCGCCACCACCGAAGAGCGACTGGAGGCTCTCACGCAGGGCGGTCACCTCGGCCCTGAGCGCTTCGAGCTCCTCCTGGGAGCGGCTGTCGGCGGCCTGCCGGGTCTCCGCTTCCATCTCCAGCTCGAACTCGCGGCGGGCGGCGATCTCCCGTTCCAGCTCCAGCTCGTAGACGGCCTGCGCCTCGGCGACGGCTTCTTCGCTCTGTGAAACGTGCTTACGCGAGCGGACTGCCAGGAACGCGCCGATCAAGGCGGCCCACAGCGCCGCGACGATCCCCAGCCGCAAGTAGCGGAGGTCGTCGGAAAGCACCAATGCGAGAGTCGCGCCGACGGCGAGAACCAAGCCGACGACAAGCCACGGCCTACCCGCAAGGCGGCCGCGCGAGTCGTCACCCACCCCGGTCATGCCCAACACCGTACCTTCTAGTAATCCGAACGAGACCTAGTCGGTACTTCGAGCGGTGGCTCCCGAGCGTTAACCGGTCGGCTCGGGATCGCGCTCCCGATCGCTGCCTTCGGGGGTCCGGCAGCAGTGCTCGAGCCACAAAGCCGCAGCTACCAGCGCCACCGAGCTGACGATCCCGACCGTCGCCGAGCGGAGGTCGCCGCTCGCCGCGAGGAGTTCGTCACGTCGCGGAAAAAGATACGCGAAAGCCGCCAGCCAGACCCCCGTCATGACGGATCCGGCGAGTGACGAGGCCTTGGCGAGGGCCACCGATCGGGCGACGGAGATCGCGGACAGCACCCGGCCTTCTTTGATCCGCGAACGGACGATGAAGGCGAGCACGGTCTCGCAGAGCGCGAGGACGAGCAGCGTGATCCCGGCGAAGAGCGGGAGCGCGGGGAAGGATCCGTAGGCGACCTGGAAGAGCAGATAGGCCAGGACCAAACCCAGGAGGCCGGCCACTGCCAGCTCACGTGGCCGGGTGAAGTGCATGGTCCAACGCTACCTGGGAGGCTTGACTCTCCACCAACTGGAGAGTCGACGATGAGGCACATGGGCACCGCAGCGGTTTTCACCATCGGGGAGCTGGCCAAACGGACCGGCCTGCCGGTGAAGACCATCCGCTTCTACTCCGACGAAGGGCTCCTGCCGCCGACCGACCGCACCGATTCCGGCTACCGCCTCTACGACGCCACCGCGATGGCGCGCCTGGAGCTGGTCCGGACGCTGCGGGAGCTCGGGCTGGGTCTCGCGGACGTCGAGCGGGCGCTGACCAGGGAAGCGACCATCGGGGACCTCGCGGTCCAGCACGTCGCCGCCCTGGACGAGCAGATCCGGCGGCTGGAGCTGCGCCGCGCGGTCCTGCGAGCGGTGGCCAAACGGGACTCACCACTGGAGGAGGTCGAACTGATGAACAAACTCGCGTCGATGTCGGACGAGGACCGCAAACGCTTGCTCGACGAGTTCTGGCAGGACATGGTCGAGGGGCTCGAACTGGATCCGCAGTTCTACGAGCGGATGCGCTCGGCGAAACCGGAACTGCCCGACGACCCGACGCCCGAGCAGCTGGAGGCGTGGATCGAGTTCGCCGAACTCGTGCAGGACGACGAGTTCCGCGCGTCCATCCGCCGGATGAGCGAGTGGCACTCGAAGCTCCGGAAGCAGGACGGGGCGGACTTCGGCGAGAAGCAGCAAGAACTGTGGATGGCCTGGAGCACGAAGGCAGCCGAAGCGCTCGAAGCCGGCCTCGCGCCGGACTCGGCTGAGGGCCGGGAACTGGCGGAGACGATCTTCTCGGAGTCCTCGCGGAACGGGCGGGACGCGGCGGACCCGGCTTGGCGGAAGCGGCTGACCGACGGGATGGCGGTCAGCGCCGACCCGCGCGCCGAGCACTACTGGGTGCTGCTGGGGAAGATGAACGGCTGGCCGTCGTTCCCCTCGCAAATGCCTCAGGCCGAGTGGATCATCGCCGCCATGCGCTCCGCCCTGGGATAGCAAGGGACCTTTGCTATCGCCCGCCCCCTCCCGCGTTTCGTCCTCTAGTTGCGGTGGTTCGCACCACGCACTACCGCAACCAGTCCTCTAGTTGCGGTGGTTCGCACCACGCACTACCGCAACTAGAGGACGAAACGCGGGGGTCAGGCGAGGGTGAGGGTGAGCGGGGTCCGGCGTACGGAGGTGACGTCGGAGGCCGGGCGGGCGGCGAGGAGGGCCGCGACGGGACCGTGGCCGGGGAGCACCGCGTCGGGCTCGATCTCCAGCCAGGGGATCAGCACGCTCGCGCGCTCCGGCGTGCCGGGATGAGGAAGCAGCAACCGGGGGTCGTCGGAGCGCACCCCGTCCACGGTCACGATGTCGACGTCCAGCGTGCGCGGCCCCCAGCGGACCTCGCGCACGCGCTCGGCCTCCCGCTCGGCCGCCTGCCCGGCGCGCAGCCAGTCCCAGTGGTCGCGAGCCGGGTCGTCGACCAGGACGAGGGCGTTGAGGAAGTCCGGCTGGTCCTCGACACCCCACGCTTTCGTCTCGTAGACCGACGAAACCGCGACCACCGCGGGCCGCACCGCGTCCACGGCCGACTGAAGGAACGCGAGCCGGTCCCCCAGATTCGAACCGAGCGAAAGCAGCGCGCGGCTCATCGCTCCCGCCGCACACTCACGGCGACGTCGTCGAAGTTCAGCGGGATCGGCGCGGACGGCTTGTGCACGGTCACCTCGACGGCGGTCAGCCGCTCGTCGCGCAGGACCTCGTCGGCGATCTTCCCGGCGACACTCTCGATGAGGTCGTACGGCTCGCCCGCCACGATCCCGGCGGCGAGTTCGGCCAGTTCGCCGTAGTGCAGCGTCTTGGTCAGGTCGTCGGACGCGGCGGCCGGTCCGAGGTCCAGCCACACCACGATGTCGACGACGAACTCCTGCCCGTCGCGCTTCTCGTGGTCGAAGACCCCGTGCCTGCCGAAGACCCTCAAGCCGGTCAACGTGATCCGGTCAGACAACGGGACTCCCCTTCCGCCAAGCCGCCGCGACGGTCACGGCGTCGATACTCGCGCCGACCTCGTGCACCCGCACACCCCATGCCCCCGCCGCCGCGGCGAGCGCGGACACGGCCGCGGTCGCGTTCTCCCGGCCGTCCGGCGGAGCGGGCTTTCCGTCCTTTCCGGACAAAAGGCGCCCGAGGAACCGTTTGCGCGAGGCGCCGACGAGCACCGGGAAACCCAGTGACAGGAGGGAATCCAGGCCGTTCAGCAGCGCCCAGTCGTGTTCGGCGTCCTTCGCGAAACCGAGCCCCGGGTCGAGCACGATCGCACTCTGGTCGACCCCCGCGGCGACCGCTTCGTCCACTCGGGACAGCAGTTCGGCGCGCACGTCCGCGACGACGTCCTCATAGGACGCCAGCGCGTTCATGTCCTTGCTGTGCCCGCGCCAGTGCATGAGCACCCACGGGACCCCGGTCTCCGCGGCGACCTTCGCCATGTTCGGGTCGGCCAGCCCGCCGGAGACGTCGTTGATGACCGACGCGCCCGCGTCGACGGCGGCGAGGGCGACCTCGGCCCGCGTGGTGTCCACGGACATCGCGACACCGTCGGCCGCGAGGGTGCGGATCACCGGCATGATCCGGGAAATCTCGGTTTCGGCGTCCACTCGGGACGCCCCGGGCCGGGTCGACTCGCCCCCGACGTCGATCAGGTCCGCGCCGCGCGCCCACATCTCGTGCGCGTGCTCCAGCGCCTGCTCGACCCCGAGGTAGCGGCCGCCGTCCGAGAAGGAATCGGGGGTGACGTTGAGGATGCCCATCACCGCGCAGCGGCCGGGCCGGGGCAGGGCGATCATCGACGGCCCTTGATGAGGTCCAGCGCCTCCGCCCGCGAGGACGCCGAAGACTTCAGCAAACCGCGCACGGCCGACGTCGTCGTCCGAGCGCCGGGCTTGCGGATCCCGCGCATGGCCATGCAGAGGTGCTCGGCCTCGACCACGACGATCACGCCGCGGGGCTTGAGCTTGCGCACGAGCGCGTCGGCGACCTGCGAGGTGATGCGCTCCTGGACCTGCGGGCGCTTGGCGTAGAGATCGACGAGCCTGGCCAGTTTGGACAGCCCGGTGACCTTGCCGTGGCCGTTCGGGATGTAGCCGACGTGGGCGACACCGTGGAAGGAAAGCAAGTGGTGTTCACAGGTCGAGAACATCGGGATGTCCGTCACCAGGACGAGTTCTTCGTGCGCCTCGTCGAACGTGCGGTCCAGCACGTGGTCCGGTTCGGTGTAGAGCCCGGCGAACATTTCCCGGTAAGCGCGAGCGACCCGGGCCGGGGTCTCCAAGAGACCGTCCCGGTCCGGGTCCTCACCACAAGCGAGCAGGAGTTCGCGTACGGCTTTCTCGGCCCGCTCTTGGTCGAAGACCGGGCTTTCGCCGTTAACGCTTGGTGTCGTCCTGTCCGTCGTCACGCCGTTGCTGTCCTTCGTCCTGCTGACCGCCAGGCTGGCCCGGCTCGCCGCCGAACCAGGTGTCGCGCGGACGGTCTTCGGCGGGACGCCAGGGCTGGTTCGGCTGTCCGCCCGGCTGAGTCGCCGGGGTCCATCCGGGAGGAGCCCCGTAGTTCGGCGGACCGCCAACGGGCCCACCCTGATAACCGCCTGCCGGACCGCCCGGCTGCTGCCCACCATATGCCTGGGGCCAGTGGCCGGTGCCGTTCGGCCCACCGTTCGGGCGGCCACCGTTGGGGTGGGCGCCCGGCTGCGGCGGAGCGTAGGGGTTGGCGTTCGGGTCCGGCGGCGGGACCGGGGCCGCGTACGGCGGGCCACCGGGAAGGTCACCGCCACCCTGCGCGGTACCGACCGGGGTCGGCGCCGGCTGCAGCACCGGCTGTGCCTTCTTCTCCTCCGGCGGGGGCCACGGCTCGCCGCGCTCCATCGCCAGCTCGCCGGGGGTCTTGATCGGCGGCTTGTCCGACGGCTTCCGCTCGCCGAACTCGTTGAAGATGGTGATGTGCGGGCGCTTCTCGACGGTCGCGAAGATCCGCTCGAGATCCTTGCGGGTCAGCGTCTCCTTCTCGAGAAGTTCGATGACCAGCTCGTCCAGCACGTCGCGGTAGGTGCTCAGCACGTGCCACGCCTCGGTGTGCGCGGTCTCGATGAGCTTGCGCACCTCCTCGTCGATCTCGTGCGCGACCTCGAGCGAGTAGTCCGCCTGGCGGCCCGCCGAGCGGCCGAGGAACGGGTCACCCTGCTCCTGGCCGTACTTGACGGCGCCGAGCCGGGCGCTCATGCCGTACTCGGTGACCATCGCGCGGGCGATCTTCGTCGCCTGCTCGATGTCGGAGGAGGCACCGGTGGTGGGCTCGTGGAAGACGAGCTCCTCCGCCGTCCGGCCGCCCATCGCGAAGACCAGGCGCCCGATCATCTCCGAACGGGTCATCAACTCCTTGTCGTCCTCCGGGACGAGCAGGGCGTGACCGCCGGTGCGCCCGCGCGGCAGGATCGTCAGCTTGTAGACCGGCTCGATGTCCGGCATCGCCCACGCGGCGAGCGCGTGCCCGCCCTCGTGGTAGGCCGTGATCTTCTTCTCCTTCTCGGAGATGATCCGGCTCTTGCGGGCGGGGCCGCCGACGACGCGGTCGACCGACTCCTCCAGCGCCTCGTCGGTGATCACGTGCCCGTTCTGGCGGGCGGTGAGCAGCGCGGCCTCGTTGAGCACGTTCGCCAGGTCGGCGCCGGACATGCCGACGGTCCGCTTGGCGAGGCCGCTCAGGTCGGTGCCCTGCGCGATCGGCTTGCCCTTGGCGTGCACCTCGAGGATCGCCCTGCGACCGCGCATGTCCGGTGCGGACACCGGGATCTGGCGGTCGAAGCGGCCGGGACGCAGGAGCGCCGGGTCGAGGATGTCGGGCCGGTTGGTGGCGGCGATCAGGATGATGCCGCCGCGCGCGTCGAAGCCGTCCATCTCGACGAGGAGCTGGTTCAGCGTCTGCTCACGTTCGTCGTGACCGCCGCCGAGGCCGGCGCCGCGCTGGCGGCCGACCGCGTCGATCTCGTCGACGAAGATGATGCAGGGCGCGTTCTGCTTGGCCTGCTCGAACAGGTCGCGGACCCGCGAGGCGCCGACACCGACGAACATCTCGACGAAGTCGGAACCGGAGATCGTGTAGAACGGCACGCCCGCCTCGCCGGCGACGGCTCGCGCGAGCAGCGTCTTACCGGTACCGGGCGGCCCGTAGAGCAGCACGCCCTTGGGGATCTTCGCGCCGAGTGCCTGATAGCGCGCCGGGTTCTGCAGGAAATCCTTGATCTCGTACAGCTCTTCGACGGCCTCGTCGGCGCCCGCGACGTCCCCGAAAGTCGTCTTGGGCATGTCCTTGTTGAGCTGTTTGGCCTTCGACTTGCCGAAGTTGAGGACGCGGTTCCCGCCGCCCTGCGCGTTGTTCATCATCCACATCAGCAGGCCCAGCACCAGCGCCAGCGGAATGGCGAAGATCAAGATCTGGGTGAGGACGTTCTGCTGGGTGACCTTGGTCGTGAACTTGACCGGGTTGTCGCCGTTCTTGAGGCCGATGAGCTGGCCGTAGATGTTGCCCGCGACGTTCGCCGGGTACTGCGCGATGATCTGGTCGACCTGCTGGCCTTCGACCTCGATCTTCTTGGTCAGCAGCAGCTTGATCTGCTGTTCCTTGTCCTCTTGCGAGGCTTCCTTGACGTTGTTCGCGGTGATCTGCTGATTCGCGATCGAGATCGGCACCTGGGTGTAGCCACGATCACTGTCGAAGATCGTGTTGTAGGCGAGAAACGCCAGTACCGCCGCGAGAATCCAGAGCACTGGGTTCTTGAGCACGCTCTTCCGGTTCATACGACTCGGCCCTGGTGGCCTCGACCCTTCCTGGTTGGGCGGCTCCTGTGATACCCGCCATCACGATCTTGACGACCCATGGTGCTCCGACACCCGCCCCTCAGGATACCGCCCGCCTGGACGGACGAGGGTGGTGAGCCTCTCGGACGTAAACGGCGGACGCCTCGTGAGGGTTCCCGGAGCGTGAACGCGCCAGTCACCCTAGCGTGTGTCGACCGCCACACCGGCGGCCATTTCACCGAGTCGCGTACGGAGTGTCTTGACGTCGGCGGGCGAAACGGTGACCCATTCGCGGCCGTCCGGTCCGGCCTGTGACGTGCTGAGGTACCGCCCGCTGACGGTGTCGAACCAGCCGAGAACCCGGGACCGCTGTTTGGCACCGACCTGGGACCGGCTGTTCGCTGCGAGCTGACCGCCGCGCAGCCGGGGCTGGCCGGTGAGTTTGCCGAACGCCTCGCGCGGGTCCGCGGTGACGCGTTCACTGAGTGAGACGCGGGACTTGTCCTTACGACGGTTCTTGACGGCTTCGGTCTCTTCGGCCTGCTTCGTCGGGTTGACGGCGGCACGGATCGGCTGGGTGCGGCGGGCGTCGTCGATCGGCAGCGTGACGGACGCCTCGGAGCCGCGCTGACCCGGCGGCAGCACGTCGACGACCGCTGTCGGGAGCCCGTCCGCGGGGGCCTCGCGCAGCCAGATCCCGGACTGGTCCTGGATCGCGAGCACCCCGTTTCGGCCGTCGGTGGCGCCGAGCACGGCGATCGTCGGGGCCTGGAACTCGGGGATGTGCAGCGCGTCGATGGTCAGCGAGCCGCGGGCGAGGAGGTACAGCCAGTCCTCGATCTTCGACTCGAGCCTTCCCCTGCCGTCGCGGAGGCCGCGGGCCTGGAGCTCGACTTCGGCACGGCTGCGCAGCGCCCGGCGCTCGGCCTCGGTCGCGCCGTGCGAACGCACGCGCAGCGGATAAGGCAGGTCGCCGAGTTCGGCGGACTCCCAGAGGAAGTCGAACGCCAGCGGCGTGAAGTGTTCCTGATGCATTGCTCCGTGCCCTCCCGGCACCTTGGCTCCTGGGCCTCGGGACGCCCAGGGGGTTCACGATAGCGAAGGGGTACGACAGTCGTCGGCCGGATGCGGATAGTGGTCGGGGTTGTGGGTGCGCCAGATGTCATGAAAGGGGCTTTCAGGACGAAAAATGTCCTGAAAGCCCCTTTCATGACATACGCGAAGTGACCGAGAGATCAGCGTGCGGGAGAGGCGTCGGCCGCGATCTTCCCCAGCATCTCCGTGAGCCGGTGCCGCAGCGTCGCCGGATCCGCGGGCGCGATGGTGATCCAGTCCCGGCCGTCGGAACCGCGGGTGGCCTGGGTGAAGTACCGGCCCGACTGCGTGTCGAACCAGCTCAGCACCGAAGACCGGCTCCGCGTGCCGTGCTTGCTGCGCGCGTTGGCGCCGAACTGGCCGCCTCGCAGCCGCGGCTGCGCCTGGAGTCGCGAGAGTGCCTTGCGGTCCTCGTCGGACGTCGCCGTGCCGTCGACCTGCGGCTGGCGGCGCTGGAGGAAGTCCGCCCCCGAAGCGCCGACGAGCCCGTCCAGTGGGAGGGTGATCGACTTCTCCGTGCCGCGCGAACCCGGCGGCAGGAGGGAGACGATCGCGCTCGCAAGGCCGTCCGGGGCAATGGGGTGGAAGTGGAAACCGCGCGGGTCCTGCACCGTCAGGAGGCCTTGCCCGCCGAACAGCGACGCGACCGCGAGCAGCGGTTCGGTGTTGGGATTGTTGAGCTGGACGCAGTCCAGGCTCAGGTCCGGCCTCGCGAGGACACCGAAGTAGTCCTCGATGTGGGGCTCGGGACGCCCTCGGTCGTCGGAGAGACGGCGCTGGTTCAGCGACTGGAACGTCTGCGCCCGCAGGGCGGCGCGCTCGTCCACGGTCGCCCCGTGCGAGCGGAGCCGCAGCGGGTACGGCAGCTCTCCGGCGTTCGCGGTCTCCCACAGGAAGTCCAGCTCGACCGTGGTGAGCAGCTCACCGTTCGCCATCATCCGCCCCTAGTGTCTTTGGTGAACCCGCGTCCGCGATCGGCGTCGGCAGGACACTGCCTGGTCATCTACCTCACGACCGCGGAGAGGGTGTCCTGCCACCGCGATAGCGGGGCCTTCGGCCGGGGCGGGTTCAGGCGCTCCGCCGAAAGGCTCGCACAAGTCAGCGGGCGCGCGGCCGATGAGGCCGCGCGCCCGGTGAGAACCGCTTTAGCGATCGTCGTCTTCGGTCCAGGCACCGATGACCGGCGGCGGGGTCGCCTCGTTGGCGCCGAAGGCGTCGTCCGGGTCCGGCTCGATGAGGAACGACGCGTGCGTGTGCTCCTCTTCCTGCTCGGCCTGCGCGCCGTGGGCGCCCATGCCCATGCCGCCGCCCATGCCCTGCATCGGCGGGGTGGCACCGCCACCGATGGTGCCGCTGGAGGACACGATGCCCTGCTGCGGAACGGCCTGGGACGCGGCGCTCTGCGCGGGCGCGTTGTCGGTCGCCGCGGCGTCGGTGCTGTCGGTGTCCTTCGCGCCGGACTTGTTGCCCTGCCCGAGCGCCTTGGCACCGGCGTAGCCGAGACCGCCGCCGAGCGCGGCCGCCGTGAGCGCCTGGCCGAGACCGTTGCCGCCGGTCGCCGGGGCGTGCGGGGCCATCGGCGCACCGGCGCCGGACGCCATCCCGGCGCCAGGGCCGGGAGCGACACCCGAAGCCGGAAGGTTCCCGGCGGCGGGGTTGTAGCCTGCCTGCGAGAACACACCCGAGTCCGGACCGCCGTGAACGGCCGCCGCGGGCGAACCACCCTGCACACCGCCGTAGCCGTGCGTGCCGGCGAGGACGGGGGTGCCGGAGACGGCGCCCGAGTTGAGGCCACCGCCGCCGACGTTGCCGACACCGCTGAACGAAGCGCTGTTGTGCGAAGCGGTCGGCTTCATGCCGAGGGATTCGGGGCCGAAGCTCGGAGTCGAGCTGTCGACCTCGCTCATCTCCTTGGTGTAGGCCTCGAGGAACCTGGCCTGCTCCGCCCGCACTTCCTTGTCCTGGTCGGCGAGGGGCTTCTGGTCGGTGATCATGCCGACCGGGCCCGCCGCGAGAGCCGCGCCCAACGCACCCTCGGGGGTGTAGTTGGTCGGCTTCGGCATGAGCTTGACCTTGGTGGCCGCGTCGGCCTGCTTCTGCAGCCTGTCCGACATCGTGTGCGCGGCCTCGGAGGCCTGCGAGCCCGAGTTCGCGATGGCGACCAGCGAACCCTGCGCGCTCGCCGCGCCCTGTCCGATCCAGGCGGCGCCCAGTTCGGAGATCGCGTTGTAGAGGTCGTTCGACGCCTGGCTCAGCTTGGAGCCGTGCGAGGTCCACGACTGGCTGATGGCCGTCGCGGTGCTGGGGTCGTTGCCGACGTTGGCCTGGTCCCACAGCTCCTGGCTGGTCGGGGCGCTCTCCCAGTTCGGCGGGTTGGTGATGGCGCGGTCGGCGCCGATGTCGAAACCGTCCGAACGCCCGCGAGCGGACGAGACGATGCCCGCGGCCTGCGAGTTGTCGCCGAGCTGGACCGGGGTGCTGCTGGTGTTCTCGCCGAAAGAGTCGGCACTGTGCTTCGGTGGCATGGCTTTCTGACTCCCCCTCAGACGTTCCGGAACGGCTCGGCCGCGGCCTGGTCGATCTCGTGGTAACGGGCCATCGCGGTGACGATGCCGGACTCGGCCGCCTCGTACTGCTGGTACAGGTTCTGGAGAGCGGCGGCGTACGAGTCGCCGCCACCGTCGGCGCGGTTCGCGACCTTCGCGGCGATGGCGTTGCCGACCGGGTTGTTGCCCAGCTTCGGCGCCTGCCCGAGGTCACCGGCGCGGTGGAGCAGCGCCTCGACGGCGTCCTTGCCGGTCCGGATCTTGTTCAGTGCGGTCTGGGCCGCGTCCGGGTCGATCCCGACCTGGCCCTGGGCCGCGGCGTTCTTGAACGCGTTCGCGTCCGCCAAGCTGCTGTTCCCCATCTGAGCTCTCTCCGTTTCCCCCGGGCCAGGTCACGACTGATTCGTGACGAAGGTCTTCGCATAGGTTAACGCACTTGATCGCAGCCTATGACGCGTTCGCCGTGCTCAGGGTTCCGCATTTCCGCCGATGCGGGCAAGCGGTTCTCAGGACGTGTAAACGTGCGGATCCAGGGTGCCGATGTAGGGCAGGTCCCGGTAACGCTCCGCGTAGTCGAGGCCGTATCCGACTACGAATTCGTTGGGAATGTCGAACCCGATGTACTTGACCGGTACATCGACCTTGACCGCTTCCGGCTTGCGCAGGAGCGAGACGACCTCGAGCGAGGCTGGGTTGCGGCTGGCGAGGTTCTTCAGAAGCCAGGACAGCGTGAGCCCGGAGTCGACGATGTCCTCGACGATGAGCACGTCGCGGCCGGCGATGTCGCGATCGAGGTCCTTGAGGATCCGCACCACGCCGGACGACGAGGTCGCCGAGCCGTAGGAGGAGACCGCCATGAACTCGAGCTGTGAAGGAAGAGGAAGTGCCCTGGCGAAGTCGGTCATGAACATCACCGCGCCCTTGAGCACCCCGACGAGCAGGAGGTCTCCCTGCCCCGAACCGGGGCCGTCGGCCGGGTAGTCCGCGGCGACCTGCGCGGCCAGCTCGGCGATCTTGTCGTTGATCTGCTGCTCGGTGACGAGCACGGAGGCGATCTCGCCTTCGTACACAGGACGATCCCCTCTAGGTGGTGGATTGGGGTGCTTCGACCGAGAGCCTGCCATGCGCCCGGGTGGCCACCAAGTCGCCGGGTAGCCAAACGCCCCCCTGCCCCCGCCAATTGCCCACCAGGGCATCGACCGAACGGAGATGGGCGTCGGTCAGTTCGCGGACCCCGGAGTCCAGCAGCCACCTGCGGAGGACGCGCCGCCGCAGCGCGGGCGGCTCGGTGGCGAGCACCGCGACGTCGAGCCCTTCCTCGGCGAAGGCGCGCAGGTAGACCTCACCCGCGAGTGTGTCCAACGCCTCGGTGTCCTCACGCAGTTGTGCCGCCGTCCGGGCGAGCGAAGCCGCGACACCGCCGGACAGCACGTCCTCCAGAAGGGGCACTACTTCCGTTCGTAATCGGACACGCGTGAACCGCGGGTCCTCGTTGTGCGGGTCCTGCCACGGGTCGACGCCGAGTGCCCGGCAAGCCCGCCGGGTGGTGGCGCGGGTGACGCCGAGCAGCGGCCGTCCCCACGGCGGGTCGTGCGGCCGCATCCCGGCCAGTGAGCGCGGTCCCGAACCCCGGCCGAGGCCGAGCAGGACGGTTTCGGCCTGGTCGTCGAGGGTGTGCCCGAGGAGGACGAGGCCGTGTCCGCCGGGAAGTGCCGAGCGCAAGGCGCCGTAACGGGCGCGGCGGGCGGCCGCTTCCGGTCCGCCCGGGCCCTCGACCTTCACCGTCAGGACCTCGGCGCTGTCGGCGCCCAGTTTTCGAGCCGTGTCCGCCGCCTTCGCCGCGATCTCGGCGGAACCTTCCTGGAGCCCGTGATCGACGACCAGCGCCCGCACCTTCAGGCCCGCTCGGGTGCCGGTGAACGCGGCCGCTTCGGCGAGCGCCAGCGAATCCGCGCCGCCGGAGACGGCGACGCACACCTCGTCGGTGACCTTCGCCGACGCGAGGAACTCCCGCACGGCCGTCCGCACGGCCGCGATCGCCGGATCCGGCCCGCTCACCCGTGCAGGCGTCGCACCCAGGCCGCCGGATCGGTGATCTCGGCCCTGGTCGGCAACGTGTTCGGCGACGTCCACACCGCGTTGAAGCCGTCCATGCCGACGGCGCCGACGACGTGCTTGGTGAACTTCGCGCCCTGCTCGTACTGGCGCATCTTCGCGTCCACGCCGAGCAGGCCGCGCAGCACGCGGTCGATCAGGCCGCCGCCCTTGCGCCGTGCGGTGAACCGCGACCGGATCAGCTCGACACTCGGCACGACCTGCGGCCCGACGGCGTCCATCACGAAGTCGGCGTGTCCCTCCAGCAGGGTGGAGAGCGCGAGCAGCCGGTCGAACACCGCGCGTTCGCTCGGCGACTGCAGGAGTTCGGCGAGACCGGCGCCGCTCGCCTTGCCCTTGCCGATCTGCTTGATGGTGTCCGGCAGGCGGCCGACCAGATCGCTCAGCCCGTCCGCGTCGCGGCCGGCGAGCCCGCCGATCAGGCGCTCGACCTCGTCGGCGAAGTAGTCGCGCAGCCAGGTGACCGCGGTGAACTGCAGCCGGTGGGTGCATTCGTGCAGGCAGACCCACAGCCGGAAGTCGTGGCCCGGCACGTCCATCGCGCGCTGGGCGGCGACCACGTTCGGCGCGACGAGCACCAGCTGGCCCCGGCGTTCCGGCCCGCCGAACGGGTCGTACTGGCCGAGGACCCGCGACGCCAGGAACGCGAGCACCAGACCGGTCTGGACGCCGGCGCCACCGGCCAGCACGGGCGCCAGCGGGCCGCCTTGGGCCGACGGCAGTGCGCGGCCGGTGAGCGCGTCGAGCCCCGCGGCGGCCGAACGGACCCAGCCGGGCCTGTCGACGACTTCGGCGGGCAGCAGCGGCAGGTCGAGGCCGAGCCCGGTCAGCTCACGGACGTGCCCCTCCGCCTCGCTGGTCAGTTCGCGCAGATCGGCGACGGCTTCATCGGCCACTTCGCGGTCGACCACCGGGCCACCGCGCACCAGGAGCGCGCCCGTCGAGGCGGCCAGGGACCAGTCGACCATCGAACGCGTCTTGGTCGGCGTTTCCTCACTCACTCTTATGACGCTACCCGCTGGAAGACCGAATTCCGCCTCGACTTCCTCACGCTCCGATTCCGGTCGCTCACCGGATTCAGCGACAACCGCATTTGTGCAGGGTCGCCGCGACGACGTCGAGTGCGGCCCGGCCCTTGTTCTGGTCCGAACCGGACGACATCAGCGCGAACACCAGCATGCGGCCGTCGGTGTCCAGCACCACGCCGGCCAGGGTGTTCACCCCGGACAGCGTCCCGGTCTTGCCACGGACCCAGCCCCGGCCCGCCGCCGACGCCGGATCGCCGTAGCGCTTCTCCAGCGTCCCGCTGCCGCCCGCGACGGGCAGGCCCGCCAGCAGCGGCCGCAGTTTGGCCGTCCTCGGATCCTTGCCGTCCGGCGCCGCCGCGACCGCGAGGATCTCGCTGAGCACCTTGGCCGGGATCTTGTT
This sequence comes from Amycolatopsis sp. NPDC031561, assembly GCF_055580625.1. NCBI lineage: Bacteria > Bacillati > Actinomycetota > Actinomycetes > Pseudonocardiales > Pseudonocardiaceae > Amycolatopsis > Amycolatopsis sp. NPDC031561. The sequence goes on along the minus strand of NZ_JBVILA010000001.1, from coordinate 168,435 downwards.
CTGGTCGGACAGCCCGCTGCCGTCGTTGATCTGGACTCCGGTCAGGTCGAATCCGGCCTGCTTGAGCACGTCCAGCGTCGCGGCCGCGCCGCCGGCGAACGACGGCTCGGTGCCCTTGGCGAGCGCGATCTGGCGGGCGAGGACGTCGGCGAGCATGTTGTCCGAAAGCTGGAGCAGCGAGTTGGCGAACTCCGCCAGCGGCTGCGACTTGACCTCGCCGAGCACCTTCGCGTCCTTCGGCGCCGTCGTCGTGCCGCCCGCTTGGGCTTCGAGCTTCCCCGCGATCTTCTGGGTCAGCGCGGTCGCGGGATTGGCGATGCGGGGCGCGTGGTCGCTCTTCGGGTCGTTGCGGCCGCCGTCGGCCATCACGGGGACGACCGGGGCCATGTAGGTGTTCCCGGCGATGGTGTCCTCCGGGTCCCAGCCCTTCGCGGACGTCGGTCCCTTGAACAGGCTGACGTCCAGCTGGACCTTGGAGATCTTGCCGCCGCTCGCCTTCTTGACCTGGGCGACGAGATCGTCGACGTGGGCGGCGCCCGGGTACAGCGGCGAGTCCGTGCCCAGCGGCAGCGAGGTCAGCGAGGGATCGCCGCCCGCGACGAGGATGACCGTGCCCGGATCGGCGCCCTGGACGATCTTCGTCGAGATCTGCGTCCCGTGGTCGAGCGACAGCAGGGCGGCCGCCACGACGAGGATCTTCGTGGTCGACGCCGGGGTCAGCGGGGTGCCGGAGTTCTTGTCCCAGAGGACGTCGCCGGTCGACGCGTCCACGACGGTGCCGGTGAGCGTGCCGAGGTCCGCGGCACCGGCGGGACCCGCCAGCGCGGCCGCGAGACCCGCTTTCGTCGGCGCGACGCCGTTGATGTCCGGCCCGTGCAGGACGCGGGTGACCCCGGCGGGCTTGGGGATGTCGCCCCTCGGCGCGTTCGGCGCCCAGGGCAGCCCGAGCCGGTTCGACACCTTGGGCATCGCGGCGGCACCGCCCACCCCGGCGAGCAGCAGGACGACGACCAGCCCCGTGATCAGCAGGACCTTGCGCTTGCGCTTCTTCGGCTTCGGCGCGGGCGCGGCCTCGGCGGCCGGAGGTTCCTCGGACGGCGGCTGGGACTGCTGGATCCCGACAGTGGCTTCGGGGTCGAAACGCTCTTCGGCAGGCTCGATGCGGACCGGGCGCGCGTGCATGGTCGCGGACGGGACCTCCGCGGGACGCGGCGGCTCGACCCGGTTCTGCTCGGGCCGTCGCGGCGGCTCCTGCGGCGGCGGCTCCTGGAGCTGGGGATCCTGGCGCTGGGGCTCTTGACGCTGGGGTTCCGGGCGCTGAGGTTCTTGGCGCTGGGGTTCCGGGCGCTGGGCCTCTTGCCGCGGCTCTGGCCTCGCGAGCTCGTGTTCCCGCGTCGGCGTGGCGGCGCCCCGGTCGAACTGGTCCCAGTCCGGTTCGTCCGTCTGCCGCGGCTGGACGGGCTGGACGAAGACCGTCTTGGGCGCCTCGGGCTCCGGTTCGACCGGCGTCACCGGTGCGAACGCGGACCACTGCGGGGTGGGCGTCTCCGGGATGTCCGGTTCGTCCTCGACCTCGACGACCGGCGAGAACCACGAACCACTTTCGGGTGTGACCTTCGGCACTGAAAGCTCTTCGGTCTTGCCGTTCGCCAGACCCGACATGGGCAGCCAGACGGTGGCTTCACCGTCCCTCTTGGTGCCCTTGGGCTCGGCGGATGAGGTGTCCTTGTCGTCCGACGGCCACCTCGGGTCATCGTTTTCCGGCACGTAACGCTCCTTCATCCACCGTCCGGGGAAGGGGCCAAGCTCACATACGACCACATCGATGCGACCGCCCGAGCCCCCGTGGTCCACACTAGTGAAGACAAGACGATGATTTCGGTGAGCCGTCCGCGAGGCGGGGCGTACCAAAGACGAGAGCAGCGAGGCCGGCGTGGAATTCGACGTCACTATCGAAATCCCCAAGGGGGAGCGCAACAAGTACGAGGTGGACCACAAGACCGGTCGGATCAAGCTCGACCGGACCCTGTTCACCGCCACGCAGTACCCCGCTGACTACGGGTTCATCGACGACACCCTCGGCCAGGACGGCGACCCGCTCGACGTGCTGGTGCTCGTCCAGGAGCCGACCTTCCCGGGCTGCCTGATCCGCTGCCGCGCGATCGGCATGTTCCGGATGACCGACGAGAAGGGCCCGGACGACAAGGTCCTCGCCGTCCCGACGAACGACCCGCGCCTCGAGCACCTGCGCGACATCCACCACCTGAACGAGTTCCACAAGCTCGAGATCCAGCACTTCTTCGAGGTGTACAAGGACCTGGAGCCGGGCAAGAGCGTCGAGGGTTCGTCCTGGGTCGGGCGTACCGAAGCCGAGGCCGAGATCAAGCGTTCGTACGAGCGTGAGACCGACCGGCTGGCCAAGGAAGCCGTCGACGGTCCGGCCGCTCACTAGTTCGCAGAGCTGAAGGGGCCCTTCACCGCATGTCATGCGGTGAAGGGCCCCTTCGCCGTTCGGTCCGGCGGCTTTCAAGGCGCCCCCAATGTGGCATTGGGGACACTGAGCGACGGTAGGGCAGGACGGTGGTGGCGCAGGGCGGAACTGTGTGGATTTCGGGTCATCCAACGCACCAAAATCCACACAGTGAGCGCCGCCGGGCCACCGGACCGAAGCGACAGTTGGGGTCGTCGGCCGCAGGCCACAGTCACACAGAGTGCGCCAGAACCGCTTGAGAAGAGCCTCGGACTTCCTACGCCGAGTAACCCGGGATCGGGAACGGCGCCAGGAATTCGCGGATCTCGGCGGCGATGGTGTCCAGGGCGGCCTGTTCCTCAGCGGCCGCGGCGGTGATCGTGCGGTCGATCCACTCCGCCACCTTGACCTGGTGCTCCGGCTTGAGCCCGCGGGTGGTGATCGCGGAGGTGCCGAGCCGGATGCCGGACGGGTCGAACGGTTTGCGCGGGTCGAACGGCACGGTGTTGTAGTTCAGTTCGATCCCGGCCCGGTCCAGCGCCTGCGCGGCGGGTTTGCCCGGCACGTTCTTGTTCGTCAGGTCGATCAGCAGCAGGTGGTTGTCGGTGCCACCGGACACGAGGTCGTACCCGCGCTCCACCAGCGCCTCCGCCAGCGCCTGGGCGTTGGCGACGATCGCGTGCGCGTAGTCGCGGAACTCCGGCTTCCGCGCCTCGCCCAGCGCGACGGCGATCGCGGCGGTCGTGTGGTTGTGCGGCCCGCCCTGCAGACCGGGGAACACCGCCTTGTCGACGGCCTTCGCGTGGTCGGCGTCGGAAAGGATCATCGCGCCGCGCGGGCCGCGCAGCGTCTTGTGCGTGGTCGTGGTGATGACCTGCGCGTGCCCGACCGGCGACGGATGCGCGCCACCGGCGACGAGACCGGCGATGTGCGCGATGTCGGCGACCAGGACGGCGTCGACCTCGCGGGCGATTTCCGCGAACGCCGGGAAGTCGATGGTGCGCGGGATCGCGGTGCCGCCCGCGAAGATCAGCTTCGGCCGGTGCTGCAGCGCGAGTTCGCGCACCTGGTCGAGGTCGACGCGGCCGGTCTCCTTGCGGACGCCGTAGCGCACCGGGGTGAACCACTTGCCGGTCGCGGACACGCTCCAGCCGTGCGTGAGGTGGCCGCCGTCCGGCAGCGCCATGCCGAGCACGGTGTCGCCGGGCTTCGCGAACGCGAGGTACACCGCCAGGTTCGCCGGGGAACCCGAGTACGGCTGGACGTTGGCGTGATCGGCGCCGAAGACGGCCTTCGCCCGCTCGATGGCGAGGTTCTCGACCTGGTCGACGAGCTGCTGGCCCTCGTAGTACCGCTTGCCTGCGTAGCCCTCGGAGTACTTGTTGGTGAGGACGGTGCCGGTCGCTTCGAGCACCGCCTGGGAGACGTAGTTCTCGGACGCGATCAAGCGGATCTTGTCGTGCTGGCGCTTCGCCTCGTCCTCGACGAGCCCGGCGATCTGCGGGTCCGCGGCGGCGAGCGCGGACAGTTCTGGCTGGTGTGTCATGGCGTACTCCGGCTCAGGAGTGGCCTTCACCCAGGCGCGCGGTGCCGACCCGAATTCGCTTCCCGGTGGTGCTCCACCTCAAATGCGCCAGTCGCTGGTGCCTCCGGAGCCTAGTGCACTCCGCCGGGACGGGAGTCGGCATGCGGACGATGTCCGGCACACCAACGGCGGCTGCATCCGGCCGTCCGATCGCAGAACGCCTCCGCGCAGACGGCGCAGCGTTTGATCCGCCGCCAGCCGCCGAACGCGACCAGTTCCGCCAGCCCGGAGGCGCCCGCGACCAGGTCGCCGCATCCCGGCCACGACGTCACAAGCACTACGCGCCAACCATTTCCGGCCTCGACCAGTCGTGGCGCCGCACCGTTGCCCGCCAGGATCCGGTTGAGCCGATCGGCGGCGGCGCGCTCGTCGGGCAGCGCGGAGGCGACCCCGGCGAGCCACGGATTCCCTTGGGCCAGCAGCCTTTCCGCGATCTCGAGCTCCGGGTCGAGATCGCGGAAAGGCGGGACGATCACGTGTTTGCGGGTCACGGCTCTTCGATCGCGACACCCATCGAGCGGGCCGTGCCCGCGATCGTGCGCATGGCCGCGCCGAGGTCCCCGGTGTTGAGGTCCGGCAGCTTCCGTTCGGCGATCTCGCGCAGCTGATCCTGAGTGAGCTTCCCGGCCACCTCATGTCCGGGACGGCCGGATCCCTTGCCGCCCAACGCCTTCTTGATGAGGAACGACGTGGGCGGGGTCTTCAGCCTGAGTTCGAAAGAACGGTCTTCGAACACCGACACGACCACCGGGATGATCTCGCCGCGGTGCACCGCGGTCGCCGCGTCGTAGGCCTTCTTGACCTCGACGAGGTTCACGCCGGTCTGGCCCAGCGTCTTCCCGAGGTCGACCACCGGCGCGTCGCCGGCGGTCAGCTCGAGCGTCGCTTGGTGCGTCTTCTTCTTGGTCTTCGGTGCCATGCACCCGAAGCTAAGGTCTCCAGCTACTGGAGAGTCAATCGATCGGCTTGATGCCTTCCGAGTGCCTGCGCGCCAGCTCCTGGTAGATCGCCGCGTTGTGCTCGACCCAGCCGCGGGCGGTGCCGTCGAGCGGGACGTGCTTCTTCGCCGGGCTGCCCATGGCGACGGTCTCCGGCGGGATGATCATCCCGGGTGTCACCGTGGCACCGGCCGCGACCAGGGCCTTCGCGCCGATCTGCGCCTTGTCGAGCACGGTCGAGCCGTTCCCGATCAGCGCCTGCTCGCCGATCGTGCAGTCGTGCACGAGGCACTGGTGCCCGACGGTGACGTTCTTGCCGACCTCGGTCACGCCGCCGTTGACGTGGATGACCGAGTTGTCCTGGATGTTGGCGCCCTCGCGGATGAGGATCCGCCCGAAGTCGGCGCGCAGCACGGCGCCGTACCAGACGGAGGCGCCCTTTTCGACGACGACGTCGCCGATCAGGGTGGCGGTGGGGGCGATCCACGCTTCGGGATCCACCTGGGGACGCAGCCCCTCGAATTCGAACATCGGCATGTCCCGCACCCTATGCGCGGGAGCTGAAGGGGACCATGCCCGCATCTGATGCGACGAAGGGGCCCTTCACCGCATGGGATGCGGCGAAGGGCCCCTTCAGCTCGGCGCCGTCAGCCGATGGCGGTGTTCAGCAGGAGGTCCACGGCCTTGTCGTTACGCGTGGTCTCCCGGACGATCACCTCGTCGGGCGGGTAGAAACCGGGGCTGGAACCCCGCGGGTACATCTCGAAGGTGAAGCTCAGGATCTTGTGGGTGCCCCACATCCAGTCGTCGATCGTCCCGTCCGTGATGTACAGGTCGCTCGACTGCTGCGGCGTGTAGCCGTTGGTCGCCGCCAGCTGCCTGCCCAGCGTCTGGAAACGCTGCGCCTCGGCCGCCGTCATACCCGGCGCGGTGTCGTTGTACGTGAAGCCGAACGGCCACAGGACGAGCTCCGAATAGGTGTGGAAGTCGATGCTCGCCTTGATCTGCTGGACGCCGCCGATCTTGCGCGAGTTCACGAAGTTGGACACCGCCCTGGTCTCCGGGGCGGAGAACGCCGAGGGACCGCGGTAGGTCTCGCTGGTCGTCGAGCCCGACGAACCGCCGCAGCAGCCCCAGTTGTAGGCCCAGTTGCGGTTGGGGTCGGTGCCGTTGCCCTGGCGGTTCTTGCGCCAGTACTTGTAGCTGCCGCCGGAGATGTCGTACTCCGAACCGTCCGGGTTGACGTTCGGGATCACGTAGATCTCGGTGCTGTCGACGAAGCGCTTGATCGCCGGGTCGGAGGCGTAGCCCTGGGTGAACCGGTTCACGATCCGCAGGCACATCTCGGTGGTGAGGTGCTCGCGCGCGTGCTGGTTGCAGGTGAAGAGGACTTCGGGCTCGTTCTCGTCGGTGGCGACGTTGTCGCTGATCTTGAGCATGTTCAGCGCGCGGTTCTGGTACGAGTTGCCGACGCTGCTCAGCCGCGCGATCGACCCGTAGTTCGTCTGCGCGTTGCGCAGTTCCGTGGTGACCTCGGCGTAGTTGTGGAAGCCGGAGTCCGACGGCGGGAAGTCGTTGATCGCGTTCGTGCCGACCTTCTCCGACCTGTCGACGACGCCGCGCTGCTCGACGCGGAAGCCGAGCGAGCGCACCTTCGCCGCGTCGCGCGCCTCACCGATGAAGGTGGTCGTACCGCCCGCGGAACCGAGGACGTCGACGCCCAGCCGGGAGATCTGGGTGCGCTGCTGCGAAGTACCGGTACCGAAGACCTCGTAGATCTGGACCTGCGCGTCTTCGGCCTGCTGGTCGGCGGTCGCCGGACTCGCGGCGACCGGGATGGTGAACGCAGCGACGGCCGCGATCGCCACGGCCATGCACCGTCTTATGCGCATCGTCGTCTCCTAGCTCTCAGGCAAGGGAAGGGAACCTCACCATGGCGGGAGCCGACAGGACCGAACAATCCGTAACGGTACGGATCTAATGCGTATTTCTACCCGTAGTTCGCGAAACAGAGCGCTTCGATGTCGCCACGCAGTGCGGCGAACGGCCGCCGCCGGACGCGCTGCTGGACGATCGCACCGAGCAGATAGGACAGTAGGGCCCGCGCCCGCGCTCGGGGGTCTTCGACGTCGAGCGGGGCGAGCAACTCGGCGAGCAGTTCGGTGATCGACGTGAGCATGACGTCGATCGCCTGCGGATGCTGCGCGCGGCCCGCGGCGATCCAGTACTCGAACCAGAGGAAGGCCGCGTTCGGGCGGCCGGAGAACTCGGACAGGAAGGCCTCGAGGGCGGCGAAGAGCCGCTCATCCGGGTGATCGTGTTTCTCCGAAATTTTGCGCAAATCGGCGGTGAACGTTGTGATGTGCGCCGCCATCGCGCGGTCGATCAGGACGTCGATGTCCGCGAAGTAGTAATGAATCGCACTCTTCGTGAGCGGCCCGGCCTCCGCGATCGCGCGAACGGTGCAGCCCGCGAGCCCGTCCCTGGCGAGCACGACACGCGCCGCTTCGACGATCTGCTCCTGTTTCTGCAGTTGATTGGGGGAGAGCCGCACGCTGCGGCCGGGAACGGCGGTCACGAAGTTCCTTACACCAAGTAGTCAGGACGGGAGCCCTGAAGCTTAGGGCAAGCGTCCCGGCCGATCACAGCGGGTGAAAAATCGAGGTGGCTAGCGGCCGATCTGTAGCGGACAATGCGCGACATGGTGACCACAGGGGACAACGGGTTCAGCCCGGCGGCACGCCGGCAGCTGGAAAAGGAACTCGCCGATCTGCGTGCGCAGCGCGAAGCGATGGCGCCGCTCGTCGGCGAGCAGGAACGGACCGGCGACGCGGCCGACCAAGCGGAGGTGCTGGACCGCGCGGAGGCCGCCGCCTACCTCGAGCGGCGCATCTCGGATGTCGCCGCGAAGCTCGAGCACGGCGGGCGCAACAGCAAGGGCCTGCTCCCCGACGGCACCACCGTCACCATCAGGTATGCGGACGGCGACGAGGAGGAGCTCCACATCGTCACGATCCCGGGCGAGGACGCCGACGCCTTCACGGTCACCTCGGACAGCCCGCTCGGCCTCGCGCTCGTGGGCGCCAAGGAGGGCGACGAGATCAAGTACCGGACGCCGCGCGGCGAGACCAGCGCCACCGTCGTCACCCTGAAGCCGCCTGCCTGACCCTTTCGCGCATCTCCGCCGGGATGTCATGAAAGGGGCTTTCAGGACACTTTTCGTCCTGAAAGCCCCTTTCATGACACCCGGCCCCACTGCCTTCACGCGCCTGGACGGCAGAGAACCGGATTCACCAGCTCGGCGCACGGCCGGTGCCCGTGGGACCGGACGATGTCCTTGCCGACCTGGTTGGTCAGGTACCGCAGAAGACTCGCGACGAGCGAGTCGGCCTTCGGCTCGCCGAACGTGTACGCGTACTCGGTCTCCCAGAACGGGTAGGCCGCATGGATCGCGCCCTCCAGGGTCGCCTGGTGGCCGTCGATCCGGACCGGCAGCACGTCCTCGCGTTTCGTGGCCGCGCCCAGTTCGCTGTAGCCGAGCGCGCCGGGCACGCGCGAAACAGCCTCGAGGACGTCGTTCGTGGACGGCCGCGCGCAGCGCACCACCCCCGGCTGGGCCCCCGGCGCCGGTTTGAGGCAGTCGTCGGAGTTGTCGCCCGGTTCCCGCTTGCCCGCCAGGACCTGGAGCTCGAACGTCCGCCGCGTACCGGAGTCGGAATGCCGGTCGACGAGCCGGACGGGCTGGTCCTTGCCGCCGATCTCCCGCCAGTTCGCGATCTTGCCGTCGTGGACGTCGCGGATCTGCGCGAGCGAGAGGTCCTGGACACCGGCTTCCTTGTTGACCACGAGCGTGAACAGCGAGAACGCGACCGGCCGAGGCAGCAGTTGCGGGAAGCCCTCGCTCTTGGCACCGTCGGAGAACGCCAGCACACTGTCGTTCCCGGCCTGGTTCAGGCTGCCGAGCCCTTCCGCGCTCCCCCGGCTGTCGAAGGCGAAGGACGCGCCCGGGCACGTCTTCGCGTACGACGCCGTCGCTTCCTTCAACACCGGCGCGAACGCCGTCGACCCGGTGATCGTGAGCTTCCCGGACGCGCAGTCCAGCGGCGGCGGTTTCTCGTCGAAGACCAGCGAACGGGTGAGCTGGAAGATGCTGACCACCACGAGGAAGAGGATCAGCGCCATCACCGAACCGGTCGGCCCGGTGCGGCTCTTGGTCTCGCGGAGGCTGCCGCCCTTGATCTCGCCGATGACCTGGGGATCGTCGAAGTCTTCGGTCGAGCCGTTCGGGATCCGGTCGAGCACGGCGAGGATCTTGTAGTGCGCGCCGCGGTTCAGCGGCACCCTCGGCAGGTCGATCACGCCGACCGGCTTTTCGGGATTCTCGTCGCGCGCGCCGAAACCGGAGTCGTCGCCGAAACATTCGTGCAGATGAGGCGAGCTGAGCTCGGTCACCACCATCCCGGCCACGGTGCGGCCGGGGAACTTCACGCGGACGCCCACCCGGTCGTCCGCGTTGACCGCGTAGTCGTCGGTGTCGATGTCGGTGGTGCCGCTGTTCTCGATGCGCAGCAGCACGAACGACGGGTCGACGAGCCGCTCGCCGTTCTCGTGCTGCAACTGCGCGAGCGCGTCGGCCGTCGGCGCGAAGCCGCGCTCGGACGCCGTCGGGGTGTCCATCTGCACGCGGTAGCCGAGCCGTTTGCGGCCGACGAGCACGAACTCCCACAAGAACGCGACGGCCGGGACGGCGATCCCGACCACCGCGAGCAGGACGTCCCACGGAAAGCCTTCCAAGGCCAGCCTCCAGGTCGGTTCGGGGAACCGAACCTAAGGCTCAGCCAGGGCGGCGACGGCGGACTTCAGCCAGTGTTCACCGGCCGTCCGCGAAGGCGTAGTCGTCGAGGTCGAAGAACCGGCTCGTCACCATCGTTTCCAGCGTCGGCGAGGCACGGAACGGCACGTCCCCGTTCACGTCGAAGTAGTAGCTGTTGGCCAGCGAGCAGCTGTCCTGGAAGAACACCTGGTGCTTGCGGCGGTCCAGCATGCTCCGGAAGTACCGGTCGTTGGCCTCGTTCGTGACCTCCACCCGGGTCGCCCCGGTCTTGCGGGCGTTGCGCAGGCACCGGACGATGTGCGCCGTCTGCGTCTCGATCAGGTTGAAGTACGAGGAACCGTTGTAGCCGTAGGGCCCGAGAATGGTGAACAGGTTCGGGAAACCGGGCACGCTGACGCCCTGATACGCCTGGAAGCGGTTCTCCTCCCAGAACTTCTCCAGATCGGTGCCGCCCGCCCCGCGCACGGTGAACGCGGGCATGTTGCCCTTCTCGAACACCTTGAACCCGGTCGCCAGCACCAGCACGTCGACCGGATGCGCGGTGCCGTCCGCGGTGCGCACGCCGTGTTCGGTGATCGCGTCGATGCCCGTGGTCTCCAGCGTGACGTCGTCGCGGTCGAACGTCTGGAGGTATTCGTTGGAGAAGCTCGGGCGCTTGCAGCCCAAGGCATAGCGCGGTGTGAGCTTCTCCCGGGTCTCGGGATCCTTGACCGCGCGGCGCAGATGCGCGAGCCCGATCCGCTCGCCCGCGCCCGCGGTCGGCAGGAGTTTGTGGAAGTGCGCGGCCAGCGGGAAGGTCAGTTCGACGAGTGCCTGGCTGGCGAGGCGCGACAGCCGTTTCGCTCCGGGCAGCCGTCGCATCGCGAGCCGCACCGGCCCCGGCAGGGCGGCGTCGGGCTTGGGCAGGCACCAGATCGGCGTCCGCTGGAACACCGTCAGATGCCCGGCTTCCGGCGCGATGGACGGGATCACCTGCACGGCCGACGCCCCGGTGCCGACGACCGCGACGCGTTTCCCGCGCAGGTCGACGGTGTGGTCCCAGCGCGCGGTGTGCATCACCGTGCCGCGGAAATCGGCGAGCCCGTCGATCTCCGGCGGCTTCGGCTGGGTGAGCACGCCGGTGGCGCCGACGACGAACCGTGCCGTCATCGACCAGCCATCGGCGGTTTCGAGGCGCCACAAGTGCGTTTCGTCGTCGAAGGTCGCCGAAACGACCTTGCTGCCGAGGCGGGTACGGCGGCGGATGTCGTACTTGTCGACGCAGTAGTCCGCGTAGGCCTTGAGTTCGCGGCCCGGCGCGTAGACCCGCGACCAGCCGGAGATCTGCTCGAACGAGAACTGGTAGCTGAACGACGGGATGTCGACGGCGACGCCGGGATAGGTGTTCCAGTGCCAGGCGCCGCCGACGCCGTCACCCTCCTCCAGCATGAGGAAGTCTTCGAAGCTCGCTTTGTGCAGCAGGATCGCGGCGCCGATTCCGGAGAAGCCGCCGCCGATGATCGCGATCTCGCGGTCCGGGGTCATGCGGGACGTCCTTCCAGGGCGAAGCGCGAACTGGCGCCGAGCACGACGACGTCGGTCTGGTGCTCGATGCCTTCGGCGGTGCGGATTCCGTGGGGAGCGAAGGCGTAGACGGGCCAGGTGATGAGCTTGCAGCCAGGCCGCCGCAGCGCTCCGTAGTAGCCGAGACCCGGCGCCGTCCGCCGCGAGCCGAAGCGGCGGTCCGGCGTCAGGAGCCTGCGGATCCAGGGATCTTTCACCTGCCAGCGCAGGAAAACGCGGGCGACGGCGATCCCGAGGACGTCCGGCCCCGGCACCGGCATCGGCACCACCCAGTCCGGTTCCTCCTGGAACACCTTCACCGACCGCGCGGTGGCCACCACCTCGGGCACGATCTGCGCCGCCTCACGGCCGGGCGCGACGACGGCGACCCGCTGCCCGGCGAAGTCGTGCCCGAACCATTCGGTGCCGCGCAGCACCTCGCCCCGGAATTCGCCCAAGGTCATGACGCGACCGGTTCGTGCGTGATCTCCTCGGTCCACGACTGCGGTTTGCCGAGCAGCCGGGCGGGGATCAGGCGGGTCGCCTTGACCATCGGATCGGCCAGCAGCCGGTGGTAGACGTGCGAGCGGTCGACGATCATCGCCGCCTGCGCCTTGAGCACGTGGTACGCCGGGATTCGCTTGGTGAACTCGCCGCGGCCGCCGATGGTGGAGAACCGTTTCACCGCGTTGTACAGCTTCTTCTCCGGCAGGCCCATCGCGACGATGTTGTCCCGCATCTTGTTGATCAGCGGGACGAACACCACGATCAGGCCGAGGACGATCTGCGGTTTGAGCGAGCCGACGGACTCCGTGATGATCTTGGTCGCCGATCCGGCGCCGATCAGCTCGAGGACTTCGAAGTCGGCCGCGATGTGCCGGGACTCGTCGGAGTTGATATGCCGGAACACCTGGTGGCACACCGGATCCGAGACCTCGTCCAGCAGGAACTTCACCAGGGCGCCGTCCAGCGCGCATTCCAGCAGCGGGATGAGCGTGGCGAGCGCTGTCAGCGGCAGCGAGTCGCCGTAGTCGTCGAGGACCTTGATTGCCAGCTTGACGTTGATGTTCGGCTCCGGCATCGAACCGTGCTCGTCGAGCATGCCCCAGCGCTTCATCAACGCCAGTTCGGCGTTCGCGTGTTTCTGTTCCTCGGCGTGGAAGTAGCGGTAGATCTCCTGGATCACCGGCGTCGGCGCCTTCTTGGCCAGCGAGGCGAACCCGCGCGCGCCGACGTGCTCGATCCACACCAGGTCGGCCATGAACGGCCGCATCTTGGCGCGGAGTTCGTCGGTCATCGTGTCCGCGCCGGGCGCGTCCCAGTCGATGTCGGCCAGCGACCACTGCTTGTCCTTGATGGTCTGGAGCATCGCGGCGAAGTCGTAGGCCATCACTTCTCCTTTTCGGCGGGCAGGAACCGGCCGAGGAGACCGGCGATCCGCGTGTACGGGACGGGCACGAAACGCTTGGCGTGCCAAAGAAGCTGGGCGTCGGGCTGCGGCACCACGTAGAGGCGGCCGCGATCGTGGGCGTCGAGCGTCATCCTCGCGACCTTTTCGGCGGAGAACCCGACCACGTCGGAGACCCGCCGGGCGAGGCCGCGTGCCTCGGCGTCGATGAGTTCGCCGTCGAAGATGTTGGTGCGGACGAAGGTCGGGCACAGCACGGTGACCGCGACGCCGGTGCCGGACAGCTCGGCGGAGAGGGTCTCGGAAAGGCTGACGACCCCGGCCTTGCTGACGTTGTAGGCGGCCATCCTCGGCGCGGCCGTGAAGCCGGCGGCCGACGCGACGTTGATGACGCCGCCCGCTCTCGCCTCCCGCATCGCGGGCACGAAGGTGTGGCAGCCGTGGATCACGCCCCAGAGGTTCACGCCGAGGGTCCGCTGCCAATCGGACAGCGGGCTCTCCCCGACGACCTTGCCGCCGGCGCCGATCCCGGCGTTGTTGACGACGAGGTCCGGCTCGCGGCCGAGCCAGGAACGGGCCTGGTTCGCGAGCTCGGCGACTTCATCCACAGTGGACACATCGCAGGCGATGGCGACCGCTTCACCCTTGTTCTTGAGCATCGCGGCGGTTTCTTCGGCCGATTCGAGGTCGATGTCGGCACAGACGACCCGGCTCCCGCGCCGGACGAGTTCGGTGGCGATCGCCCTCCCGATGCCGCTGCCCGCCCCGGTGACGACGGCGTGCGCTCCGTGAGTCCGCTTCGTCATCACGCCGCCTTCTCGATCGCCGGGAGATTCTCGGTGAGGAACCGGCAAGCCCGCTCCATCGCGGGCCGTGCCTCCGGGATGAACCGGGTCAAGGCCTGGAAGACGTGCATCTGGCCGGGGACGACGTCCAGTTCGCAGTCCGCCCCGGTGCGGCGCAGCGCCCTGGCCAGCTCGACGGCGTCCGCGGCGAGCATTTCGAGGCCACCGGCCTGGATGATCGTCGGCGGGAAACCCTTGATGTCGTCGAAGGCGAACCGCAGCCGCGCGGACGCGAGGTCGGCGTCCACTGTGTACAGACCGACCAGCCGCGCGGCCGCCGCGGCGGAGATCATCGGGTCGCGCCGCATGCGTTCTCGCTGGGCGGCCAAGGAAAAGGTCACGTCGAACAGCGGCGAGAAAAGCGCCAGCGCGGCGGGCGGTTCGCGGTTCTCCCGGATCAGCTGCGCGGCGAGGTCGACCGCGAGATGCCCGCCCGCGGAGTCACCCGCGACGAGGATCCGCCGGTACCCCTGCCCGACCAGCCGGTCGTATGCCGCGCGGACGTCGTCGGCGGCGTTCGGGAAGCGATGCCGGGGCGCGAGCCGGTACTCGCAGGCGAAGACCGGCAGGCCGGTGCCCTCGGAGACCCGCGTGGTCAGCCCGCGATGCGTCCGCGCCGAACAAAGCGCGTAACCGCTGCCGTGGACATAGAGGACGACGTCGTCGCCGTCGGTCACCCCGGGACCGCGGACCCACTCGCCGCGGATGCCGGGCTCGACGCGACTTCCCTTCAACGGCGGGGAAGCCAGCCACAGACTGCTCGCGATGAAGGCGCGGGAGAACCTGATCCCCGCCGGGGTGGCGGGGATCGCGTTGGCGATCGGCCGTACGAAAGCGGACGTCAGCGCGGCGGCCAAACCGGGTCGCAGGCCATTCTGCGGTCGCATGCCCTCAGAATGAATCCGAGGGCATCTGCTGTCAAGATGGAGAGGTGACCGCGTCCCGCCGCTACAGCGGCAAAACCGCCGACGAGCGCCGAGCCGAACGACGGCTCGCCCTGCTCGGCGCCGCCTTGGACATCTGGCAGGAACAGGGCTGGGCGGCGGTCACCATGCGGGGCGTCTGCGCGCGGGCGAACCTGACCGACCGGTACTTCTACGAGAACTTCGCCAACCGCGACGCGTTGCTCGCCACCACCTGGGAACAGGTCCGCGACGAGACCCTCCGGATGGTTCTGGACGCCGTCGCCTCCCGGATCGAGCAACCCGCGCTGGACCAGCTCCGGGCCGCGGTCGACGTCGTCGTGCACCACGTGCAGGAGGAGCCGGCGCGGGCGCAGATCCTGTTCGGCGACCACTCGGGCAGCGCCGTGCTGGAACAGCTGCGGCGGCAGACCGTGCAGGAGACCACCGGCCTGCTGATCGAACTGGCCCGGCCGCATCTGAAGCCCGATGTGGACGGTCTGGAGTTCCGGGTCAACGTCCTGCTGGGGATCGGCGGCTTCGTGGAGATCATGCTCGCGTGGCGCTCCGGACTGCTCGACGCGGACGCGGCCACCCTCGTCGATCACTTGACGGGAGTGGGGACTTCGCTGTCACAGACGTTCCTCAAAAGCTCCGCCGATGGGGAAATTCCGGCGGATTGAAGCAGTTCGGCCCGGAGTCGTTCACGGTCCAACGACTGGAGTCGCACCGGGTCACCCGCGTGAGCAGGACACATCGGCTGTACGAGACCTGGCGATCCGCGGAAAGCCTGGTCCACCGTGTCAAGGCGGTCCATGTCCTGCGCGACAACATGGCCGCGCCGAATCCACTGGGATTCATGGCGCTGATGGATGACGGCGGCGATTCCCCCTTGGCGGCCGACGACCAGTTCGCGCTGACGAGAATTCTGCATTTCTTCGAAGAGTGCGGCGCGCTTCTCGAAGTCGGCGCCATCGTGTTGAGGCTGTACAAGAAGCTCTTCGAGCGCTACGTCATCTACTGGGTGGACGGGTACCTGGAGCCACTCCATGAGGCGTCCGCCAGGACGGAGCGCGAGATCGAGACCGGCTGGTTTCCGCGGCTCCGGGCCGCGATGGACTCGCCGCGGTAGTCCCCGGAACGGGTGAACTTGACCAAGCGGGCGCTCTCCGGCCCGGTCACCCGGTCGGTCACCCGACCAAAAGGTCAGGGCCCCATCCGGAGTGTCCGAATGGGGCCCTGACCTGCGGAGCCGCCTAGGGGAATCGAACCCCTGACCTATTCATTACGAGTGAATCGCTCTGGCCGACTGAGCTAAGGCGGCGTACATCGGACTCACACCCGATGACGGAGACAAGTGTAGCGGAGGCTTGAACGTCACCTTCCGGGGCCACCGTCGTTAGGGTCCTATGACGCCGGTCTCAGTCCCCCAAGACCGGCCCATCCCCACTGGAGGACCTGTTCATGCGGCGACGACTGCCCCGTGTGCTGGCGCTTCCGGCCGCCGCGGCTCTGCTCTTGCTGACCGCGGCCCCGGCGACCGCCCAGACGATCCCGACCACGCCGATCCCCGAACCGGCCAACCCGGGACAGCCGCCGATGTCGTCACCGATCGGCCCGCAGCCGCTGGGCAAGGCCGTCGGCGACGCGGGTGCGGCGCTCGGCGTGCTGCGGCTGCTGCCCAACGCCGTGCCGACGAGCGCGATCCTGCCCGGCGTCAGTGACCAGCTTCCGAAGCAGTCCGCGCTCGAAGCCGGGATGGGGCTTTCCAGCGCGCAGGCCAACTCCGAGGCGTACCTGAGCTACGAGCGGTCGATCGCGCAGTCGTCACCGTTCGGCCTGTCCGCCGCGGGCAACGCGCCGCAGACGCCGGGCAGCCTCGTGCAGACCGCGCTGCCGGACAACCCGAAGCCGATCAGCGGCGGCCTCAACGCGCCGAAGAACCCGCTGTTCAACCTCGGCCTGCTGAACGGCGAGGCGCACGCGCGCTGGAGCCCGACGCTCGGGCCGTGTGTCGGCACGATCGCCGACTCGAGCACGTCGATCGCGAACCTCGCGCTGCTGCCGTCGATCCCGAACATCCCGGGCGCCGACCAGCTGACCGAGGCTTCAGCGCAACTCACAGCCGGGCTCAAGGCGCTTCCGGGTCCGCTGGCGAGCCTGGGCGGGCTGCTTTCGGGCACCAGCGCCAGCAGTGACGGCAAGGGCGCGGTGCTGAGCCTGCCGAACACGCTGTCGTCGCGCTCGACCGTGCGACTGGTCGACATCCCCGGCACGAAGAACAAGGCCGTCGAATCGACGTCGACCCTGCAGGCGGCCAGCATCGAACTGCTGAAGGGCACGCCGCTCGGCCTGACGATCAAGGTCGCCAGCCAGCCGACGCTGCGGGTCACCTCGACCGGCGACAAGAAGACGTCGAAGGTCGAGTACACCGCGCCGGTGCTGCAGGTCGTCCGCGGCGACAAGGTGCTGTTCACGCTCGACGCGAACAACCCCGCCAAGGACATCCCGATCGGCATCCCGCTGCCGTCGCTCAAGCAGCTCCCCGGCTTCGAACAGCTGAAGAACGTGCCGGTCATCGGTGGGCTCGCCGAGATGCTCGACGGTGCCACCAAACAGCTTCCTGGCGGTGAGGCCGGGAACGGGCTCACCCTCGACCTCGGGGTGCTGAAGCTGTCGATCGCCGGGCTGAACCAGAAGTCGAGCGACATGACGTCGCCGTTCAAGGGCTTCCAGATGGGTGCCTCGGCGCGACTGCTGGACCTGCAGATCCTGCCGACGACGGCGCTGCAGAAGGCGCTGCCGCCGGACGCCGCGAAGAAGCTGCCCTCGTCGCTGGCCCAGGTGTCGCTCGGCGAGCAGATCGCCCGGGCGTACGCGCCGACCGGCGGTGTCGAGTGCGGCACGACGACTCCGCCGCCCGCGGGCAACAACGGTGGCGCGGCGCCGAAGGGCCCGGTCAAGAACCTGGCGTACACCAACGCCGCCTACGACACGGTGCCGATGTTCTGGATGGGTACCGCGATGCTGCTGATCGGCGTGGTCCTCGTGGCCGCCATGCCGGGACGGCGCCGGCTCGCGGTGGTCCCGGTCTCCCGCAAGGACGTGCCGGGCTTCAAGCCCTCGCCGCGTCCGCGCTCGGAGGACTAGACGGGGCGAGGAGGGTGATGAACGGTCCTTTCGCGCCTTGCCCCCGCGTGAGAGGCCCGTTCGTACCGCCCTCGGTCGCCTGGAGGTAGTGGTCACCGTGGTCGTGGGGGGGGGGGGGGGGGGGGGAAAAAAACCCCCCCCCCCCCCCCACCCCAACCACCCCCCCCCCCCCCCCCCCCCCCCCCCCCCCTCTCCGCTCTTTTTCCTCC
>NZ_JBVILA010000001.1:0-150542 GCF_055580625.1 Amycolatopsis sp. NPDC031561 | reverse complement strand
CCTCCTTTCCTCCTGAGTGGGGGGCGTTTTCCGGTTGGGGGGGGGGGGGGGGTTGGGTCACACCCCCCCCCCCCCCCCCCACGACCCGCTCGGGTCCGGTCCAGGGCGGGGGCTGAAGGGGCCTTTCCTCGCATGCGATGCGGCGAAAGCGCCCTTCACCGCGTCCTATGCGGCCAAGGCTCCCATCGCTTCTCCCGGGTCTGCCACAGGCTGTCCCCAATGCCACATCGGGGACGTTGAGCGTCTCCAATGCCACATTGGGGGCACCACCGAGGCCCCCGAAACCCGAAGCCGCTTCACTTACCCACAGCAGTTGTCCACAACCACTTCTACCTGTGGACAACTCGCCCGACCAGCAATTTTCCGCCCTCCACCCCGGTAAACTGGACTCGGGGTCGCCCCCCTGGGACGGGCGGGGGGTGGGGTAGGGCCGTGAGCGGTGTGGATCAGCCTTGGCGCAGGGTGGTGACCATGGCTTCGACGGCGATTCGCGGCTTCACGTTCAGGTCGATGGCGTCGCGGCATTCCAGGACGGCTTCGAGGCGGCGCAGGATCGAGTCCGGCGCCCAGGCGGACGCGGCCTGCGAGATTTCCGATGCGTGGTCCGGATGGTTCAGTGTCGCGCCCGCGCCGCTCGCGGTCACGAGCACGTCCCGGTAGAACGCGGCGAGGTCCACCAGCGCGAGATCGAGGGTGTCCCGCTGCGTCCGGGTCGCGCGTGACTTCTGGCGTTTCTCGAGTTGCTTCACCGCGGCTTCGGCGGCTCGTTTCGCGCCCGAGACGCCCTTTCCGATGCCGTCGCCGCCCATCGCGGTGCGAAGTTCGGAGCGCTCGGCCTCGTCGCGGACCTTGCTCTCCTCGCCCGCGTCGGCCTCGGCCGCGCTGATCAGCTGATCCGCGCAGGTGAACACATCGGACGGACGCCGCAGGCCGAGC
Organism: Amycolatopsis sp. NPDC031561; assembly: GCF_055580625.1. NCBI lineage: Bacteria > Bacillati > Actinomycetota > Actinomycetes > Pseudonocardiales > Pseudonocardiaceae > Amycolatopsis > Amycolatopsis sp. NPDC031561. Next base: position 149,606 of record NZ_JBVILA010000001.1, on the reverse strand, counting down.
GGGATCCGCAGCACCGTCGCCCGCCGCTGCCGGGCGGCCTCGTCGGTGGCGAGCCGCCTCGCGCGGCCGACGTGTCCACTCGAGACGGACGCGGCCCACTGCGCGCGTTCGGGATCGATGCCGTCCCGTTCCACGAGCACCTGCGCGATCGCCTCGGCGGGCGGAGTCCGCAGGGTGACCAGACGACAGCGCGAGCGGATCGTCACCGAGACGTCGTCCGGGTGATCCGACGGCGCGCACAGCAGGAACACCGTGCGGTCCGGCGGCTCCTCGACGGCCTTCAGCAGCGCGTTCGACGCGCCTTCGGTCAGCCTGTCGGCGTCTTCGATGATCACCACCTGCCACCGCCCGGTGGTCGGACGGCGAGCGGCGGACTGGACCAGCGAACGCATTTCGGCGACGGAGATCGAAAGGCCTTCCGGCGCGACGAGCTTGACGTCGGCGTGCGTGCCCGCGAGCACGGTGCGGCAGCCGGGGCAGGCCCCGCAGCCGGTGCCGGTGCTGCACTGCAACGCCGCCGCGAACACCCTGGCGGCGGTCGAGCGACCCGAACCCGGCGGACCGGTCACCAGCCACGCGTGGGTCATCGCCCCCGGCGCGACAGGCTGGTTCTCGATGATCCGCGCGGCCGCCGTCGACGCCGTGGAAAGCGTGCGCGCGCCGGGCTCCTGGCCGACGAGCTGCTTCCAGACACCGATCAGCACAGGGGCTTCCGTCATCTGACCTCGACCTTTTCCTCCGCCGGGGCGAGTCCGGCGAGCCTGCCGACGAGCACCGCGCGAATCGCGGTGCGGATCCGGTCACTCACTTCGTCTTCGGTGCCTTCCGCGTCGACCACCACGTACCGGTCCGGGTCGGCGGCGGCCATTTCCGTGAGCAGATGCTGCACCCGCCACTGCGCGTCCAGCGACTCCGACTTCCGCATCACCGTGCCGGGATCGGCGTCGAGCAGGACGGTGATGTCGGGCCGCAGCCTGCCGGTCGCCCAGTCGGCGAGCCCTTCGAGTTCCTGGCTGTCCAGCCCGGCGACCGCGGACAGATGCGCCAGCGGCGAGTCCACGAACCGTTCCATCACCACGACGGAACCGGCGTCGAGCGCGGGCTGGATGTCCCGTTCCACGATGTCCGCCCGCACCGCGGCGGCGGCGAGCGCCTGCGCCCGCGCACCGGTCAGCGAAGCGCCGGAGAGCAGCTTCGCGAGCCGCTGGTCGTCCAGCGCCGGGTCGGCCGCCAGCACGACCGGGCGCGTGCCCGCGCGCAGCCATTCGGCCAGCCGCTCGGCCTGGGTCTCGGTGTTGATCGCCCGCGTGCCTTCGAGCGCGATCAGCAACCCGTTGACGCGACGCGGGCTGCGGCGCAGGGCGTTGCGGAGATCGGCGAGGATCGGCTCGGCGCGCCTGTCGTCCATCTGCCGGTACGCGAAGATCCCGGCGAGCAGCGCGAGGACACCGCCGCCGATCATCACCGGCCGCGTGCCGTCGATCGAGATCGTGCCGCCCCACAGGCTGATCTCGGTCGTCTGGACCGCGCTGATCAGCACCGGCACCAGGATCGTCGAGCCGAACAGCACGATCTTCATCAGCGACTGGTAGATCGCGTTGATCCGGCCGCGGATGGAGTCCTCGATCCGCGAACCGATGATCGTGACACCGGTCAGGAACGCCGTCCCCGCCCAGACACCGACCGCGGCGACGGCCACCAGCGAAACCGCGAGGTGCGGCGACAGCGCGACGACGACGAGACACAGGCCCGCGGCGATGATCGAGATCCCGAACAGCCTGTCGTGCGCGAGCCGCCGCGCGAGCTTCGGGGCCACGGCCATGCCGGTGGCGAGCCCGAGGAAGACGGCGAGCACGAGGAGGTTGAACGCCGCGTCACCGGCCAGCAGGCTGGACGAGTACGGCTTGGCCGAACCGATCACCGCGCCACCGGCGGCGAAAGCGCCGAACGCGCCGATCATCAGCCCGCGCACCAATGGCGTCGTCCGCACGAAACGGGCGCCGTCGGAGATCATCTGGCGGAAGCCGAATTTCTCCTCGTCTGCGGCCTTGACCTTGGGTTTCTCGACCGAGTGGACGTTGCGCAGCGAAAGTTCGGGGATCCTGGTCGCGATCACGATCGCGCTGGTCAGGTACAGCAGGCCGGTGATGACGACGGCGACCTTCGCGATGCCGAGCTGCGCGTCGCCCTGGAAGAAGTGGAACGTGGTGTTGCTGCCGGTGAGCACGGCGTTCGCCCCGGCCGCGGTGATCACCGCGAGGCCGTAGGTCATCACCATGCCGAGCTGGTTGGCCGTCTCGACCTGGTCCGGGCGGCGCAGCAGGTTCGGCACCGCCGCGTCCTTCGACGGGATCCACATCATCGCGCAGCAGCCGACCAGGAAGTTGCCGACGAACACCCACCACGGCGTGCCGACGAACGCGATCGACAGCAGGAAACCGCACCGGCCGAGGTCGCAGAGCACCATCACCTTGCGCCGGTCGAACCGGTCGGCGAGCAGCCCGCCGAGCGGGGCGAACAGCAGGCCGGGCAGCAGCGAGGTCAGCACGACACCGACGAACGCGAAGTTCTGCGCGGCGTAGTTGTCGGTCAGTTTGGTGACCAGACCGGTCAGCGTCAGCAGGTTCAGCCAGTCCGCGACGCTGCACAGGTACGAGACACCCCAGATCCGGCGGAACGGCTTGATCGCCAGCACCCGCCGCACGCGGTGCATGGTGGAAGTGTCACGGCCCGCCGAACCATCCGTGCCCGCTTCGGGCACCGATTGCACGCCCTCGCTGATACGCCCACCCCACTAGTCACCGCGACGCCGGGCGCGACCCGGGTCAACGCCGAGTCCCCCGACCGTATGGCCAGGGTATCCCGATGGGTGACGTGCGGGCGGACGGCCCCGTCCGGCGCTACCGCCGGACGGGTTACCCGAAGATCCCCGCGATGCTGTTGAACAGGCTGGCCAGCAGCTGGATGGCGAGGACCACGAAGACGATCAGAAGCGCGATCGCGATCATCACACCGGTGGTGTTCGACGACGGCTTGCCGAGCCTTGGAAGCTGCCTGGAACGCTTGGCGCGCCGTATTTCGAACTCGGCCTCTTCGTCGACCTCGACGGGCTCTTCCTGCTTCAAACGACGGGGCTGGCGAAGCAGCTGAGGCGGCCTCGATGGCCACGTGCGCTGTTGGGGCAGGATCCCGATCGGAGCAGGGCCTTGCTCACCGACCGTGCTGACGATCTTTCCCGGCGGCAGGCCGGCGGAATGCTCGGCGCCGTGGCCGTCGGCGGGCTGGTCGTCCGCGAGCATGGCCGCGTTGACCATCCTGCTCACGACTTCGGGGTCGTGCTGGACCGGTCCCGGCACCTGTACGCGGACGTCGTCGGACTCCGCCGACGAGTTCGCTTGTGCCGACGTGCCCGTCGTGACCAGCCCGGACAATGGGTCGGCGAATGTGTCGCCCGGAGGATCTGCCTGAGTGCCATCGCCTTTCACGACGTCCGGGGCATCGAAGAAGGGAGTTCCGCCCTTCCCGCTCATGGTGACCACCTCACTACGGAATGTCCTCTGCTTCCAGGGTAACCACCTCGGCCCGGCGCACATCCGCCCAATGGGCCAGATAAATATCACGCGCAGCGAGGCTGATCTTCACATCTTCCAGCAATGGCTCGAAGAAAGAACGCCGGTACCGGGCATCTGTCGCGGTTGATGCGGCGAAGTACAAACCGGAGAAAACCGCAAGGAAAAAGGAGACATTGATCAGCGCGGAACTCACCGGAAGGGGGACACCCAGCAGTGTTCCGGGCGCCGACTCCCGGCCGGCGAACTCCGTGACGACCTCCGGCTGGAGGATCAACACCCCGAACACGATGAAGAAGGCGAACACCAGCACCCCGAACGCCACGATCTGCACCGCCTGGGCGAAGAACAGCACCAGGGCGAGGTTCAGCCGCTCCATCTTGGACAGCGCACGCCGTCCCGGCGGTGTCGTGCCGTCGTCGTCGAACGGCGTGCCGCGCAGGACCGCCGCCCCGGGCTCCACGGTCCAGGACTTCAGCTCCTTCATCTCGTCGGACAGCATCGACGCCAGGAACACCGCGCCGATCAGGACGAGGAAGCCCGCCACCAGCCACAACCGCCCCGGGGTGAGCCGTTCCACGGCCTGCCACAGCTCCGCGGTGAAGAAGCTGAACATCACCACCAGCAGAAGCAGCGGCAACGCCCGCGACGCCAGGGAGCCGATCGCCCTGACCTGTGCGACAGCGCTCCGCGCCGCCCAGGTCAGGATCGAGCCGACGCCGATCCGCACCAGCAGCATCAGCACGGCCAGCGCGGCGAGGTTGACGAGCACGGCGGCCCACAGCGGGTCTTCCCAGGGCACCAGCCCGGCGACACGCTCGCCGAGCGGCAGCACCAGCACCCAAAGGCCGATCGTCGCCACCATGACGGCCAACCGGATCCGGGTGCGCCGCAGCGTCCGGAGCAGCTTCGCCATCAAACGGCCGCCGACCAGGGGCACCACAACCACGGCGAACGTCAGCGCCAGCACGCCGAGGACGTAGGCGAGACCGGTCTCGCGCATCCGGGCCTCGAGCACGTCCTCGGGGACGTCGAGCAGCCGCGACAGCCCGGCCAGCAGCAGGTCGAGCAGGCACAGGAACATCAGGCCCGGGGTCGAGCGGCGCAGCATGCCCGCCCCTCGCCTGCGCCGGTGGATGACCATCGGCAGCCCTCGCCGCCGGAACCACGCGTCGGCCGCCCGCCGGTCCAGGTCCATGCCGCCCTCCCCCTCGTTCATCGCCCAAGACGGCTACGTCCGGCTCAAGTCCACCGCCTCGTGCAGCCAGCCCGCCAGTGCGCGGCGGTCCATTCCACCGAACATCAACCACCCTTCGGAAGGGGCGGCGTACAACACGAACCTCCCCAGATCGTTGTCGACGATCACGAAGCCGTAGTCCGGGTACTCGGCGTTCAACCCGCCGAAGGCGACCAGATCGAGGATCGCCGTCCCGGTCCGCGGCCGGTTCAGCGTGTCCCCGACCAGGCCGACCTCCTCGTCCTGACCGGCCAGCGGCACGCCGTGCTCGTCGATCCGGATGCGCATCGGGGCCGCTTCACCGGCCGGGACGTGCGGGAGCCCGCCGAAGACGCGGGCGCCCAGCTCGCCGAAGTCGCTCAGGCTGAACGTGGTCCGCCGCCCGGACCGCATCCGCCAGACCGCCGCCTGATGCCCGTCGCCGTAGCAGTCGACCCGCACCGCGCGGGGCTCGGACGCGAAGACGCCGGTGAGGACGCCTCGCACCGAACCGCGCAGCATCACGCCGTGCATCTGGACCGCGGCGGGATGGATCTCGCCGTTCTCCATCAGCCCGGCCTCTTCGAGCATCGCCGCCTTGGCCGCGTACCGCTCGGCCTGGGTGACGAGATCCGCGGGTTCGTCGTAGGACGGGCACAGGCGGCGGATCTCGTCGTCGGTGATCTCCGGGTCGTAGCCCAGGTACACGCTCCGCCGCTCGGGCACCGCGCGCAGCACCGGCTCGGCGGCGCGCTTCATCAGTTCCTTCACCGTCTCCGGTTCACGCATGGTTCTGCACCGCCTTCACGATCCACTGTTCGGCCATCGACCGGGTGGCCGGACCCCAGGTGAGCGTCCAGCGGCCGTCGGCGTCCATCGCCGCGCTGAACTGGTACCGGCCGAGGTCGTTGTCCACCAGGCCGAAAGCGCCGTGCGGGTACTCGGCGAGGATGGAGTTCCGCACCGCGAGATCGACGAGGACCGTGCCGTGCCTCGGCCGCGAAGCGCCCGCGCGGATCACCTCGACGGCCTCTCGTGCCCGCAGCGGGATCAGCCCGCCCGCGTCCGTCTCGATGCGCACGGTCTCGCCGGGACCCGGCGGATGGTCGGGCAGCCCGTCGAACACCCAGCCCGGCAGCGCGCTGAGGAAACCGGACCGCAACCGCGCTCGCCTGCCGAGCTTGTTCAGCACCGTGGTGTAGTCCTCGTCGCCGAAGAACCGGACCTCCCACGGCTCCGCGCGCGACGGGAAGACCCCGGTCACCACGCCGCGGATGAACCCGCCGCGCAGCGCGCGATACAGCCCGACGGCCTCGGGCGTGACCTCACCACCGGGGGCCAGCCCGATCGTCGCCATCCCGCTCACGAACCGGGTGTACTGCTCCACCTCCTCGGCCAGGGTGAGCCCTGGAGTCGGCTCCTCGTCGGCCAGCACCGGCGGCACGGCGAGTTCGGGATCGTAGAACTCCATCACCGAGGGACGCTCCGGAACCTCGGCTGCCAGCGGGGCGATGACCTCGTCGATGACGTCGAAGACAGCGGTCGTTGAAGTGCTCACCTGACCATTGAACACCCTGGTACCGACAATTTTTAGAACTTTTGTTCGAACGGGTGAGGTCGGTCGGTGAGCGGTCGGCGAACGGTCCGGAGGCGGTGTTCCGCGATCGGCTAGAGCCGGTCGCGGCGCCGGGTCAGGGAGGCTGTCTCGGCGGTGTTGCCCGCCAGATCGATGGCCTTGTCGTAGGCCTCGCGCGCTTCCCCGCCGCGGCCCAGCCGTCGCAGCAAGTCGGCGCGGGTGGCGTGATAGGCGTGATAAGCGGCAAGCCTGTCCCCAAGACGGCCGACGGCCGCCAGCGCCACTTCCGGACCGTCGAGCTCGGCGACCGCGATGGCCCGGTTGAGGGCGATGGCCGGCGAGGGATCGAGGCGGACGAGCTGGTCGTAGAGGGCGAGGACCTGCGACCAGTCGGTGTCGCGCATGTCGCGGGCGGAGGTGTGCACGGCGTTGATCGCGGCGAGGATCTGGTAGCGCCCCGGGGCCACCCCGGCGGCGGCCGCGGCGAGGCGTTCGCGCACCAGCCGGTGGCCCTCGGCGATCAGCGCCGTGTCCCAGACGCCGCGGTCCTGCTCGTCGAGGGCGATCAGTTCGCCACCGTCCGAGACCCGAGCGGAGCGGCGGGCCTCGGTGAGGAGCATCAGCGCCAGCAGCCCGGCCACCTCGCCGTCGTCCGGCAGGAGGGCCCGGATCAGGCGGGTGAGCCGGATCGCCTCGGCGGTCAGGTCGTGACGCAAGGGGTCGGTATCGGGGCCGGTGGCCAGGTAGCCCTCGTTGAACACGAGAAAGAGGGCGGTGAGCACGCTGGAGACGCGGGCCGGGAGATCCTCGGCGGACGGCACGCGATAGGGGATGCGGGCCGCCTTGATCTTGGCCTTGGCGCGGGTGATCCGCTGCCCCATGGCGCTCTCGGCCACCAGGAAGGCGCGGGCGATCTCGGGCACGGTCAGCCCGCCGACCAGGCGCAGCGTCAACGCCACGCGGGCGTCCATCGCCAGCGCCGGGTGGCAGCAGGTGAAGATCAGCCGGAGCCGGTCGTCGTCGATGGCGCCGGGAGGCCCGGGCGGGTCGTCGTCGTAGGTCATCCGGGCCTCCTTCTGCTTGTCGTCGCGTTTGTTCTCGCGCCGGATCCGGTCGATGGCCTTGCGGTTGGCGGTGGTGGTCAGCCAGGCGCCGGGGTTCGGGGGGACGCCGTCGGCGGGCCACCGCTCGACGGCGGTCGCGAACGCCTCGGCCGCCGCCTCCTCGGCGATGTCGAGGTCGCCGAAGCGCCTGGTCAGGGCCGCCACCACCCGTGCCCACTCGCCGTGGTGGGCCCGGATGATCGCCTCGTCGACGTCGCTCACCGGAACGGCCGCACCTCGATCTTCCGATCGCAGATCTTCGACGCCTCGGTGGCGAGCTTGAGCGCCACGTCCAGATCGGCGGCTTCCCACACCCAGACGCCCGCGAGGTACTCCTTCGACTCCACGAACGGCCCGTCGGTGAGCAACGCCTGCTCGCCCCGGTTGTCGATGACCGTCGCCGAGTCGGTGTCGGCGAGTCCGCCCGCGAAGACCCAGTGGCCCTCGGCGATCAGCCGTTCGTTGAACGCGCTGATGGCGGGCTCCCGGTCCGTGCTGCCGGGGTTGCTCTTGTCGTCGATCACGGAAACCAGGTACTGCATTCCGGGGATCACCTCCTGTGGTGTCGGGACAGTGCGCTTCAGGCAGTTGCATACCGCGGACGCCCGGCGGGCCGGTAGACCTGGATCGTCACGCCCTTCGAGTCGGTTCGCGACTCGGTCAGGTCGAGCGCGAGATCCGGGCCGTTCTCCGGGAACAGGCGCGTGCCCTGGCCGAGGATCACCGGGACCACGATCAGGGTCAGCTCGTCGACCAGATCGTGCTCCAGCAGCCACCGGATCAGGGTGCCGCTGCCGTGCACCTGCAGCTCACCGCCCGGCTCGGCCTTCAGGTCCGCGATGGCGTTCGCGAGCTCGCCGGACAGGAGGGTGGTGCCCGACCACGCCGGCTCGGTGAGCGTGGTCGACGCCACGTACTTCGGCCGCGCGTTCAACGCCCGCAGGACGGGCTCCCAGCCCGGGATGTCCTGGGCCGTCATGGTTCCCCACGAGCCGGCGAACAGTTCGTAGGTCCGGCGGCCGAACAGGAACGCGTCGGCGCGCTCGTAGGTCCGGTTGATGAACGCCACGGTCTCGGCGTCACCTTTCCCCCTCGCCCAGCCGCCGCGCTCGAAGCCGTTCCTGCGGTCCTCGTCCGACGCACCGCCGTTTCCCTGCGTGACTCCGTCGAGGGTGATCTGGGTGATGGTCGTCAGCTTCATGAGCGGTTCCTTTGCCTCGGCGCCGTCCCCGTGCGGGCGGCCTCACCCCTGCTACGAACGCCTCCGCCCCGATCCGACACCTCCTCCCGGAATTCTTCGGAAAACTTTCGGGAGCCGGACATGAGAACGGCCCGTCCCCTGCTCATCGCAGGAAACGGGCCGTTCGTGATGACCTGGGCGCGCTACTTCGTCTTCGTGGCCGTCGAGCGCGCAGCGGGCTTCTTGGCCGCAGTCGTCTTCGCCGCCGTCGACTTGGTCGCGGTGGTCTTCTTGGCCGCGGTCGTCTTGGCGGCCGCGGGCTTCCGCGCCGGAGCCTTGCGCTTGGGCGCGGGGCCCTTCGCGCGCTTCTCCGCCAGCAGTTCGGCACCGCGTTCGGCGGTCAGCTCCTCGATGCTGTCCGACTTCCGCAGCGTCGCGTTGTACTCGCCGTCGGTCACGTACGGACCGAAGCGGCCGTCCTTGACCACCATCGGCTTACCGGACACCGGGTCGTCGCCCAGTTCCTTGAGTGGCGGCTTCGCGGTCGCGGACCGTCCACGCTGCTTCGGCTCCGAGTAGATCTTCAGCGCCTCTTCGAGCGTGACCGAGAACAGCTGGTCCTCGGTGGTGAGTGAACGCGAGTCCGTGCCCTTTTTCAGGTACGGCCCGTAGCGCCCGTTCTGCGCGGTGATCTCGTCGCCGGATTCCGGGTCCTTGCCGACCACACGCGGCAGCGAAAGCAGCTTCAGCGCGTCTTCGAGGTTCATCGTCTCGATGGACATCGACTTGAACAGTGAACCCGTACGCGGCTTCGGCTGCTTCGCCTTCGCGGCCTTCTTCTGCGCGGCTGTCGCGCCTTCGGGCAGCGGCTCCGGCTCGGGCAGGAGCTCGGTGACGTACGGGCCGAAGCGGCCTTCCTTCGCCACGATCTCGTGTCCGCTGACCGGGTCCTTGCCGAGGACACGGCCTTCCTGCGGAGTCGCGAACAGCTTCTCGGCGAGTTCCAGGGTCAGCTCGTCCGGCGGCAGGTCTTCGGGCAGGTTCGCCCGCTGCGACGTGCCGTCGACCTCGCGCTCGAGGTACGGGCCGTAGCGGCCGACGCGCACGACGACGGTGTGGCCGTCGGGATCGCTGAACAGCGGGATCGAGTTGATCTCGCGGGCGTCGATGTCCTCGACGCCGGAACCGACCAGCTTCTTCAGCCCGCCGAGGCGGCCGACGGAACCGTCGACGCCCATGTCACCGCCGAAGTAGAACTTCGACAGCCACTGCGTGCGGTGCTCGTCACCGGCGGCGATGCGGTCGAGTTCGTCCTCCATGCCGGCGGTGAAGTCGTAGTCGACCAGCCGCTCGAAGTGCCGCTCCATCAGGCCGATCACGGCGAACGCGACCCAGGAGGGCACCAGTGCGGAACCCTTCTTCCACACGTAGCCGCGGTCCTGGATGGTCTTGATGATCGACGCGTACGTCGACGGGCGGCCGATGCCCAGCTCTTCCATCTTGCTGACCAGGCTCGGCTCCGAGTAGCGCGCCGGCGGCGACGTGGTGTGCCCGTCCGGGCTCAGCTCGGTCGCGGTCAGCGCCTGGTCCTTGACCAGCTGCGGCAGACGGCTCTGCTTGTCGTCCGCCTCGCCACCGCTCTCGGTGTCGACGGCCTCGACGTACGCCTTGAGGAACCCGGCGAAGGTGATCGTGCGGCCCGAAGAGGCGAAGGTGACCTCTTCGCCGCTGGTGGCGGTGCCGACGATGCGCACCGACATCGTGGTGCCCTTCGCGTCCGCCATCTGCGACGCGATCGTGCGCTGCCAGATCATCTCGTAGAGGCGGTACTCGTCGGTGTCCAGATCCTTCGCGACCTGCCCCGGCGTACGGAAGACCTCACCGGAGGGACGGATCGCCTCGTGGGCTTCCTGCGCGTTCTTCACCTTGCGCGTGTACTGGCGCGGCGACGGCGAGACGTATTCCTTGCCGTACAGCTGCGTCGCCTGGCTGCGCGCCGCCGAGATCGCCGACTCCGACAGCGTCGTGGAGTCGGTACGCATATAAGTGATGTAACCGTTCTCGTACAGCTTCTGCGCGATCCGCATGGTGCGCTCGGAGGTGAACCGCAGCTTGCGGCCCGCCTCCTGCTGCAGGGTCGAGGTCATGAAGGGCGCGTACGGCTTCCGCGTGTACGGCTTCTCTTCGACGCTCGCGACCTTGAAGTCACGGTTCTTCAGCCCCTCGGCCAGCCGGACCGCGTCGGCCTCGGCCAGCACGCGGATCTCGTTGTTCGAGGCCTTCAGCTGCCCGTCCGAGCCGAAGTCACGGCCGGTGGCCAGGCGTGCGCCGTCGACGGCGATCATCCGCGCCGGGAAGTTCCGCGGCGACGCCTCGGCGCCCGCGTCCATCGTCGCCGAGATGTCCCAGTACGACGCCGAGGTGAAGCGCATGCGCTCGCGTTCCCGCTCGACCACGATCCGGGTCGCCACGGACTGCACGCGGCCCGCCGAAAGCTTCGGCATGACCTTCTTCCACAGCACGGGCGAGACCTCGTAGCCGTAGAGCCGGTCCAGGATGCGGCGGGTCTCCTGCGCGTCGACCAGGTCGCCGTCGAGCTCACGGGTGCTGTCGGCCGCGGCGCGGATCGCCTGCTCGGTGACCTCGTGGAAGACCATCCGGCGGACCGGGACCTTCGGCTTGAGGGTCTCCAGCAGATGCCACGCGATGGCTTCGCCCTCGCGGTCGGGGTCCGTCGCGAGGTAGAGCTCGTCGACGTCCTTCAACAGGCTCTTCAGCTCGGTGACCTTGGACTTCTTGTCCGGCGTGACGACGTACAGCGCCTTGAAGTCGTTGTCGACGTCGACACCCAGCCGCGCCCACGACTCACCCTTGTACTGGGCGGGCACGTCGGCCGCGCCGCGGGGAAGGTCGCGGATGTGCCCGACGGAGGACTCCACGACGTAGTTGACGCCGAGGTACGGGGCGATCTTGCGGGCCTTGGTCGGCGACTCGACGATCACCAGCCGACGACGGCCCGCGCCGTCGTCCGACGCCGCGGTCTTCTTCGTCCGTGCTCCTGCCACGCTGTCCTGCTCTCCGCTCATCTTCGGCGCCTTCGCGCCGCCTCTCGACCCGTCAGTGTGCACGCTCGCACCGCCCGGACCACGTCTAGGTGGTGCAACACGCCGCCGATCGTGTGTCCAGCGCATCGCCGCTGACCTCGCCGATGTTTCCTTTCAACACCTAGCACGTGATGTCGGACACGTCCGCCTGGGGTACCGCGTGACGGGGTGAACACCCTCCGTTCGACGGTGGTGTCTTCCCCTCCGCCAACGCTTCACTTGATACCCACGCCGACCCGAAAGGACTCCACGTGACCCGACGACTCCTCGGCACACTATTCGCCATGCTGACCGCATCCGCACTGGTCGGAACCGCCCCGGCGGAAGCGGCGACGACCACTTTCGCTGGAACCGTGGCGCTGTCGAACTGCTCCGGGTCGGTGGTCAAACCGCCCGCGGCGAGCCTCGACGACCCCGCCCTCGTCATGTCCAACGGGCATTGCCTCCAAGAAGGTTTCCCGGACCCAGGAGAAGTAGTCGTCAACCAGCCTTCGTCACGGACTTTCAGCCTGCTGTCCAAGGACGGGCGTTCGTCCCTGGGCACGCTCAAGGCGAAGAAGCTGCTCTACGCGACGATGACCGACACGGATGTGTCGCTCTACCAGCTCAACACCAGCTACGCCAAGATCCAGGCGACCTACGGTATCGCCCCGCTGACCCTCTCGCCGACCCGTCCGTCGGCGGGCGTCGCGATGGACGTGGTCTCGGGGTACTGGAAGAAGATCTACTCCTGCAACATCGACGGCTTCGTCCACGAGCTGCGCGAGGCGAACTGGGTCTGGAAGGACTCGATCAGGTACACCCCGGCGTGCAAGACGATCGGCGGGACCTCGGGGTCGCCGATCATCGAGACCTCGACGGGCAAGGTCGTCGGCGTCAACAACACCGGCAACGAAAGCGGTCAGCGGTGCACGATGAACAACCCGTGCGAGGTCGACGCCGCGGGGAACGTCACCGTGCGGAAGGGCATCAACTACGGGGAGCAGACCTACCAGCTGACCTCCTGCCTTTCGCGTAGTGAGCTGGACCTGTCGAACCCGAACTGCAAGGCACCGAAGCCCTGACGTCTCGCTCCTGAAGTGCAATGAAAGTCCCCTTCATTGCAAATTTTGCAATGAAGGGGACTTTCATTGCGTTGGTGAGGCTCACCCGGCGCGCACCACGGGCACCAGGCTCGGCCAAGCCGACTCCGCACCCACAGGCGCGTCCCCGATCAGCTCCAGCACGTGCGCCAGCCGCCGGCGTCCGGTGACCCGCAGCAACGCCTCGTCGCCACGCGGCGCCTTCGCCGGCACGCCCAGCTGGGCCAGCGCCGTGATCAGGCGTTCGTGCGTCTCCGGCGCCTCCGGATCGAGTGCGAGCAGGTAGCCGTTGCCCTGGGGGCTGCCCGCCGCCAGCGCCCACATCCTCAGCATCGCCCCGTCGAGCCGGAACCCGTCCGGCAAGACCTTCTTCTCACCACTGCTCCAGCGCTGTTCCAACGGCAGCAGATCGACCCGGAACGGCGTTCTCACGAGCGGCCGCCCGCATTCGGCGGCCGAGACCTGCGCCTCGGCGCCACGGCGGCGGCATTCCCTGGCGAGGGCACCGGCCCGCCACGGCTCGTCGACCACGGCGGACAGCCGTGCCGCCGTCCGCCCGAAGCCCGTCATCCGCCCGGGCCCGCACAGCACACCGGCGAGGTCGGCGAGCCCCGGCCCGCTCGCCTCCGCCGAGAAGAGCGAGATCGTCCCGTCCACCCCGACACAATAGAACACAAGTTCGAGTCATGGCCAGTGATAGCGCGGTGACTCAGCGGGGTTGCTTGACCAATTCCTGGCAAAGCGGGATCCGGCTGCTCGCCGAAGCGAGCTGAGGCACGTCGTTAAGCCCCCTGAGAAGGTCGAGACGGTCGAGTTCGTCGAGCGACGTCCTCGCGTCGCGAAGCGCCGTCTTCGTCGCTTCGGCGTCGGCTGAGGAGTCGAGACGGTGCCGGACGTCGTCGGCGCGCACGCGGATGCCGTCGAGCTGCGCGACGGCGGCCGCGCGCGAGGCGTCACCACCGGCGACCGGGGACGGGCCGAGGCTCTTGAGCGCGGACGAGGTGCGGTTCAATCCCTCGACCACCGAGACCATCAGCTCGCTGGAGGTCCGGGACGCCTGCTGAGGCGTGCTCGGATCGACGCTGGGCAACGTGGCCAGCGTCCGCACGAGGCCGCCTGCCGCGCCGCAGTATCCCTCCGCCCAGGCGGAGACGGGGTCCGCCTGCGACGCGCTGACCGTCGCGAGACCTTCTTGTCTGGCGTGGGAAGTCACCGCGGGCTGCTGCCCGCACCCGGCGAGGCCGAGCCCGATACCTGTTGCTAGCGCGGCAAGGACGGTGAACCGCGGCCGCACAAAACACCTCCCGACCTGACGACTTCCCGGCTGGACCCCGACGGTACCGATACCGGGGGGCATTGCAAATCGCCGGGCGATCAACGCGGCGAAAAGAATGGTCAGGAGGGCAACTTCTTGCAGTTGGGGGCCTGTCCGGCCAGTGCCTTCAGCGACGCGTTCGTTTCCAGCTGCTGGAACGGGTCGGGCATGTCGTTGATGTTCGACCCGATCTGCCGGAACGCGAGCCCGGCCTCCGCCGTGGCGACTTTGTCGTCCTTCGGCGCGGCGTCCAATTTGGCCTTCGCGGAGACGACCTGGTCGCGGATCGGCGTCAGCGCGTCGACGATGCTCTTGCGCGCGGCCTCGGCTTCCGGGCTCGGCGCCTGAGTGAGTCCGTTGAGGCCGGTGACGGCGTTGTCGAAACCGGGGGCGAACACACGGAAGGCTTCGTCCATCGCGTTCCGGGCGTTCGCGACGTCGCCCTGCTCGAAGTCGGGCATCCTGAACTCGCCGATCTTGGCGAAGTCGATCAGCGAACCGCAGAAACCGTCCATCCAGGACGTTCCGGCGGCGGGGGCGGGAGAAGAAGGTGCCGCGGCGGGGGTTTCGGCGCCGCCACAGCCCGCCAGCAGGAAAGCGGCGGCGAACAAGGTGAGCGAACGCCTCATGGCAGGGACTCCCCGGATCGGGATCAGTGTGACGCGCAGAGATTAGCCTGCCCCGGACAGCCGCCGGGCCCGCCACGGAAAACGTGGCGGGCCCGGCGGGTCGAACTTTTCGGTGTTACGCCTTGGCTTCCGCGGGCGTGTCGGAGAGAACCGACTCGCGGCGCTTGGAAACCACGATCGCCGCGACGATGATCGCGACGGCGACCAGCGAGATCCCGATCCGGACGCCGACGTTGGCGTCCGGGCCGATCGAGAACTGCACGACCGCCGGGGCGATCAGCACCGACACCAGGTTCATCACCTTGATCAGCGGGTTGATCGCCGGACCGGCGGTGTCCTTGAACGGGTCACCCACGGTGTCACCGATGATGGTGGCCTCGTGCGCGTCCGAACCCTTGCCGCCGTGGCTTCCGTCTTCGACGAGCTTCTTCGCGTTGTCCCAGGCGCCACCGGAGTTGGCGAGGAAGATCGCCATCAGGGTCCCGGTCGCGATCGCACCACCCAGGTATCCGGCGAGCGCGCCGGTGCCGAGGCCGAAACCGACCGCGATCGGGGCGAAGACCGCGAGCAGACCGGGAGTGGTCAGCTCACGCAGCGAGTCACGCGTGACGATGTCGACGACTCGGCCGTACTCGGGCCGCGTGGTGCCCTCCATGATCCCCGGGATGTCGCGGAACTGGCGGCGCACTTCGTAGACGACCGCGCCGGCGGCACGGGACACCGCGTTGACCGCGAGACCGGAGAACAGGAACACGACCGCCGCGCCGATGATCACACCGACGAGCGTCTCCGGGCCGACGATGTTCGCGATGAACTCCTTGCCATCGCCGACCGCCTTGGTGATCGCGTCCTGGTAGGACCCGAACAGCGCCGTCGCCGCGAGGACCGCCGTGGCGATCGCGATGCCCTTGGTGATGGCCTTGGTGGTGTTGCCGACCGCGTCGAGCTCGGTGAGGATCTGCGCCGCGTCCTCGTCGACGTCACCCGACATCTCCGCGATGCCCTGCGCGTTGTCCGAAATCGGGCCGAAGGTGTCCATCGCGACGATGACGCCGACGGTGGTCAGCAGCCCGGTACCGGCCAGCGCCACGGCGAACAGCGCGACGCCGCCACCGACCAGGAAAGCGCCGAACACGGCCGCGGCGATGACCAGCGCGGTGTACACAGCGGACTCGAACCCGACCGAGATACCGGCCAGGATCACCGTCGCCGCACCGGTTTCCGAGGACTTGCCGACCTCCTTGACCGGCTTGTACTCGGTGCCGGTGTAGTAGCCGGTGATCTTGAGGATGATCGCGGCGAGCACGATGCCGATGATCACCGAAAGGGTCGCGATCAGCGCCGGGTTGCCCGACTTGCCGGCGAAGGCCTCGCCGAACTCGGAGAACGAACCGGGCAGGTAGACGAACGCCGCGATCGTCGAGAGCACCGCGGAAATGGCCGCGGAGATGTAGAACGAGCGGTTGATCGTGACCAGACCGCCTTCGCCCGCCTTGGCCTTGGTGATGTAGACACCGATGACCGCGGTGATCACGCCGATGGCGGGGACGATGAGCGGGAAGATCAGGCCGTGCACGCCGAAGGCGGTGCTGCCCAGGATCAGCGCCGCCACGAGCATGACCGCGTACGACTCGAAGAGGTCGGCGGCCATACCGGCGCAGTCGCCCACGTTGTCACCGACGTTGTCGGCGATGGTGGCCGCGTTGCGCGGGTCGTCCTCGGGGATGCCCTGCTCGACCTTGCCGACCAGGTCGGCGCCGACGTCGGCGGCCTTGGTGAAGATACCGCCGCCGACACGCATGAACATCGCGATCAGCGCGGCACCGAAACCGAAGCCCTCCAACACCTTCGGAGCCTGTCCGGTGTAGACGAGGACGACGACCGCGGCACCGAAGAGGCCGAGGCCGACGGTGATCATGCCGACGACGCCACCGGTGCGGAAGGCCAGGCGCATCGCCTTTTCACGACCGCCGGGTTCACGCGAAGCGGCCGCGACGCGCAGGTTCGCCTGCGTCGCCAGCCACATGCCTAGGTAGCCGATCGCGAAGGAGAACCCCGCGCCGACCAGGAAGAAAATGGACCTGCCGATCTTCTCGTTCCAGTCTTCGGCCGGCAAAGCGAAGAGCAGCAAGAACACGAGACCCCCGAAAATCACGAGGGTGTTGCGCTGCCGCTTCAGATAGGCAGCCGCACCTTCCTGCACTGCCTTCGCGATGTCCTGCATCTTCGAGGTGCCCTGGCCGGCGGCCAGCACCTCCTTGAGCAGGACGTAGCCGATGACCAGTGCAACAAGGGCGACCGCGGCGATTACACCGACGATGGTGTAACCACCTCCGGAGAGCGTGATTTCGCCCTCCGCGAGGAACTGCCGGGACATTCGTCCTCCTGGAGACGTCGCCGTTGGCCAACGACGATCCGCCGATGGAACCGGCGTGCCGACGCTGGCATGGGGATCTGAGCCGAACGTCACGCTAGTCGCACTGCAAGGCACGTCTCACATGACGCTCGCCACAGACGGTGTGGATTGCGGGAGTGTATTGGTAGTGGGATGGAGGACGGCAAGGCGTCCCCGCCACCGCACGTTCCGTTACCTTGTGAGGCTGATCACTTTATCGATCATCCGCGGGCCGTTCCGCCGCCCGTTCCGTTCGGCGGCGGCCGTTTTCTGTCGGTGCGCTGTGCGAAGCTTCCGAAGGTGGACGGCACGGCGGAATCCGGTAAGGGGCGGCGGCTTCTCGACCGCGCGACGGCGGGGATCCCGGCTTCGCTGTACCCGGTCACCCATGTGGCCGAACTGCCCGCACGCTCGGCGGATTCGGTGGACTGGCCGGAGTGGGCGGCGGCTCCGGTCGTCGAGGCGCTGACGGCGAGCGGCGTCAAGGCGCCGTGGCGGCATCAGGCCGAGGCCGCGTCACTGGTCCGCGAGGGCAAGCACGTCGTGATCTCCACCGGCACCGCGTCGGGCAAGTCGCTCGCGTACCAGTTGCCGGTGCTCTCGGCGCTGGTCGAGGACGAGCGGGCGTCGGCGCTGTACCTGTCCCCGACCAAGGCGCTCGGCGCCGACCAGTTGCGCGCGGTTTCCTCTTTGGACATCAAAAAGGCACGTGCCGCGTCGTTCGACGGTGACACTCCGCTGGAGGAACGGGACTGGGTCCGCGCGCACGCCAACTGGGTGTTCACGAACCCGGACATGCTGCACCGCGGGATCCTCTCGTCGCACGCGCGCTGGTCCCGGTTCTTCCGGCGGCTCTCGTTCGTCGTCGTCGACGAATGCCACAGCTATCGCGGCGTCTTCGGTTCCCATGTGGCGTTGCTGCTGCGCAGGCTGCGCCGGGTCGCGGCGTACTACGGCGCTTCGCCGGTCTTCGTTCTCGCGTCCGCGACGACGGCGGACCCGGCGGCGTTCGCTTCGAAACTCTCCGGGCAGGACTGTGTCCCGGTCACCGAAGACGGCTCACCGCGCGGCGCCCGCACGGTCGCGCTGTGGGAACCCCCGCTGCTGTCGGAACTTTCCGGCGAGAACGGCGCCCCGGTGCGGCGCTCGGCGGGTGCCGAGGCTTCGCGGATCCTCGCCGAACTGGTCATCGAAGGCGCCCGCTCGCTGGCGTTCGTCCGGTCGCGGCGAGGCGCGGAACTGACGGCGCTCGGCGCACGGCGGATCCTGTCCGAAGTGGACGCTTCCTTGGCGGATTCCGTTGCCGCGTACCGATCCGGGTACCTGCCCGAGGAGCGGCGCGCCCTCGAAGCGGCGTTGCTGTCCGGGCGATTGCTCGGGGTGGCGACGACGAACGCGCTCGAACTCGGTGTCGACATCGCGGGGCTGGACGCGGTGGTGCTGGCCGGTTACCCGGGGACGCTCGCGTCGTTCTGGCAGCAGGCAGGCCGGGCCGGGCGCGCGGGAGACGCGGCATTGGTCGTGTTCGTGGCGCGCGACGATCCGCTGGACACCTATCTCGTGCACCATCCGGCCGCGATCCTGGACCGGCCGGTCGAGGCCGCCGTCCTCGACCCGTCGAACCCGTATGTGCTGGGACCGCAACTGGCCTGCGCCATCGCCGAACTCCCGCTGACCGAACCGGAGGTCGCGGCCTTCGGCGGTGACGCGGCGCGCGCCGTGCTCACGGATCTGGTCAAGGAGAAGATCATCCGTCGCCGCACGAGCGGCTGGTACTGGACCTCCCGCGACCGGCCGCACGCCGACGTCGGCATCCGCGGTTCCGGCGGCGAGCAGATCGCCGTGGTGGAAGCCGATTCCGGGCGGATGCTCGGCACGGTCGACCCGGGTTCCGCCTGCTACGCGGTCCATCCCGGTGCGGTGTACCTGCACCAAGGCTCGTCCTACGTGGTCGACGAGCTGGATCTCGAAACCGGGCTCGCCCTGGTGCACGCGGAGGATCCGGACTGGAGCACGTCACCGCGCGAGATCGTCGACATCAGCGTGCTGCGCGTCGAGGAGAGCAGGGTGCACGGCGGGATCACGGTGAATCTCGGCGAGGTGTCGGTGAGTTCGCAAGTGGTCGGCTACTTGCGGAGACGTCCGTCGGGTGAGGTGCTGGACCAGACTCCGCTGGATCTGCCGGAGCAGAGACTCGACACCCGCGCCGTCTGGTACACGATCTCGGCCGAACTGCTCGGCTGTTCTGCTGGCTCCGGGGTTTCCGATGGCTTGGCGGGGACCGGGGGCCATCGGCCGGAGACCGAGGTTCTGGAGCCGGTGGGGACCGGAGGCTCCAGGGTGGGGACCGAGCATCCTGGGGGTGTGGGGGCTGCGCCCCCACAGGATGTCGAGCGGGAGTTCGGCGAGCGCTCTGCGCGAGCAGAGCTCTCCGACTCCCGCTGCGGAGCACCGGGGACGGGCGCCGAATTGGATCCGGCGCGCGTCCCCGGTGCCCTGCATGCCGCCGAGCACGCGGCGATCGGCCTGCTACCGCTGTTCGCTACTTGCGACCGCTGGGACATTGGCGGGGTGTCTACCGCGTGGCACGAGGACACCGGGGAGGCGACGGTGTTCGTGCACGATGGCCATCCCGGGGGTGCGGGATTCGCCGATCGCGGGTTTGCCGCAATTGTCCCTTGGCTGGCCGCAACGCGGGAGGCGATCGTTTCCTGCGAGTGCCCGGCCGGCTGCCCGTCCTGCGTCCAGTCGCCGAAGTGCGGGAACGGCAACGATCCGCTGGACAAGGCGGGGGCAGTGGCCGTTCTCGACACCGTGCTCGGGGCGTTGCGTCAGCACGGGCCGCGGTCGGGCCACTTGATGGCTTGAAGTTGTGGGTTGGTCAGGCGGCGGTGGTCAGGGTCGTCACGGGAGCGACGGCCTTGTCACCGGCCATCGCACGAACGAGCACGTCGTGCACCTCGGCGGCCTCGGGCAGCTGCCAGCCCCAGACCTCGGGCTTGACCCGCCAGTGCACGACACCGTGCTGGAACGGCGACGGGGGAAGCGGGATGTAGTCGTTCGCGCCGTGCCACTGGATCGAGGCGTGGTCGGCCAGTTCCCGCGGGATGCTCGTCGCGACGGTGGTGAGGAACAGCCAGCGGCCGTTCGGCATCGCGACGATCGGGGCGGGGTGGCCGGTGGCGCGCAGCAGACGGGCGGCGGCCTTGCCGAGCTCGTCGTCGACCTCGATGGCGTCCAGCACGGTGCCGGTGGCCACGAGCAGGCTGTGCGTGTCGTCGCCGAACCAGGTGGCGACCTCGTGCGGGTGGATCTCGATCAGTTCACGCCAGTTGTCCTGGGCCGGGACGGGACGCCGCCAGGTGAGGTCGTCACCTTCCGCGGTGATCGCGGCGGGCTCGGCACCCGGGAGCACCGGCCAGCCACGCCAGGCGAGACCGATCGCCTCCGCCCGCATTTCGATGCGGAAGGCGCCCCGCCAGCTGTCCGGCCAATTCGCGTCCAACATTACTGTCCCTGCCTCAGGTCAACTCTGTCCTGTGTCTGTCTCTGCCGCGCCGCCCCGGCGAACTTTTCGAAGTGGCGCACATCTCAATAAACGGCAAGTTGCACATCGGGAGAAGACCTCACGCGACAACCGGCGGTTACTTAGCGATGAACGCGCGGTAGTCCGACTCGACGGACCGAACGCCGCACGTCCGGTTAACGGGCCTCGACGACCGGTTCGGCGCCGTTCGTCGCAGCCGAGCAGGGCATCCCGCCCTGGTGAGCCTGCTCACGACGAGCGGCGCAGGGCCGTTCGGCGGAGCGCTGATCATGCCTTCGACCGCTCGCCGCTCGTCAACGACCGCTGCTCGCGCCCGGCGGTTACCCGTGCGTACAACCGGCCGGTCGCCGAGGGGACGACCGTTCACCGTGCGACGCCCGTCATGGTGGCCGGTCGACCGGTCCCGCCCTGGCCCGGGCTTCCGCCCGCCCCAGGGACGCCAGGTGTCCGGACTCTTCTGACCGCACCTCGACCAGGGCATCGCCACGCTCCCACCGGCAGGTCAGCAAGGTGACCGCCATCCGGACGGCCACCAGCCGCGCCCGTTCACAGGCCGCGCCGGGACCGGCCGTCGCGTACGAGGCCGCCGCGAGCGCCGCCAGATCCGCGGCGGCCTCCGTGTGATGCCGGGTCGTGACGGCGGCGCCGATCCAGAAGGTCACCACCGCCGCGCAGATCAGGACGGCGACGATCGACGCGGTCCACACGGTCGCGACACCGCGGTCATCCCCTCTCATGGCCCACCGCCCGGTTCTGCGAACGCGAAGGCATGGGAACGCAGCCGGATCCCCGGCAGCAGACCCGCCGCCGGTTCGGCCTCGACACCGGCGGTGATGGCGTCGCCTTCGCGGACGACGTCCAGCCGTGCGCCGGGCGGCGCGATCTCCCGCACCGCCTGTTCGGCACGGGCGGGCTGGCCGCGAGCGAGGAGCCTGGCCGCCTCGCGGGCCGCGTCGGTGCAGCGGAGCTGATCGGCGGCGACCCCGATCCCGGCCAGCAACAAAGCCGAGACGAAGGTCAGCGCGCCGATGCCGAGCGCGGCCTCCACCGTGACGGACCCGCGATCACCACCGGGCATCAGAACTTCACCGACAAGGCCCGCTCGATGAGCGCGGTGAGCCCGGCGAAGACGGCTTCACCGTTGACGATCAGGTACAGGACTCCGGCCAGCGCGGCGGCGGCCAAGGTCGCGATGGCGTACTCGACCGTCGCCATGCCGTCGTCGTCGCGGAAGGTGGGGAGCTTGCTCATGGAGTATCGCCTTTCGATCAGAGGAGGCCGTCGAGGCGACCGGCCAGGCCGAGCACGACGGGCAGGACACCGAGGCAGAGGAACGCGGGAAGGAAACAGAGGCCGATCGGCGCGGCCAGCAGCACTCCGGCCCGTTCGGCGCGCTCCTCGGCTTCGGCGGAGAGCGACTCGCGCAGCCGTCGCGCGAGGTCCTTCGCGTGTGCCGCGAGCGCGGTGCCCGCCCTGGCCGTGCGAACGGCGGCGACGGACAGCTCGGCCAGACCGGGCCTGTCGCGGATCGGCGCCCAGGCTTCGGCCGGGCCGACGCCCACGGCGAGGTGCGACGCCACCGAACGCAGAGCCGCCGCGGTCTTCGGTGACGCGGCGGGCCCGACAGCCTCGAGCGCGACGGCCACTGGCAACCCGCCCGTCAGGCAGGCGGCCAAGAGGTCGAGCGTGGCCGCGGATCGGAGGAGTTCGGAGACACTTCTGTCCCGGACCTGCCGTTCCCGAAGCCACTTGTGGAGACGGCCCGGCCACGTGACGACACCAGGACTGACGCGTGGCCAGCAGAGGACGGCACCGCCCAGCAGGATCAACGCCGCCCCGGTCAGCACGGCGCCACCCGTCCGGTGAGTGCCCGGCACCAGGCGGTGCCCGCCCAGATCAGTCCGCTGCCCACGACGAGGAGCAACTGGCCCGTGCCCGTCCCGGTGAGGACGCGGACCGGGCCCGCGCCCATCGCCTCGCCGAGCAGCAGGCACACCAGCGGGAGGACGGCGAGTACGGCGGCGCTCGCCCGGGGACCGGCCATCTTGGCTTTGAGACGACGGCGGAACCCGATCTCCGCTTCGGCGTCCCGTCGTGCGGCTTCGAGGACGTCGGCCATCGGAAGGCCGAACCGGTTCGCGAGCGCCCACGCGTTCGCCAAGGCCGGTGGTGCGTCCGGGTCGGCCGTCTCACCACCGAGCCTGGCGGTCGCGATCAGGCCGCGCAGCCGCCCGGACGCCGCGGGCACCGCTTCCGCGACGGCCTCGGCCGCCGTCACCGGATGGGCGCCCGCCCGGAGTTCGCCGACCATCGTCCGCAACACGGACGCGGTGAGCTCGGCTTCGGCCAGCGCGGCCTTCGCCTGTGCCCGCCGACGGTGCTCCTGGCGGACGGTGATGGTGAGCAGCAGCGTCGCCAGTGCCCAGCCGATCCCGAGAACCGGCAAGACGAGCAACGCGGGCAGCGGCCACCAGCCCGCGCGAGCGGCCTGAGGGAGACGCCAGCCGAACGGAGTGCCCACCGCCGGTCTCGGCCAGCAGGCCAGCCCCGCGCCGCAGGAGAGGAGGAACCAAGGACTCATGCCGCCATCTCCTCGAGCGGGCTCTCGTCGCCGATCCAATGGCCCTTGCTCCAGATCGGGATGACCTTGGCCTCGCCGCGCAACGACCGCAGCACGCCGACCTCGTCCAGCCGCCGGATCCCGCTCGGCAGGCGTCGCATGTGCAGGACCACCCGCACCGCGGCGGTCAGCTGACTGTGCAGCGCGTCCCGCTTCAACCCGCCGAGCGCGGCCAGGGCCTCCATCCGCGCCGGGACGTCCGACGGCGAATTGGCGTGCAGCGTGCAGGCTCCGCCCTCGTGCCCGGTGTTCATCGCGTTGAGCAACGCGCAGACCTCGCCGCCGCGCACTTCGCCGACGACCAGGCGGTCCGGGCGCATGCGCAACGCCTGTCGCACCAGCTCACCGAGCCCGATCTCCCCGGCGCCCTCGACGTTGGCCGGGCGTGCGATCAGGCTGACGAACTGCGGATGGTCCGGTTGCAGTTCGCCGGCGTCCTCGACGCACACGATGCGTTCGGCCGGGGAAACCGCGCCCAGCAGCGCGGAGAGCAAGGTCGTCTTCCCCGCCCCGGTCCCGCCGGAAACCAGGAACGCGAGCCGCCGCCGGATGATCGAATCGAGCAGGTCCGCGCCGCTGGTGCCGAACACCCCGCGCGAACGCAGCTCCGCGAGGTCATGGGTGGCGGGCCGCAGGACGCGGAGCGAGAGGGAGGTCCCGGCGGGCGCCATCGGCGGGAGGATCGCGTGCAGCCGGATCCGGCCCTGCGGCCCCACTCCCGGCAGCCAGCAGTCCGCGAACGGTTGCGCGTCGTCCAGCCGCCGCCCGCCGGCGAGCGCGAGCCGCTGGGCCAGCCTGCGGACGGCCTCCTCGTCCGAGAAACGGATGTCGGTCTTTTCCGGGCCTTCACCGGTATCGACCCAGACCTCGTCCGGAGCGGTGACGAGAACGTCGGTGATACCGGGCTTCCCGAGAAGCGGAGTGAGCGGGCCGGCGCCGACGAACTCGTCGCGAGCCAGCCGGACCGCCCCGAGGACGGCTTCCTGACCGAGCGCGCCACCGGCTTCGGCGCGGACCGCCCGCGCCACGCTCACCGGATCCGCCGGGACGGCCGATCCGGCCAGCCGCCGCCGGACCCGCTCGACCAGATCGTCGGTCATCGCAAGGCACCGGCCAGGTTTCCGCGCGCGGCGGCGAGGACTTCGGTGGCGGCGGTGGCCAGATGCCCGCGATGTCTCGGGACGAACTCGCCGCGGTCGAGGGCCGTGGACAGGGAACGTTCGCGGCCCATCGACGTGATGAGCGGGAGGCCCACGGCGTCGGCGATCTCTCGCGGGATCAGCCCGGCGGGCGACGGACCCCGGACCGCGACACCTATCCGATTCGCGTGGGGTTCGAGCCTGGCGAGGACCTGTTTGGCCGCGGCGCAGGCCCGGAGTTCCGCGGGGACGACGACCACGACCAGATCGGCCAGCCCGACGACGGTGGCCGTTTCGGTGCCGAAATGCCTCGGCAGATCGCAGACGACCGTCCGCCCCGCCCGCCTTCCGGCGCACAACACGCCTTCGATCGCGTCCGGCCCGGGGCCGCGTCCTCCCCTGCCGTAGGACACAAAGGACAGTGATCCGGACGCATACCTTTTCCGCGGCAGGGCTTCGCTCAACGCCGTCATCGACACCCTGCCGCCGAGGTCGAGTTCCGGCCAGCGCGGCCCGCGATCGCGTTCGGCGGCGAGGAGGACGTCGATTCCGCCGCCGAGCGGATCGCAGTCGACGAGCAGCCCGCCGCTCCCGGATTTCTCCGCCTGGTACGCGACGGCGGCGGCCAGAACGGAGGCGCCGGCCCCACCTCGTCCGCCGATGATCCCGATGACGAGGCCGTCGTCACGGGCGGGCCCGTCGACCACGTCGGCGAACGCGCCGATGAGGTCGCCTTCCTCGTCCGGCAGCGAAAGGACCTTCTCCGAACCGGTGTTGAAGGCGCGCTCCCACGTCACCGGTGTCGGCGCGCCCTTGCAGACGAGCAGGACCTTGTTCCGCCGCAGCAGGCGGTTCGGCACGCTCGCGGCTTCTTCGTCGAGCACCACGAGCGGCGCGCGTGCCCATCTCCCGCGAGCGGCGTCCAGATCGGGCGCGCGTTCGACCTCGCAGCCCGCGGCGGCCGCCACGCGCAAGATCTCGTCGAGCAGGATGTCGTCTCCGGCGACGACGAGCGGATGTTCCTCGATCATGACTCCCCCGGGGATTCGGTCGGACTCGGGCTGTGACTCCACGGTCGCCCCCGGCCCCGGTCCCGCACAACGCCATTCCGTCCCGCCTGTGGACAACCGGGGTGTTGTGGACAACTCCGCCGCCGGAAACCGGTTTCCGTCGTTTCCGTCGGACCTTTCCGGCACACTCCCGGGTTTTCCACACCGAATGCACCCGATTCGTTTCCCGGTCGAACCGAACACGAAAAGGGTTGAGGACAAAGAAAAGTAACGAGCATCGGCCGATTCGGCCTTGTCGTGACGAGGTTTTCCGCGGCCGACGAGGTCTGAACCATTGGCGGGGCGGGAAGTTAGAGGGCGGTCCCCGCCAGGGGGGAGGGACGGGGACCGCCTGGGGTTCAGCCCCGGGGGGTCGGACTGAACCTGGGCCCGGTGCAACACCGGACAATGTCACTGTAACTCCGATACCGGCCCGTTGCGGTGGGCGGCGGCACCCACAATTCGATAACGGCACGACGCGCCCGATCCGGTGCGCGGTCGTGAATTTTCCACCGCCGTATCCCGATCGTGGTCGACCAACGGGCGCACCGCCGTCCGGCTCTCCTATCCTTGGCGAGTGGCCCACCCCAGCACGACACCGAGCCCGGTCGCGGCGTTCTTCGATCTCGACAAGACGATCATCGCGTCTTCGAGCGCGCTGGCCTTCAGCAAGCCTCTTTTGCGCGAAGGCCTGATCAACCGGCGAGCCGCGCTTCGCAGCGCGTACGCCCAGCTCGTCTTCTCGCTCGCGGGCGCGGACGCGGCGAAGACCGAGCGGATGCGGGCCGAGGTTTCCGCGCTGTGCACCGGATGGGACGTGGCGCAGGTGTCCGCGATCGTCCGCGAAACGCTGCACGACGTCGTCGATCCGCTCGTCTACGCGGAGGCGGCGGAACTGATCTCCTCGCATCGCGCGGACGGTCACGACGTCGTGGTGCTGTCGGCGACCGGCGAAGAGGTCGTCGCCCCGGTCGCCGAAATGCTCGGCGCGACGCGCAGCGTGGCCACGCGGATGCAGATCGTGGACGGCCGCTACTCGGGCGAAGTCGATTTCTATTGCTACGGCGAGAACAAGGCCATCGCCGCGAAAGAGCTCGCGGCCACCTACGGCTACGACCTCACCCAGTGCCACGCGTACACCGACTCGAGCACCGACATCCCGCTTCTCGAGGTCGTCGGACGGCCCCACGCGGTCAACCCCGACCGCGTGCTGCGCAAGCACGCGACCGAACAGGGCTGGGACATCCTCGCGTTCGATCACCCGATGTCACTGCGGACCAGGATCCCGGCCAGGTCGGCGGGCCTGGTCGCGCTCGGCGCCGTCGCCGCGGGTGCCACCTGGTACGGCTACAACCGGCGCAAACGCACTCGCTGAGCCCGCACCCGGTCGGCGGTACGGAACCGGTTTTCGCAGACAGAGCGGCGAATTGTCCGTCGCGGAGGGTGCCCGTGTCACTAGATCGAGCCTCTGTACCGGTGCACCCGTCTGCGCACTTGAAGTGACCCGGCTCACGGCGTAGAAAGAAGGTGCGGACGTTCGATCGGCCAGGGAACAGGTAGAAGAGAAGCCTGTTCCACCCCGGCGAATCTCCGTGTGCGGACACCGGGTACCCACGCGCAGCGCGCCGCGGGAGGCTCGTCGTCTAGGGACTGCGTACCGGGACGCCGGACGCCGAGTCCATGAAGGTACGACCAGAGTTGCACGCTTGGTCGCCCGAGTGGTTCGCACTGATTGGCGGCGCCCGCCGGCTCAGGCCGACGGGCGCCGCCAGTGTTTTGCCCGTCTTTCCCGTCGTGACCGGCCCGGTCACGCATCGATGACGCCTTGTTTTCAAGCGTGACAGGCCCCTTCGCGTCCCTTTGTGTATGAACGGACCTTTCGTGCGGGTGGCCGATGGACAAGCAAAGTGCTCGTGGGTAGCTTCCGGATATCAGTGCTTCCAGGTGGACTTCTTTCCATCTGAGAGTCAGGCACGAATCTGGGAGGCTTGAGGTGACGACCCGAACCGCGCACGCCCGTCATCGGAGGATCCATGCGCTCGCCGTGCCCCTCGCGGGTCTGCTCACCCTCGCGATCGCGGGCGTTCCGGCCGCCGCGCAGCCGGTGACCGCGGACGCGGAGGCCCAGCGGACGCTGCGCGGGCTGACTCTGGAGCAGAAGGTCGGCCAGCTGTTCGTCACGTGGGTGAACGGCAAGTCCGCCGACGAGGTCAACGTCAAGAACAAGGCCGACTTCGGCGTGGACACCCCCGCGCAGGTGATCGAGAAGTACCACCTGGGCGGCGTCATCTACTTCAACAACGACAGCCGCGACAACTTCGACGACCCGGTCCAGGTGGCCAAGCTGTCGAACGGGCTCCAGCGGGCCGCCATCCGCAGCGGCGCGCACATCCCGCTGCAGATCGCGACCGACCAGGAGGGCGGCACGGTCACCCGCATGGGTGCCCCCGCCACCGAACTGCCGAACGCGATGGCGATCTCCGCGGGCCGCGACCCCAAGGCCGCGCAGGACGCCGCCCGGATTCTGGGGCACGAACTGCGCGCCGTCGGCATCAACCAGGACTTCGCCCCCGACGCCGACGTGAACTCGAACCCGGCGAACCCGGTGATCGGCGTCCGTTCCTTCTCCGGCCGCCCGGAGCTGGCGAGCCAGTTCGTCGGGGCGCAGGTCAAGGGTTTCCAGGACTCCGGACGTCGCTCCGAGACGGTGTCCGCCGCCGCGAAGCACTTCCCCGGCCACGGTGACGCGGCCACGGACAGTCACCTGGAACTGCCCAGGATCGACCGGACCGAAGCCAGCTGGCGCGAGACCGACGTGCCGCCGTTCAAGGCCGCCATCAAGGCAGGCATCGACTCGATCATGAGCGCGCACATCCAGTTCCCCAGCCTCGACCCGTCGGGTGAGCCCGCCACGCTGTCGAAGCCGATCCTCACCGGCAAACTGCGCGGCGAGCTGGGATATCGCGGCGTCGTCATCACGGATTCGCTCTCGATGGACGCCGTGCGCGAGATGCACACCGACGCCGAGATCCCGGTGCTGGCGCTCAAGGCGGGCATCGACCAGTTGCTCATGCCGGTGAACCTCGACCTCGCGATCAACTCGGTGCTCGACGCGGTCCGCAAGGGTGAACTGACCGAGCGGCGCATCGACGAAAGCGTCCTGCGGGTGCTCAAGCTCAAACTGAACCGGGGCATCCTGACCTCGCCGTTCGTCGACCCGGCCAAGGTCGCTTCGAAGGTCGGCATCCCGGCCAACCTCGCGACCGCGCAGGGCATCGCCGACCGGTCGGTCACCGCGATCCGCAACGACGGCGGCGTCCTTCCGCTCAAGCAGCAGCCCGCGAAGACGCTCGTGACCGGCTGGGGTGTGAGCACGACGACCGCGCTGGCCTCGAAACTCACCGCGCACGGAACGCAGGCGACCGCGCTGCAGACCGGCCAGACCCCGACCGACGCGCAGATCGCGCAGGCCGTCACGGCCGCGAAGAACGTCGACCTCGTCGTGGTGCTGACCAACAACGTCGGCACGTATCCGTTGCAGGGCAAGCTGTTGCAGGCCCTGACGGACACCGGGAAGCCCGTCGTCGCGGTCGCCGCGCAGATCCCCTACGACGCCGGCTACGAGAACCCGGTCAAGACCTGGCTCGCGACGTACGGCTACATCACCCCGTCGGTCGAAGCGCTGGCGAAGGTGATCCTCGGGAAGGTGAAGCCGCAGGGCAAGCTGCCGGTGGACGTCCCCGCGGGCAAGGACGTGGGCACGGTGAAGTACCCCTTCGGCCACGGGCTGACCTGGTGACGCTCAATCGCCGCCATCTCCTCGCCGCCGGGGCGCTCGCGGTCCCCGCGCTGACGGCCGGATCCTCGGTCGCGCAGGCAGGGCCCGAGGCCACGGCGGAAAGCGAGAGCAAAGGTCCCCCGCTCACCCGCACCGGAGCGGACGTGCTCGCCGCCCGTGGCTGGGCGCCGCTGTCCGGCCGCAAGCTCGGCGTGCTGTCGAATCCGACGGGCGTCCTGGCGAGCGGCGACCACATCGTCGATTCGATGGTCGCCGCCGGTGTCCGCCCGCTCGCCGCGTTCGGGCCGGAACACGGCTTCCGCGGCAGCGCGCAGGCGGGTGGCTCCGAGGGCGACTACACCGATCCCCGCACCGGCGTCCCCGTGTACGACGCGTACGGCGCCGACGCGACGAAGCTCGCCGGGATGTTCACGAAGGCGGGCGTCGACACAGTCGTCTTCGACATCGCCGACGTCGGCGCGCGGTTCTACACCTACATCTGGTCTCTGTACACGGCGATGGTCGCGGCGGCGAAGGTCGGCGCGGCGGTGGTCGTGCTGGACCGGCCGAACCCGCTGGGCGGCAAGGCCGCCGGGCCGATGCTGGACCCGGCGTACGCGTCGGGCATCGGGCGGAAGCCGATCGTGCAGCAGCACGGCATGACCGTCGGGGAACTCGCGCGGTACTTCGCCGCCGAGTTCCTGCCCGCCGAAGGGGTCACCCCTGGCAGGCTCGAGATCGTCGAAGTACGTGACTGGCGGCGTGATCAGCTCTTCGAGCGCACCGGGCTGACCTGGGTCCCGCCGAGCCCGAACATGCCGACACCGGACACGGCGCTCGTCTATCCCGGCACCGGGATGTTCGAGGGCACCGTGTTCTCCGAAGGCCGCGGCACCACCAGGCCGTTCGAGATCATCGGCGCGCCGGGCCTCGATTGGCGCTGGCGCGAGAAGCTCGGCGAACTGCGGCTTCCCGGGGTGAAGTTCCGTGAGGCGTACTTCGTGCCGACGTTCGGCAAGTTCGTCAACGAGCCTTGCGGCGGCGTGCAGGTGACGATCACGGATCCGCGGGCGTTCGACGCCATCCGCACCGCGGTCACCATGTTCGTCACCGCGAAACAGGTGCACCCGGACAAGTTCAAGTGGCGGCCCGACAACTTCCTCGACAAGCTCTCGGGCTCCGACAGGCTGCGCACGATGATCGACAAGGGCGCCGGAGTGGACGAGATCGTCGGCTCCTGGCAGGCCGAGCTCGCCGAGTTCGACCGGAAACGCCGTCGCCATCTCATCTATCGCTGAGGGGAACGACCTTGCGTGCTAGGAAGATCCTGATCGCGACCGTTTCCGTCCTGGTCGCGGCGACCACGCTGTCGACGGCGGGAGCACAGGCGATTCCGGGTTCGGAACAACAGCGAGACCGCGTGGCGGGCCGGTTCGACAAGCCTCGCGAGGGCTTCGCGCCGGCGTCCACCGTGCTCCGTGACGGCGCGCCCGGCGACGTCGGCCTCGACCCGGAGCCGATCAAAGCGGCCGAGCGGTTCATCGACAGCTGGACGAAACCGGACGCCACCGGGCATCCGCACTTCTCCGGCGCTGTCGGCCTGCTCGCGCACGACGGCGTCGTCGTCGAGCGCCAGGCCGTCGGCGGTGCCGTCCGCTACGCCGACGCGAACGGCACGGAACTGCCGCCGGAGCAGCAGGTGCCGATGCGCGCGGACACCATCTTCGACATGGCCTCGATCTCGAAGCTGTTCACCTCGATCGCGGTGATGCAGCTGGCCGAGACGGGCAAGCTGGACATCTCGGCGCCGGTGGCGCGGTACCTGCCGGAGTTCGGGGTGAACGGCAAGGAAGCCGTCACCGTCCAGCAGCTGCTCACCCACGTTTCGGGCTTCGCCGCGACACCGCTCCCGTCGCTGTGGGAGGGCTATCCGGACATCCCGTCGCGCCGGAAGGCCATCCTCGACAGCCCGCTGAAGAACCCGCCGGGCAGTACGTACCTCTACTCCGACATCAACCTGCTGACGCTCGGCCTCCTGATCGAGAAGCTGGCCGGAGCGCCGTTGGACAAGGTGGTCCAGGACCGCATCGCGACTCCGCTCGGCCTCGCCGACACCGGCTACAACCCGCCGGCGGCGAAACTGGCCAGGGTCGCGGCGACCGAGTACGCGGTGAAGCCGCCTCGGGGCCTCGTACGCGGGCAGGTCCACGACGAGAACGCCTG
Organism: Amycolatopsis sp. NPDC031561; assembly: GCF_055580625.1. NCBI lineage: Bacteria > Bacillati > Actinomycetota > Actinomycetes > Pseudonocardiales > Pseudonocardiaceae > Amycolatopsis > Amycolatopsis sp. NPDC031561. Next base: position 118,081 of record NZ_JBVILA010000001.1, on the reverse strand, counting down.
GTCGCTGGGTGGCGTCGCCGGGCACGCGGGCGTGTTCTCCACGGCCTCCGACATGGCCGTGCTGGCGCAGACGATCCTCAACGGCGGCGCGTACCGCGGTCAGCGGATCCTGCGGCCGGAAACCGTGCGATCGATGCTGACGAACTACAACCAGAAGTTCCCCGACAACTCCCACGGACTCGGCTTCGAACTCGACCAGCCCTGGTACATGGGCGCGCTGTCGGCGCCCTCGACCGCCGGCCACACCGGGTTCACCGGGACCTCGCTGGTGATCGACCCGCTCTCGAGGTCGTTCGCGATCCTGCTCACCAACCGCGTGCACCCGACGCGGAACTGGGGCTCGATCAACCTCGCCAGGGAGGCGTGGGCGAGCTCGCTCGCGAAGGCGATGGCCGTCCGCCCGGTACGCGGCCGTGACGCGTGGTTCAGCGGCGCGGGGGACGTCTCCACGGCCACGCTCACGACCCCGCCGTTGCGGACCCGTGGCGGCCCTCTGAAGGTCTCCTTCGACACGTTCGTGGACACCGAAGGGCCCTCCGATTCGCTCTTCCTGGAAATAAGTACCGACGGTGGCACCACCTGGAAAACGATTACTCTGCGTGCGAGCGGCCCAGGCGCTCCCGCGGGGGACCTGACCGGCCTCGGCGGGCACGGACACCGGGCTTGGTGGCGAGCCGCCGCCGAGGTGTCGCAAAGCTCACAAATCACCCTCCGGTGGCGTTACACGACCGATGCCCGTTACACGGGACGCGGAATTTCCCTGGACGGTGTGAAAGTCACTGAACGCGGCCGGATACTGCTGGACAGTGAGCATAATCCCCCTACTTTTGCAGCTACCGGATGGAAGTTGAGCGCTAGGTAGTTGAGCGGTTCCGTTTCGCAGACCGAACCGCCCCGTTGACCGGGGCACAGCCCCTTGCATCGCGACACTAAGTTGCCAAGTCGTTAGCTCGACCTCGTTAACGGCCTCGACCTGGTTAGCGACTTTCTGGTCAACGATTAATCGCAAATCGAATCCGCAGACACGGATAGGTTGCGATCTTCCCGAAGGGTGTGGGTAGCCTTGTCGCAGATGCCAACGGTTAGTAACTTTCCCACGGTGGGCGATACCGAATCCGTAATCGCGGTCGCACCGTCCGAGTCCTTGCCGGCCCAGCCGACACGGGACGCTGACGCGAGCCCGCTGGTCCGGATCCGCTCACTGCTGCCCGGGCTCGCCCGGGCCGAACAGCGTGTCGCGAAGGTCGTCCTCGAAGACCCGGCGACGGTCGCGCGGCGCAGCATCACCGAGGTCGCGCTCGCGGCGAACACCAGCGAGACCACCGTCACGCGCTTCTGCAAGGCGGTCGGCGTCGGTGGATATCCGCAGCTCAGGATCGCTTTGGCGGCCGACACCGCCCGGTCCGAGGCGCGGTCCAGCCGCAATCTCGGCGGCGAGATCGGGCCGGAAGACGACCTGGCCGCGGTCATCGGCAAGGTCAGCTTCGCGGACGCTCGTGCCGTGGAGGAGACCGCCGACCAGCTCGACGTCCCGTCACTACAGCGCGTGATCGACGTTTTGGCGGGCGCGGGCCGTGTGGACGTCTACGGCGTCGGCGCGAGCGCGTTCGTGGCCGCGGATCTGCAGCAGAAGCTGCACCGCATCGGCCGGGTCAGCTTCGCCTGGTCCGACACGCACATCATGCTGACCTCGGCCGCCGTGCTGAGCCCCGGAGACGTCGCCATCGGCATCTCCCACACGGGCGCGACCACGGACACCGTCGAGGCGCTGCGTGTGGCCCGTGAGCACGGCGCGATCACCGTCGCCGTGACGAACTTCCCGCGTTCGCCGATCACCGAGGTCTCCGACCACGTGCTGACCACGGCCGCGCGGGAAACGACGTTCCGCTCGGGTGCGACCGCCAGTCGCATCGCGCAGCTGACCGTCATCGACTGCCTGTTCATCGGTGTCGCGCAGCGGCACATGGACGCGTCGGTCAACGCGCTCGACGCGACCAGGGACGCGGTGGGTTCGCACCGGCTGGGCGTTCGGCCCGACGGCAGGCGACGGCCGCGGGAAACCGGCAAATGAGCGAAAAAGTGAGGCGCATGATGACCGTCCCACGCCAGGTGGTGCACGTCGATTCGCCAACCGAACAGCGCAATCCACGGACGACCGACATCGACCTGATGTCGACCATGGGCATCCTCGGCGCGATCAACGCCGAGGACCGCCGGGTCCCCGAAGCCGTCGCCGCGGTGCTGCCGCAGGTGGCGCGGGCGGTCGACTTCGCCGTGGAAGCGCTGCGGTCGGGACACCGCGTGCACTACTTCGGGGCCGGTACCTCCGGCAGGCTGGCGACGTTGGACGCGGCGGAGCTCGTGCCGACGTTCAACGTGCCCTCCGACTGGTTCATCGCGCATCACGCGGGCGGCGCGCGCGCTCTGCGCCAAGCCGTCGAAGACGCCGAGGACGACGTGAAGGCCGGAGCCGCCGAGGTGGCCGAGACCGTCGTACCCGGCGACTTCGTGCTCGGGCTGACGGCTTCCGGCCGGACGCCCTACGTTCTCGGCGCGCTGGCCGCGGCCAGCCGTCGCGGTGCCCGGACCGCGCTGGTCTCGGGCAATCCGGCCGCGGTGATGCCGCCGGGTGTCGATGTCCTCATCGCCGTGGACACCGGCCCCGAGGCGATCGCCGGGTCGACCCGGATGAAGGCGGGCACGGCCCAGAAGATCATCCTCACCGCGTTTTCCACCGCGACGATGATCAAACTCGGCCGGACCTACTCGAACCTGATGGTCAGCATGCGCGCGACCAACGCGAAGCTGCGCGGAAGGACCATCAGGATCCTGCGCGAGGCCACGGGGATGAGCATGGCGGACTGCTCCGACGCGCTCACCGAGGCCGACGGCGACCTCAAGGTCGCGCTGGTCCATCTGTTGTCCGGCGAAGACGTCGCGAACGCGGCGAAGGCGCTGGCGAACAGTGATGGCCACGTACGCAAGGCTCTCGACTCCCTGCGGGTGCGCGCGAGCTGAAAAATCACTGATTGCCCATCACCTGCTCATCTGCTTAGGCTCTCAGGTATTCGCGACTGAGAGGTCGGGTGGTCATGAGCACCGGCGGACAGCCCCGTTCATCCCGACGCCTCGCGCTCACGCGACGCGAACGGGTGTCCGTCGCCGGGATGGCCGGGTTCATCCTGCTGCTCAACGTCGTGGGCTGGGGGGTCCTGACGCTTTTCGTGGCGCCGCGCCAGTACGAGCTCGGCGCCACGGGCGTGTTCGGGATCGGCCTCGGCGTCACCGCCTTCGTGCTCGGGATGCGGCACGCTTTCGACGCGGACCACATCGCCGCGATCGACAACACCACCCGCAAGCTGATGGCCGACGGGCAACGGCCGCTTTCGGTCGGCTTCTGGTTCTCCCTCGGCCATTCGACGATCGTTTTCATCCTGTGCCTGCTGTTGTCGCTCGGCGTCCGCGCGCTCGCCGGCGCTGTCGAGGACGACTCGTCGGCGTTGCACGAGGCGACCGGGCTGATCGGGACGTCCGTTTCGGCGGTGTTCCTGTACCTCATCGGGATCATGAACCTGGTCGTACTGGTCGGCATCGTGAAGGTGTTCCGGCGCATGCGGCGGGGCGAGTTCGACGAAGCGGCGTTGGAGCGGCAACTCGACAACCGCGGCTTCATGAACCGACTGCTGCGCGGCGCCACCAAGGCGGTGCGCAAGCCGTGGCACATCTACCCGATCGGCGTGCTGTTCGGCCTCGGCTTCGACACCGCGACCGAGATCAGCCTGCTGGTGCTCGCCGGCGGCGCGGCCGCGTTCTCCCTGCCCTGGTACGCGATCCTGGTGCTGCCGATCCTGTTCGCCGCGGGGATGACGCTGTTCGACACCGCCGACGGCTGCTTCATGAACTTCGCGTACGGCTGGGCCTTCGCGAAGCCGGTGCGGAAGATCTACTACAACCTCACCGTGACGGCGCTTTCCGTCGCGGTCGCGCTGCTCATCGGGACGATCGAGCTGATCTCGATCCTCACCGAGCGGCTGGGCATCACGACCGGACCGCTCGCGGCGATCGGGTCCCTGAGCCTGGACTACGTCGGCTACGCGGTCGTAGCGCTCTTCGTGCTTACTTGGGCCCTCGCGCTCTTCGTGTGGCGCTTCGCGCGTATCGAGGAGCGTTGGTCGGCCAGGATCCCGGTCAAGTAGCCCTCTGACCTGCGGGAAGAGAGCAAGGGACCTTTGCTGTCACTTACTTAGCGTACCCACGCTAACGATAGCAAAGGTCCCTTGCTCCCACTTTTGATCAGGCGGGCTGGGCCACCCGCGTGCGCGAAGGGAGCGAAAGCGCGAAGGCGAGCAGAGCGATGAAGGCGGCAACGGGACCGACCCACCAGACACCCGCCGACGACAGGACGACGCCACCCAGCGCGGCACCGAGGGCGCCCCCGGCGTAGATCGCGGAACCGTTGAGCCCCAAGGCGACCGTCGGCGCGTCGGGCGCCAGCGAGAACAGCCGGTGTTGCTGCGGCACCATCAGCATCCCGCCGAAGATCCCCGAAGCCAGCGCGAGGACCAGCGCGCCGGGCAGGCTCAACACGGCGACGTCCACCAGCGCGAGGGTCACGACCGTACCGACGAGCGAGATCGCGCGGACGCGTGCGGGCCCGAGTGAGTCGGTCGCCCGGCCCGCGAAGGCATTGCCCGCGATCTGCCCGATCCCGAAACCGATGAGCAGCCACGAGATCATCGCGCCCGCGGCGACCGGAGCGACCAGAACGGGCAGGTACACGAAGGCCGCGAAGCCCGCCGCGGTGCCGAGAACGCTGACGCCGAGCACGCGCGCGATCGGCGGCCGCGCGACGACGGCGAGCCTGTCGCGCAGGGACACCGTCGGCATCCGGACACCGGGCAGCAACGGCACGAGCAGCGCCACGACCACCGCCACCGCGCCGATCCCCCACATCACCGCGCGCCAGCCGAACCAGGTGCCCGCCAGCACCCCGATCGGCACACCGACCACCATCGACACGCTCATCCCGGCGGAGACCGTCGCCAAGGCGCGGCCACGTCGTTCGTCCGACGCCAGGGCACCGGCGAGCACATACGCGTTGGACTGGAACGCGGCGGCGCCGAGGGCGGCCAGCACGCGGGCGACCGCGACCACGGCGAAGGACTCGCCGAGCGCTTGGCCGGCCATGCCGATCGTGAACAGCACCATCCCGGCGCCGAGCACCCAGCGCCGGTCGAGCCGTCCGGTGAACGCCGCGATGAGCGGCGAAGAAATCGCGTACGTCACCGCGAAGACCGTGGTCAGCTGGCCCGCGGCGGCTTCGGAAACCCGCAGGTCGGCGGCGATGGTGGGCAGCAGCCCGTTCAAGACGAACCCGTCGGTGCCGACGGTGAACGTCCCGACGGCGAGTACCAGCAGAGCCCCCAAGGCGAGCCGATCATTAGATGATCGTCGAATCGTCATGAGAGGTATGGTGGCCGGACTATTCGATGACTGTCAAACAGTTGGAGCGAAGTGACCAGCACGCTGCCGCAACCGGCGACCGGCGAAATCGAGATCGTGCCGGTGCTCCAGGCACTCGCGGATCCCGTGCGCCTGGAGCTGATCCGCGCCCTGCGAAGCAACCCTTCGCCACGAAGCTGCGCCATCACCGAGTACGACGTCGAGATCAGCGCGCCGACGCTCTCCCACCACTGGAAGGTCCTGCGCGAAGCCGGCCTCACGACCACCTTCGTCGAGGGCCGGACCCGCTGGGTCGAGCTACGGATCGAGGACATCCACGAGCGGTTCCCAGGACTACTGGACGCCGTCCTCGCCTAATCGCCACTTCGCCGCGAGTTCCGCCGCCGCGCACACGCCGACGTCCAGCAGATACGGCCCGGCCTGACCGCAACCGGCCCCCGGCGCGATCGGCTGACCGTGCCCCATCCCGGCGACGGCGTGCGTGTCGACGGCGGCGCCGACGTCCGTCCACTGCTCGGAAAGCTCACGCAGGTTCATCGAAGCGACCGTGTAGTCCGCGGTCCCGTGCCAGACGCTGACCGGGGAACGCGCGCCCGTGCCCGCGGCCCGCACCTTGTCACCCCACTGCTTCGGGGTCAGATCCTTGCCGGGATTCATGCACGAGTAGGCGTCGATCATCGAAGCCGCGCAGCCGTACGGCAGGCCCGCGACGACCCCGCCGCCCGCGAACAGTTCCGGATAGGCCGCCAGCATCACCGAGGTCATCGCCCCGCCCGCCGACAGACCGGTCACGTAAGTCCGGCTTCCGGCCGCGAACCGCGCCATCTGCGCGATGGATTCGGCTTCCCCGGACCCGCGCCTGATGTCGCCCGCCTGGAACCAGTTGAAGCATTTGCTGAAGTTGTTCGCCGAAACCTGTTGCGGCAGAACGAGTTTGAACCGCAGCCTGTCCGCGAGCCCGATCCAGCCGGAGCCACGGGCGTATCCAGCCGCGTCCTGGGTGCAGCCGTGCAGCACGACCACCGCCGGACGTCCGGACGGCAGCCCGTCGGGAACGTACTCGAACATCTGCAACGCACCGGGATTGCTCCCGAACCCGGTCACGGGACGGATCGCCGCCGCCTGTGCCGGAGTCGCGAAGAGAAGGACCAATGCCGAAACCACCGCGCCGATGAGGAGTTTTCGCATCATTTCAGGCTAGAACCGCCGCCGCCCGGTTCCCACGTGGACGACCACCACAGCGACGGCCCGTTTTGTGTGGTCGCGCCGGGTACCGATCCGGAAGGCACGCGCTTACCGTCGGCCGATGCGGCTCATTCTGGTCCTCGCGATGATGCTGGCCCTGACCTCGCCCGCCGAAGCGGCGGCGAGCGGATGCGCGAACGTGCGTGTTCCGGGGGCCGCGAAACAACAACTGTCCTGTTTGGACGATCTGACGACCACCGGCACCCTGGCCACCGGGCACACCGTCCAGGCCGACTGGGCCGGGCTGACCTCGGCCGGATTCCCCGCGTCCCAGGGCGTTCCCGGGATCCAGATCGACGGCTATTTCCCGGACACCTCGACGGCTAACACCACGCACGGCTGGAACCACGACGCGCAGTTCGTGCTGCGGCTGCCCGATCGCTGGAACGGCGGGCTCGTGGTCTCGGGTTCGCCCGGCGTGCGACGGCAGTACGCGAACGACCGCGCGATCGGCGACCAGGTCCTCGCCGCCGGTTACGCGTTCGCCGCGACCGACAAGGGCAACACCGGAGCCGACTTCCACACCGACGGACGGCGGCCCGGCGACGCGCTCGCCGAATGGAACTCACGCGTCACGCAGTTGACCCTCGCCGCGAAGGCCGCCGTCGCCCACCGTTACGGGCGTCTGCCGAGCCGCACGCTCGCGGCCGGGATGTCGAACGGCGGCTACCTCGTCCGCTGGCAGCTCGAGAACCGGCCATGGCTCTACGACGGCGGCATCGACTGGGAGGGCACGCTTTGGCACGAGGACGGCCCGAACCTGTTCACCTTCCTCCCGCCCGCGATCAAGGCCTATCCCGCGTACCTCGCCGGTTCCGCCCGGGCACACCAGCGGATTCTCGACACCGGTTTCGCGCCGGGCTCGGAATTCCTTTGGCCGTACCACAATGACGTCTACTGGGGGCTGACCCAGCGCATCTACCAGGCCGAATTCGACCCGTCGTCCACCGGGACCGACTACGACTACGCCGCTCGTCCGCCGTCGGTGCACCGCGCGGTCGAGCGGATCTCTCTCACCGGCCGGATCGGCAAACCGCTGATCACCCTCCACGGCACCCTCGACACGCTCCTGCCGATCACCCGCGATTCCGACGTCTACCAGCGGATGATCGCCGATCAGGGCCGCGCCGGACTCCAGCGCTACTACCGGATCGTGGACGGCAACCACGTCGACGGCCTTTACGACGCCTACCCGGACAAACTGCGCCCGATCGGCCCGTGCTTCCGGACGGCGTTCACCGCGCTCGAAGGCTGGCTCGACGGCGTCCGCCCGCCGTCCTCGGCGACGATCCCGCGCGCGAGCGGCGACCTCGCGAGCTCTTGCGCACTAAACTGATCTCATGGAATTCCAGGACGTCGTACGACGCCGTCGCATGGTCCGGAAGTTCACCGACGAGCCCGTCGCCGAGGCGAGCCTTGAGCGCATCCTGCGCAACGCGCTGAAAGGTCCCTCGGCCGGATTCTCACAAGGACAAGGATTTCTCGTCCTGACCGGGGAAGAACTCGCCAAATTCTGGGAGTTCGGAGCCAGCTGGGCGCCGGAATCCGTGACCACGGCACCGGTCGCGATCGTGCCGCTCTCGGTCAAGAACGCCTATCTCGACCGCTACGCCAAGCCCGACAAGGGTTTCGCCGAAGGTGACGACTCCTGGTGGCGCGTGCCGTATTGGGACGTCGACACCGGGATGGCGGCGCTGCTGATCCTGCAGACCGCTGTCGACGAGGGTCTGGGCGCGGTGTTCTTCGGCCTCGCCCCCGAAAGCGTGGAGCGCCTCCACGGCGAGTTCGGCGTGCCGGAGGATCACGATCCGATCGGCGTCGTGGCGCTCGGCCACGGCGACGAGCCCGGCCCGTCACCCGGCTCGTCGGCGACGACGGTCGCTCGACGCGACTTCTCCGACGTCATCCGGTTCGGTCATTGGTGAGACGGTGCAGCCTGAGCGCGAGCTGGAGTTCCAGCGCGCGCTCGGGCGTCTGCCACTGCTCGCCCAGCAGCGAAGCGATGCGGTCCAGCCGCTGTACGACGGTGTTGACGTGCACGTGAAGCAGGTCCTTCGCCCGCGTCAAGTTGCCGCCACAGGCGAAATACGCCCGTAAAGTGCCGATCAGATCCGTGCCGCGGCGTTCGTCGTAGTCGAGGACCGGGCCGATCGTGGCCGTCACGTACGCGTCGAGATCGGCGTGTTCACCGAGGAGCAGCCCGACGAACCCGAGGTCTGCCATGCTCGCGCCTTCACCCTCGCGGCCGAGGGCGAGCAACGACGCGACACACCGCGCGGCCTCCGCGTGCGCCTCGGCAAGGGCTCGCGGCGAGGTGGCCGGTCCCGCCGCGCCCACCGTCACCGGGCAGTCCATTGTGGACGCGAGTTCGGCGGCGGCGGACCGGGCCAGCGCGCCGGCGTCCTCGCCGCGGACCAGCAGGACGACCTCGTCGGCGTGGACACCGACCAGGTCCGCGTGCCGGGCGGCGGCCATGGCCAGCCGTCGCCGGGAGACGTCGTCGGAATGCGCGATCAGCACAGCGTGCGACGTCGATAAGTCGACCCCGAGGCGGCGACCTCGCGCCAGCAACGCGGCGGGATTGCGGCCCGGTGCGGTGAGCAGATCGGACAGCAGTTCTCCGCGCACCTCGTCTTCGGCCCGCGCGACGGAACGCCGCTGCATCAGCAGTACCGCGGTGACCACGCCCGCCCGCTCGAACAGCCGCCTGTCGGCCTCACCGAGGGACCGCCCACCACCCAGCACCAGGCTGCCGAGGAACTCTTGCCCTGCCTGGACCGCGCACAACCAGCCGTCCTCAGTGGACACCGCCCGCCCGCTCGCGCGTGATGCGGACACGGCGGCGCGCGAGAGGCTCAGCTCCCCGCCGGTCCTGGCCAGGACGGCACCGTCCGCGTCGTAGACCGCGATCCCGCCGCCGAGCACGTCCGCGACCGCGGCGGCGACCTCGGCCAGATCGCCGCCGCGCAGCACGAGATCCATCAGCCGGTCGTGCGCGTCTTCGGCGCGGCGCATCGCGTCGTTGTGCGCGCTGATCGTCGCGTTGGCGGCGTTCAGCTCGGCGACCGCGCGCCGCGTCTCGTCGAGCAGATGCGCGTTGTCCAGCGCGATCGCCGCGTGGTCGGCCAGCGACGACAGCAGCGCGACCTCTTCCGGCGAGAACTCGCGCGTGGTCCGATCCGAGGCGAACAGCACCCCGATGACCTTGCTGCCGATCGCCAGCGGCACCCCGAGGATCGCTGTCAGCCCCTCGTCGAGCACGCCGGTGTCGATCGACGAAGTGTGGTGGAACCGCTTGTCGTTGAAGTAGTCCGCCGTCGCGTACGGCCGCGCGGTCTGCGCGACCAGCCCGCCGAGCCCCTCGCCCATCCCCAGCACGATGTCCTGGAACAGCGCGGAAACCGAACCGTCGGTCACGCGGACGTAGGTGTTGCCCTCGGTCTCGTCGTTGAGGCTGAGGTACGAGACGTCCACGCCGAGCAGTGCCCGCGCCCGCCGCACGATCGACCGGAGGACGGCGTCCGGATCGTCCAGCCTGGCGAGGTCGCTGGCCGTGTCGAACAACGCGGCCAGCTCCGCCTCGCGCCGCCGGTGCTCGGCGACGGTGTCCCGGATCCGCAGCGCCAGCTCGGTGGCCCTCGGGTCGACGGGGACGTGCGCCAGCCGCTCGCTGCCCGCCCCGGAGGCGAGCAGTTCGAGCAGCCGGTGCAACTGCGCGGAACCGTCCACAGCGGTCATGCTGACACGTGACCGCGCTCCGTGAGAACTTCGGAGTGCAGGGACTCCCCCTTGGTCTCGCGGGCGGCGAGCAACGCGATCACCGTCAGCGCGCACATCGCGACGACGTAGAGCGAGACCGGGACGGTGCTGCCGAATTCCTTGAACAGCGCGACCGCGATGAGCGGCGCCACCGCGCCCGCCGCGATCGACGACAGCTGCCCGCCGACCGAAAGGCCGGTGTAGCGGACCCGCGTCGGGAACTGCTCGGAGAAGAACGCGGCCTGCGGGCCGTACATCGCGCCGTGCAGCACCAGCCCGATGGTCGTCGCGAGAATGATGACACCGGAATTCTTCGTGTCGAGCATCGCGAAGAACGCGAAACTCCACACCGCCATCCCGATCGCGCCGAACAGATAGACCGGGCGGCGGCCGATCCGGTCGGAAAGAATGCCCCACAAGGGAATGGTCAGGAAATGCACGGCCGAACCGATGAGCACCGCGTTGAGTCCCGCGGATTTCGGCAAACTCAATCCGGTGGTGACGTAAACCAGAATGAACGCGGTGATCACGTAGTACGAAACGTTCTCCGCCATTCGTGAACCGATGGTGATCAGCACCGCGCGCCAGTTGTTCCGGAACACCTCGACGACCGGCGCGTGCTCGGGCGCGCTCTTCTCTTGCGCCGCCAGGAAGACCGGCGATTCGCTGACCGCGAGCCGGATCCAGAGCCCGATCACCACGAGGACCCCGGAAAGCAGGAACGGGATCCGCCAGCCCCAGCTGAGGAACGCCTCGTCGGACTGGGTCGCGGCGAGGATCGCCAGGACCGCCGTCGCGAGCAGGTTCCCGCCGGGGGCGCCGCACTGCGGCCACGACGCCCAGAACCCGCGGCGTTTGTCGTCACCGTGTTCGGAGACGATCAGCACCGCGCCGCCCCATTCGCCGCCGAGGGCGAAACCCTGGACCAGCCGCAGCAGCGTCAGCAGGATCGGCGCCAGCACGCCCACGGTCGCGTAGGTCGGGAGGATGCCCATCGCGCAGGTCGAACCGCCCATCAGCAGCAGGCTCAGCACCAGCAGCTTCTTGCGGCCGACCCGGTCCCCGAAGTGCCCGAACACCAGCCCGCCGACCGGCCGCGCGAGGAAACCGACGGCGTAGGTCAGGAACGCGAGCAACGTGCCTGTCAGCGGATCGTTGGTGGGGAAGAACAATTTGCCGAACACCAGCGCCGCGGCGGAGGTGTAGAGGAAGAAGTCGTACCACTCGATCGTCGTTCCGATCAGGCTGGCACTGACCACCTTCGCGATCGAGCCACGGGGTTGCGTGGTCACCGGGGACGTCCTTTCTGGAGGGTTCACGCGGCGGTCCAGCCGCCGTCGAGGGGGATCGAGGTACCGGTGACATGGGCGGCGTGGTCGCCGGAGAGCCAGAGCACGCACGCGGCGACGTCCGCGGGTTCGATGAGCCGCTTGATCGCCGAACGGCGCAGCAGGACCTGCTCGATGACGGCGTCGCGTTCGAGGCCGTGTTCTTCGGCCTGCGCTTCGAGCTGGCCGGTGACCAACGGGGTCCGGACGTAGCCGGGGCTGACGCAGTTGCTGGTCACCCCGTGTTCGGCGCCTTCGAGCGCGGTGACCTTGGAGAGTCCTTCGAGCGCGTGCTTCGCGGTGACGTACGCGGACTTGAACGGGCTCGCGCGGAGGCCGTGGACGCTGGACATGTTGACCACGCGACCCCAGCCGCGGTCGTACATCGGCGGCAGCACGCGGCGGATGAGCAGGAACGGCGCGGTGACCATGAGCGCCTGGAGACGGGTGAACGTCTCCGGCGGGAACTCGTGGATCGGCGCGATGTGCTGGAAGCCGGCGTTGTTGACGAGGATGTCGATCTCGGCCGGGAGGGTCTCGATGGCCCGGGCGTCGGTGAGGTCGGCGACGTGCGCGATGCCGTCGACCTCGGCCGCCGCCTTCTCGACGGCGTCGTCGATGTCGACGAGGTGGACCTTGGCACCGGCGCGGGCGAGCGCTTCGGCGCAGGCCAGGCCGATCCCGCTCGCCGCGCCCGTGACCAGCGCGGACTTACCCGCAAGATCGCTGTGATACGCACCACTCATGCCCGACGACGTTAGGTCGCTCCAGGCACTTAAGCCATGTGGTTACTCGCTACACCTGCTCCAGACTCCATGTCGACTCACCCCACCCCCGCGTTTCGTCCTCTGGTTGCGGTAGTTCGTGCTGCCAACTACCGCAACTAGAGGACGAAACACGCGATGTCCGGTCGCGTCCCGAACCTCAGGCTCGCCCGGTGCCCCCAAGCCCCGCAATGAACGGGCCTTTCCTTGCAAATTTTGCAAGGAAAGGCCCGTTCCTAGCGCCAGCCGGAGGGGCCCGAGGCGGACAGCCGGGGACCCGGGGGTCCGGTTGCGAAGAGGGAGGGAGAGAGGGTGTCTCAAGTCACGCGTTTCGTCCTCTGGTTGCGGTAGTTCGTGGTGCGAAGTACCGCAACTAGAGGACGAAACGCGAGGAGGGAGGGGGGTCAGCCGGCGGCGTCTGAGATGGACTTCGCCTCGCGGGCGCCCGCCTCGAAGGCTTCACAGGAGAAGAGCAGCCAGGACCGGACGCCCTCGGGAGTTCCCTCCGTAAAGGCCGAAGCGGCTTCGAGGTACTTCGGCACGCGCCGGAAGTACGCGACCTCAGGCACCGTCAGCGCCTTCGGGTCCAGCCCCGTCGCCACCGCCGAGAGCCGGGCCGCAGCCCGCGCGACGATCCCGTCCGCCGAGCCGAAAGGCTTCAGCGCCAACAGTTCCCCGTGCACGACGGCGGTGAGCACCGGTCCGGGGACCGACGTCGCGCCGGTGACGAGTTGCGCCAGCATCTCCAGCCGCGGCCCGACGTCACCGGACGACCGCGGCCGTCCCAGCGCGTCGAGATCGGCCACCAGATCCGACGCGGCGAGGACGTGCAAGCGCGCCAACGCCTGCAGCGGCGCACGCCGCCAAGCCGGGAGCAGCCCCTCCAGCGCTTCCGCGACGCGCAACGCGCCCGCCAGCACCGGATCGGTCACTTCGCCGGATTCCGGCAGTTCGGGCGCCGCACCCTCGATCCCGGCCGACGCGCGCGCCGACCGCACGGACGCTTCGGCGGCCGTCGCCGCGCCGCCGCGCAGGTTGGCGGGCAGCCGGTGGACGGCGAACACCGCGTCCTGCGCCGATTTCGCGGCCGCCGCGACACCTTCGAGGTCCAGCAGCGGCTTCAGCGGATCCGTCACGCGTCCAGCACCTGACCCTCGCGGCGCACGACCGGCGCCTGCACCGACCACGGGAAGTTGATCCACCGGTCCGTGTGCTTCCAGACGTATTCGCACTTGACGTCGGAGCGCGGCTTCTCGTAGACGACCGCGCAGCGCACCTCGGCGACGTGGTCCGCGCAGAAGTCGCGGACCAGCTTCAACGTCGCGCCGGTGTCCGCCACGTCGTCGGCGACGAGCACCTTCTTCTTCGTCAGATCGACGACGTTCGGCACCGGCGGCAGCATCACCGGCAGGTCGAGGCGCTGATCGACGCCGGTGTAGAACTCGACGTTCATCACGTGCAGGTTCTTCACGTCCAGCGCGTAGCCGAGCGCGCCGGCGACGAACAGCCCGCCGCGCGCGATCGACAGGATCAGGTCCGGCTCGAACCCGTCGTCGGCGACGGCCTGCGCCAGCTCCCTGCCGGCCGTTCCGAACAACTCCCAGGTGAGCTCTTCCCGCTCCTCGGCCATGCGCGCCTCGCCTTCTCGCTCGTTCCCGCGAGCATAGGCAACGCCTCAGTGGCCTTCTCGAATGCTTCGAAACTGGCTATCCAGCAGGGCCAATGCCGGACGTAGCGTCAAGATCGTGAACGACTGGAACGACCACGCGACCCTGGCGAGCGAACGCGTCCGCCTCGAACCGCTCACCCGCGACCACGCGAAGGGCCTGTTCGAAGCCGGATCCGACCCCGCGATCTGGACCTGGCTCAGCCTCCGACAGCCTCGGGACCTCGCCGAGGCCGAGGCGATGGTCGACGGCATCCTCGCCGACACCGACCGCCGCGCCTGGGCGCAGCTCGACGCGCACACCGGCGAGGTCGCGGGCACGACGTCGTTCTACGCGATGAACGCGCGCCACAAGATCATTTCCCTCGGCTACACCTGGATCGGCTCCGCGTGGCAGCGGACCGGGCTCAACCGCGAGTCGAAACTCCTGTTGCTGCGCCACGCTTTCGACGATCTCGGCGCGAACCGTGTCTCGTGGGAGACCGACATCAACAACCTCAAGTCGCAGAAGGCGATCGAACGCCTCGGCGCACAGCGGGAAGGGGTGCTGCGCGCGCATCGCGTCCGGCCCGACGGAACCGTCCGTGACACCGTTGTCTACTCCCTCACCGGACCAGAATGGCCGGCGGTCCGTACCGCTTTGTCCTCAAGCGGATGAATGCCGCGCGCAACCACGATGCAACCTTTTACTTCGCGTCGTAACGTCGATAGCGTGCCAACGGGCGTGAAGACACGCGAATCACAGGAGGCATCGCACCATGACCGAGCAGTCGCCGGCGCTGGACAATTTGCTCACGGAGAGCAGGACCTTCCCCCCGAGTGAGGCTTTCAGCGCGCAAGCGAATGCCACCGCCGACTTCTACGCCGAAGCCGACGCGGACCGGGAAGCGTTCTGGGCCAAGCAGGCCGAGCGCCTCCACTGGGACACGAAGTGGTCGCAGGTACTGGACTGGACCAATGCGCCGGTCGCGAAGTGGTTCGTGGGCGGGAAGCTGAACGTCGCCTACAACTGTGTCGACCGCCACGTCGACGGAGGACACGGAGACCAGGTCGCCATCCACTGGGTCGGCGAGCCCGGCGACAGCCGTGACATCACTTACGCCCAGCTGAAGGACGAGGTTTCCCGGGCGGCGAACGCCTTCGAGTCCCTCGGCCTCACCGCGGGCGACCGCGTCGCCATCCAGATGCCGATGGTGCCCGAAGCGATTTTCGCGATGCTCGCGTGCGCCCGCATCGGCGTTCTGCACAGTGTCGTCTTCGGTGGTTTTTCCCCGACAGCGCTGCGATCCCGGGTGGACGACCAGGCGGCGAGGATCGTCATCACCACCGACGGCCAGTACCGCCGCGGCAAGGCCGCGCCGATGAAGGTCAATGTCGACGAAGCGCTCGAAGGCGCCGAATCGGTCGAGAAGGTCATCGTCGTCCGCCGCACCGGCGACGAGGTGCCCATCACCGAAGGCCGCGACCTCTGGTGGCACGAACTGGTCGACGGCCAGTCCGCGGAGCACGCGCCGCAGGCGTTCGACTCCGAGCACCCGCTCTTCATCCTCTACACCTCCGGCACCACCGGGAAGCCGAAGGGCATCCTGCACACCTCCGGCGGTTACCTGACCCAGGCGGCGTACACGCACCACAACGTCTTCGACCACAAGGCCGGCGAAGACGTCTACTGGTGCACCGCCGACATCGGCTGGATCACCGGGCACACCTACATCGTCTACGGGCCGCTGGCGAACCGGACGACGCAGGTCGTCTACGAAGGCACGCCGAACACCCCGCACGAGGGCCGCCACTGGGAGATCGTCCAGCAGCACAAGGTCTCCATCTACTACACCGCGCCCACGCTGATCCGCACGTTCATGAAGTGGGGCAACGAGATCCCGGAGAAGTACGACCTCTCCTCGCTGCGCGTGCTGGGCAGCGTCGGCGAGCCGATCAACCCCGAAGCGTGGATCTGGTACCGCGAGAACGTCGGCGCGAACTCGGCGCCGATCGTCGACACCTGGTGGCAGACCGAGACCGGCGGGATCATGATCTCGCCGCTGCCGGGCGTCACCTCCACGAAGCCGGGCTCCGCGCAGAAGGCGCTGCCGGGCATCTCGGCGAAGGTCGTCGACGACCAGGGTGTCGAGGTCGGCAAGGGTGGCGGCGGCTACCTGGTGCTCGACAAGCCGTGGCCGGGAATGCTGCGCGGCATCTGGGGCGACGAGGAGCGGTTCCGCGACACCTACTGGTCGCGCTTCCGCGACCAGGGCTACTACTTCGCCGGTGACGGCGCGAAGTACGACGCCGACGGCGACATCTGGCTGCTGGGCCGGGTCGACGACGTGATGAACGTGTCCGGGCACCGCATCTCGACCACCGAGGTCGAGTCCGCGCTGGTCTCGCACCCTACGGTCGCCGAGGCCGCCGTCGTCGGCGCTTCCGACCCGACCACCGGACAGGGCATCGTCGCGTTCGTCATCCTGCGCGGCAACGCCGTCGACGGTGGCGACAAGGCCGTGCAGGAACTGCGCAACCACGTCGCCAAGGAGATCGGGCCGATCGCGAAGCCGCGGCAGATCCTGGTCGTGCAGGAACTGCCGAAGACGCGGTCCGGCAAGATCATGCGCCGCCTGCTGCGCGACGTCGCCGAGAACCGCCAAGTCGGCGATGTCACCACGCTGGCCGACTCGTCCGTGATGGACCTGATCTCTTCGGGCCTGAAGTCGGGCAAGTCCGAGGAGTAGCCACTCGCGCGTGCAATGAAAGGCCCGTTACTTGCAAATTTTGCAAGTAACGGGCCTTTCATTGCATCGGTCAGGCGGGCTCGACAGCCAGCCAAAGCTCACAAGTGGCGGTCCCGAAGTCGTCCGAGTGCTCCAGGATCGTGACGATCGACGGTCCCGGCCGCAGCCGCCACGGGTTGGACGGGAACCACTCGGTCGCCGTCGCCGCCCACACCTTCTGCAGCGCCTCCGGATGCGGGCCGTCGGTACGGAAGACCGCCCACCGCCCGGACGGCACCTCGATGACGTCGAGATCGCCGGGGGCGTCACCGGTGACGGCGACCCCGTGCAGGTAGGTCAGCTCGGCGCCGTCCGGGTCGAGGGCGTCGCTGACCTGCAGCAGGCCCGGCGGCTCCGTGTCGCTGAGCGCTTTCAGCCGGGCGTGCGCCTCCGGCGGCAGGGCGGTGATGTGCCGCTGGATGTGCGGGTTGACGCCCTCGTGGACCATCGGGACGCGGGTCGCGTGCCCGACGAGCCGGAAAGCGGGCCGATCGACGATACGGGTTTCCATGGGGATGCTCCCTTCGACGCTCAGGCGGATCCTGAGCCGCGGTTGTGTGCGAAGGGGGCCTCCGTCGCGGCGGACGTCACCGGGACCGGCGCCGTGGACCGCCCGGAACGCCCTGCCGAACGCCTCGGTCGAGCCGTAGCCGTACCGGACGGCGATGGTCAGCAGATCGTCCTCACCGCGGACGACGTCGGCGACGGCGGCGGTCATGCGGCGACGGCGGACGTACTCCGACAGCGGCATTCCCGCCAGCGACGAGAACATCCGGCGCAGGTGGTACTCGGTCGTGCCGAGCGCACCGGCCAGCGCCGTGACGTCGAGGTCGTCGGTGAGGTGCTCTTCGACCAGGTCGACGAGCCGATTGAGTGCCGAGATCACGAGGCCTCCCTTCGCCGTCGACTCTGACGGAGCGCGACCGGACCGCGCCCGATCGTCGCGGACCGATCCGATCATGCGACACGCTTAGCACACCCTGCCGCGCGACAGTCGAACGCCTGTTCTAGGATGTGCCGGGTACCACCCCATACCCGGGCAAGGAGACGACACCGACGATGACCGTGGATGCCTTGACACGCACTGACGCCGTGTCCGAAGAAGCGGCTACCGAAGCGCCCGTCGACTCGACGCCGCAGGCGGAGACCACCTCGGACACCACCGAAGCCCCGGCCGAGGCCAAGACCGAGTCCCCGGAAAACCCGGAGGCCCCCGCCGGAGAAGCAGCGGTGGAGTCCCCCAAGCCCAAGCGTGGCCGCCCGAAGGTCGCCACGACGGCGAAGAAGACCCGCACCGTCGAGCTGACGCTCACGGTCACCGGCACCGCCGACGGCGAGTGGCAGGCCGAGCTCAAGAACGGCGCCAAGTGGGTCGCGAAGGGCCTGGAGATCCCGGCCGCCGCCGTGTCCCGCGCCGCCAAGGAACTGCACGCGGACCTGTCTGGCCCGATCGACGAGGTCATCAACGCCGCTCGCGAGCTTCAGGCCGCGAAGGTCGCCCAGCTCGAGGCCGAGCTGGAGAAGGCGAAGCTGGCCCTGGCCGAGCTGGACGCGTAAGACTTTCCTCCCGACCGGGGCGGACGCTGGAACTTCAGTGTCCGCCCCGGTTTCTTTTACCCGCTGATCGGCGGCCGCGACGGCAGCGGCGTCTTGAACTCGACCCATTGACTGTCCACAATGGCCTCGACGCTGTGCGGGACACCGCGCGGGTGGACGATCGTGCCGCCCGCCTCCAGCGTCACTTCCTTGCCGTCGAGCGTGCCGCGCAGCGAACCCGAAACCAGGTACACGATGCTGTCGTGATCGTGGCTGTGCACGGGAGAGGCGACGCCCGCCGGGTAGAAGATCTCGTACGCCAGGCCGCCTTCCGCCGTGGCGGCCGTCCGGAACCGGCCCTGCCCGCCGATCAGCGGCAGACCCTCCACTGTGGACATCGGCGTCCAGGTCATCGCGCGGCCTCCAGGGCTGCGGCCTCTTCCTCGCGGTCCGGGTCACGGGCGAGCAGGACCCCGATGACGGTCACCACCGCGGTCGCCAGCAGGTAGACGCCGATCGCGAGCCAGCTGTCGAAGCCGGCGAGCAGCGCCGTGAACAGCAACGGCGCGGGCGCCCCGCCGATGACCCCGGCGAGGGTGTACGCCAGCGAGCTGCCGGTGTAGCGCAGGCGCGGCGAGAACTGCTCGGTGACGAGCGCGGCCTGCGGCCCGTAGAGCGCGGCGTGCGGCCCGTAGAGCGCGGCGTGGATGACGAGCGCGAGCACGATGCCGATCGCCAGCATCGCGAACGAACCACCGCTGACCATCGGGAAGAACACGAACGGCCAGATCCCGGCGGCGATGGTCGCGAACAGGTACATCTTGCGGCGCGAGACCCGGTCCGACAGCGCGCCGAACAAGGGCATCAGCACCAGCTGGAACGCCGAGCCGATCATCACCGCGGCCAGCCCGGCGCCGCGCGAGAGGCCGGTGTGCGTGGTGACGTAGGTCAGCACGAAAACGGTGAACAGCGCGTAGAGGACGTCCGGGCAGACGCGGATCAGCACGGCCGCGATCAGCGCGCGGCGTTCGGTGCGGAAGACCTCGGAGATCGGCGCCGACGAACGTTCGCCACGCTCCTGGAGCTGCTTGAAGACCGGCGTTTCCTCCAGCTTGAGGCGGATCCACAGGCCGAAGACGACCAGCACGCCCGAAAGCAGGAACGCGATCCGCCAGCCCCAGCTGTTGAACTGGTCCTCGGTCAGCAGCGCGGCCAGTACGGCGAGAACGCCGTTCGCGAGCAGGTTGCCCGCGGGCGGGCCGATCTGCGCGGCCGACGCCCAGAACCCGCGTTTGCCCGGATCCCCGAACTCACTCGACAGCAGGACGGCGCCACCCCATTCGCCGCCGATGCCGACACCCTGTGCGAAGCGCAGCGCCACGAGCAGGATCGCCGCGAAGCCGCCGATGCTCTCGTACGTGGGCAGGACGCCGATGAGGAACGTCGCGACGCCGGTGAGCACGAGGGTCATGACCAGGATGCGCTTGCGGCCGAGCACGTCACCGAGCCGGCCGAAGATGAACCCGCCGAGCGGCCGGGCGAGGTAGCCGACGGCGTAGGTGGAGAACGCCGCCATCGTGCTCGCGAGCTGGTCTTCCGAGGGGAAGAAGAGATGCCCGAAGATCGTCGCGGCCGCCACCGAGTAGGCCGCGAAGTCGTACCACTCGAGCGCTGTTCCCGAGAGGCTGGCCGCGAAGGCCTTGTGCAGCGAGCGCCGGTCACCGGCTGGTGCGGTCATGTCCACTTCCCGTCCGTTCGAGGTCCCTCAACCCCGCCGGGAGGGGTTGAATTGCGGATATACTCCTTGTATACAAGCTGTATGCGCAACCCCCAATTTCGGAGGACAGATGCCTGAGCTGCGTTTCACCCTTCCCGACGGCCAGGAGCGGCGGACCGAGGTCCACACGCTGCTGAACGCCGGATACGCCGGTCGCAGCCAGGAAGACGTCGCCGCCCACGTGGCCGAACTGGCCGAACTCGGCGTCCCGGCGCCCTCGGTGATCCCGGCGCTCTACCCGGTCGCGCCGTACCTGGCGAGCCAGACCGAAGAGGTCCCCGTGCAGCACGAACGGACCTCCGGCGAGGCGGAATGGGCCCTCGTCATCACCGGTCCGGCCCCCGAGGACGTCCTCCTGACCGCCGCCTGCGACCACACCGACCGCGCGCTCGAAGCGCACGGCGTCGCGTGGAGCAAGAACGCCGGCCCCGACGTCCTCGCCGCCAAGGCGTGGCGGCTCGTCGACGTCCAAGACCGGCTCGACGAGCTCACATTGTCCGCCTGGGCCGGGGAAACCCTGATCCAGCAAGGAAAACTCGCGGAACTGCTGCCGCCGTCGTACTGGCTGGACGTGCTGCGCGAACGCGGTCTGCACGCGCCGGGCACGGTGCTGATCTCGGGCACGATCCCGATGGTGCACGGCGTCGACCAGTTCGCCGACTCCTGGCGAGTGGAACTGGGCGACCCGGCGACCGGCGAGACGATCGACCTCGCCTACACCGTGCGGCGGCTGCCCGAACCGATCGGCTGAAGCAGCTCGCCGAGGAAGGCCCGGTATTCGGCCTTCATCGGCAACTCGCGCTCGACGCGGACGCGGCGGCGGGTCGCGGAGACCTCGATCTCGCGCACCGGGTCGAAACCCGTGCGTTCGTACGTCTCCCAGTACAGCCCGACGCCGCGTCGCTGCCAGGTGGGCACTTCGGCGAAATTGACGCCGTGCGCGAAGAGCAGCTCGTTCTTCTCGGCGGTCCCCGCGCCTTCGATGGCGGCTCCGGCCTCACTCGCCGACTTCCCCGCCTTGCGCAGGATCCAGTAGCACCAGCCGTTGAGCGCGCAGCGGGTCGCGTCCGCCTGACGCCACGAGAAGTAGTCGACGACGTCGTCCGCCGTCGTGCCGAGCCAGACCCGGCTGTCGAAGTGCGCGGGCGTCCCCGCCTCGTGGGTGAACGCGGCCGACGCGACCCCCGCGGAGATCGACACGAGCTTCTCGACACCCCGGCCGAAGAGGTCGGTGGCGGGGTCGAGCAGGATCGAGATCTCGTCGCTTTCCGTGTAGACGTAAGGCGAGGCGAACTCCGCCATCAAGGCGTTCGCGGTCTCGACCATGCACTCGCCGAACCGCGGATCGAACGGCTTCTCGAACCGCGCTTCGGTGAACTTGGAGAATCCCCTGCCGTCGACGCGGAGCACCGTCCAGGAGCCGGGCGGCACCGTCAGACCGTGGAACCACTCACGTTCCCGTTGCCGCGCTTCGAAACCGCCGGACTCCACGGTCACCCCCGTTCCACGACGAAACCGCCCTCGCCGTCGAAACCGACGGTGTACAGCTCGTCGAAACCGTCCTCGGCGCCAGGTCGCCTGAGGCGTTTGAGCGTCGCATACAGACCGACGTCCGGCACCAGGGTTTTGCCTTGACGGCACGCGTTGCGCTCCTGCGAACCGACGAAGTCCGGCGGGAACCAGTACCCGGCGACCTTCGCGCCGTACTTCTTGGCGACCTCGATCAGCGGCACCCACTCTTCGGCCGACGGATTGGTGTTGTCCACGACCACCGAACGACCGCCTTCGAGCGCCTCGGCGAGCATCCGCAGCTGGCGGACCTGCGGACGGCGGGCGTTGGGGAAGGTGTCCTTGCTGACGTGGACGTGCGTGTCCGCGAACTCCCGCCGGAAGAACGTCGTCTTCCCGGACGCCTGGAGCCCGATCAGGATCACCACTTCGGCCACCGACACAACTTAGCCGACGAGTTAGGTAAGGCAATAGTCAATAAGGTTCGCCTGCATTGACCGAAAAGGTTTCCTCTCGCCGATTCCCGTTCTTCGTGTTTCACTGAAACGGTGACCGAAACCGTGCCGGCCGCCCATCCGCATGAACCTCATGAGGACCTCGGCGGCAAGCTGAACTGGCTGCGTGCCGGGGTACTCGGCGCGAACGACGGGATCGTGTCGGTGGCGGGCATCGTGGTCGGTGTCGCGGGCGCGACCACCGACTCCACCGCGATCGCGACCGCGGGAATCGCGGGACTGGTCGCCGGCGCGCTTTCCATGGCGGGCGGCGAATACGTCTCGGTGAGCACCCAGCGCGACACCGAACGCGCGCAGTTGCGGCTGGAAAAACGCGAACTGAAAGAGATGCCCGAAGCCGAAGAACGGGAACTCGCGGAAATCTACGAGGCGAAGGGCCTTTCCCCGGAACTCGCCGCCGAGGTCGCCCGCGAACTGACCGAAAAGGACGCGCTGCAAGCGCACGCCGAGGCCGAACTCGGCATCGATCCGGACAATCTGACCAGCCCGTGGCAGGCGGCGTGGGCGTCGCTGGTGGCGTTCACCGTCGGCGCGCTGCTGCCGCTGCTGTCGATCGTGTGGACGTCGACCTCGGCGCGGGTCTGGGCGTGCGCGTCGGCGGTCGTGGTCGGGCTGGTGCTGACCGGGTTCCTGAGCGCGAAACTCGGCGACGCCCGGGTCGGGCGCGCGATCGCGCGGAACGTCGGCGTCGGCGCGCTGACGATGGTGGTGACCTACTACGTCGGCGTGCTGTTCGGCGTCAGTGTCGGCTGAACCGGCGCAAAGAGGCGTCCGTGCCCAGTTCCGCGCGGGCGGCGGGGTTCTCCACGTAGAACCGCACCAGGTGATAGACGACGTTCGGATCGACGGCGAACGAAGTCGTGTCGATCTCGATCATCGGCGCGGGTGGCAGCTTGTCGAGCTTCCAGATCCCGCCGAGCTGCCGTTTGTCCCAGGGCGCGTTCGTGTACGCGATCGCCAGGACCTCGGGTGTCCCGTTGTACGCGGCCTTCGCCCCGGCGAACGCCTCCCACGGCAGGAACGACGAGAAAGCCCTGCCGCGCTGGAAAATACCCTGCTGCGCCAGCACGACCCTGCCGCGTTGCAGCCGTCCGGCCAGCACGAAGCCGAAGAAACTGAGGAAGAACAAGGCGGCCAGCCCGAGTAGAGCGGCCCCGACCGGCGCCGCGGGCACGTCTTCGCCCGCGGACAGGAAATCCCACGCGCCCAGCGCGCAGATCGCCGTCACGCAGGCCATCAACGCGACCAAGACCGTGAAGGCGGCCTGCGAGTACCGGATTTCAGTCGCCGGCCGCCCCTCGTAGGTGGTGATCGCGATGTCGCCCTGGCGATGGCCCGGCCGGACCCTGGTCACCAGCCCGTAGGCCGCCGTCAGCAGGAACAACGCCGCGAACAGCAACGCGTACTTGAGCGCGCCCGCCTTGCCGATCGCGACGAAGCCGAACCCGACGGGCACGCACGCGACCCCGAGGAGCACCACGAAGACCAGCGCCGCCTTGTACTTCGCGCCGTCGCCGGGCGGCCATTCCGCGGGGCGTCCGTTCGGGTCAGAAGATGGCATCCCACGCGTCCTTGGCCAGTCCGCCGATGGCCTTGCCGGCATTGCCCACCGCTTCGGCCCCGTCCTCGATCGCTCCGCCCACGTCGCCGATCCCGTTCGTCCACAGGGAATCGACCATGCCCGATGCGAATACACCTACCACAGCACCGCCGATCGCACCGACCGCCGTTCCGACGACGGGCACCGGGATCAGGGTGCCGATCGCCGCGCCCGCGGCCACCGACGCACCGAAGCCGACCCCGCCGGAGACGATCGCCTGAGCGGCCGGTTTGCCGTTCGCGATGTCGTAGACGACCCCGGCGACGGCCAGCGCGCCACCCGCGCGAAGCCCCCATTTCGCCGCGTTGGCGTCGGTGCTCTTGGCCGCAGCGGCGACGTCGTCGGCCTGCGCGGCCGCCGTCCGGCCGAGGTCGACATCGCGATAAATCTGCGACGCCGGGGTCCCCGCCGGCGCGGTTCGCGCTCGTTCCAGGAACTTCGCGGATTCTTCGGAAAGGAACTTCGCCTGCTTGCCGAGAATCGACGAATGCTTCGCGGCGAGCGTCCCGGCGGCACCACTGGTGAGATCGCCGACCACGAGGAACCACTTCTGCGTGACGTCCTGCCAGACGTTCTTCAACGTGTCACCCGCGAGCTTCGCGATGTGCCGCGCGGCGTCGGATTCGGTTTTGGCGGTGTTGTAGGCGGTGACCTTGGCCGCGTGCGCGCTGGAAGCGGTGACGGCGTCGTTGTGCGACTTCACCGCCTCCGGCGTCGCGGCCTCTCCGGTGGGTGCCGCGCCGGGCGCGGACGGCCCCTTGCCCGGATCCTCGATCGTTTCGCCGTTCACCGTGAGCCCGGCGCCTGCCGCGCGTTCACGGACCTTGCGCATGTCTTCCTGGGCACGGTGCAGGTCCGCGGCGTAGGTGTCGAAGTTCTGCGCGGCCGCTTTCGCGGCTGCCGACAACTGATCGGTCTTCTCGGCGCCGGTGGTCATCTTGGCGCGGAAGGCCTGGCCGCCCTCACCACCCCATCCGGCGTCCGCGCTGTTGCGGGCGTTGTAGATCTGCGTCGCCGCGTCCGAAACGCCTTTCGCCAGCGAGTCCCGCAGCCAGTGGCCCGCGCCGCGGACGCTTTCCGGATTTCCCTCGATCTTGGTGTCGATCCCCATGATCAGCGCCCCCCGGCCGCTTTCTGTACGTCTTCACCCGCGGCATGGTCCTGCTCGCGGTATCCCTTGTTCGCCGTGGCGACGTCGTCACCGGCACCCGCCGCCCCCAGTACGAGCGAACTCGCGTTCTCGACGAAATGCGCGAGGATGCCGGTCACCGCGGGAGTGCCGTCACCCGCGTCCGGGGTTCCCGGGACCGAATTCCCCAGATTGTCGACGTCGGAGCTGGCGTCGCGCAGCGTTTTCGCGATGCCGTCCAGGACGTCGTGATCGACCTTCGGCCCGGTCACGCCGCCCCCTCCTGGCGCTTGTCCTCGGGAATCACGACGTCGAGCAGCAAAAGCTGGAAAGGCTGTGCTTTCTGGAGCGCGTCGAGTCCCGGCGTCGGCATGACGATCCATGGCTGGTTCGGGCCGCAGCAGTCATGCAGACGGTCGAGCGCGGAATACGCGAGGAGCGCGACCCGTCCGTCTCTCGTGGTGCGCATGGCGACTCGGGCTTCACTGGCGTCGGCCACGGCTTCCACGCAGGGCAGATATACGACCGGCGGGAATTCCCGCGGGATCGGCTTGCCGTCCGACTGTGCGTTTTCGGGACTCGTCATCTTGTCAACCCTGTTGGTCCGGTTTGCGTCGTCCGTGATGATCGTCTCAGTTCGTGCACTCGGACGCAGAACATCGCCGACGGGTTCCCGAAAGGCCCGAAATGCGTGAAGGCCCCCTTCCTCGCGTTGTGCGCGGGATGGAGGCCTTCACTTTCGAATCGGAGCGTCTAGTGGACGCCCTTCATCAGCTTGCGGATCATCGGCGTCGCCACCAGAAGGGCCACACCGACCACGATGGCGACCCCGCCGACGATGCTGAAGTACGGCGCTTCGTCGTCCACCGAGTAGTACTCGGCGAGCTTTCCCGACATGGCCGTACCGAGTGAGATGGACAGGAAGTTCAGCGCCACCATCTGCGTCCGGAAGGCCTCCGGCGCGAGTTTGGTCGAAAGCGAAAGACCGACCGGCGAAAGCATCAGTTCCGCCATGGTGAACACGAACAGGATGCCCGCCAGCGCGAGCAGCGGGCTCGCGTTCTTGCCACTGCCGACCATCGGGAGGAACAGCAGGAACGCCAGGCCCATGGTCACCGTGCCGAGCACGAACTTGACCGGCGAGGACGGCTGCCGCGAGCCGAGTTTCGTCCAGATCGCCGCGATCACCGGCGCGAACAGGATGATGAACACCGGGTTGATCGAGTTGACCCACGCCACCGGCATCTCCCAGCCGAAGATGGTGCGGTTCAGTCGTTCGTCGGTGTAGGCCGCGACGACGGTGAACTGTTGCTGGTACAGCGAGAAGAACGCCGCGCTCGCGATGAACATCGGGATGAACGAGTACACCCGGCTGCGTTCCTCGGAGGTGATCTTCTTGCTGCTGATGATCACCACGAAGTAGATCACCGAGATGACCGCGACGGTCCAGACGACGATGTCGACCAGGTTCGCCGGGTTGATCACCCCGAAGACGATCAGGAGCGCGATCGCCGCGACACCGGCCGCGGTACCGACGTAGACCAGCGGACGCTGCGACGCGGGCAGCGGGTTGGGAATCTCGCTCGCCTTCTCGCCGAGGTTCTTGCGGCCGATCGTGTACTGGGTCAGGCCGAGCGCCATCCCGACGGCGGCGAGCCCGAAGCCGATGTGGAAGCCGAGTTCGCTCTGCGCGAGGCCGGTCAGCAGCGGTCCGACGAAACCACCGATGTTCACGCCCATGTAGAAGATCGTGAAACCACCGTCGCGGCGCTCGTCGTCTTTCGCGTACAGCGTCCCGACGATGGCCGTGGCGTTGGATTTCAGCCCGCCACTGCCGACGGCGACGCAGAAGAGACCCACGGCGATACCGGCCAGTCCTGGCAGGATCGCCAGGCTGATGTGGCCGATCATGATCAGGATCGCGCTGTAGAACAGCGTCCGTTCGGAGCCGAGCACGCGGTCCGCGACCCAGGCGCCGATCACCGCCGACAGGTAGACCATGCCGCCGTACGCGCCGACGATGCCGAGCGCGGAGGCCTTCGGCAGCGCGAGACCGCCCTGACTGACTTCGTAGTAGAGGTAGATGGGGAGGATGCCGAGCATCCCGTAATAGGAGAACCGCTCCCACATCTCGACGCCGAAGAGGTTCGCCAGCCCTCGTGGGTGCCCGAAGAACCTCGTGTCTTGCTGGACCTCGGTAGAGGTACTCACCATGCCGTCCTTATCGAAGACATCGTTGTCGGTTTTCACTTGACATGCTAGAAGCCCAGCATGTGGACGGGACACCGACGTCCGGATGATCTTGTGGCACCCGTCATGAAGAGATGAAATCCGCAGCTCAAAGCGTTAAAATCGAGTCAAGGTGCGCCGGGAAGTCTGGTCGGCAACAGTATTCGTGTCGCCGAAAACCGGAGGATGCCTTGTCCGGCCCCAACCGTCCCGCGAAAGCCGTCGTCGCCGACTTCGCCCGCTATCTCCGCACCGAGACCACCGGCGGGCTGATCCTGCTCGGTGCCACCGCCATCGCCCTGCTCTGGGCGAATTCGCCCATCGACGACGTTTACCGCGCGATCCGCGATTTCCGGCTCGGCCCCGAATTCCTGCACCTGAATCTGACGATCGGCGATTGGGCCAAGGACGGCCTGCTCGCGCTGTTCTTCTTCGTCGCGGGACTCGAACTCAAACGCGAACTCGTGGTCGGCGAACTCTCCCGGTTCAAGCAGGCGATCCTGCCGGTGGTGGCCGCGATCGGCGGCATGATCGTCCCGGCGCTGGTCGCCCTCGCCGTCGGCTGGGGGGCGCCGGGCATCGATCGCGCGTGGGCCATCCCGGTCGCCACGGACATCGCCTTCGCGCTGGGCGTGCTCGCCATCACGGCGTCCAACCTGCCGAGCAGCGCACGGGTCTTCCTGCTCTCGCTGGCGGTGGTCGACGACCTCGGCGCGATCCTCGTCATCGCGATCCTGTTCACCGCGAAGTTCGACCTCGTCGCCGCGGGTGTCGCCGTCGCCGCTCTCGCGCTGTACGCCTATCTGCAGCACCGTCGCGTCCGCAGCGCCTGGATCTACGTGCCGCTCGCACTGATCACCTGGGTCGCGGTGCACTCGGCGGGCATCCACGCCACCATCGCCGGCGTCGCGCTCGGCCTGCTCACCCGCGTCCGCGCCGACTCCGGCGAGGAGCACGCGCCCGCGATCCGGCTCGAACACCGGCTGCAGCCCTGGTCGGCCGCCGTCGCCGTGCCGCTCTTCGCGCTGTTCGCCGCGGGGATCACCGTGAACGCCGAGTCGCTCGGAGCCGTCTTCACCACGGCATTGCCACTGGCCGTCCTGATCGGACTGGTCGGCGGGAAGCTCGTCGGGATCTTCGGCGCCAGCCTGCTCGCGGTGAAGTTCAAGCTCGCGGAGAAACCCAGGGGAATGGGC
Organism: Amycolatopsis sp. NPDC031561; assembly: GCF_055580625.1. Taxonomy (NCBI): domain Bacteria; kingdom Bacillati; phylum Actinomycetota; class Actinomycetes; order Pseudonocardiales; family Pseudonocardiaceae; genus Amycolatopsis; species Amycolatopsis sp. NPDC031561. The sequence goes on along the minus strand of NZ_JBVILA010000001.1, from coordinate 89,597 downwards.
TGGCGGGACATCGGCGCGCTGTCGATGCTCGGCGGCGTCGGGTTCACCGTGAGCCTGCTGATCGCCGACCTCGCGCTCGACGGCGAGTCCGTCGAACTGGCGAAGACGGCGGTCCTGATCGCTTCGGCCATCGCCTCGCTTTCGGCCGCCGCGATGCTCGTGCACCGCAGCCGCGTGCACGCGCGCGAGGATCTCTAGCGCGACACTCGCCGGTCCGCCGCGCCCAGGATGAGGGCACGTGGCACGATGACCGGTGTGAGCAGCCCCAAGCACGAACGCACCGGCCCCGACGGCGTGGGGGCCGTGCCCTACCTCCCCCTGTCGAGCGATGACGACGTGGTAGCGAGCGAGCAGTCCCTCGGGAAACTCGTCGGCGATGCCACACAGCACGTCTCGACGCTGATCCGCGCCGAGGTCGAGCTGGCCAAATCCGAGGTCGTCGCGGAGGCGAAGAAGGGCCTCAAGGGGGCCCTCTTCTTCCTGATCGCGCTGGTCATCGGACTGTACAGCTCGTTCTTCTTCTTTTTCTTCCTCGGCGAACTGCTGTCGGAGTGGTTGCAGCGCTGGGCGGCGTTCGCGATCGTGTTCGGGTTGATGCTCGTCACGACCATCGCCGCGGGCTTCCTCGGCTACCTGAAGGTGAAGAAGATCAAGGCGCCGGAGCGCACGATCAACAGCTTCAAGGACACCGCCGCCGCGTTCAAGCCGAAGCACGACGCGGACGACGTGCCCGCGGATCGCGGCTGAGAAGTCTTCGAATCGGTGCAGGCGACACCGGACCCGTCGATCGTCCGGATCGACGGTCCGTGGACCCATCGTGACGTCTCGGCGAACGGCATCCGGCTGCACGTCGCCGAAGTCGGCGACGGCCCGGTGGTCCTGCTGCTGCACGGGTTCGCCGAGTTCTGGTGGACCTGGCACCACCAGCTGACGGCGCTCGCCGACGCCGGTTTCCGCGCGGTCGCGGTGGATCTGCGCGGCTACGGCGACTCGGACAAACCCCCGCGCGGCTACGACGCCTGGACCCTCGCGGGCGACGTCGGCGGGCTGATCAAGTCACTCGGCGCGCGCAAGGCCCATCTCGTCGGACATGCCTGGGGCGGCATGCTCGCGTGGACGGTCGGCGCGCTGCACCCTCGGCTGGTCTCGTCGGTCAGCGTGCTGGGCGGCGCGCATCCGCTGGCGTTGCGCCGGGCCGTCCGGCGGCCGGGACAGCTGCGTGCTTCCGGACATCTGTTCCGCTTCCAGGTGCCGATGGCGCCGGAGAAATGGCTGGTCAAGGACGACGCTTTCGCCGTCGAGGAGCTGTTCCGGAGCTGGTCCGGTCCACAATGGACGGATACCGCGGACTTCGCCGAAACCGTGCACGCCTTCCGGCAGGCGATGCTCGTGCCGGGAGTGCCGCACAGCGCGCTCGAGTACTACCGATGGGCGTTCCGCGCGCAGTTCCGTGGCGAAGGCCGCCGGTTCAGCGAAGCACTGCGAGGCCGCTACGCCGCCCGAGTGCTGCAACTGCACGGCGAGGACGACCGGTGCGTCCTGCCCGACACCGCGGCGGCCTCCCGCCGCTGGGCCCCGGACGCCCGTCTCGAGCGCTGGCCCGGCATCGGGCACTTCCCGCATCTGGAGGCTCCGGAGCGCACTTCGGCCGCGCTGGTGGACTTCCTCCGCATCTCGGAAGCATGACCGAGCGCGACCGGCAGGCTTCGCGAGTGTCATGAAAGGGGCTTTCAGGACACTTTTCGTCCTGAAAGCCCCTTTCATGACATCCGAGAGCGTGAAACCTAGTTGGCGCAGGGACCGGTGGAAGTGTTCGCGCTCAGCGCCGGGGCCGTGTCCACCACCGGTTTGACCTGTTCGGACGTCAGCGTGAAGCCGGTCTCCGGATCCTCGACGGCCGCGCCGAAGACGACCCCGATGACCTCGCCCTCGGGATTGATCATCGGGCCGCCCGAGTTCCCGCTGCGGACCTGCCCGCGCACGGTGAACACGTCGCGCTGCACGGTGTTGGACTCGTAGATGTCCGGCCCGCGCAGGTTGATCCGGCCGCGCACTCTGGCGGGCGTCGCGGTGTACGGGCCGTCGAGCGGGTAGCCGAGCACGATCGCGTTGTCGCCCGCCCGAGCGACCTTCGGCGTGAACGGGAGCACCGGCGCCTGCAGCCTCGGCACCGCGAGCACGGCCACGTCGGCCTCCGGGTCGAAGTAGACGACCCTGGCCGCGAACTTGCCCGAAGTCGCTTCGATGGCGACCTCGTCGGTACCGGCGACGACGTGCGCGTTCGTCATCACGCGCTGCGGCGCGATGACGAAACCGCTGCCCTCCAGCGCCCGCGAGCACGAAGTCGCGTTGCCGCGGATCTTCACGACGCTGCCGTGCACCTGCTTGACGATCGCGCTCGCCTGCAGCGCGGTGTCCGGCGGGCTGGTGTCCTGGACGTTCGGCTTCTGGAACGGGTCCACAATGGACGGGAAGCCCGACGCGTCCAGCAGTTTGCGCAGTTCGCTCGGGAAACCCTGTGCCGCGTCCGGCATGACGTCGTTGACGCCGCCGAGCACGACAGAGCTGTTGATCGACTTCGCCAGCCCCGGCACTCCTGAGACGGCCGTGAGCGGCGTCGCGATCAACCAGGCGACCACGAACACCACGGCGGCCTGCACCACCGCGCCGAGCGTCTTGTCGACGCCGGAAAGCTTGTCCGGGTTGATCTTCTGGCGCAGTTTCCGCCCGACCCAGACCCCGAGGGTTTCGCCGAGCGCGACCAGGAACACCACGGTCGCCACCGCGAAGGCGACCTTCGCCGCCGGGTGCTCGAAAAGTTCGACGACCAGCGGCGCGATCTTGATCCCCGCGAGCGCGCCCAGCACCACCCCGACCAGCGAGGGGAGGGCGATGATCACCCCCTGGAACGCGCCGGACACGCCCGCCAGCAGCGCGAGCAGGATCACCAGTACGTCGACCCAGTTCACCGGCGCCTACTCCTTCTCCGGCACTTGCCGCCCGCCGACCCGCGCCTGATGTTCGGCCAACGCTACGTCAAGCTCCCTGACGTCGCCGTGGTCCCAGTCCCGTTCCCAGCCGCCGAGCGACAACGTCATCGCCAGCAGCCCGGCCGTGAAGCCCCAGACGAACAGCCCGCCGACGTCGAACGCGGGCCCCTTCCAGTCGTAACCCTCGCGCCTGACCTGGAACCGGTTGGCCGGGTCGGTCAGTTCGGCGACCGGCACCCGCGCCACCGCCGCCGTCTCGCCGGGATCGACGGCGTGCACCGGGGACGGCGTGCGCCAGTAGGCGAGCACCGGCGTCACGGCGAAGGCGGAAACCGGCACGAACAGTTCGGGGAAGACGGCGACCGGCAGCACGCCGGAAGGCTCGACGCCGGTCTCCTCCTCCGCCTCGCGCAGCGCGGTGCCGACCGGCCCGTCGTCACCGGGCTCGGCGCCGCCGCCGGGGAAGGAGACCTGGCCCGCGTGCGAGCCGAGCGTGTCGGCGCGGCGCTGGAGCAGGACGTCCGGCCCCTGCGGGCCCTCGCCGAAGAGCATCAGGACGGACGCGGACCGGTAGCTCGCGTCCGGTGGCACGCTGAACCGGCTGAAGGCGGCCGCGTCGACGTCCCCGCTGATCTTGACGAGCGGTTGCAGCCAGGCGGGCACGGCCTCCGGGTCCACGAGAGGGCCGGTCATGGTGTCCCTTCCACTGCGGCGCGCACCTGCTCAGTGTTCAGGAAGACGCGTGGGTTCTCGATGAGCCGGACGTCTCCCCCCTTCGTGACCAGGTACGTCGCCGGAAGAGAGGGAGGGACCTTTAGTGCCGTCCGCGCGGGACCCGACTGACCGTCACCGTCGAACACCGACGGCAGCCGGATGCCCAGTTCGGCCAGCAGCGCCAGCCCGTCGGCCCCGGAGCTCGCGACTTGGACGAGGAGCACGCGCGCGGCACCGGGCTGGGCGGCGTACTTCTGCAGCAGCGGCAGTTCGGCGCGGCACGGCTGGCACCACGACGCCCACAGGTTGACCAGCACGGGACCGTCCGAAAGCACCCGGGCGAGGTCGACCCGGGAGCCGTCGCCGAGGCATTCGACGTCGACTCCGCGCAGCTTCGCCACCTCGCCGGGGCCAGGCGGCGGGCACGCGGCCAGCCCGGCCTTCGCGCGGGCGGCCGTCAGGTCACCGGAGGTCTTCACCGGACCTTGGCCGTCACGGGTCGTGAGCAACGCGACGATCAGGGCCACCACCAGCACGGCGGCGCCGAGGGCCAGTTTGGTGACCCTGGTCACCGCGCGGCCGCCAGATCCAGGATGTGCTCGCGCTCTTCGCCCTTGACCAGCTTCGCGGCCTCTTCGAAGTCCGTCGGGCCGGTTCCGTACGAGGGGCACATCTTGGCCAGCGGACAGGCGCCACAGGCGGGTTTGCGGGAGTGGCAGACGCGGCGGCCGTGGAAGATCGTCCGGTGCGACAGGAGCGTCCACTCCTTGCGCGGGATCAGCTCGCCGACGGCGTGCTCGACCTTGACCGGGTCTTCCTCCTCGGTCCAGCCCCAGCGGCGGACCAGGCGGCCGAAGTGGGTGTCGACGGTGATCCCCGGCACTCCGAAGGCGTCGCCGAGCACGACGTTGGCCGTTTTACGGCCGACACCGGGCAGTGTGACGAGATCCTTCAGCTTGCCGGGCACTTCGCCGTCGTAGCGCTCCACCAGCGCGGCGCCGAGTCCCATCACCGAGTTCGCCTTGGCCCGGAAAAAGCCCGTCGACCGGAGGTATTCCTCGAGTTCGGTTCGATCGGCGCCGGCGTAGTCGGCGGCACTTCGATAGCGCGCGAAGAGCGCGGGGGTGACTTGATTCACGCGGACGTCGGTGGTCTGCGCCGACAGCACGACCGCGACCAGCAGTTCGAGCGGAGTGGTGAAGTCAAGCTCACAGTGGGCGTCCGGGAACTCGTCGTCGAGGCAACGCTTCATCCGCCTGGCGCGTCTCACCAATGCGAGCCGGCTTTCACCCTTACCCCCCGCACGGGGGGCATTGGTGGGGGCAGGAGGCACCCCGATAGCCTACGGGCGCCATCGGACGAGCCAGTGGGGAGCACCCGCCGGTCGTCGTCCGACACGCCAGAGCACCACCTCGGCGGTTCGATCGAGGACGCCATGAGCGAGGATCTGGAGTAATGCACAACTTTTCGGAATTCCCAGGGCAGGGCTCATGACAGTCTGGTTCGTCATCCTCGTTCCCTTGGTGATCATGTTCTTCGCGCTGTTCATGGAACGCGTGGAGACCCGGCTCAAGCACGTCGCAGTGCAGGAGAACGAGGTCGAGGAGTTCCTCGAGCAGGCGCAGCCCAACGAGGTCCGGGCCCTTTACGGGCACGGCATCGGGCGCGCGCTCGAGCTGTTCCGGCTGCGCAGGCTGGGCGGGAAGGCGGCCAGGCTTCGCGCGCGACGCGTGCGGAGTTAGGCTCCACGTTCGAGCGAGATCGTTTCCGGCACGGACGCGCCTGCGGCGTGCCGACGAGCGATCTCGCGCGCACGACCTAGACTGACGCAAAAGTGAGCGGCGACACGGTCCCCGGCAGTGGGGGATCGACGTCGTATCTCGATGAGGAGGCACCCGAGGTGGACGAAACCCTGGCCCGAGCGGGCATTTTCCAGGGTGTTGAGCCGGCAGCCGCCGAGGCGCTGGCACAGACCTTGGAATCCGTGGAGTTCCCTCGCGGGCATGTCATCTTCAACGAGGGTGAACCCGGCGACAAGCTTTACATCATCCAGTCCGGCAAGGTGAAGATCGGCCGCAAGTCACCCGACGGCCGCGAGAACCTGCTGGGCATCTTCGGCCCGTCCGACATGTTCGGCGAGCTGTCCATCTTCGACCCCGGCCCCCGGACGTCCAGCGCGACGACCGTGACCGAGGTCCGCGCGGTGACGATGGACCGCCCGGCGCTGCGGCAGTGGATCTCCACCCGCCCCGAGATCGCCGAGCAGTTACTGCGCGTGGTCGCCCGTAGGCTGCGCCGGACGAACAACATGGTCGCCGAGCTGATCTTCACCGACGTCCCCGGACGTGTGGCGCGCGCGCTGCTGCAGCTCGCGCAGCGGTTCGGCAGCCAGGAGGCAGGCCTGCTGCGGGTCACGCACGACCTGACGCAGGAAGAGATCGCCCAGTACGTGGGCGCTTCGCGCGAGACCGTCAACAAGGCTCTCGCCGACTTCGCGCACCGCGGCTGGCTGCGGCTCGAGGGCAAGAGCGTCCTGATCCTGGACCCGGAGCGTCTGGCCCGACGCGCCCGGTAGGGAACTGACAGCACCCCTCAACTGCCGCAAGTAGTCCTCTACTTGCGGCAGTTGTGCGTTCAAGTACCGCAACTAGAGGACTACTTGCGGAGAGACAACGAAGAGCCGGGCGCCACCCCCGACGTGGCGCACCGGCTCTTCGCTGTGCGCGGACCATCCCCCGACGATCCGCGCTCCCCGCCCTCCGGATTCAGGCCCCGACCCGTACGCCGGAGGGAGTTGGAGATTGTGTGATGTCGTACAACCATCCACGGCCGTCGGCCGTGGATTCAAGCTCTTTCACTCTCAAGGACGCCATCTGCGTCGATTTGTTGCCCCGAATGACTCAGATTTGACTGACTGTTACCCGATCGTGACGAACCAGTGGGCTCCAGGGCTCGTAGTACCCGAATCCGGTGGTGACCAAACTTACCGGCCGAGATCTGGTACTCGCGTACCAAAGTAGTTCATACTGGTACGCGTGTCCCAGTCTGTGTCCGCTTCCGCCGAGAACCACCGCACCTCCCTCGCCGACTACCGAGCCGCGCTGACGGCGCCCGGTTCCCGCGGGGCGGTCATCGCGTCCCTGCTCGCCCGCCTGCCGATCGCCATGATCGGCATTTCCGCGCTGCTCTACGTCCAGCGCGAGACGGGCTCCTTCGCCTCGGCCGGGCTGGTGTCGGCCGGGTCGCTGATCGGTGTCTCCGTCGGCGCGGTGGTGCAGGGACGGCTCATCGACCGTTTCGGGCCGACGCGGCCACTGCTGACCACGACGGTGTTCTTCGCGCTGGCGATGACCGGGCTGGTGTTCGCGATCGAGGCGCACGCGCCGACGCTCGTGCTGGTCCCGCTCGCCTTCGGCACCGGGATCACCGAACCGATGGTCGGCTCGGCCTCGCGGGCACTGTGGACACGGTTGCTGCCCGCCGGGCCGACGCGGAACGCCGCGTTCTCCTACGAAGCGATCAGCATGGAGGTCTTCTTCATCCTGGGCCCGGGGTTCGCCGGGTTGCTGATCGCCGCGCCGTGGGCGGGCACCGGAATCGTCGTGGGCTCGCTGACCATGATCGCGGGCGCGGTGCTGTTCGCGCTGAGCCCGACCGTGCGGGCCTGGGGACCGGCTCCGTCGTCGGGCGGCAAACTGCTCGGCGCGCTGGCCAGCCCCGGCATGCGCACCCTCGCGATCGCCGCGCTGGGCTTCGGCGCCGTGATCGGCTTCGTCGAGGTCGCCGTCCCGGCGGCCGCCACCGAGGCGGGGAACACCTCCATCGGCGGACTGCTGCTTTCGGCGTGGTCGGTCAGCTCGGTCGCGTTCGGCGTCGCGTACAGCCTGCGCCCGTGGCCGCGTCAGATGGGCCTGCGGCTGCCGGTCCTGCTCGCCGGATTCGGCGCGCTGGTGGCGCTGCTCGCGCTGCCGGGGTCGCTCTGGGGCCTCGCGCTCGCCATGCTCGCCGCGGGTGCCCTCATCACGCCGCAGTCGACGACGCACTCCGCGGCCATCGAGATCGCCGCGCCGAAGGGCACGGCGGCCGAGGCGTTCGGCTGGGTGCTCACCGCGGTGACCCTCGGTCTCGCGTTCGGCCAGTCGATCAGCGGTTACCTCGTCGAGCACGCGGGATACGAAGCGGCGTTCCTCGCCGCCGGCGTCGTCGGATTCGCGCTCGCCGCGGTGGTCTGGCTGCTGCGCGGCACCTTCCGCCCGCAGCCGTCCGGACCCGTCGCCGAGGCCCCCGAACTTGTCGGTGCCGCCCGCTAACTTGCGGGCATGGACCTGACTGCCGCCACCCGCTCCCTCTCGTCCGCCGTTTCCGCCGCCGCCCGGCTGCTTTCCGCCCGTTCCGGCCTGCTCCTGCGAGCCGGGAGGGAAGGCCTGACCGTCGGCGGCAACGACAGCGAACGAGCGGTCCGCCTGACCTGCGACGCCGTCGCGCACACCGACGGTGAGGTCGTCGTCCCCGCCGGGCCGCTCGCGGAAACCCTGCGCATGCTCGACGACGATCAGGTGCGCCTGGTCGTCGAAGGTTCACGGCTGGCCGTGCGGGTCGAAGGCGGCCGGTTCGCGCTGCCGCTGCTGAGCCGCGAACTGCGCTTGCCGGACATGCCACCCCTGGTGTCCGAAGTGGACGGTGCCGCGCTGGTGACGGCGTTGCGCACGGTCGCGGGCACCGCGGCCAAGGACGACGCGCTGCCGATGTTCACCGGCGTCCGCGTGCAGAGTTTCAGCCGTGAACTGCGGCTGACCGCGTCCGACCGGTACCGGATGGCCGTGGCCACCCTGCCGCTGCGCGCCGGCGGCGACCCGATCGACGCGCTCGTCCCGGCGGGCCTGCTCGCCGAGACGGCCAAACAGGCGCGGGGCCCAGTCGGCTTGCACGGCGACGGGACGCGCTTCGGACTGAGCTGGTCCGGCGTCGCCGTCACCACCGCCGTGCTCGACGCGGGATTCCTGTCGGAGAAGCTGATCGAATCGTCCACTGTGGACACGACGGTCGAGGTCACCGCCGACGCGCTGGCCGCCGCCGTGCGCCGGGTGGGCGTCTACGCGGACGAGCGCCGGGTGCTGACGCTGGAGGTCGGCGACTCACACCTGCGGCTGGCCAGTTCCAAACAGGACACCGGCGAGGCCGAGCAGACCTTGAAGGCCGAAGTGTCCGGCGGCCGGACGTCGCCCTCGTTCCAGGCGCGCTACCTGCTGGACGCGCTGCAGGGTTTCGCCGGGGAGCGGGTGCGGCTCGACATCCAGCCCGGGATGCGGGCCTGCGTCATCCGCTCGGTCGAGCCGAGCGAAGTGGACCTGACGTACTACGTGATGCCGATGCTCCCGCGCTGACCTGACCTCACCTGAACGCTATGAAAGGCCCGTTGCTTGCAAATTTTGCAAGCAACGGGCCTTTCATAGCACTCTCGCGAGCGCGAAACAGGTCAGGCGGAAGCGGCCTTCACCGCGGCCTCGATTTCGCCGAACGAAGGGTTCACCATCGCCGTCGAGCCCACGAACACCGTCGGCACGACCTCGTTCCCGTCCGCCACCGAGCGCACGCGCGCGGCCGCTTCCGGGTCCTCCCAGATGTTGACCCGCTTCACCTTGAAACCGCTCTTCGAGAGCGGCCGCTCCAGCGCGGCGCAGAACCCGCATCCGGGGCGCCAGTAGAACTCGACCTCGACGTCACTCATTCGCCGTCCTCCGACCTCAGGTAGTCCAACTGCGCCCGCACACTCCACTCGGCGGGCGCCCACAAAGCCTTGTCGACGTCGGCGTAGACGACCTCGACCACCTGGCGCGGAGTGGCTTCCGCGCCGAGGACCTTCAGTGCCGAACGCACCTGGTCCAGCCGTTCTTCCCGGTGCGCCAGGTATTCGCGCGCCGTGGCGGCCAGATCGGGCAGTTCGGGGCCGTGCCCCGGCAGGCCGGTGGTGCCGCCGGGCAGCTCGATGAGTTTCCGCAGCGAGCGCAGGTAGTCGCCGAGGTCGTGCAGCACGGTGGTGCCGCGGCCGAGGATGGTGTCACCGGTCAGGATCTGCCCGTCGGACACCAGGCAGATCGAGTCACCGGTGTGCCCGGGCGTGTGCAGCACAGAGAGCGCCAGCCCGGCCGCCTCGACCACTTCACCGTCCACAAGGGACTTTCCGCCGACGCAAAGCGAATCGTCGAACGCCCGCACCGGTGCGCCGACGCGGTCGGCGAACCAGGGCGCGCCCTCGGCGTGGTCGGGATGGTGGTGGGTCAGGATGATCAGCTCGACGTCGCCGGTTTCCGCCAGCAGCGTCAGGTGTTCGACGTCCTCGTGGCCGGGGTCGACGACCACCGAACCGGCCGCGCCGGGCCCGCGGAGCACCCAAGAATTGGTGCCCTCCAACGTCATCGACGACGGATTGTGCTCCAGCAGCACGGAGGCCGTGGGCGTGACCCGGCGCAGCACGCCGTACGCGGGGGCGCTCACGCCGGGTCCAGTACGACGCGGACCTTGTCGCCGTCGCGCACCAGCGTCGGCATGATCTTCTTGATCTCGCGCTCGACCGCCTGCGCGGTGGCCGCGGAGTCGAACGCGCCCAGTTCCGCGAGGGTGATCCAGGTCGGGGGCATGAGCATGCGGCGCCCTTCCTTGGCGTCGGCGATGGCTTCCTCCGGCCGCTGCCAGCCGGAGCTGACGGCCTCGGAGGTGGCGCCGTCCGCCTGCTGCCCCTCGGGCAGCACGGCGACGAAGAAACAGGTGTCGTAGCGGCGAGGTTCCTGGGGCGGGGTGACCCAGTTCGCCCACGGGCGCAGGAGATCCGAGCGCAGGGTCAGGCCGTTCGCCTCGAGGAACGCGGCGAGCGAGAGTTCGCGGGAGACCAGTTTTTCGCGAGCGTCGTGATACGGCGTCGCGTCGGTGACGACCTCGTCCCCGACACTCGCGAGCAGCACGCCCGACTCTTCGAACGTCTCGCGCACGGCCGCGCACACCAGGGCGCGGGCGAGCGATTCTTCGCAGCCGAAGCGCTCCGCCCACCAAGCGGGCTGCGGGCCCGCCCAGCTCACCGAAGCGTCGACATCACGGGAATCCACGCCACCGCCGGGGAAAACGGTCATCCCGCCCGCGAACGGCATGCCCTTCACGCGGTGCTGCAGGAAGACCTCGACGCCTTGCGCGCCGTCACGGAGGAGGATCACGGTCGCCGCGTCCTTGGGCGTCACCGGCTCGCCGTCGGCGTTGGCGCGGGTGCCCACCCCGGCCCCCACCGGGATGTCGAATGTCAGTTCTTCAGCCACACCACGCAACCTAACATCGCGTTTCGTCCTCTGGCTGCATCGCGTTTCGTCCTCTGGCTGCGATAGTTGCGCGTGCAACCACCGCGTCCAGAGGACGAAACGCTTAGAGCTTGCTAGGACCAGCTGGAGCCGCTGCTGCGCGAAGCCCCGTTCAGCCGGATCTTCGCCGCTTCGGCGCGCTCCCGTTCGGCGAGCTCGGCGTGCAGCTCGCGAAGGAGCGCACGATCGCGCTCGCTCAGGCTGGGGTCGTCGAGGTCGAGAGCGGGCAGCTCGACGACCTCGTGCATGCTCGGCTTGCCCGAGGCGATCTCACGGCCCTTTTCGGGGTCCTCTTTGAGCGCCTGCCGCAGCTGCGCGACTTCGGCCGGGGTCAGGTCCGCCGTGCGCTCGGCGCGGGTCTCCGCCCGCGACTTGCGCGGCGGCGCCGGCTCCGGTGAAGGCGGCGGCGAAACCGGCGCGGGCACCTGCTGCACGATCGGCACCACCGGTGCGATCGGCTCGGCCGGTTCGTGGCCACCGCTGCCCACCGGGCGCAGCCCGTGCCTGCTCGGCTGCTCCTTGGCCGGCTCGGGAGCCGGGGCCGGAGCGGCCGGTGGGGTCACCGGCTCGGACCGAAAGTCACTGGAATGGGTACTCCCGGTGACCCAGACAGGACTCGCGGCCGACGAAGCGGCCTGGTGGTAGGCGGACCGGGCGACACCGGGTCCCGCGACCTCGACGACCGAACGGATCCCCGCGCGGCGAAGCGCGGTGTCCACGCGGAACGCGACCGCGGGCGGGTTGCCCTCCGGGCCGATCTCGACCAGGACCACCCGCTGCGGCAACGCGCCGGGCACGCTTCCGGCGGGCGTGTTCCGCCACACCGCGTGCACCGACCGGACGTCCGGCAGCACCTGCAGGGTGCGGTCGAGCGCCTCGGCGAGGCCGAATTCGGGCGTGTTCTCTCCGGTGAACCGGTGGGTGAGCACCGACTCGTCCTCCTCGACGAGCAGGTCGTTCGCCAGCGTGGCGTCGGACCGGCTCATCTCGAGGACGAGCGCGAGTTCACGTTGTTCGGACGAGCTCACCGGGATCTTCCCCGCGATCAGGGTGCCGGTGGTGAGCTCCACCGCTTCGTCGATGTGCGCACGCGCGATCAGCTCACGCGCTTCGGTCAAAGCACTGTCGTCGATACGACCCGCCAGGGCCAGTAACAGGTTGTGCAGGCGCAGGGGCACCGAGAACCCGTCCATGGGCGGGCCGTCGTGGACCTCCACCATTGCTCTGCTCCCTCCCGGCTCGCCTGGTGGTGCGAGCGTTAAGCGGCGACCAGCCGACTTCCGGTGTCCACCGCGCCCACACAGACCAGTTCGGAACTGGCGAGCGCGGTGCGGTGATAGCCGGTGAGATCGATGCTCGGCGGGAGGACCTCGACGCCGGGCTCCTCGTCCCCCAGCACGCGCAGGACGCGCTGCAGTTCGCCCGTCAGCCTCGGCAGCCCGTTGAGCGCCGTGACCAGGAGGACTCGTTTCGCCCCACCCTCGCCGACCACACCAAGGTGTCGCCAGCTTTGCCGCACCTCACCCACATCCGGCCGCCCCCGCAACGTTGCGTGGATCAGTACGGACACAGAGTCGACGGAGTTCACCCATTCGGGCGCACTCTGCGTGAATGTGTACCTGGTCTCGGTGACGTCGTCTACCCCCAGGGTGGAACTCACCTGATGCCAGTCCGCCCCGTGAGGAATGAGCCCGGCGACTAGCAGGCGATACTCGGTTTGGTCCAGATCGATCCTGTGCTTAAGCAAAGACCTGGGGAGCGTCCGCGCGAGCGTCCCCATCGCGCCCTCGCCCAGCCAGTCGCGGAACCGCCACAAGAGCTGATCCGGCAGCCGTCCGGCCAGCCGGAGCAGAAGCTCGTGCGAGGACTTCTCGATGTCCGGGTCCATCACTTCACCTCCACGATCAGTTCGATCTCGACCGGCGCCCCGATCGGCAGCTCGGCGACCCCGACGGCCGAGCGGGCGTGGATGCCCGCGTCGCCGAAGATCTCGCCGAGCAGCTCGGACGCCCCGTTGATCACCGCGGGCTGACCAGTGAAGCCCTCCGCGGACGCCACGAACCCGACGACCTTGACCACGCGCACGATGTTGTCGACGCCCGCGATCGAGTCGACCGCGGCGAGCGCGTTGAGGATCGAAGTCCGCGCGTACTGCTTCGCCTCTTCGGGGCTGACCTCGGCGCCGACCTTGCCGGTCGCTTCGAGCTCACCCTTGACGAAGGGCAGCTGCCCCGACGTGTAGACGTGCGAACCGGTGCGGACGGCGGGCACGTAGGCCGCCAGCGGGGCGGCGACGCCGGGAAGTTCGATACCGAGCTCGGCGAGTCGATCGCTCCAGGTCATGGCTTCAATCCCTCAGTTCTTGGCTCGTTTGAGGTAGGCGACGTGCTGCTCGCCGGTCGGGTTCGGGAGCACGGTGACGAGCTCCCAGCCGTCCTCGCCCCACTGGTCGAGGATCTGCTTGGTGGCGTGGATCAACAGGGGGACGGTCGCGTACTCCCACTTGGTGGCGCTCATGTCGGGGAGCGTAGCCAAACCGGCAAGAGCGCCCGACACACATGCGGAAAACCCTCTCGCGACCGGTTCGCCGATTTCCCGTCGATGTGGTTCACTTCACACCTACTCGTGAGTAGATAGGACGTTGACATGCGGACAACGAAGTCCCTTGCCGCCGCCTGTGCGGCCGCGGCCCTTGCCCTGATCTGCGCCGCACCGGCGAACGCCGACCAAAAGCTTCCCGTTCCGTGGACCCTCGCCGCCGCCCTGCCCGCGCAAGCGGCAAATCCCGGGGGCCCGCCACCCGGGTCGAATGATTTCGACTGCAGTCCGAGTACCGCCCACCCGAACCCCGTGGTGCTGACGCACGGCCTCGGCGCCAACCAGACGGTGAACTGGCAGACGTTCGGCCCGCTGCTCAAGAACAACGGGTACTGCGTCTTCTCCCTGACCTACGGAATTCCCGGCAAGCCGCTGCCGATCTACCAGCCCGGCGGGCTCTTGCCGATGGAACAGAGCGCGAAGGAACTGTCGGCGTTCGTCGACAAGGTCCTCGGTGCGACCGGAGCGTCCAAGGTGGACATCCTCGGGCACTCCGAGGGCACGCTCATGCCTTCTTATTACGTGAAGTTCCTCGGCGGAGCGTCCAAAGTGGACAAGTACGTCAGCCTGACCCCGCTGTGGGACGGCACGACCCTGTTCGGCGCCTCGCACCTCTACGCGCTCGCAGGCGCGCTGGGGCTCGCACCCGGGATCAACGGCATCCTCGACCCGGCCTGCGGCTCGTGCCGCCAGTTCCTCCGCGGTTCGGAGTTCCTCACGAAGCTGCGCGCCGGGAACGGCGTCTTCCAGCCGGGCGTGACGTACACGAACATCATGACCCGCTACGACGAGGCCGTCGTCCCGTACACGAGCGGCATGGGCAAGGGCCCGAACGTGAAGAACATCGTCCTGCAGGACAGCTGCCCGCTGGACCTGGCGGAGCACGCCGGGGTCGCCGCCGACCGCAACGCGGCCGGGCACGTCCTCAACGCCCTCGACCCGGCGCACGCGAAGCCCGTCCCGTGCGTGCCCGCGACGCCGATCGGGAGCTAACGTGGCCGGGTGGAGACCTGGCGCGTGGTCGCGACCGTCCTGCTCGCCGCGGCCGGGCTGCCGCTGGTGCTCGTCCTGATGGCGAAGGCACGGGACCGCACGGACAGCTCGGGGACGGTCGCGATCACCGGCGCGGTGGCCTTCGTGGTCCTCCTGCTGCTCGGTGTGGTGATGCTCACGGTCTTGTCCGGCGTCCTGACCTGGGTCATCGTCGCGGTGGTCGCGGCTGCGCTCGGCGTCATGATGCTGGCGAGCTGAACCCTCAATTAGGGTGGGACCGGTGAGCACATCCCTTGCCGGCTGGACCGACGAACTCGCGAGAGCCAGGCTGCATTTCGTCACCGGCAAGGGCGGGACGGGCAAGACCACGCTCGCCGCCTCGCTGGGCCTCGCGCTCGCCAAGGGCGGGCGCCGAGTGCTGCTGATCGAGGTCGAAGGCCGCCAGGGCATCGCCCAGCTCTTCGACACCGAGCCGCTGCCGTACGCCGAGCAGCGCATCGCGGCCGTGCCCGGCGGCGGTGAGCTGCGCGCACTGCACATCGACGTCGAGGCCGCGCTCCTCGAATACTTCGAAATGTTCTACAACCTCGGCTTCGCGGGGCGGACGCTGCGGCGGATGGGCGCGATCGAGTTCGCCACGACGCTCGCGCCGGGGCTTCGCGACGTCTTGCTGACCGGCAAGATCAAGGAATGCGTCGGCCGGACCGAATCGGACGGCCGCCACACCTACGACGCCGTCGTCGTCGACTCGCCGCCCACCGGCCGGGTCGTGAAGTTCCTCGACGTCACCAAGGCGCTGACCGATCTCGCCAAGACCGGACCGATCCGCGGCCAGGCCGACGGCGTCGTCCGGCTGCTGCACTCCGGCGAGACCGCCATCCACCTGGTGACGCTGCTGGAAGAGATGCCGGTGCGGGAGACCGTCGAAGCGGTCGCCGAACTCGACGGCGCGGATCTGCGCCCCGGCGCGGTGCTGGTCAACCGGGTCCGCCCGCCGAGGCTGCCCGCGCGTTCGGTGACGGCCGCCGCGGACGGCCGCGTCGACGCCTCGCGCGTCCGCGCCGGGCTCGCGTCGGCAGGGCTGAACCTGCCCGACAGCACTCTCGACGCGCTGGTCGAGGAGACCGTCGAGCACGCCGTCCGGGTCGCGGCCGAACAACGCGCCCGCGAGCAACTGTCCGAAGCGGACCTTCCCGGCCTCGAACTGCCGGACCTGACCGACGGGGTCGACGTCGCGGCGCTGTACGACCTCGCCGAAGCGCTGACCGAGCAGGGAGTGCGCTGATGTCGGACATCCTGGAGATCGACAAGCTGATCGACGATCCGGAGAGCCGGGTCATCGTCTGCTGCGGGTCCGGCGGGGTCGGCAAGACGACCACCGCGGCGGCGCTGGCGCTGCGCGCGGCCGAACGCGGACGGCAGACGGTGGTGCTCACCATCGACCCGGCGCGGCGGCTGGCGCAGGCGCTCGGCCTGCGTGAACTGGGCAATCACCCGAAACAGGTGCACGTCGAAGGCTTCGAACCCAAGGGCGAACTCTGGGCGATGATGCTCGACATGCGCCGCACCTTCGACGACATGGTGCGGGTGCACGCGGGCCCGGAACGCGCCGAGCAGCTGTTGCAGAACCCCTTCTACCAGACCATTTCCACGTCGTTCTCCGGTACGCAGGAGTACATGGCGATGGAGAAGCTGGGGCAGCTCGCGGCCACCGACGAGTGGGACCTGATCATCGTCGACACCCCGCCGAGCCGGTCCGCGCTGGACTTCCTCGACGCGCCGACGCGGCTTTCCAGCGCGCTCGACGGCCGGATGATCCGGCTGCTCACCGGTCCGGCCAAAGCGGGCGGCTGGGGACTGCGCAAGGTCGTCAACGCCGGGTTCTCGATGTTCGCGAAGGCCGTCTCGACGATCATCGGCGGCCAGCTGCTGACCGACGCTTCGGCGTTCATGCAGGCCTTCGACAGCATGTTCGGCGGCTTCCGCGAACGCGCGCGCAAGACCTCCGAGCTGTTGCGGTCCGGCGGGACGTCGTTCCTCGTGGTCGCCGCGCCGGAGCCGGACGCGCTGCGCGAGGCGTCCTACTTCGTGGAGCGGCTTTCGGAAGAGAGCATGCCGCTGGCCGGGCTGGTCGCGAACCGGACGCATCCGGTGCTCGCCGCGCTGACCGGCGCGGAGGCCATCGCGGCCGCCGAGCAGCTGGCGAAGGGCGAGACCGGCGCACCGCTGGCCGAAGCCGTCCTCCGCCTGCACGCGGACCGGGTCGCGCTGGCCGAGCGAGAGACGCGGCTGCTCGCCAGGTTCACGCGGGCTCATCCCGAGGTCCCGCTGGTGCGGGTGCCCGCGCTCCCCAGTGACGTGCACGATCTCGAAGGCCTGCGCGACATCGGCACAAGACTCGCCACACAGTCCTGAAAGTCCGTGAAGGACTCCTTCCCTACCTTGGACTCAGGGAAGGGGTCCTCCACGGATTCCTGATCACGAGACTCGGACGCGTACGTCTTCCTCTTCGTCGATCCCGGTGAAACTGCGCTTCGCCGCTTCAAGCAGGTCCGCCCAGCTGGTCACGTCCGGCCGCCGTCGCAGCAGCGCCCGCCGTTCCCGTTCGGTCATACCTCCCCAGATGCCGAAGTTGATCCGGCCATCGAGCGCTTCGGCGAGACATTCCGTCCTGACCGGGCAACCGAGGCAGACCGCCTTGGCCCGGTTCTGTTCCGCCCCCCGGACGAACAAACCGTCCGGATCGGTGTCGCGGCACGACGCATTGATTCGCCAGCTCGACTGGTTGGTTTCCATACCCCCAGCTCCCTACCCTGGTGTTCGACACACCACGGGGGGACGAAAAGCGTGCGCTCCTGCCCCCATGAGCGTGTCTCCCTTGTGCTCACGTCGGTTCGGCCGGCACCTCCCCGGTGCCGGTGCCTCCGTTCGGTCGAATGCGACTGCCGCTCGCACTCACCCGTCTGTCGGCTTTTTCATACGTGAGACGTTGACGGACTGTAAGGGCCCTCGGTTCCCTCCGCCAAGCCCTAGGATGCCTCCCATTACCAGCCGTCACCACATGGGGTCGATTTCGTGACCGAATCCGCACCGACAGCGAGGTGACGTCACGGTGGGCTAACGGGATCCGCGTACCCTGGTCCGCGTGCGCAAAACGGACGGTCTGCTGAAGCTCATTGGCCTGTGTGTGCTCGCGGGGGTGCTGGTCGCGGGAATGTTGTTCCCGGTGGCGGGCGCCGCGGGTGTGATCTCCAACCAGGCGAGCGAGACCGTCGACAAGACATCTTCGGACCTCGCGGACATTCCGCCACCCCTGGTGACGACGATCACCGACAACACCGGCAAGCAGATCGCGACGCTGTACAAGCAGTTCCGCATCCCGACCAACGAGACACAGATCAACGACGCCATGAAGTGGGCGCTGATCTCGGTCGAGGACAAGCGCTTCTACGAGCACAACGGGGTGGACTGGAAGGGCACGCTGCGTGCCGCGGTCAGCAACAGCACCGGCGGTGACACGCAGGGCGCTTCGACGCTGACCCAGCAGTACGTCAAGAACTACCTGATCAACGTCGTCTACCGGGACGACAAGCCGGGCCAGAAGCGCGCACAGGAACAGTCGGTCGCCCGGAAGCTGAAGGAAGCCCGGATCGCGATCCAGCTGGAAACCAAGCTGAACAAGATGCAGATCTTGACCGGCTACCTGAACGTCGTCGAGTTCTCGCGCGAGATCTTCGGCGTCGGCGCGGCCGCGCAGGCGTACTTCAACACCCCGGTCGAGAAGCTGACGGTGCCGCAGGCCGCGCTGCTGGCCGGTCTGGTGAACAACCCGATCGTCAACGACCCGTGGAAGTCCCCGGCGAAGGCGACCGAGCGCCGCAACCTGGTGCTGGACCGCATGGTCGACAACCACAAGCTCGCGAAGGTGGACGCGGACCGGTTCAAGGGCGAACCGCTCGGCGTCGTCGAGGGCGGCCCGCAGAAGCCCGCGTCGAACTGCACCGGCGCCGGAACGGAAAACGGTTTCTTCTGTCAGTACGTCGAGGACTATCTCCTCAAGAACGGCATGACGAAGGACGATCTCTACACCGGCGGCTACCAGATCAAGACCACTTTGGACGAACGGGCGAACCACGAAGCCAAGATGTCGGCCGAGGCACAGGTCAAGAAGACGCAGGACAACGTCGCGAACACGCTGTCGCTGGTGAAGCCGGGCAAGAACCGGCACGAAGTCGTGGCGCTGGCGGCGAACCGTGACTACGGGCTGCACGAAGACCAGGGCCAGACGACCTTCGCGTTGCCTTCCGGCGTCTACAACACCGGTGGCGCGGGCTCGGCGTACAAGGTCTTCACCGCCGCCGCGGCCTTGGAAGCGGGCGTGGCCGGGATCAACAGTTCCCTTCCGGTGCCCGACTTCTACACCTCGAGTGTGTTCGCCGGTGGTGGCCCCAAGTGCGCCCCGACCGGGCCGCCATTGCGCTCCCGCTGGTACTGCCTCGGCAACGCGGGTGACTACAACCCCGCCGGCGGGGCCATGTCGATGCAGCAGGCGCTGGCGACCTCGCCGAACACCGCGTTCGTGGCCCTCGAGGAGAAGGTCGGGAGCACCGGGCCGATCGTGGAGATGGCGCGCAAACTCGGCATGCGCGACACCATGACCAGCAACCTCGGCGGCGGCGCCGTCGATCCGAAGTCCGATAATCCCGGCGCCAACGCCAGTCAGCTCCAGGCCTTCGGCCCGAGGCCCGGCTGGCCCGGAAACGCGTCGTTCACCCTCGGCCCGGCCCCGCTGAGCGGCCTGGAACTGGCGAACGTCGGCGCCACGATCATGAGCGGCGGTGTCTGGTGCCCGCCGACCCCGCTGGCCGGTGTCACCGACCGGGACGGAAAGCCGGTGTCCGTCAAGGAAGCCGCCTGCGAGCAGGTGGTCCCCGAAGGTCTCGCCAACACCCTCGCGGTCGGCCTGAGCAGGGACAGCCAGCCCGGCGGGACGTCGTTCGGCGCCGCGAACGGTGCCCGGTGGACCCGCCCGGTGATGGGCAAGACCGGAACGACGCAGAGCAACGGCTCGGGGACGTACCTCGGGGCCACCCCGCAGCTCGCGGGCGCGGCGATGGTGTTCCGCCCGAAGGGTGGAAACGGCGGTCTGTGCTACCTCGGCCCGGGTAACGTGAACACCCGCTGCGAGAACATGTTCGGCGGGAAGACGCCGGCGCAGACCTGGTTCGGGGCGATGTCGAAGATCCTCGAAGGCCAGGAACCGCTGCCGTTGCCGCAGCCGGACCCGAAGTACATGGGCGGCGGACGCTGATCGGTCAGGGCCATGTCAACCAGCGCAAATCACGATGAGTCACATGTATCTAACTTTGAGTGAGCAGCTGGCGGCCTAACGGGGAACACTGGTCGACGGGATCATGTCGGCTGATCACCACACCCCGCGCCGACCACGGAAAGTGAAGAAAAGAGGCCATTCCAGCGATTCTTCGGGATCGCCGGAATGGGGGCGGACGATCACCACCGATGAGCACGTAAACTGGACGTTGTGAGCACGCTCAGTAACAGCAACACCTCGAGGGCGACGGTACGGCGCTTGGCCGTGGGAACCGTCGCCCTGGGAGCCGCGACCCTCGGTTACGCGGTCGGCATCGAAAGGCGCCGGTGGACGCTTCGCACCGCGGAGCTCCCGGTCCTCGCCGCGGGGGCGAAGCCCTTCACGATCCTCCACATCTCGGACCTGCACATGCTGCCCGGGCACGTGAGCAAGCAACGCTGGGTAGCCGCGCTCGACGAGCTCGAACCGGACCTCGTCGTCAACACCGGTGACAACCTGTCACATCAGCAGGCCGTCCCGTCGGTGCTGCGCGCACTCGGCCCCCTGCTCGAGCGGCCCGGCGTGTTCATTTTCGGCAGCAACGACTACTACGCACCGAAACCGAAGAACCCGGCGCGCTACCTCATGCCGAAGGGCAAGAAGAAGCGGATCCACGGCGAGCACCTGCCTTGGCGCGACCTCCGCGCGGCCTTCGTCGAACACGGCTGGGACGACCTCACACACGTCCGCCGCACCATCGAGGTCGCCGACCAGTACGTGTTCACCGCCGGCGTCGACGACGCCCACCTCCGGCGCGACCGGTACGCCGACATCGCGGGCCCGGCCGACACCGGCGCCGCCGTCCGCATCGGCGTCACGCACTCCCCGGAACCGCGCGTCCTCGACGAGTTCGCGGGCGACGGCTACGACCTCGTCCTCGCCGGCCACACGCACGGCGGGCAACTCCGCGT
Source organism: Amycolatopsis sp. NPDC031561 (assembly GCF_055580625.1). Lineage (NCBI taxonomy): Bacteria > Bacillati > Actinomycetota > Actinomycetes > Pseudonocardiales > Pseudonocardiaceae > Amycolatopsis > Amycolatopsis sp. NPDC031561. The sequence continues at coordinate 68,677 of NZ_JBVILA010000001.1, read as the reverse complement.
CCCCGGCTACGGCGCGCTCGTCACCAACTGCGAACTCGACCGCACCCGCGCCCGCGGCGCGTCCCGCTGGGGCGCCCAGATGTGGCTCCACGTCTCCGCCGGACTGGGCACCTCGCCATACGCCCCCGCGCGCTTCGCGTGCCCTCCCGAGGCCAGCCTGCTGACCCTCGTCCCACGGGGTACGACCAGCGGCGATCACCGGAAAGCAGCCCCCCGCAAAGCGCGAAACACCGTCCGCTAAACTTCTCCACGACCCGCTAAGAAGTATCCGGGGTGTGGCGCAGCTTGGTAGCGTGCCTCGTTCGGGTCGAGGAGGTCGTGGGTTCGAATCCCGCCACCCCGACGCTAGATCAAGAAGGTCCCGCTCGCAGAACACGCGAACGGGACCTTCTTGCGTTGCGTCGTGGGCTGAAGGGCCCCTTACCCACGTCGCATGCGGCGAAGGGCGCTTTCCCTGCATGGCATGCGGGCATGGTCCCCTTCAGCTCCCCAAACGCATCTAGAGGACTAAACGCGGGCAACCCCGGAAACCCCAAGACTCCCGCATGTCTTGAAGGCCACCTTTAGGATGTTGAGCGTCTCAAAGGTGGCCTTCAGGGCATGCACCCCTCCCCACCGAGACCGCGCGGGCAGCCCCCGCCGCTCCCAGGGGGGCGACCCCGGACCCAGCGTATCGGCGAGGGGCGTCGGGACCGGGTGAAAGCGGGGGTGACGGGGTCGGTTGTCCACAACGGCGGGCGGGTGTGGACAACTGGCCGCAGGGGTTTCCGATGTCGCATTTGAGTCGCTGAGTGTCCCCGATGAGGCATTGGGGACACCGGAGAGCGACACCGAGAGCAGGGAAACCAGAGAGCCAGAGCCAGAGAGAGGGCGTCAGCGGATGGCGAGGAGTTCCGTCCAGCATTGGGCGAAATCGCCGTCCCCGGAGCGCGCCCACGACCACGCCGAGCGGGCGGCCGAGGCGAGTTGGTCGCGGTCCGGGGTGGTCGCGGTTTCCAGCGCCGTCACCAGGCGCGCCTCCACCGATGTCGCCAGCGCCCGGTACGTCGCGTCCGCGCGGTAGCGGGTTTTCGTTCGCACGTCGGTGAAACCGGCGGCCGCGACCGCGGCGGGAATGGAGCGTCCGGCGAACGGATCGCCACCCGCGCGACGGCACAGCAGATAGTGCCCGCGGAGCGCGGCGTCGACGTTCGCCGTCTTCGGCCGGAGCCGCGCCCGGCTCCAGTCCGATGTGGACAGTGCGAGGGCGCCACCCGGTTTGAGCACCCGCCGCAGCTCCGCCAGGGCGGCCCCTGGTTCCCTCAGGTACTCGAAGATGGCGTGCGCGAAGACCACGTCGACCGACGCCTCGGCGAACGGCAACGCGCGAGCGTCGGCCCACAGAAAGTCCACTGTGGACTTTCTGTGCCCGTCGCCGATACCGAGGGTGATCGAACCCGGGCCGCAGCCGACGTCGACGACCCCCATCCCCGGCCCGAACAGCGGTTGCGCGAACACGGCCCGTTCGACCGCTTGGCGCGCCGACCGCGCGGACACCGCGGCGCGCGGCGTGTTTCCCTCCAGCACCCCGCACACAGTACGGCTCCGGGGTGGCAGGATCGAGGGGTGAGCACGCAGCCAGGCAACAAATATCCGTCCGCGGCGGTCCCGGACCGCCTGTTCGACGACGCCGAAGCCGAGGCCAGGTGGCGGGCCCGCTTCCACGCACCGCGCATCTCGGTCCCCGAGTGGGCCATCGACGCCCCGGACGCGAACATCTACGTCTCCAACGCCAGCGGCGTCTGGGAGGTCTATTCCTGGGACCGGTCGACCGGCGAGCACCGCCGCGTCACCGACCGCCCCGCCGGCACCATGCACGCGACCCCGTCCCCCGACGGCCGCTGGATCTGGTGGTTCAACGACACCGACGGCGACGAATTCGGTTCCTGGGTCCGCGAACCGTTCGCGCCGGGAGCCGCCGCCGAGCGCGCGGTGCCGGACGTCCACGACGGCTACCCCGCCGGGCTCGAGATCGGCACCCGCGTGATCGCGGTCGGCGTCTCGACCGACGACGGCAGCGAACTCTTCGCCCATATCGACGGCGAGACCACCAGCTTCTACCGTCATGACGACGACGCCGGGATCTCCTCGCTCTCCCGCGACGAGTCGCGGCTCGCGATCTCGCATTCCGAGCACGGTGATTCGCGACACCCCGCACTGCGCGTCTTGTCGACCGACGGCTTCACCACGGTCGCCGACAAATGGGACGGCGAAGGCAAGGGCCTCGGCGCACTGGAGTTCTCGCCGGTCGCGGGCGACCAGCGGTTGCTGGTGCTGCACGAGCGGCGCGGTCGCGAAGAACTGCTGATCTGGGACACCGCCGCGGACACCGAGCTGGAGATCGAGCTCGATCTGCCGGGCGAAGTGATCGCGGGCTGGTACCCGGACGCGCATGCGCTCCTCGTCGTCCACTTCCACCAGGGCCGCAGTTCCCTGCACCGCTACGACCTCGCGAGCGGCGGATTGTCCTCTTTGGACACCCCGCCGGGCCGGATCGGCGGCGCCGGGGTGCGGCCCGACGGCACCGTCGAGTACTCGTGGTCCAGTGCCGCGCAGCCGACCGCCGTCCGCGCCAGGACCGCGGACGGCACCGACTCGGTCCTCCTCGAACCGCCGGGCGAGCGGGCTCCGGAGTCCGCGCCGGTCACCGACGCGTTCGTCGACGGGATCGGCGGGCAGATCCACGCGCTCGTCTCCCGTCCAGCAGACGCGCCCGAAGGCCCGCTCCCGACGGTCTTCTCCCTGCACGGAGGGCCGCATTCGGCCGACGAAGACCGGTTCTCCGCCTACCGCGCCGTCTGGCTCGACGCCGGATTCGCCGTCGTCGAGGTCAACTACCGCGGCTCGACGGGCTACGGTTCGGCCTGGCGCGACGCGATCGAAGGACGTCCCGGCCTGACCGAACTCGAAGACGTCGCCGCCGTGCACGACTGGGCCGTCCAAAGTGGACTCGCGGACCCGGAGAAGTGCGTGGTGAACGGCGCTTCGTGGGGCGGCTACCTGAGCCTGCTGGCGCTGGGCACCCAGCCCGCGCGCTGGGCCGCGGGGATCGCAGGGGTTCCCGTCGCGGACTACGTCGCCGCGTACGAGGACGAGATGGAGCAGCTCCGCTCGTTCGACAGGGCGCTGTTCGGCGGTTCGCCGGAGACGGTGCCCGCGGTGTACCGGGAATGCTCGCCGATCACCTACGTCGAGGCCGTGACGGCGCCGGTGCTGGTGCTCGCCGGGGACAACGATCCGCGCTGCCCGATCCGGCAGGTCGAGAACTACCTCGACAGGCTCGAGAAGCGGGAGATCTCGTTCGAGTTCTACCGTTTCGACGCGGGCCACGGGTCGCTGGTGATCGCCGAGACGATCAAGCAGACGGCGATCGAGGTGTTCTTCGCGCTGAGGGCCGTCGGGCTTCGCTGACCCCGGCGAGCGGGGTCAGCGCTCGGAGAAGAGAGTCCCGCCGGACGCCCAGTGTTCGGCGGGAATCTCGTTGATGGTCACCCAGATTCCCTCGGGATTGCCGCCGCAGGTGCGGACGAAGGCGTCGGTCACCTCGCGCACGAGGGCCTGCTTCTGTTCGGCCGTCCGGCCGGGGAACATCGAAACACTGATCATCGGCATGGCCGAACTCTAGAGCCCGCGGTCGTGCTTCCGGAGCCTGTCCACCGCGTAGGCGTCACCTTCGAAGGTGACCCGGGCGGCGTCGCGACCGAAGACGAACAGCAGCAGCTCGATCGGGGCGCCGACCACGGTCACCGTGTCGGGGCCTTCCTTGACCCGCGCTTCGCGGGCTTCGGGGGTCTTCAGGATCACGCCGACCGGCGATTTCCGCAGGTTCAGCTTCGACGCCTGCTTCGCCGACTTCCACGCCGCCGCGTCCCGCGCGGGGTCCGCCGGACGGGGCTCCCAGCCGGGCTGCCCGCGACGGACGTCCTCGTGGTGGATCAGGAATTCCGCGCTGTTCGTCAGCTCGTCGACGGCGCCGATCGACGTCGGCCAGTACCAGGCGGGGCCGGACCGGACCTTGCCCACGACGTCGGCCCACGGCCGCGCGGCGTAGGAGTCCTGCACCCGCTGCGTGTACGACGCCAGCGCGGGCACCAGGATCCCGGGCATCGCGTCCGGCCTGCGCTCACGCACCAGCAGGTGCGCCGCGAGATCCCGCGTCTTCCAGCCCGTGCACAGGGTCGGCGCGTCCGGGCCGACCTCTTCGAAAAGCTCGCTCAACGCTTGACGTTCGTCTCCGGCGACTCCCATACCCCCCGACGTTACGCGCCGGTAGGGCCAGGGGAAATCCGGCGTGACGCAGGGCACCCGGCTCAGTGATGGAACGCCGTCCGCCGTCGCGGACCGTGGTCGAGCTCGGGCAGCAGGCGCCGGAGGTCGGCGAGCAGCAGATCCGCGAGGTCGTGGGTGAAACCGTTGCGCACCACGATCCTCAGCACCGCGAGATCGGTCCTGTTCTCCGGGAACGTGTACGCCGGGACAAGCCAGCCACGTTCGCGAAGCCGCCGTGACACGTCGAAGACGTCGAAGCCCTCGACGTCCGCCTTCGTCGTGAAGGCGAAGACGGGCAGCTGGTCGCCGCGGGTGAGCAGTTCGAACGGGCCCAGCCCGGCGATCCCGTCGGCCAGCTGGGTCGCCACATCACGCGAAGCCTGTTGCACAGCACGGAAACCTTCGCGTCCGAGCCGGACGAACGTGTAGTACTGCGCGGCCACCTCGGCGCCGGGGCGCGAGAAGTTCAGCGCGAAAGTGGGCATGTCGCCACCGAGGTAGTTGACGTTGAAGACGAGTTCCTCCGGCAACGCCGCCTTGTCGCGCCACACCACCCAGCCGACGCCGGGGTAGACCAGCCCGTACTTGTGCCCGGAGGTGTTGATCGACGCCACCCTCGGCAACCGGAAGTCCCAGACCAGCTCCGGATCGAGGAACGGCGCGATCATCGCGCCCGAAGCGCCGTCGACGTGCACCGGAATGTCCCAGCCGGACCGTTCCTGGAGCCCGTCGAGCGCGGCCGCGATCTCGGCGACGGGCTCGTAACTGCCGTCGAAAGTGGACCCGAGGATCGCGACGACGCCGATGGTGTTCTCGTCGCACCGGGCGATCGCCTCGGCCGCGGTGAGGTGGAAGCGGTTCCCGTCCATCGGCACCAGCCGCGGCTCGACCTCCCAGTACTCGCAGAACTTCTCCCAGCAGACCTGGACGTTCGCGCCCATCACCAGATTCGGTTTGCCGGTGCGCCCGAGTTTCGACCAGCGGCGCTTCAGCGCCATCCCGGCGAGCATGCAGGCTTCCGAGGAACCGGTCGTGGAGCAGCCCATGATCGCGTTCTGATCGGGCGCGTGCCACAGGTCGGCGAGGATGTTCACGCAACGCCGCTCGAGCTCCGCCGTCTGCGGGTACTCGTCCTTGTCGATCATGTTCTTGTCGACGCATTCGGCCATCAGCTCGCGGGCCTGCGGCTCCATCCACGTCGTGACGAACGTGGCGAGGTTGAGCCGGGCGTTGCCGTCGAGCATCAGCTCGTCGCGCACCAGCTGGAGCGCGGTGTCGGGCGGCAGCGGATCTTCGGCGAGGCTGTCGTGCGGGAGGCGGATGCTCGCGGCGAGCGCGGGGTACGCGCCGGCGTACAGCGGGTTGGTCCCGCCTTCGCGGTCCGGGTCGGTCGCTTTCCCCTTGTGCAGCACCATGGACCGAACGTAGCCCCGGGAGCTTTCGAGGGCACCTTGATCGACCTCCGAGTGTCATGAAAGGGGCTTTCAAGACGAAAAACGTCTTGAAAGCCCCTTTCATGACATGCGCGGGACCGGAGAGGGTCAGGCCTGCTGCGCCTGCCACATCCAGTGCGCCTTCTCGAGCTCCTGGGTGATCGCGATCAGGAGGTCCTGGGTCACCAGGTCGCTCTTGTCGGTCTCGTCGATGCGCTTGCGCAGACGCTGGATCAGCGCCGCGAGGATGTCGACGATCGCGGCGACCGTGGACTCGACGGACTGCCAGTTGTCGGGATACGACGGGAGGCCGGAGCTCTCCACGACGGCCTTCGCCTGGCCGTTCGGCGAGACGCCGATGGCGTTGGCGCGCTCGGCGACCTCGTCGACGTACTGGCGCGCGGTGGCGACCAGCTCGTCGAGCTGCAGGTGCGCGCTGCGGAAGTTCGAGCCGACGACGTTCCAGTGGGCCTGCTTCGCGATCAGCGACAGATCCACGAGATCGACCAGCGTGGCCTGCAAGGCGTTACCGGTGATCTCCTTGTCGGCTTCGCTCAGCGGACTCTGGATCGGAGACTTGCCCATCTTCGGTCTTCCTTTCAGAAAATAGCCGGTTCGGGAGTGGACCTGCCGCGTCCGGGATCAGACCGACGCGGACAGCGCGACCTCGATGTTCCCTCGGGTCGCGTTCGAGTAGGGGCACACCTGGTGCGCCTGCTCGACGAGCTGATCGGCCTGCGCCTGCTCCAGGCCGGGAAGAGAAACGTTGAGTGCGACGCCGAGGCCGAAGCCCTCGCCCTGCTTGAGCACGCTGACCTCGGCGGTGACGGTCGAGCCGTCCAGCTTCACCTTCGCCTGGCGCGCGACGAGCTGCAGCGCGGAGTGGAAGCAGGCGGAGTAACCGGCGGCGAAGAGCTGCTCGGGGTTGGTCTTGTCACCACCGGGGCCGCCCATCTCCTTCGGGATCGCCAGCGATTCGTCGATGACGCCGTCAGAGGACGTGACCTCACCGTTGCGGCCGTCGCCGCGAGCGGTGGCCACCGCGGTGTACAGAGCCTCAGCCATTCTTCGCCTACCTCCTGGTCTCAAGACACGCCCCGTTGAGCGTCTCTGTGGTGCCAACGTCCCGCAACCGCGAAACCTTGCCACCCCATGGCAGGCATCACTTCCGGGAATTACCCGGACGAAGACCGACGCAAACGAATCAGTGACCGGCGCGACTCAGCGCGAACTCGGCGACCTGGGTACCGATCAGGCGGAGGGTGCGGACGGACTTGTCGTCGGAGGCGCCGCCGCCTTCGTCGAACTTGGTCTCCGCGGTGTTGATCGAACCACCCAAAGGGGTGGCCCAGCCGCGCAGTGCGTGCGTGATCGTGCGCAGCTGCTCCAGTGTGGTGACCGCGGCTTGCCAGCCGTACGCGACGGCGGCGAGGCCGACCGCGCGGCCGTCGAGGTACGGGCGGGCGTCGTCGCGCAGGTCCTCGACGTAGTCCAGGGCGTTCTTGACCAGGCCGGACAACGCGCCGTGATAGCCGGGCGAGACCACGATGATCCCGTCGGCGCGGCGGATCGCCTCGACCAGCCGCACGGCCTGTTCGTGCCGCTCTTCCAACGCGGTGTCGTAGAACGGCAAAACCAGCTCCGGCCCCGAGATGAGCTCGGTGGTGACCCCGGCTTCGGCCGCGCCGCCCAGCGCGATGCGCAGCGCGCGCTCGGATTGCGAGCCCTCCCGCAGGGAGCCGCCGATACCGAGGACATGAACCGCGTTCGTCGAAGTCACGCTTTCGAGGCTAACCCCTCTACTTAAGTGGAGGACCAGGATCTGGAACGGAGGCTTGCGTCACACCCGTTCGCCGCAAAGGCCCGGTTCCCGCTGGACGGCATACCTACTCGTAAGTAACCTGGCGAGAAGCCCTCAGGAGGAAGCATGGCGATACCGCTCCAGATCCGTGCCGAAGCCGCGTTTTCGCAGCTGGCGTTCTGGCTCCCGAGGCCGGCCAGAAGGGCCATCGCCGGACCGCCGCTCCGCCTGGACGGACAGGAGCTCGCGCTGGACGCCCAGCTCCTGCTTCGTCTGCAGAAGCTCGCGAAGGCATCGCTGGTGCGAGGGAGCGTCGAAGAGTCGCGCAGCCTGCTCCTCGCGAGCAGGCATCTGGTCAGCGGGAAGACCATCGAGCCGGTCGCCACCAGGGAGCTGCTCATCCCGACGGGTGACGGCGACGTCCCCGCCACGCTCTACACCCCGGCCGGGCTGCCGGATCCGTCCGCGCTGCTGGTGTTCTTCCACGGCGGCGGCTGGGTGGTGGGCAGCCGCGTCTCCCACGACAACACCGTCCGCTACCTGGCGAAACAGGCCGGCGTGCGGGTGCTTTCGGTGGAGTACCGGCTCGCGCCGGAAACGCAGTTCCCCGGCGCCACCGAAGACGCGATCGCGGCCTTCGAGTACGCCTTCGCGAAGGCGCGGGACCTGGGCGCCGACCCGGCCCGTATCGCCGTCGGCGGCGACAGCGCGGGAGGGAACCTCGCGGCGGTGACCGCGCAGCAGGCGGTGAAACGCGGCGGCGGGGTCCCGGCGTTCCAGCTGCTGTTCTACCCGGCGACCGATTTCACCGTGCGCCGCCGTTCCCGGGAATTGTTCGCGGAGGACCTGTTCCTCACCGACTCGGATATGACCTGGTTCGAAGGACATTACGTGCCGAAGGGCACCGATCTGTACAACCCGAAACTGTCCCCGCTGCACGGTGACGTTTCCGGATTGCCGCCCGCGTATATCGCGACCGCCGGTTTCGACCCGCTGCGCGACGAGGGTGAGGCTTACGCGGAGAAATTGCGGAAGGCCGGGGTCCCGGTGGCGCTCAGCCGCCAGCCGGACCTGATCCACGGGTACATCAACTTCCTCGGGGTCGGTCAGCGGTTCCGCGAGGCGACGGCGGAAGCGGCGGGCGCCCTCCGGCTGGGGCTCGCCCCGAAGTGACGGCCAGAGCCCGAGTGAGGAGAAATGTCCCCACTCGGGCTCCGGCCCCCATTTCGTGGCCCGCCGCCCTGCACGGCGAAACCAGACGACTCCTCTAACGGCCCACGCCTGTCTCTCGGAAGCGCGTCAGCGCGACGAGAGACTTCATCCCGCGCGCCTCTTTTGGCCGAAGGCCACGGAAACCTTTTGTAGGGCGCCCCTACCTGCCAGCGTGAGCTGGTCGCGATCCCGCGCCCTGCGAAAGGTTTCCGTCGGCGCGCGGCGATATTACGGCGTGGGGAGCGGCACCGGCGGTAGCGGCAGCGGCGGGACAGGGAGTCCGCCGAGCAGGCCGGCGAGGATGCCGGTCACCGCGGTCAACAGGGCTTTCACCAGGTCACTGACGATCTTCAACGGTCCGGGCAGGTCCGGGAGCGAGGGGATCGGTACCGGCAGCGGCGGGAGCTGGCGTGCCTTGGCCTTCGGGTCGGCCAGCAGCCTGCTGGATTCGTCGGAACGACCCTTGGCCAGGTCGCCGAGCTTCTGTGTTTCGGTCTGGATCTGGTAGCGCTTGCCTGCGGCGATGTCACCGAGGACGGGGCTCAGCTTGTCCAAGTCCGCTCGCGTCTTGGAGACGTCACCGGCATAGGCGACCTTGGTGAGCCCGTCCCGCATCTGCAGCACCTGAGCGGCGAGTGCCTGCGTGTTCGACGAACCCTTTCCACCATCGGTACTAGCCGTTGCGGCGCCGGCTGAGGCCACCGCCAACAGACTGCCTGCGGCGACCGCGGCAATCGTCCGGGCAATGTTGCCTTTCATTCCCTTACCTCCTGGCCTCTGGGACCTGACGAGGTAAATCGATACCCGCCGTATCGGCCGAACACCACCCGATCACCGGTTTGAACCGTTTTCTAACCCTTACGTGCCGGATTCATTCCCGGCGAAGAACCCCACAATTGATTAACGGTGAAATCTTGTGCGTCCCCCTGAAGATCATCCTTTTCGCACAATTTTATGACCACCTGTGACCGGTCGACACGGGAGAACGGTTCGTTCACCCACAGTGGTGTAAATGGTGATCGTTTGGCTTCATCACTCCGTCGGACAAGCGTGTCGCACTGCTCCACTCGGGTTATCCCCCACGCACGCCACGCCACCTTCTGGTTTCACATGCGAGTGGGGACATGGAAACGCACCCGGTGCGCGGGGGATGACGCGCGCCGGGTGCGTTCGGTGGTGGGAGCAGCCTCTTGGAGAGGTCGTTCTACTTGCGGAAGGCGTCCGCGACCTTGTCGCCGAGGTCCTTGTCGACGTTCCGCCAGTACTCGAAGACGCGCTCGAGCACCGGCTGCGAGACGTCGTTCGAAGCGTGGCCGATGATGTTGTTCGCGAGCCGCTCACGCTGCGCGTCGTCCATCACCTCGCGCACGAGCGTGCCCGGCTGGCCGAAGTCGTCGTCCTCGGCGTGGAGCTTGTACGCCGACCGGATGACCTCGTCCTCGACGCCGTAGCCCGACGCGGTCTCGGAGGCGATCTCCGCGTTCGCGTGCGGTCCGCCCTTGGAGTTCGGCGCGTACACCGGGTCGCCCGGGTTGTTGTAGCGCATCGCGCCGTCGCGCGAGTAGCTGTTCACCGGGGACTTCGGCGCGTTGACCGGCAGCTGCGTGTAGTTCGCGCCGATCCGGTAGCGGTGCGCGTCCGGGTACGCGAACAGGCGGCCCTGCAGCATCTTGTCCGGCGACGGGCCGATGCCCGGCACCAGGTTGGACGGCTCGAACGCGGCCTGCTCGATCTCCGCGAAGTAGTTCGCCGGATTGCGGTCGAGCACCCAGCGGCCGACCTTGATCAGCGGGTAGTCGCCCTTCGGCCACACCTTGGTCAGGTCGAACGGGTTGAAGCGGTAGTCCGCGGCTTCGGCGTAGGGCATCACCTGGACGTACAGCGTCCAGCTGGGGTGGTTGCCCTTCTCGATGTTCTTGAACAGGTCGCGGATGTAGTAGTCGGAGTCCTCGCCCGCGATGCGGTCCGCGTCGGCCTGGGGCAGGTAGCCGATGCCCTGGTCGGTCTTGAAGTGGTACTTGACCCAGAACTTCTCGCCGCCCGCGTTCTCCCACAGGTAGGTGTGCGAGCCGAAGCCGTCCATCTCGCGCCAGTTCGACGGGATGCCGCGATCGCCCATCAGCCAGGTGACCTGGTGCGCCGACTCGGGCCGCAGCGTCCAGAAGTCCCACTGGATGTCGTGGTCGCGCAGGTGGTTGTCGGCGCGGCGCTTCTGCGAGTGGATGAAGTCCGGGAACTTGATCGGGTCGCGGATGAAGAACACCGGCGTGTTGTTGCCGACGAGGTCGTAGTTGCCCTCGGAGGTGTAGAACTTCACCGCGAACCCGCGGGGGTCGCGCCACGTGTCGGGCGAGCCGTTCTCCCCCGCGACCGACGAGAAGCGGACCAGGCTCTCGGTGCGCACGCCGGGCTGGAAGAGCGCGGCCTTCGTGAACTGGCTGACGTCCTCGGTGACCTCGAGGAAGCCGTGCGCGCCGCCGCCCTTGGCGTGGACGACGCGTTCGGGCACGCGCTCACGGTTGAACTGGGCGTTCTTCTCGATCAGGTAGTGGTCCTGGAGCAGGATCGGACCGTTGGCACCCAGCGTCAGCGAGTCGTTGTCGCTCGCGACGGGGATACCCACGTTGTTCGTGGTCGGCAAGGTCACGCCGGTGCCTCCTGTTTCGTGGTGGTACCGCCACCCTCTCGCTTATTCTGGAATCAGTCAAGAAAACACCCCGGACCGGGTGACCACCGGCGTGAAAAAAACTTGCACGCGCGTACCAAGTTAAGTTCTCATCGGACGTATGGCCCTCGCTCCGTACCGTCGTGTGTTAGCCGTGCCCGGGGTTCCCAGCTCGATGATGCTGATGTTCCTGGCCCGGCTCCCGATGACGGCCATGGGCGTGACGATGACGCTGTACGTGGTCAACGACCTCGGCCGCGGCTACGGCGCGGCCGGGCTGGTCGGCGCGGCCACCACGCTCGGCAGCGCGATCGGGGCGCCGCTCGTCGGCCGGTACGTCGACCGCTACGGCCTGCGGCCGGTGGTCGCGATCTGCGGCCTGGCCTCGACGACCTTCTGGATCAGCGCGCCGCATCTGCCGTATCAAGTGCTGCTGGCGGTCGCGCTCCCCGCGGGCGTGCTGTCGGTGCCCGCCGGGACGCTGGCGCGGCTGGTGCTCACCGCGCTCGTGCCGCTCGAGCAGCGGCGGGCGGCCTACTCGCTGGACACGATCCTGGTGGAAGCGTCGTTCATGATCGGGCCGTCGGCCGGGATCATGGCGATCACGCAGCTGCCCGCGGTGTACGCGCTCACCGGCATCGGGATCTGCTTCGCGCTTTCGGCGGCGCTGATCTACCGGCAGAACCCGCCGATCCGCGCCGAGGCCGACGCCGAGGTGTTCACCGGCGAGCGGCCGCCCGTGCGGAGCTGGCTCACCGGACGGCTCGTGATGGCGATGTTCATCGCCGCCGGCGCGCTGTTCTGCCTGGTCGGGATGGAGCTCGCCGCGCTGGCGACGGTGCGCGCGAGCGGCGACATCGCCTGGTCCGGGCTGCTGATCACGTTGATGTGCATCGCCTCCGTGCTCGGCGGGGCGATACACGGGGCCGTCCAGCGGTCGCTTTCGCAGGGCACGCTGATGGTGCTGCTCGCGGTGCTCACGCTGCCGGTCGGGCTGGTCGACCACCCGTGGTGGCTGCTGGCGATCGTGCTCTTCCCGAGCAACGTGCTGTGCGCGCCGACGCTCGCGGCGAGCACCGAGACGGTCAGCGCGGCGGCGCCACCGCGGGTGCGCGGCGAGGCGATGGGGCTGCTGGACGCGGCCAGCCGGATCGGGCTGGCGATCGGGAGCCCGATCATCGGGTATGTGATCGATCACTCCAGCCCGGGCTGAGGGTTCGCGGCCTCGGCGATCGGAGCGCTGGCGATCGCCTCGCTCGGCCTGTTCTGGCGACGGTCCCGCACCCCGGCCGCCCCGGCGCCCGCACTCGCCTCCTCCTGACGCAATTCGTCCTCTAGTTGCGGTGGTTCGAGAGCGAACCACCGCAACTAGAGGACGAATTGCGGGGAGGGTCAGGCGCAGACCTTGCGCAGGGCGTCGACCCGGTCGATGTTGCGTTTGGTCCAGTCCGCGATCTTGCCCGCGTCATGGATGTTCTCCTTCTGGGCCTGCAGGTACGAGTCGGCCATGCCGGTGAGCGCGCCCGCCACGTCCTGCTCGCCGACGCTGGACGCCAGCTCACGCAAGCGCTTCTCCTTGTCCGCGGCCCGCTCCTTGAGCGTCGCCGGGTCCGGAGTGAGGTCGGTGAGGCTGAGCGCCTCGGCGCACGCGCCGACCTTCGTCGCGGCCTTGTTCGTCTGATCGACGGCGTTCGTGACCTCGCTGCAGCCGGCCAGCGCGAGTCCGGCGGCCGCCACGAGCGCCACGATTCCCAACCTCTTCATGGGATCCAGGGTAGCGATTTCGTGGGTGGCATGTCGGGTTCCCTGACCACCACCCACGAACCGCCCGGTAATTCAGCCCTTCACGCAGACGACCTGCTTCAGGTGCGCGACCACCTCGACGAGGTCGGTCTGCGCCTTGATCACCGTTTCGATGTCCTTGTACGCGGCCGGGATCTCGTCCACCACACCGGAGTCCTTGCGGCATTCCACCCCGGCGGTCTGCGCGGCGAGGTCTTCGGCGGTGAACAGCTTCTTGGCCTTGTTCCGCGACATCCGGCGGCCCGCGCCGTGCGACGCGGACTGGAAGGACGACGTGTTCCCGAGACCGCGCACGATGTACGAACCGGTGCCCATGCTGCCCGGGATGATCCCGAGGTCACCCGAACCCGCGCGGATCGCGCCCTTGCGGGTCACCAACAGTTCGACGCCGTCGTAGGTCTCTTCGGCGACGTAATTATGGTGGCAGCTGATCGCGTCGTCGAACGTAGTCTGCGGGACGACGTCCTTCAACGCCTGCTTGACGAGCGCGACCATGGCGGCGCGGTTGCGCGCCGCGTAGTCCTGCGCCCAGAACAGGTCGCGCCGGTACGCCTGCATTTCCGGCGTACCCGCGACGAACACCGCGAGGTCCGGATCCGGCAGGTCCGCGTTGTGCGGCAGCTTCCGCGCGACGGCCATGTGCCGTTCGGCGAGTTCCTTGCCGATGTTGCGCGAACCCGAGTGCAGCATCAGCCAGACGCGGCCTTCGTCGTCTCCGCCCTGTTCGAGGCAGACCTCGATGAAGTGGTTACCGCCACCGAGGCTCCCGATCTGGCGGGCGGCGCGGTCGTGCAGTTCCTGGACGCCGGTGTGCAGGTCGCCGAAGGACTTCCAGAACGCGTCCCAGCCACCGACACCGTGCACCTTCGCCGGGTTCACCGGGGTCTTGTGCAGGCCGAAGCCGACCGGGACGGCCGACTCGATCCGGCGGCGGAGCTTCACCAGGTCGTCGGGCAGATCGGCGGCGGTGAGCGAGGTCCGCACCGCGCTCATCCCGCAACCGATGTCCACGCCGACGGCGGCCGGGGACACGGCGTCGCGCATCGCGATCACGCTGCCGACGGTCGCGCCCTTGCCGTAGTGGACGTCGGGCATGACCGCGACGCCGTGCACCCACGGCAGGTTGGCGACGTTGTGCAGCTGTCGCATGGCTTGGTCCTCGACCGACGTGGGGTCGGCCCACATCCGGATCGGAACCCGCGAGCCTTCGACCGCCGTGTACATGACTTTCCCTTCGTGGAAAACGTTTTGTCGTCGTCGAGCATGCACCGGGCGGGCGAACCGGACAAGGCAATTACCGCCATCCACAGTGGACTGTCACGTGCGTTTGCGTGGGCTGATGTTCATCGCGAAGTCGTAGATCGTGTTCGAAAAGTGCTCGGCTCTTACTGCGGCTTCGGGCACAATGAGCGCTCGGTGTCGGGGGTACACCAACTCTGGGGAAGGTCCGTTTCACAGTGAAGTCTTTACGTGGGCTGCTCGCTGCCGTCCTGCTGGCGGGATTCCCGCTGCTCGTGCTGGCGTTCGTGGGCGGGATCGTGACGCTCGAGGTGCTGGCGCTGCGCCACAACGTTTTCGCGGCGGCGAAGCTCGGCATCGTCACCGTCCCGGTCGGCTGGATCCTGCTCAAGACGCTGCTCACGGTCGAGCGGGCGACCGGCGACGACCTGCCCGGCGTCGAGGTGACGCCGGAGGACCAGCCCGCGCTCTGGGCGCTGGTCCGGGAGCTGGCGGACGAGGCGGGCACCCGGCCGCCGGACGAGATCTATCTCGACGCGGACGTGAACGCCGCGGTCACCGAGCGGACCTCGTGGCTCGGGCTGCGGGTGCTGCGCCGCCGGATGATCATCGGTGTCCCGCTGATCATGGGCCTGCGCCAGGACCAGTTCCGGGCGGTGCTCGCGCATGAGCTGGGCCACTACAGCAACAAGGACACGCGGTTCGCCGCGCTGACCTATCGCGGGCGCAAATCCATCGCGAGAGTCGTCAGTGGTCTCGGCCGCGAAGGCTACTTCGAGCGCTTCGTCGGCTGGCTCTTCAAGCAGTACGCGAAGCTGTACTTCGTCGTCTCGATGAGTGTCTGCCGAGCCCAGGAACTCGCGGCCGACGCCGTCTCCGCGCGACTCGCGGGGACCGACGCGGCGACCTCGGCCCTGCGTGAGATCGAGGCGCTGGCCGTCACCTGGCGGTTCTTCATGAACAACTACGCCGCCATCGGCTGGGACGCGGGCTACCTCCCGGATCGGTTCGGCGAGGGCTATCGCGCGCTGCTCACCGACCCGACCAGGGCGGAGCAGATGGACGAGATGCGGCGGAACCCGCCGGAGGACAAGACCTCGCGGTGGGACACGCACCCGGCGACCCGGGACCGCGTCGCGACGCTCGAGGCCGGGGCCCGGATCCCGGTCCGCTCCGGCGGCGAGCGCCCGGCGGCCGACCTGCTGACCGGCGCCGAGAAGATGCTCGACAGGGCGCTGTTCACCGTCTTCTCCGACGAGGCGCTCGCGATGCGGCGGACCGACTGGCAGTCCTTGGTCGCCATCGGCCGTCGTCATGTCGCGGCCGAAGCGGCCGCCGAGATCCTGGGCGAACGCACCCTGGACATGGCGCTGGACCTGCTCGACGCGGGCCGTCACGAGGAACTCTCCGACCCCGGCGAGAAGGCACCCGCCGGCGCCGGGCCCCGTGCCCGCCGGGAGTTCGCCGCCGTCTCCGTCCGCAGGCGGGTGGGGATCGTGGTGCACGCGGCCCTCACCGACGTCGGCGTGGCGCGGTGGTCGCTGTCGTGGTCCGGACCGGCGCCGTTCACCGTGGACGAGCCGCTGGACGAGCGGCTGCCGTCCGCGCTCGACAGGGCCACCGCCGCCGAAGCCGACACCGCGCCGCTGCGCGCGCTGCTGACGGCCGCCGGGGTGTCCGCCGGTTACCGGCCGTCTCCCACTCTTGTTCGTTCTTAAGGAGTTTCAATGCTTTGGCTGCTCAAATCCCGTGAACGCAAGGCCGTCTTCGCCATGATGAAGGAGGCGAAACGACGCGGCGTCGAGATCGACGAACTCAAGAACGTGCTGACGCCGGAAGAGTTCGCCGCGCTCTTGCCGCCGGAGAAGCCCAAGTTCAAGGGCAGGATCCCGGACGTCACGCGCTGGGGGCTCCCGGCCGACAGCGAGGTGTCGGCCAAGGAGTACTGGACCGACGAAGAGGTCCTCGCGGTTCTGGAGTCGACCGCCCGGGGCGAATGGGAAGGCGCGGCCGCGCTGCTGGCGTCGACCTGGGGGAACTGGGATCGCCGCAACCTGGTGAACGGCGCGCTCGGCGAAGCCGCCGCGCAGGACGACGAATGGCTGCGGGCGTGGCGCAAGGCCCGCCCCGGCGACCCGGGCGCCGCGCTCGTCAACGCGGAATCGCTGGTGCACGTGGCTTGGGAGGTGCGCAGCGGCCTGCAGGCGAAACACGTCACCGAGGAACAGTTCGCCGCGTTCTTCCGGGTGCTGGAGCAGGCCGAGGAGGCCGTGCGCGAGGCGTCCGCGCTCGCCCCCGAGGACCCGACGCCGTGGGTGACCGCGCTCGCGATCGCGATGGGACGGCAGTACGAAAACGACCAGTACCTGGAGATTTGGGCGGAACTCGCCGAACGCGACCCGCAGCATCGCGGGGCGCATACACGGGCACTGCAGTACTGGTGCGCGAAGTGGTTCGGCTCGAACGAGCGGATGTGGGAGTTCGCCGAGACCGCCGCGGCGAAGTCGCCGAAACTGGCCCCGCTGCTGCTGATCGCCGCGCACGAATCCGAGTTCCAGGACGCTCCCGCGTGGCGTGACCCGCGGGTCGCCGGCGCGCTCGACGGGATCGTGGCGTGGCTGAACGGCGAAGGGCGCGATCACCCGGCGACGCGGGGAGACCGGGCGTACGCGGCGAAGGCGCTCGTGGAGAACGGGCGCTTCGACGAGGCCGTCGAGCAGTTCCGGCTCTTGGGGACGCGGGCCGACAGCGGGGTGTGGGCCTACAGCGGGGACGCGCGGGGCGAGTTCCTGGCGACGCGGTACGCGGCGTGCGCCGGGGCCACGAAGCCCTGACCATCCCGTGCGTTTAGTCCTCTAGTTGCGGTTGGTTCTCCGGTCGCGCGTGCTATGAAAGGCCCGTTACTTGCGAAATTTGCAAGTAACGGGCCTTTCATAGCGTCCGGTACGGAGCGTTCGGTGCGTCAGGAGTTCGCGATCAGCTCCGCGATCTGTACCGCGTTGAGCGCCGCGCCCTTCCGCAGGTTGTCGTTCGACAGGAACAACGCCAGACCGCGACCGCCGTCGACGCCCGGGTCCGTCCGCAGCCGCCCGACGTAGGACGGGTCCTGGCCCGCGGCCTGCAGCGGGGTCGGGATCTCGGACAGCTCCACGCCGGGGGCGCCGGTCAGCAGTTCGGTCGCGCGGGCGACCGAAAGCGCCTGCGAGAACTCCGCGTTGATCGAGATCGAGTGCCCCGAGAACACCGGCACCCGCACGCAGGTGCAGGAAACGCGCAGCTCCGGGATGCTCAGGATCTTGCGGCTCTCGTTGCGGAACTTCTTCTCTTCGTCCGTCTCGAACAAGCCGTCGTCCACAATGGACCCGGCGAGCGGGAGGACGTTGTGCGCGATGGTCCGCGCGTACTTCTTCGGCTCGGGGAAGGTCACCGCCGCGCCGTCGTGAGTCAGCGCGCCCGCGTTCGGCGCCGCCGCGGCGAGCTGGCCTTCCAGCTCCTCGACGCCGGCGAGCCCGCTGCCGGACACCGCCTGGTAGGTGCTGGCGACCAGCCGGACCAGCCCGGCCTCGGCGTGCAGCGGCTTGAGCACCGGCATCGCGGCCATCGTGGTGCAGTTGGGGTTCGCGATGATCCCCTTGCGCGCTTCCTTGATCGCCTCCGGGTTGACCTCGCTGACGACCAGCGGGACCTCGGGGTCCATCCGCCAGGCCGACGAGTTGTCGATCACCGTGGCGCCCGCCGCGGCGAACCGCTCCGCCTGCGCCTTGGAGGTCGAGCCACCGGCGGAGAACAGCGCGATGTCCAAACCGGACGGATCGGCGGTCGTCGCGTCCTCGATGACGATTTCCTGATCCTGCCAAGAAAGCTTGGAACCGGCGGACCGCGCCGAAGCGAAGTACCGCATCTCGGCGACCGGGAAACCCCGTTCTGCCAGCAGACGGCGCATGACGCCGCCGACCTGACCGGTCGCCCCGACGACCCCTACCCGCAAACCGTTCGACATCAGCGTCCACTCCCCGCGTAGACGACGGCTTCTTCGTCGCCGCCGAGTTCGAATGCCTCGTGGATCGCTCGCACCGCGTCGTCGAGCTGCGAGTCCCGGATCAGTACCGAGATCCGGATCTCCGAGGTGTTGATGATTTCGATGTTCACGCCCGACTGCGCGAGCGCCTCGCAGAACGTCGCCGTGACACCGGGGTGCGAACGCATCCCCGCGCCGACGAGCGACACCTTGCCGACGTGGTCGTCGTAGAGGACCGACTCGAAGCCGATCTCGTCCTTGATCTTCTCCAGCGACTGCACGGCCTTGGCACCGTTGGCCTTCGACAGCGTGAAGGTGATGTCGGTGCGGCCGGACGACGTGCTGGACACGTTCTGCAGCACCATGTCGATGTCGATCTCGTTGTCGGCGATCACCCGGAAGATCCTGGCCGCGGCGCCGGCGGTGTCGGGCACGCCGGTCACCGTGATCTTGGCTTCGGAGCGGTCGTGCGCCACACCGGTGATCAACGCTTGTTCCACGGGGATCTCCTCGATAGAACCGGTCACCGTGGTGCCCGGTTTGTCACTGTAGGAAGAACGGACTCGGATCGGGACGCCGTAGCGGCGCGCGTACTCCACCGAGCGCAGGTGCAGGATCTTCGAGCCGCTCGCGGCCAGCTCCAGCATCTCCTCGTAGGCGATGGTGTCGAGCTTGCGGGCGTCGGGCACGACGCGGGGATCGGCGGTGTACACACCGTCCACATCGGAATAGATCTCGCAGACGTCGGCGTTCAGCGCCGCGGCCAGCGCGACGGCGGTGGTGTCCGAACCGCCGCGGCCGAGGGTGGTGATGTCCTTGGTGTCCTGTGACACGCCCTGGAACCCCGCCACCAGCGCGATGTAGCCCTGGTCGAGGGCTTCCGTCACACGGCTGGGGCTGACGTCGATGATCCGCGCGTTGCCGTGCACCGACGTCGTCACCACGCCGGCCTGCGAACCGGTGAACGACCACGCCTCCGCGCCCTGCGCGGAGATCGCCATGGCGACGAGCGAGTTCGAGATGCGCTCACCGGCGGTGAGCAGCATGTCCATCTCACGCTCCGGCGGGGCCGGGTTGACCTGCTGAGCCAGGTCGAGCAGCTCGTCCGTCGTGTCGCCCATGGCGGAGCAGACGACGACGACGTCGTTGCCCGCCTTCTTGGTGGCGACGATGCGTTCCGCGACGCGTTTGATCCGGTCGGCACTTTCCAGCGACGAACCGCCGTACTTCTGGACCACGAGGGCCACGCCCGAACCTCCTCGACGGGCCGGGCGTGCTCCTGGTGGGCACCGAGGAGCCCCCGCGTCCCTTATTTGAGCGAAAGCCTACCGGGGTCACGCACGCCCGCCACCGTCGTAAGTGGTCCTGACCACCACTTCGAGGACTTCTGGAAGTAAATCTTCCTTAACACCAACGAAATAGTCGGAGGGCTTTCACTTTAGTGACGGAGAGCACGCCTTGTTATCGTCCGCCAATGCACAAACCCGCCCAGACGAGTACCCCGATCGCGTCGATCCTGGCCGCCAGGTGGAGTCCCCGGGCCTACGACGAGGCCGCGGTCGTCACCGAAGACCAGCTCCGCGCACTGCTCGAAGCGGCCCGCTGGGCACCGTCGTTCGGCAACACCCAGCCCGCCCGCTACCTGGTCGGCCTGCGGGGCACGCCGTCGTTCGACCGCATCCTCTCGACGCTCAACTCGGGCAACCGCGACTGGGCCCATCGCGCCGGTCTGCTGTTGATCGGCGCGATGGTGACCACGAACGAGAAGGGCGATGTCCCGTACGCCGAGTACGGGCTGGGTCTCGCGAGCGAGAATCTCGTGCTCCAGGCCGTCGAACTCGGCCTGATCGCGCACCAGATGGCGGGCTTCTCCGCCGAAGCGGCGAAGGACTTCTTCGGCCTCCCCGACGACGTCGTCCCGAAGGTCGCCATCGCCGTCGGCTCCCCCGCCGACCCGTCGGTGCTCGAAGAGGACTGGCGGATCGAGCGTGAGAAGGGGCCTCGCGAGCGGATCCCGCTGGCGGAATTCGCCTACGCCGACACCTGGGGTGTGAGCGCTTTCTCCGAGTGAGGGAGCCATCGCAGAGCGAGACCTCCCAGTGCGACGTGCAGCAGGCTCAGCACCGCGACGGCGGTGTGCAGGCCCGAGACGAAGGCCTCCTTCGCGTCAGCGGCGACAGCGGGCGCGATACCGGGCAGCTGGAGGGTTCCGTCCAGGGTGGGCGCGAGATCCGGACCGGCCAGGCGGAACACCAGCGCGGCGAGTGACCCCATGAGCGCGATCCCCAGCGCGTTGCCGATCTCGTTGCCGGTTTCGGCGATGGCGCCCGCCGCTCCGGCCCGTTCGGCGGGCACCGCGGCGACGGCCGTGTCGGCCACGACGCTGAACGAGATGCCGTAGCCGACACCGGCGACCACCGTCGAGGCGACGTACCAGCCCACCCCGCCCGTGACGCCGGTCATGAGCAACAGCGCCAGCCCGACGGCGATGGAGAAGTGGCAGCCGACCAGCGCCACGCGCTTGCCGATCCGCTCGACCAGCGCCGGGGTGACCACGCACATGATCGTGAGGACGGCCGCCCCGGGCAGCGCCAGGAGCGCCGCGTGCAGGACGGGCAGCCCCAGCACGGACTGCAGGTGGATCCCGGACAGGTACGCGGCCGCCGACCAGGCCGCGAGCGGCAGGAACCCGGTGACGATCGCGATCGTGAAGACACGGTCGCGGAACAGGGAGAAATCGATGAGCGGATGGTCGAGGCCTCGCTGGCGCCGGGCGAACCACACCAGCAGCACGGCACCGGCGATTCCCGCGGAGACCGCGAAGACGGACAGGCCGTCGGCCGCCACGTGCTTGATCCCGTAGATCGCGAGCAAGAGTCCGGCGGCGGAGAGCGCCACGCTCAGCGTGTCCACGCGTCCCTTCCCGGTGGCCCGCACCTCGCGGAGCAGCACCGGCGCGAGCAGCAGGAACACCGCGATCACCGGCAGGTTGACCAGGAAGACCGAACCCCACCAGAACCGCTCCAGCAGGACACCGCCGACGACCGGGCCGGCCGCGAAACCGGCGGCGAACGCGGCCGCGAAGACGCCGATGGCCTGCGCCCGTCGCCGAGGATCGGGGAAAAGTTCACTCAACACCGCCAGTGCCGACGGCAGCAGAGTCGCGCCTGCCAGCCCCATCAGCGCGCGGAACGCGATCAACAGCTCGGGACCCGGAGCGAACGCCGCGCCGGTCGAAGCCGCGCCGAACACCGCGGCGCCGATCATCAGCAGCTTCAGCCGTCCGTACCGGTCGCCGAGGTTGCCGAACGCGATCAGCAGCGAGCCGACCGCGAAGCCGTAGACGTCCAGGATCCACAACGCCTGGTCGGCCGTCGGAGCGAGCGCCTGGCTGATCCTGGGCATCGCGAGGAACAGGATCGACCCGTCCATGGAGACCAGGAACACCGGGCAGAGGATCACCAGCAGGCCGAACCAGGCCCGGGTGTGCGGTCGTGTCATGACCTCGACGCTGCACCGGCTTCGGGAGGGCAGCCATCCCCGTGCCGTGGGTACACCCAGCGGGTACACCCACGCGGCCGCGCGAAAACCTAGGCTCGGGGTCATGGAAAGCCTCGGCGTGTACCTCAAGAGCCGTCGTGACCGGGTGACTCCCGCCGACGTCGGCCTGCGCACCTACGGCACCTCGCGTCGCGTGCCCGGCCTGCGCCGCGAGGAACTCGCCCAGCTCGCCGGAGTGAGCGCCGGGTACTACACGCGGCTCGAACAAGGACTGGCCGAAACCGCTTCACGGCAGGTGCTCGACGCGCTCGCCCGCGCGCTCCGGCTCGACGACGTCGAGATCGGCCACCTGCATAACCTCGCGCGGCAGACCGCGCTGCCGAAGTTGTCCGACCCCGGGCCGGAGGATCCGCACCCCCGGGTCCTCGCGCTGCTGGAGAACCTCGGCGAGGCCGTGCCCGCGCTCGTTTTCGGCCGTCGCGGCGACGTTCTCGCGTGGAACCACGCCGGGCACACGCTCATGGCCGAGCACCTCGACTTCGACGCGCCGGGCGATCCGGACCGGCGGCCGTCCCTCCCGCGCCTGTTCTTCCTCGACCCGCTCACCCGCGACCTGCACCGCAACCGCGCCGAACTCGCGCCCATCCACGTCGCCTACCTGCGGCTCACCGCCGGCCGCTACCCCACGGACGCCCGTCTCGCCGGGCTCATCGGCGAACTTTCGATGCGCAGCGACGAGTTCGCGACGCTCTGGGCGACCGGTGACGTCGCCGACTGCACCGTCGGCGCCATGCACCTCCGGCATCCGACGGTCGGCGCGGTGAGCGTCGACTACCAGGTGTGGCTCCAGCCCGACAGTCCCGACCACCGGCTCGAGATCTACACGCCGAAGGACCCGGGCTCCGCCGACGCGCTGAAGATCCTGACCCAATTCGATCGCTAACCTGGGGTCATGGGGGCTTTACGCAGTCTCGTCCGCAACGAATCACGCACGTTGAAAGGCCTCTGGCTGTATCTGAGAGGCCGCAAGGACGGAGTCACCGAGGACGCCGTGGCGGTGCCGTACGGCTCCGACGGCAAACCGATCTTCATCGTTCTCGCCGTGGTGAGCGCCTTCGAAGCGGGTCTTTTCTGGCTACTCGACTTCGGCCTGGTCGTCGACCTGCTGCTGCTCGTTCTGGGCGTGTATTCGGCACTACTGGTCTTCGGCGTCTACGCGGGCACCGTGGTCAGGCCTCACGTGATTTCTTCTCATGAGGTGCGAGTGCGCTACAGCTCTTTCTACGACGTGAGAATCCCGAGAGAAAATATCGTCAGCCTGCGGCACTCGAAGGAAAGCCACGATCCCGCCAAAGCGAAGGCGTTCCGCGACGGAACCTGGCTCAGCCACGACAATTCCTACGAGACGAACCTCGTCGCGGAACTGCGGGAGCCGATCACGGTGACCCGGCCGCTGGGGAAGACCGAGTCCGTCCGCGTCGTGAAGTTCACCGCGGACGACCCGAAGGCCGCCGTCGAGGCATACGAAAGGCTCGGCGTCAGCTGAGCCGGTACGTCCTGTCCACGATGGCGCGGGCGAGTTCGGTGAGGCTCTCGTTCCGCGCGAAGGCGTGGGCACGGATGAGAGCCAGCGCGTCGGTCGCCGAGCAGTCGTGGGTGGCCATCACCACCCCGGTGGCCTGGTGTGCCACGACGCAGACGTCGACGTCGCCGAACAGCGGATGCACCGGAAGGCCGTCGTCACCGTCGAGCCGTACGTCCGGGTCCAACGCGGTGGTGGTCAGCACTTCGGCGAGCATCCCCACCGATCGGGCCACCTCGGCGTCCGGCGCGGGCTCGGACCGGTACGCGGTGAGGCTGCCCATCGGCGCCCCGTCCAGGCCCAGATGCGCCGAAACCACCGACCTGACCCCGATTTCCCGCGCCGCGGACCCGAAGTGGGGCCACCGGCTCACGAGTTCCGGCTCGCCACAGACGCCGGGTTTCAGCGGTATTCCCCGTGAAGGCCCTTCGCCGAGGCTGTATTCGAGGTCGTGCGCCTTGGCCGCGATGGGATCGGACACCACGACCGACGCCTCGCTCCCGTCCGTCGTGAACAGGGCCACCGCCAGACTCCGGATACCGGACGACTCGGCGACCGCCGCCATGAACGCCGGGGGCAGGACCGAAGGTCCCCGCGGCCGGTCCGCCCAGCTCCCGACGGCGTCGAGATAACCCGCGTGCAGGTCCACCGCGGCCTGGTGCCTTCGCTCGGTGGCGCGGTGCAGTTCCGCCATCCGCAGGTGGAAGGACCGCATCGACGCGGAGGCCGTCTCCACCAGGCGTTCGTGCCGCCGGGCCACGGTCGCCGCGCGCTCCGCCCGCCCGCGCTCGGTTTCGATCAGCCCGCGCAGGGCCGGCGGGTCGTATCGACCACCCGTGCCGTCCCACATGGGCTGAGCCTACGCCCGCGTGGGGCCCACAGAAGTGACCCGAACGGCTGAGCCTCCACGGGTTCCCCGTCATCCATCGCCGGACTAGCGTTGTTTCCTCAGCGCCCTCGACACTGCAAGTCCGCAGGAAGGCCGGATTCTGATGCAGAATCGCGAAAGATGGGTCGCCGACACGTTGGTGGAGCTGGCCGACACTTTGGCACCCGCACTCGACCCGAAGAACTATTGGCTCTGTGTAGCCAACCGCTACGCGCAACTGGTCGCCTCGTCAGCTGTCCGGCTGGCCGCGACAGGCGACCGCGCCGACCGGCCGATCGTGGTGTGCACCGACGAACGGCTCGAACATCCGCCATTCGGTGATGTCCTCGCCGAGGAAGGCCCCGGTATCGACTGCCATGACGACGATGAGCCGATCGTCAATGTGCTCCTCGACGAAGCGGAGGCACGCTGGAGCCGGCTGGCCCCGGCCGCCCTCGAGCTCGGCTTCCGATTGGTGCACGTGTTCCCGTTCAGCCGGCGCGAAAACGTCCTCGGCGAGGTCACGATCCTGACCACGGAAACCTCGCCACTGCCGGTGGCCGACCTGCGGATCGCGATCGCTTTCGCCGACGCGGCGGCGATCGGCATGCTCAACCACCGTGCGATCGCCGGCCTGACCAGGACCTCCGAGCAACTGCAGGGAGCACTGGACAGCCGGGTGATCATCGAGCAGGCGAAGGGCCTGGTCTCCGCGCGGCTGGAAATCGACCCGACCGACGCGTTCCTCGTGTTACGCCACTACGCGCGCGGCCACAACCGCCGCATCAGCGACCTTTGCGAACAGCTGGTCAGCCGTCGCATGACGGTGTCCGATCTCGTGGGCTCGGTCCCCAAACGCGCGCCGCGACCGGGTGGCAGGCGCTGACTCAGTCGGCCGTTCGCTTCTCCGTCATCAAGACGACTCCGCCGCCCGGCCCGCTCAACGGCGAGCAGTTGACCGAGGCGACCAGCGGCCTGCCTTTCCGGTCCACCGCGTCGATCTCGACCTGGGCGGCCCGCTGCCCGGTCTCGTTGCAGAGTTCGACGACGTCGCGGAACCCGGTGGTCGGCAGGCCGAAGTCGAGGGTGAAGAACTCCTCCAGATAGACCTCTCCGGCCCGCAGGCCCCACAGTTCCTCGGCGCCGCGGTTCCAGCTGCGCACCCGGAGATCGCCGTCCAGTACGACCACCCCGGCCGCGACGCTCGACAGCACGCCTTCGAAGAACATGCGCGTCTCGTCGAGTTCCGCGGTGCGGATGCGCATCTCCTCGTTCATCGTCTCGAGTTCCTCGTTGCCCGACTGGAGTTCCTCGTTGGTGGTCTCTAGTTCTTCGTTCGTGGACTGGAGTTCCTCGTTCGTCGTCTCGAGTTCCTCGATGCTCGACTGGAGTTCCTCGTTGACCGTTTCGAGTTCGGCGTTGGTCGATTGGAGCTCCGCGTAAGCCGTGGCCAGGTCTTCCTGCACGCGCTTCACTTCGTGCTGCAGCCTGGTGGCCTCGGTGGTGTCGACGAACGTGATCGCCACACCGATGTCCTCACCTTCGATGGTGAGGAGAGGCCGGACGATGATGTCGAAGTACTGCGTCTCCTCGCCGTTCTTCTTCCGTCGCACGGAATCGACCCGGACGCTGCGGCGATCACTGTGCGCCTGGTCGATGACGGAGCGGAGCTCGATCGGCCGGTACGAGATCTCGAGATCGTGGAACGGCCTGCCCACGTCGTGGGAGGAAAGCCCGAACTGCAACCTCGCCGAGCCGTTGATCAAGGCGACCGTGCCGTCACGTTCGATGCCCAGTACCGAATCAGGCGAGGACGCCAAGGCCAGTTCGCTCACGTGACGCCTTCGATTGGCGTCCCGCACCCCCGCTCCGGCCCGGACGTCGAAGCGCGGGGGCCTCACGGTGGTACCGCCCGTCCGTAGTTTGAACACCCTGTTCCGGATATCCGCGACGTCGAACCGGACACCGTCGGAAAGCAGCATTTCGGCCTTTCCGAGCAGCAGGTGGCCACCTTCGTTGAGCGCGAAATGGAAGCGTTCGATGATCTTCGCCTGGGCTTCGACGTTGAAATACATCAAGGTGTTGCGGCAGGCGAGCAGGTCGACGCGGGAAATGGGGGCGTCGCGCGTGATGTCGTGCCTGCCGAAGATCACCCGGCGGCGAAGATCGCGCCGGAACGCGAACAGATTTCCACTCTGCTCGAAATACTTCACCCTCATCTGTTCGGGCAGCCGCTCCAGCGCCCTCGAGGAATACAGGCCCGTCCTCGCTTCACGCAGGGCTTCTTCGTCGACGTCGGTCCCGTAGATCTTGACCCGCTGGGTGCTCTCCTCGATGCCGAGATTCTCCGCGAAGATCATCGCGAGGGAGTAGGCCTCCTCGCCACTCGAACACCCCGCGCTCCAGATCCGGATCTCGTCGGTGGCGGCCACCTTGGCGACGAGTTCGGGCACGACGGTCTTCTGGAGGAAGGTCCACGCTTCGGGATCCCGGAAGAAGCTGGTGACGTTGATCAAAATGGTGTTGAAGAGTTCCGGGAACTCTTCGGCGTTGAGCTCCAGGAAATCCCGGTACTCGGTGTATCCGGCGATCTTCACGGTCTGCATCCGCTTTTGGATCCGGCGGGCCAGTGAAGTCCGTTTGTAGCCGGTGAAATCGAAACCGCGGGAGTCCCTGATGAAGGTCAGCAGGACCTCGAGTTCCTCACCGTGGTCGATTTCGCCTTCCGGCGTGCTCATAACGTCCTCGTTCCCTCGACCAGACCGACGAGCGCACCGGCGATTTCGGCCAGCGGGAGCACCAGATCGACCGATACGGACTTCGTCACGGCCTGGGGCATGCCCTTGAATTCGGCGGTTTCCGGATCCTCTGAGACAACGGTACCGCCCCGCGACTTCACCACCCCGGCCCCCGCCGCGCCATCGGAACCCGTCCCGGTCAGCACACAGACAAGCGCGGACACCCCGTAGACGGCCGCGACGGATTCGAAGAGCAGATCAGCCGACGGCCGGACGAATTTCACCCTGTCCACCGCGGACAGGCTGAGCCTGCCGCCGGGATTCACCAGCAGATGACGATCCGGCGGCGCGAGGTAGACGACGCCCGGCCCGATGACGTCGTCCGGCTCGGCCAGCTTGATCCTCAGACCGGACCGGCGGTCGAGGATGTCGGCGAGGATGGTGTCGTGGCGCGGGTCGAGGTGCTGGACGATGACCAAGGGCACCGGAAAGCCGGCGGGCAGAGCGCCGAGCACTTCGAGCAGTGCCTTGACTCCGCCCGCCGAAGATCCGATGGCGACGATCTCGTATGCCGCCGCCTGCGGACGGCTGGGGCTGAGCATCTTCCGAGCGTAGTGCTCAGAAGCTAGGCGGAACCGCCCACGCGCCGGATGATCTTGGCGAGAATCCCGGTGACCACCATCCAGAAGACCGCGGCGATGCCGTAGTTGATCAGCACCCGGAGCTTGGCGTCCTCGGGCATGAAGAGGTCCTTGAAGCCCAGCAGCAGCCCTTCGGCCCAGCCGCGGACGAACGACACGATGCCGTTGTCCGGGTTCGCCTCGCCGATCACGAAGACGACGTGCAGCACCAGGATGGCGGCGAAGATCAGGCCGACCCAGCGGACGACGCTCGCCAGTATGCCGGCGGCGCGACCGCCGCCCGCACGCCAGTCGACCTTGCGCCTGGTCTTCTGATCTGCGGTTTCCTTCTCTTCAGCGTGCTCGCCCATGCCGGGCAGTGTGGCACGCCGCCTGGTCCGATTGCTACCCGTGAGTAACCCGAATGGGCGCCCCTGGCGGTCACGGTTCGATCGCGGCCCGGGTTTCCTTTCGGGAGATCTCGCGGTTAAGGTGGCGTCGTGGCTCGAGCTCTCCTGCTTCGCTGCCGCGACGGGGCCTGATCTGACCGGCTCCCCGTCGCGGGGCTTCGTGGTGCCGGTCGTCGCACCCGATTCTTCAGGAGAACCGTCCCCTCATGAGCATCCGTAAGCCCACGCGCCCGGCCCCTTCCGAGCAGGCCCCGTGGAACACCCAGCGCGGCACTTCGATGCCCGTTCATCGCTATCGCCCCTGGTCCGAGCTGGTCGAAGACATCGTTCTGCCCGACCGCACCTGGCCGGACAAGCGCATCGACACCGCGCCGCTGTGGTGCGCGGTCGACCTGCGCGACGGCAACCAGGCCCTGATCGACCCGATGTCGCCCGCGCGGAAGCGCAAGTTCTTCGACCTGCTGGTCCGCATGGGCTACAAGGAGATCGAGGTCGGCTTCCCGGCGGCGTCGCAGACCGACTTCGACTTCGTCCGCGAGATCATCGACGAGGGCGCCATCCCGGACGACGTCAGCATCCAGGTGCTGACCCAGTGCCGGCCGGAGCTGATCGAGCGCACCTTCAAGGCACTCGAAGGGGCGCCTCGCGCGATCGTCCACATCTACAACTCGACGTCGATCCTGCAGCGCCGCGTGGTGTTCCGCGAGGAGCGCATCGGCATCACGAAGATCGCTTCGCAGGCGGCCGAGCTGGTCGTCGACTACGCGGCGAAGCAGCCGGACACCGACTTCCGCTTCCAGTACTCGCCGGAGTCCTACACCGGCACCGAGCTGTCCTACGCGCTCGAGGTCTGCAACACGGTCACCGAGATCTGGCAGCCGACGCCGGAGAAGCCGGTCATCCTGAACCTGCCCGCCACCGTCGAGATGGCTTCGCCGAACATCTACGCCGACTCGATCGAGTGGATGCACCGCAACCTGGAGCGCCGTGATTCGGTGATCCTGTCGCTGCACCCGCACAACGACCGCGGCACCGGCATCGCCGCCGCCGAACTGGGCTTCCAGGCCGGCGCGGACCGGATCGAAGGCTGCCTGTTCGGCAACGGCGAGCGCACCGGCAACGTCGACCTGGTCGCGCTGGGCATGAACCTCTACAGCCAGGGCGTCGACCCGCAGATCGACTTCTCCGACATGGACGAGATCAAGCGGACCGTCGAATACTGCAACCAGCTGCCGGTGCACGAACGCAGCCCGTGGGCGGGCGACCTGGTGTTCACCGCGTTCTCCGGCAGCCACCAGGACGCGATCAACAAAGGTCTCGACGCGCTGAAGGCCGCCGCCGACAAGGCGGGGACGCCGGTCGACGAGCACCCGTGGGAGGTCCCGTACCTGCCGATCGACCCGAAGGACATCGGCCGCAACTACGAGGCCGTGATCCGGGTGAACTCGCAGTCCGGCAAGGGCGGCGTCGCCTACATCATGAAGGCCGAGCACCAGCTCGACCTGCCGCGGCGCCTGCAGATCGAGTTTTCGAAGGTCGTCCAGCGCCACACCGACACCGAGGGCGGCGAGGTCGACCCGACCACGATGTGGAACGCGTTCTCGGCCGAGTACCTGGAGCTGAAGACGCCGCTGGAGCTGGTACGCCAGCACGTCAGGGACAACGGCGACGGCGAGTACGACATCACCGCCACCGTGCGGGTCGAGGGTGACGAGCACGAGGTCACCGGACGCGGGAACGGGCCGATCGCGGCCTTCTTCGACTCGCTGTCGACGGTCGGGTTCGACCTGCGGCTGCTGGACTACAGCGAGCACACGCTCTCGCCGGGCGACGACGCCCGGGCGGCGTCGTACATCGAGTGCGCGATCTCCGACCGGGTGTACTGGGGCATCGGCATCGACCCGTCGATCGTGACCGCCTCGCTGCGGGCCGTCGTCTCGGCGGTGAACCGGGCGAACCGCTAACGCTCAACTGAAGGGGCCCTTCACCGCATGCGACGCGGTGAAGGGCCCTTTCGCTGCGTCTGATGCGGGGAAAGGGCCCTTCAGCCGCTTCTACAGCGCCTTGACCGCGGCCAGGATGTCGGCCGGGTCGGTGCGGGTGGTGTAGTCCGGGTGGACGTCGATGAACCGGATGACGCCTTCGCGGTCCACGACCAGGACGGTCGGATACGGCAGCTCCCACTCCGCCGCCCCGTTGATCTTCTCGACGTCGCCGATGAGTGTGTCGAAAGCCGGCTTCGTCTCCGGGGCCAGCCGGAACGTGATGCCGAGCGCGCGCCCGAGCTCATTGTCCACATCGGACAGAACGGTGAACTCGAGATCCTTCGTGGACAACGAGTCGTCCGGGAGCTGCGGGCTGACCGCGATCAGCTTCACCCCCAGATCTTCCAGCTCCGGCAAGACTTCCCGCTGATACGTGCGCAGCGCCAGATTGCAGTACGGGCACCATGCGCCGCGGTAGAACACCACGACTGCGGGCCCGTCCCTGACCGGCACCCTGCCGCCGCTCGCGTCCGGCAGCGTGAGATCCGGCATCGCCGTTCCCGGCTTCGCGGCCGTCTCCGCGACCATCCCGACGAACGTCGCGCGGTCGGCCTTGAGCACCTCGGCGATCTCGGTCGGAACATGGCTCGCGACGGAGCCCCGCAGCTCGGCGAGGTCGGTGTTGAGATCCCCCATCATCGGCTCCCTGGGTTGTACTGATTGGTACAGTGCAGCCGACTGTACTATTCGGTACATGGATGGTCAACCGGCGAAAACACCTCGCGGACGGCTGACGCGGGACGCGATCGTCGACGCGGCGGCGGAGCTGATGTACGTCAACGGCGTCGCCGGGACGAGTGTCGACAAGGTGCTCGCGGCGAGCGGGGCCGGGAAATCGCAGATGTACCACTACTTCAAGAACAAGGAACAGCTCGTCGAAGCGGTCATCGCGCGCTTCCTGGAGAACATCCTCGGCAACCAGCCGACGATCTTCGCGCTGCACGGCTGGGCCGACTTCGAGCAGTGGGCACAGGAGATCCTCGCCATCCAGACCACTCCCAAGGGACCGATCCCCTGCCCGCTCGGCAACCTCGCCGGCGAACTCGGGGACGACCCGAAGATCGCGCCACTGCTGGACAAGGCATACCGCGAGTGGGAATCACATCTCGAAAACGGCCTGAAATCCTTGCGGGATCAGGGAAAGCTTGCCGATGACGCCGACACGGCGAGGCTCGCCCAGACAGCGATGGCGTGCGTCCAGGGCGGCCTGTTGATGGCCCACCTGCGGCACGACGTCACCCCGATCGAGGACGCGCTCAAGCTCGCGCTGGACCACCTGCGGAGTCACGCTCGCCCGTGAGCGCGGCGACCTCGTCCGCGAGCGCGTCGAGGATCTTCGCCACGGCGGGCCGCGAAGACGCGCCGAGCCGGCAGACGGCCTCCACATGCCGCGCCGCCTTGATCCCGGCCAGCGGGCGGCAGACCAGGCCACTGCCCCGCCGGGTGTCCATTGTGTACCGGGGCAGCAGCGCGATCCCGTGCCCGGCGGCGACGAGCCGTTCGGTGATGCGGAAGTCGTTGATGCGCTGGACGACCTGCGGGCGCACACCGGTGCGGATGATCAGCGACTGGAGGATGTCGTCCACCGGGAACCCGGCGTTGACGCTGATCCAGCGTTCGTCGGCCAGTTCGGCGAGTTCGATGCGGCGCCGTTTCGCGAGCCGATGCCCGACGGGGAGCGCGACGTCGAGCGGTTCGCGCAGCAGATGCCGCGTCTCCAGCCGTTCCGAGCCGAGCGACGGCGCGTGCTCGTCCCGGTGCGCCACCACGATGTCGTAGTCCGCGACGAGCCCGGGAACCTCCGGTGGCGTCATGTCGACGTCGCGCACGATGACGTCCAGCCCTTCGAATTCCGCCGTCCGGCGCAGCAGCCCGGGGAGCAGCATCAGCCCGGCCGACTGGAAGATCGCCACCCGGACCCGGCCGCGCGGGGCCCGGCGGTAAGTGTCCAATTCGGACTCCGCGCGGTCGAGCGCGGCGAGCACGTCGTCCGCGCGGGCGACCAGCGCGCGGCCGGCGTCGGTCAGCCGGAGCCCCCGGCCGGCCGGTTCCGTCAGCGCGAGCCCGACGTCGCTCTGCAGGGCGCGGAGTTGCTGGGATACCGCGGACGGCGTGCAGTGCAGCGCCTTCGCGGCCGCCGTCACGCTGCCGCGATCGGCGAACTCCCGCAGGGTCCGCAACCGGCCGATGTCCATACCGCCAGCATATGTGAAGCAAAACTGAACGGTCACTGAAAATATTAGCGCTTGTCCTTCACGATATGCCCCCGTAAGAGTGAAGGCATGCCCGCTCGCGACCGTTTGCTCGCCCTGCTCGTCGTCGTCCTGTGGGGCTGCAACTTCCTCGCCATCCACGCCACCCTCGGGCAGTTCCCTCCCGTCTTCGCCGGCGGGCTGCGCTTCGCGGTCATCGCGATCCCGACCATCCTGTTCGTGCCCTGGCCGAAGGTGAAGATCCGCCACCTGCTCGGCTACGGGCTCGGCTTCGGCACCGGGCAGTTCGCGTTCCTCTTCATCGCGATGGACACCGGCATGCCGACCGGCCTCGCGTCACTGGTGCTGCAGGCTTCGGCCCCGTTCACCGTCCTGCTCGGCGCCGTCTTCCTGCGGGAACGCGTCTCCGGACGGCAGCTCGCCGGGATACTGCTCGCCGTCGCCGGGATGGCGACGATCGCCTGGCAGCAGGCCGGGAACGCCGCCCTGCTGCCGGTGATCCTGACCCTGCTCGGCGCGCTGAGCTGGGCTTTCGGGAACCTGAGCACGCGGCAGGCGGCACCGGACAACCCGCTGAACTTCGTCCTCTGGATGTCCGTGGTGCCGCCGCTGCCGATGTTCGCGCTGTCGCTGGCGATGGAAGGCCCGGCGGAGATCGGCCACTCGCTGAGCACGCTCGGCACTCCCACCGGGCTGATCGGCCTCGGCGGCCTTGCCTACGTCGTGGTGTTCGGCACGATCATCGGCTCCGGGATCTGGACGTCGCTGATGCGCCGCAACCCGGCGGGCGTGGTCGCGCCGTTCTCCCTGCTGGTGCCGGTGGTCGGGCTGTCGATGGCGTTCCTCGTGCTCGACGAGCGGCCGACGCTGCTCGAAGTCGTCGCGGCGGCCGTCGTCATCGGCGGGGTGCTGTTCGGTTCGACCAAGCGCCGCGTGCGCGAGCCGGACTTCCTCGCCGAAGCCGAAACACCTCAGCCCACTGGTGTGCGGTGAGGCTCTTGGGCAGCGCACCCGACGCGATTTCCCTGCCGTTCCCGGTGAACACCCGCCGTACGAAGTCCTGGTAGCGCTCACGATCCGCGTCGTCGACGAGCGGACGGTCGCGGCGGGTCATGGTCAGCAGGCCGCCGTCGACGCCGGGCCGGGGACGGAACGCCGCCGCGGGGACCCGTCCGGCCAGCCCGAAGTCGAACCACGGCCACCACTGCGCGGTCATCATGGTCGCGCCCCCGACCCCTGCCCGGCGGCGCGCCACCTCCCACTGCACGAGCAGCACGGCGTCGGTCCAGCCAGGCGCGGCGAGGACGTGGCGAAGCGTCGCGGTGGTCAGATGGAACGGCAGGTTGCCGACCAGGACGCAGGGCGTCTTCGGCAGGGGGAACCGCAGGAAGTCCGCGGTGACGATCTCCGTGGACGGCCCGACGCGGCCCGCCAGCCGGACGGCACGGCGGTCGTCGATTTCGACGCCCGTCAGCGGCCTGCCGAGCCGTTCCAGCGGCAGGGTGAGCGCGCCGTCGCCCGTGCCGAATTCGATGATCGGCCCGTCGGTTCCGGCGACGAGCTCTACCAGGTTCGCGATGGTTTTCCGGTCGATGAGGAAGTTCTGGCCGAGCTCATGACGGCCAGGACGATGTGTGCGCAAGGGGTCTCCGCGGCTTCAAGGTGAGCCGGGCAGCCTGGAGCAGGCCCGGCGATGACTCGCTCGGGCGGCGGTTCCTTGCTGGACGCGGGGATCCGCCGCTAGGCGCGGCGGGTCCTGGTGAAGGCGGAAGCACACATGGCGGCGAAGTTACCTGGGCGGGAGCGCCTCCGCCAGCGGTTTTCTAGGCACCGATCCGGCTGGTGCCGAGGTGTTCGACCGGCCCGGACAGCGCGGCCTTCACGCGGCGGGTGACGTCGTCGGTGAGCACCTCGGTCTCGCCCTTTTCGAGGCCGTCGACGACCAGCCGGGCGACGTCGCGCGGGTCGTTCTTCTCGACCTCGAGGCCCTGGGTCATGTCGGTGTCGGTGTAGCCGAGGTGAACGCCGACGACCTGCGTGCCCTGCTCGGCGAACTCGATCCGGAGCGAATTGGTGATCGACCAGAACGCGGCTTTCGACGCGCCGTACGAACCCGAACCCGCGGCCCACGACAGGACGGAATGGACGTCGACCAGCGCGCCGCCGTCCTTGAGCTGCGGCGCAAACGCTTGCGCGATGCGCAGCGCGCCGAAGACGTTCGTCTCGAAGACCGGGCGGTGCGCGTCGACGGGCTCGGTCAGCAGCGATCCGAGGCCGAGGACACCTGCGTTGTTGAAGACGATCGTGGCGTCGCCCGCCTTCTCGATCAGCGCGCGGACGGACTCCGCGTCGGTGACGTCGAGCGGGAGCGGGACGATCCGCGGATCGGTCTCCTCGCGCGGCGTCCTGGCGGTCGCGTAGACCTTGGCGGCGCCGCGGTCGAGCAGTTCGGCGACGAACGCCTTGCCGAGCCCGCGCTGCCCGCCGGTCACCAGGACGACGGCACCCTCGATGGTGGTCATGACTTGCTCCCTTGACAGAAGTGTTCTGCTTTTGCCTCTGTCGTCAGCATGGAGGCGCGCAGCGACAGAGTCAAGTACGCTTGACCTATGTCATGGACCGCGACGGACCGGTACCGGTTGCGCACCGCCCCCTCGGGGCTGGCGCTCGTTCAGGACTTCCTCAACACGAAGGCGATCAAGACGCACGGCCTCGACCTGCTGGGCGACGCCGACTTGGCGCGGCCCTGGGCCGGCGAAGCGCTGGCGGAATGGTCGCGGACCCGGGACGCCGAAGTGCCCGAGATCACGCTGGGCTCAGGCGACCTTCGCGCGCTTCGGGACCTGCGGGAGTCGTTCGTTTCGCTCTTGGACGGCGACGACGCGGCCGTCGAGAAGCCGATCAAGGCCGATCTGGCGCTGAGGGACGGCGTCGTCCGGCTGTTCCCGTCGGGCACCGGACGGCACTGGCTCGCTTCGGCACTGTGGACGGAGACGCTGCTCGCGCAGCAGTCCGGGATCTGGCCGCGGCTGAAACTGTGCCGCCTCGACGGCTGCCGCTCGGCGTTCTACGACGTCTCGCGCAACAACAGCGGGGTCTGGCACGACGTGAAGACCTGCGGGAACGTCGCGAACCTGCGGGCGTCGCGGGAGCGGAAGAAAGCGCTCAGCTGAACGAGGACAGGGCCGACGGGATCGGGATGTCGCCGCCGATGACGTCGAACCCCTGGTTCTCGGCCAACGGTTCCTCGAGGGTCGCGACCATGACGGCGGCGACGTCGGCACGGGAGACGCGGCCCGGTTCGAGGTGACCGGCGATCTTGACGTGCCCGCTGGGCGGATCGTCGGTGAGCGTGCCGGGACGGACGATCGTCCAGTTCAGACTGGAGCGGCGGAGGATGCTGTCGGAGATCTGCTTCGCCATCAGGATCGAGCGCACCAGGCGATCGCCCTGATCGGGCGAATCCGCGAACTGCGCGGAAAGCTGCACGAACCGCGCGACACCCGCCTTCTCCGCGGCGCGGATCGCGGTGATCACGCCGTCGCGGTCGACGAGGTCGACCGACGCCTGATCCGGATCGGGCGCGCCGATCGCGCTGATCACCACCTCGGAACCGGCGAGGGCCTCGACGAGGTCGTCCGCGTCGGCGGTGACGTCCGCGACCACGGTTTCGGCGCCGAGCCCGGCGACCTCCTCGGCCCGGCGACGGCTGCGCAAGCCCGCCCGCACCCGATGTCCCCGCCCCCGCAGAAGCCGGACCACGTGAATCCCCGTCCGCCCCGACGCACCCAGCACTGTGACCCGCATGACACCGAGTCTGCCTGATGGCGGCGGCCCGTGCCTGGTCACGCGAGGGTCGTGCGTGGCGGTCCCCCATGCTAGGAAAGGCCCGTTACTGGCAAAATTTGCCAGTAACGGGCCTTTCCTAGCGTCCGGTGACCCGAAGACCTACAGGATCTCGGCCGCCGAGCCGACGTCCGGCAGGCCGCCGATGTCGGGGTTCAGGTCCCCGGACTCGACGAGTTCCGCCTTGACCTCGTGCGGCCGGATCCGGCCGTCACGGATGTCCTCCGCGTAGTGGCAGGCCACCCGGTGCCCGGCGCCGATCTCCCGCAACTGCGGGCGGTCGGTGTCGCACAGGCTCTGCTGCTTCCACGGGCACCGCGTGTGGAACCGGCACCCGGACGGCGGCCGCGCCGGCGAGGGCAGGTCGCCCGCGAGCAGGATCTGCTCCCGGCTGTCCTCCACCTCCGGGTCCGGCACGGGGATCGCCGAGAGCAGCGCCCGCGTGTACGGGTGCAGCGGGTTCTCGTACAGCGCGTCGGCGTCGGCCTCTTCGACCAGCGAGCCGAGGTACATCACGCCGATGCGGTCGGAGATGTGCCGCACCACCGCGAGGTCGTGCGCGATCACCAGGTAGGTGAGCCCGAGCTTCTGCTGCAGGTCTTCCAGGAGGTTGATCACCTGCGCCTGCACCGAGACGTCCAGCGCGGACACCGGTTCGTCGGCGACGATCAGGTCCGGCTCGACGGCGAGCGCCCGCGCGATGCCGATGCGCTGGCGCTGACCACCGGAGAACTCGTGCGGGTACTTCCGCAGCGCGGACTCGGGAAGCCCGACGGCGGACAGGAGTTCGCGCAGCCGCTTGGCCGTCGCTTCCTTGTCCTTGTCGAGGCCGTGCGCCTTCATGCCCTCCCGCAGAATGGATTCCACCGACTGCCGGGGGTCCAAAGAGGACATCGGGTCCTGGAACACCATCTGCATCCGGCGGCGGGCCTTGCGCAGCGCCTCGCCCTTGAGCCCGGCGACGTCCGTCCCGTCGAAGACGACGTTGCCGTTCGTCAGCTCGGTCAGCCGGAGGATCGCCCTGCCCAAAGTGGACTTGCCACATCCGGATTCGCCGACCAGGCCGTAGGTTTCACCCTTGCGGATGGCCAGGTCGACACCGTCGACGGCGTACACGTGCCCGACCGTCTTGTCGAAGACGATGCCGCGCTTGATCGGGAAGTGCACCTTGAGGTCGTTGACCTCGAGCAGCACTTCCTGCTGCGGAACCACTGAGGTCATCGTGCCCCTCCTCGTGCGGCCACGGCCGGGATCACCGGGTTGTGGCAGCGCAGCAGCCCACCGCGATCGGGGGTCAGCTGCGGTGAAACCTCCCGGCACACGCCGAGAGCGTTCGGGCAGCGGGGCGCGAAGGCGCAACCGCCGACCCACGGGATGTTGTCGGAGACGGATCCCTTGATGGGAATCAGTTTCTCGCCGCGGCCCGCGTCGAGACGCGGGATCGAGGCGAGCAGGCCGTGCGTGTACGGATGCCGCGGCTCGGCGAACAGCGCGTGCCGTTCGGCGCGCTCGACGATCTTGCCGCCGTAGAGCACGTTGACCTCGTCGCAGAGACCGGCGACGACCCCGAGGTCGTGCGTGATCATGATCAGCGCGGTTCCGGTGTCCTGCACCAGTTCCCGCAGCAGCGCGAGGATCTGCGCCTGGATCGTCACGTCGAGCGCGGTGGTCGGCTCGTCGGCGATGAGCAGCCGCGGACGGCACGCCAGCGCGATCGCGATCAGCGCGCGCTGCCGCATCCCGCCGGAAAGCTGGTGCGGGTACTCGGAAAGCCGCCTCGACGGGTCGGGGATGCCGACCTTGTCCAGCAGTTCCGCCGCTTCCACCGACGCCACCTTGCGCGACATCCCGCGGTGCCGCTCCAGCACCTCGGTGATCTGCAGGCCGATCGGGATGACCGGGTTCAGCGAGGACAGCGGGTCCTGGAAGACCATGCCGAGGTCGCGACCCCGGCGGTCCCGCATTTCCTTGTCCGACAGGCGAAGCAGATCCGCGCCTTCGAACGACACCGAACCGCTGACGTGGTTGCCGCGTTTCGCGAGCAGCCGCATGATCGCCAGTGACGTCACGGACTTGCCACAGCCGGACTCGCCGACGAGGCCGACCGTCTGGCCGGGTTCGACGTCGAAACTGACCTCGTCCACCGCGGTGAACGGCTTCTCACCGCGCCGCTGGAAAACGACCTTGAGGTCGCGTACTTCGAGGAGGGCCATCAGAAATCACCGCCTGTTCTTCGGATCGAGGGCTTCCCGCAAGGACTCGCCGAGCAGCGTGAACCCGAGCGCGACGATGATGATCGCGATGGCCGGGTAATACGCCAGCTCGGGGCGGATGTCGAGGAACTGCCGAGCACTGCGGCTCAGCATGATTCCCCATTCCGCCCGGTTCGGGTCCGGGTCACCGAGACCGAGGAACGACAGCGCCGCGGCCTCGAGGATCGCGGTCGCCAGCGTCAGCGTGGCCTGCACGATGAGCGGGCCGAGTGAGTTGGGCAGCATGTGCCGCAACACGATCGCCCCGCGTTTGACGCCGAGCGACGTCGCCGCGAGCACGTGGTCGCTGTTTCTCTGCGCGAGCATCGAACCGCGCAGCAATCGCGCGAAGATCGGCACGCCGACCATCGACACCGCCACGATCACGGTCCACTGGCTCGGCTTCTCGAACAGCGCGGCGACCGAGATCGCCAGCAGCAGCGACGGCACCGACAGCATGACGTCGACGAGGCGCATCAGCACCGTGTCGACCCAGCCGCCGAACGCGCCGGCGAGCCCGCCGATGATCATGCCGACCACGACGCCGATGACCGTCGCGAGCACACCGACCATCAGCGTGTTCTGCGCGCCGACCAGCAGCCGCGAAAGGTAGTCGCGGCCGAAGTCGTCGACACCGAGCGGGAAACCGGCCTGTGCGCCGGGGATGATGCCCTGCCCGAGGATGACCTCGCTCTGCAGGTACCGCTCGTAGGGGTCCTTCGGCGCGATGAACGGCGCCAGAATCGCCAGCAGCAGGAAAAGTCCGGTGATCACGCCGCCGGTGATCGCCACCGGGCTCCGCAGCATCCGGCGGATCGCCTCGCCACCGAGGCTGTGCCCCTTCGCCGACGTCGCGGCGAGCTTGTCGATCGGCTCTTTCTTCTTGTTCAGCAATGTGTTCATCGGACACGCACCCTCGGGTCGATGAGCCCGTACGAGACGTCGACCAGCATGTTCACCAGCACGTAGACCAGCGCGCCGAACAGCAGCAGCGCCTGCAGCCGCGGGTAGTCACGCCGTTCGATGCCTTCGGCGAGCAGGAAGCCGAGGCCGCGGAAGTTGAACACCCGTTCGGTCAGCACGGCGCCACCGAGCAGCGCGCCGGTCTGCAGGCCGATGACGGTGACCACCGGCAGCAGGCCGTTGCGAAGCACGTGGCGTCGCCGGACGACCGGCTGGGTGAGGCCCTTCGAATTGGCGGTGCGGATGAAGTCCTCGTTCATCACGTCCAGCACCGACGCGCGGGTGATCCGGACGATCACCGCGAGCGGGATGGTGGCGAGCGCGAACGCGGGCAGGATCAAGTGGGTGATCGCGTCCCAGGCGGCGTCCCATTCCTGGGTGATGATGCCGTCGAAGACCGCGAAACCGGTGACGGTGGTGGCGTCGAGCCCGGCCATCTGACGGCCCTGCGACGGAAGTCCCAGCGGCGCGGCCAGCGCGTCCTGCATCATGTAGCCGAGGAAGAACACCGGCACGGCGACGCCGATCAGCGAGAACACGATGATGACGTTGTCGACCACCCCGCCGTGGAAGCGGGCGGACAGGTAGCCGAACGGGATGCCGAGCCCCACCGCGATGAGCATCGCGCAGAAGCCGAGCTCGAGGGTGGCGGGGAGGAAGTTCCCGATCTCCGACATGACCGGCTGGGCGGAGACCAGCGAGTTGCCGAAGTCGCCGGTGATGGCCCGGCCGAGGAACTTGAAATACTGGACGAAAATCGGATCGTCGAGGCCGAGGAGCTTGTTCAGGTCGGCGATCTTCTCCGGGGTCGCCTTGTCACCCAGCAGGGCGCCGGCGGGGCCACCGGGCAGTGACCGGAGCCAGGCGAAGATCAAAATGGACAGGATCAAGAGCGTCGGTATCGCTTGTAGCAGCCGACGCACGAGAAAACGGAGCACGTGCGTTCCTTTGTTGCCAGCCCGGGAATGGGCCGAAGGGGGTGGGTGCGGTAGCACCCACCCCCTGCGACTCAGTGGTAGTGGATCAGTTGACCGTGACGGTGTAGAAGCGCTCGTCGGTCAGCGGGCTGGCGACCAGGCCCTTCACCTTCGGGCCGACGACGATCGCCGGGGGACCGTAGGAGATCGGGATGGCGGGCAGGTACTCCATGATCTTCTGGTTCACTTCCTGGTACGCCTTGGTGTGCGCCTCACCGGCGGGCGCGGCGTCCGCGGCCGAGATGGCCGAGAACAGCTCCGGGTTGCTGAAGCCGAACTCCGGCTTCTCGCGGCCGAAGAAGGTACCCACGAAGTTACCGGCGTCGTTGTAGTCACCGGTCCAGCCGAGCAGGTGCACGTCCTGCTTGCCCGCCTTCTGGACGTCGTCCTTGTAGCCACCGTTCCACGGCTTGGCGATCGGCTCGACCTTGATGCCCATGGCCTTCATGTCCTCGGACAGCGAGGTGAAGATGTCGGCCGGGTTCGGCATGTACGGCCGGGTGACCTCGGTCGGGTAGTAGAACTTCAGCGTCATGCCCTCGGCGCCGGCTGCCTTCAGCAGGTCCTTCGCCTTCTGAAGGTCGTAGTCGTACTTGGTGACGTTGTCGTTGTAGCCGTCGATCGCCTTCGGCACGAACTGCGTCGCGGTCTCGGCGCCCTCGGGGAGCTTCGACTTCACGAACTGCGCACGGTTGAGGCCGTAGGCCAGCGCCTTGCGGACGTTGGGGTCCTTCAGCTTCGGGTTGTTCTTCTGGTTGATGCCCAGATACAGGATGTTGAACGACGGGCGGATGAGCACCTGCTCGCCGTCGTTGCGCAGCAGGCCGTAGTCCGCGGGCGACGGGTAGTCGTAGCCCTGGATGTCGCCGGCCTTCAGCGCCTGCTTGCGGGCGTTCTCGTCCGGGATGACCTTGAAGACCAGCTTGTCGAGCTTGGCCGTCTGGGTCGGGGAGTCGGTCGCCTTCGACAGCGTGATCTCACCCTTGGCCTGGTCCCAGCTGTCGAACTTGAACGGGCCGGTGCCGGTCGGGTGCTGCAGCGCGTACTCGGGGTAGGAGAACGAGTCACCGCTCTGGGTGACGTTGTCCGCGTTGTACTTCTTCAGCGCGTCCGGGCTCTGGATGGAGAACGACGGCAGCGTGAAGGCCGCCGGGAAGGCGCCCTTGGCCTTGTTCAGGTTCAGGATCGCGGTCGACTCGTCCTTGGCCTGGCAGTCCTTGAACACCGGGGCGCCGGAAGCGTCACCCTCGTTCTTGGCGAAGCCCTCGAAGACGTCGCCGTAGTAGATCATCTGGCTCTGGGCGGCGGCGCCCTTCATGTTGAACATGCGGTTGAAGTTGAAGCAGACCGCTTCGGCGTTGAACGGGGTGCCGTCGTGGAACTTGACGCCCTTCTTCAGCGAGAAGGTCCAAGTCTTGCCTTCGTTGCTGCCTTCCCACTTCTCCGCGAGGCCGGGCTCGAGATCAGCCGTGCCCGGCTTGTTCATGATCAGCGTGTCCATCATCTGGCGGATGATGCGGAAGGTCTCACCGTCGTCGTTGAAGAGCGGGTCGAAAGTCTTCGGGTTACCGGCGGCGCCGAAGACCATGGTGCCTCCTGAACCACCCCCTGCGCCTTCTTCACGCTTCGAATCGGCACAGGCGGAAATGGAGACCGCGAGTGCGCCGGCAAGCCCGATCAGGGCCACACGGCGTGCTCGGGTCACCCGCAGTTGCTGCATCTGGCACCCCTTGAGGAGAATTTCGGTGTTTTAGTCACCGTCCGGTCGGTCGGAAACTCGAACTCCGCGGACGATCGGTGTGCCCGCCGACACTAGCGGGAACTCGGCCCGCACTTAAGCACGCGAGGTTACGATCGCGCTACACGAAGACCAATACGACCGCAAAGTGTCGGCAATTCCGGACGGAGCGTAATCAATTCAGCACCACTAACGCGCAGAGTGCCGGGTCACTAACACAAATGGGTGTCCACCACTAGGCTCAATGGTTCACTGACAGAAGTGGACATCGTCGGACATCGTGGTGGGGGTTTGGGGGGGGGGGGGGGGGGTTTGGCCCCCCCCCCCCCCCCCCCCCCCCCCCCCTCGACCGCGCCACCGCTGCCACTTCACCTTCGCCCTGGTCTCGCGCAGGCCGGACGTCGATACCCCGAGACGTGTCCCTTAAGGACAGTCGAGGGAGCGTCAGGGCATCCTGGCGACCCTGCTCCCGCCCATCGACCCTGCTGCGCCACCTTTGGCTTACGCGTTTCGTCCTCTAGTTGCGGTAGTTGGCTTCACGAACTACCGCAACTAGAGGACGAAACGCGTTGTGGGGGCGGGGGGGGTTACCAGGAGAGTTCCCGGCACCGTTGCGCGCACTGGGGCACTTCTATCTGCAGCGTCGCGTGCTCGATCGAGTAGCGATCGGCCAGGAGGTTCTGGGCCTCGGTCAGGACCGCGGCCTGCTCGACGGTCGGCGCGATGGTGAGATGCGCCGAAGCGACCTCCATCCCCGAAGTCAGCGTCCAGACGTGCAGGTCGTGGACGTCCTCGACGCCCTTCAGCTCGCCGAGTTCGGCCTGGATCCCGGCGACGTCGACCCCCTTCGGCGCGTGCTGGAACAGGATCCGCAGCGCACGGCGGGCGAGGGCGTAGGTGCGGGGCAGGACGAACAGGCCGATCGCGACACCGATGATCGGGTCGGCGTAGCGCCAGCCGGTCAGCAGCGTGATCGCGCCGCTCAGCAGCACCCCGACGGAGCCGATGAGGTCGGCGAGGACTTCGAGGTACGCGCCCCGGACGTTGATGCTCTCCTCGGCGCCCTTGCGCAGGATCAGGAACGAGACGATGTTCGCGACCAGGCCCGCGGCCGCGGCCAGCAGCACCGGCAGGCCGGGTACGACGGGCGGGTCGCTGATCCGGCCGACGGCCTCGACCAGGACGTAGCCCGCGACGCCGAACAACAGGATGGCGTTGCCCAGCGCCGCGAGCACTTCGGCCCGGTAGAAACCGAACGTGCGGGTGAGCGTCGGGCCGCTGCGCCGGGCGAGCATGATCGCCGCCAGCGCCATGCCGACCCCGAGGACGTCGGTGAACATGTGCGCGGCGTCGGAGATCAACGCGAGCGAGCCGGTGGCGAACCCGACGATGAACTCCATGACCATGAAGCCGGCGCCGATGACCAGGGCGATCGTCAGGCTCTTGAGGTAGCGGCCTGACGCGCTCGACGGCGAGGCCGTCCCATGCCCGTGCCCGTGACCCATTGCTCCGCCTCTCGTGAAGTCGACAGGCCGAATATATTGTCACATGCGCATATGTGCAATACAGGTGAGCCTAAGTTCACCATGTCTTAAGCCACACAAGGAAGCCATCCCCCAGGAGGGCCTTCCCGAAACCTGATACCGACACGGACCGCTACCGAAGCGACCGGAAGAACCCCCGCAACTGGCCGACGAAGGCCTCGGGCTGCTCGAACGCGGCGAAGTGGCCGCCCTTGGGCAGCACCTCGTACCAGCGAAGATCGGTGTAGCGCAGCTCCGCCCAGCGCCGTGAGGGTCGGATGATCTCGCGCGGGAAGATCGAGATACCCGAAGGAACCTCAATCGCCGAGAGGTCCCGCTCCTTGCTCTCCCAGTAGATCCGCGCCGACGAAGCGGCCGTCCCGGTGAACCAGTAGACGGAGATCGCGTCGAGCATCTGCCGCCAGGACAGCGCGGTCTCCGGCGAACCGTCGTTGTCGGTCC
This sequence comes from Amycolatopsis sp. NPDC031561, assembly GCF_055580625.1. NCBI lineage: Bacteria > Bacillati > Actinomycetota > Actinomycetes > Pseudonocardiales > Pseudonocardiaceae > Amycolatopsis > Amycolatopsis sp. NPDC031561. The sequence goes on along the minus strand of NZ_JBVILA010000001.1, from coordinate 24,460 downwards.
ACTCCCAGAACTTCTCAGCGATCCAGGCCGCCTGCGCCACCGGCGAGTCGGTGAGCCCGTAGCCGACCGTCTGCGGGCGCGTGGCCTGCTGCTGCGAGTACGCGGCCCCGGCCTTCTGGAACCGGATCAGGTCACCGATCGCGGCCTTCTCCTCGGCCGTCGGTTCACCCAGCCTGGCCTCGTCGTACGGGACGCCCGCCATGTTGACGTGGACGGCGATCAACCGCTCCGGCGCGACCTTGGCGAGCATGTTCGTGACCCCGGCACCCCAGTCGCCACCCTGCGCGGCATAGCGCTCGTAGCCGAGCTGGCCCATCAGCTCGTCCCACGCCCGCGCGATGCGCTCGACGTTCCAGCCCGTCCCGGACGGCTTGTCGCTCCAGCCGAACCCGGGCAGCGACGGCGCCACGACGTGGAACGCGTCCGCGGGGTCGCCCCCGTGCGCGGCGGGGTCGGTCAGCGGGCCGAGCACGTCGAGGAACTCGACCACCGAACCCGGCCAGCCGTGCGTGAGCACGAGCGGCGTCGCGTCCGGCTCCGGCGACCGGACGTGCAGGAAGTGGATACCGAGACCGTCCACGGTGGTTTTGAAACCCGGGAAGGCGTTGACGCGGCCGGCCAGGCCGAAGTCGTAGTCCTCCGCCCAGTGGCGGCACAGCTCCCGCGCGAACTCCAGCGGGACACCCTGGGTCCAGTCGTCCACAGTGGCCGGCTCGGGCCAGCGCGTGGCGCCCAGCCTGGTCCGTAGATCGGCGATGGCGGATTCGGGGATCCCCACCTCGTAAGGTTCGATCACGACAGCCTCCCCAGTTCGTTGGTGACACCAACGCTACGCTGTCCCGATGAGCACCGCCCCCGTCCGGCTCCGCACCAAGGCCAGCTGGCTGGTCAACCAGGCCGCCACCGTGGCCCACCGGCTCGCCCTGGACGAGTTCGCCCGCAGCGGCGCCCGCCGGTACCACTACGGGATCCTCGCGGCCATCGACGAGAACGGCCCGTCGAGCCAGGCCACCTTGAGCCGCGCCACCGGAATCGACCGCAGCGACGTCGTCGCCGTCATCAACGAACTCGCCGACGCGGACTACGTCGAACGCTCCCCCGACCCGGCCGACGGCAGGCGCAACCTGATCACCCTCACCGGCACGGGCACGAGACGGCTCGATCACCTGGAAGAGCTGGTCAGAGAGACTCAGGACGTCTTCCTCGCGCCACTGGAACCCGCCGAACGGGAGCAGCTGACCCGGCTCCTGGCCCGCGTCGTGGACCATCACCACGGCTAACGACCACCGCGCGCGAGGCCCCCGGACGGGATGCGCTAAGCTTTCGGAGTCGCCCAGGCGGCAACGCCCTCGTAGCTCAGGGGATAGAGCACTGCCCTCCGGAGGCAGGTGTCGCAGGTTCGAATCCTGCCGAGGGCACACAGTCTGTTCACCGATCGCCCGGTGCGTACCGGATCGGACACTCACCAAGCGTGCTATGAAAGGCCCGTTACTTGCAAATTTTGCAAGTAACGGGCCTTTCATAGCATCGGTGACCCACCGGAGAATGGGCGCATAAACGAACTTCCGGTTCGTCCGCGCAATACAAAAGCTTCACTCTCGGTATCCCGAATACCTCTCAGGAATACCGAGAGTCCCGAATCAGCCCCCAGCCCGCGATCTCCTGTGCACGGCACATCTTCGATCCAGGCTGCCCGCAAGGCGCACTCCCGTCAAGCGACCCCCTTGGACAGCGTCGTCACCACCGCACAAAGGCCGACATGCCAGGTAAACCGGCAGCGGCCCGGTTGCGACTCACGGCCCTTGACAAGTTCACACACCGGCTCGAATGATGGAAAAGGTTTGACATGATCCAAGTGCTCTGGGGGCTAGAAGATGTTGAACTGGCACAAGGAAAAACAGGCAGACAGTCCACAGATCCCCGTGGCCAGGCGGGAAAGTGACTGGACAGCGGCCTCGGATCCAGCGCTCGGCGAGGTCGTCGAAGTGCCGCTGGACGCGTTGTCGGCGGAAAGCTCACCACGGGCGGCGGGAGTGGATCTCGCCTACGCACGAATACTCGCGGAGACGGACAACCCGCTCCCCCCGATTCTCGTGCACCGTCCCACGATGCGGGTGATCGACGGAACGCACCGGTTGCAGGCGGCCAAGATCAAGAAGGCCACCGCGATCACCGTGCGGTTCTTCGACGGGGACGAGCAAGCCGCCTTCATCCTCGCCGTGAAGTCGAACATCGCACACGGATTGCCGCTTTCCCTCGCTGATCGCAAGACCGCCGCGTGCCGGATCCTCGGGCTGCGCCCCCAGTGGTCCGACCGCGCCATCGCGGCGGTCACGGGCCTGTCCCACAAGACGGTCGGCCGGTTGCGCCGTTCGACTGGGGAAGTTCCCCAGTCGAACGCCCACGTCGGTCGTGACGGCCGCGTCCGCGCGCTGGATCCGACGCAGGGCCGCCGTCGCGCGCACGAGCTGCTCGCGAGCAACCCGTCCGCCTCCATCCGGGAAATCGCGCGCAGCGCGGGGGTTTCCCTCGCGACGGCGCACGACGTGCGGCATCGGCACCGCCACACCGAAACGTCCTCCCCCGCGACGCCGCGGGAAGTGAGCCCGGCACGGCCCCCGGCGAGACCACGCTCCGCCGACCCCCACCCCCAGACCACCGCCGATCAAGCGGCGGTGGAGCGGCTCCGGTCGGATCCCACCATTCGCTACACCGAGGCCGGGCGCACCCTGGTGCGCTTGCTGGACGGCCATCTCAACGACCGGGACGAGTGGGATCAGGTCGCCAGGAACATACCCGAACACCGGCTCGAATTGATCTCCGAGCTCGCCAAGACCCGCGCCGAAGACTGGCGTCAATTCGCGGCGCTGATTCAGAAACGCCAGCGCTGAAATAGCTTCATACGTATCGAAAACTCCTGGGCGGAGCGACGTCGAGACGTCGCTCACCAGGAGTTTTTCTTGTCATATGGCACTTTCCGGCCAATCATGCAGAAGTCGACGGGTCCGCACAGTGTTGCGAACCGTGGCCTATTCGGGACACAATAGTGTCAACCCGCCCGCATGCACGGACGCCACGCTGGGGTGACTTTCGCTGCCGTGAATCACGGGGCAAGTGATCAACTCAAACCACCGGTTTACTTTTCGCCGTACTCACCCGCGGTAGAACCGGAATTCCGAACTCGTCTACCCGCGCCCATCGGCGCGGATCAGCATAAGGGGACACATGAGCGCAGAAGAGGCACGGTCGGAACTACGTCAGCAGATCTTTTCCCTGCTGTCCGAGGTCGCGGGCGGTGTTCTGGAAAACCAGACCATCGAGGCGGACACGGAGTTCCCCGAGACGGGTATGAGCTCCATCGAGTACCTGGCGCTCATCGAGAAGATCGAGACGAAGCTCGACGTGTTCATCGACCTCGAAGAGAACGAGGATCTGACCACAGTGGACAAGTTCTGCGACTACCTGCTGGAACAGGTGCCCGCCGGCTGAGAAACGACCGTCGCCCGCCGATCACGATCGCCCCCGGACAAAGAATCAAGAGGTTTTCGGATCATGAATTCCAAGGCGTTCGGCTGCTTCCTGCCGCCCTTTCACGACCCTTCGGTCAGCCCGCACGCGTCGCTGCACCGTGACATCGAACTGAGCGTATTGGCCGACGACCTGGGTTTCGACGAGATCTGGCTCGGCGAGCACCACTCCAGCGGCTGGAGCACGCTCAGCTCGCCGGAAATGCTGATGGCGGCACTGGCCAGGGAAACCCGCCGCATCCGCTTCGCCACCGGCGTGATCCCGCTGCCCTATCACCACCCCCTGCACGTCGCGGAACGGATCGCGCTGCTCGACCACCTCACCGCGGGCCGGGCGATCCTGGGCGTCGGGACCGGGACCTACGTGCACGACATGGAAATGATCGGGGTGGACCCGGCCACGGTCCGCGATCATTTCCGGGCGGCGCTGGAGACGGTTCAGGCGCTCCTCAACGGCGAGACGGTCAACACCACGACACCGTGGTTCACCGTGAAGAAGGCCGTCCTGCAGCTCCAGCCGTTGCGGGGCCCCGGAGCCATCGAGACCGTCGTCGCGTCTTCGCTGAGCCCCGCCGGCATCGAGCTCCTGACGGACACCGCCACGACTCCGACCGTCCACGTGGCACCGCCGTGGGGCTCCATCCGGCCCGGCATGGATCCGGATCCGGTCGGCGCGCTGATCGAACGGGTCGACTCCTACCGCAACAAGTCCGCGGGCGGGACCCGGATCCGGTGCAACGTCTTCGTGCACATCGCCGACTCCCCCGCCGAGGGCGTCGAGGAACTCCTGGAAGGGTTTTCCGCGCTGCGGCGCGGTTTGTACCGGAACACCCTCGGCATGCCGATCCCGGATTCCCCGGTGGCCCACCGCAAGACCCTGCAGAACCTCGTCGACACGGGCGGGTTCATCGTCGGCGACACCGCGACCTGCGTCAGCCGGATCCGCGATCTGCTGGACCGCGTCGGCGACCCGGTCTCGTTGAACTTCTTCGTTCCCCGCTGGGTCTCGCACAAGGCGACTCTCGAGCAGCTGACGGGTCTCGCGCACGAGGTCGTGCCCGCGCTGGCGGGCGGGTACGCCGGGACCACGGAGTCCATCAGGCTCACGTCGGAAGAGGCGGGCCGCCAGCTGAAGTCCCGGACCGAGCTGGTCGGCAACGGAGGCGACAAATGAGCACCACGAAGGTGAGCCTGGACTTCAGTTCGGACGAATTCCTCGCCGATCCGTGGCAAATCTACAAGGAACTTCGGCGGTCGGAACCCGTGCACTGGTCGTCGGCCTTCAACGCCTTCCTGATCACGCGGTTCGACGACGTCCAGGAGTTGCTGTCGGACCGGCAGGTCGGCAGCGGGTTCCCGATGCGCAGCAGCCGCCGGTTGTTCGGCCGGACACTGCTGGACACCGACGGGCCGCGCCACCGTGATCTGCGCAAGCTGTTCATGCCGCTGTTCGCCGGTGGTTCGGTGAAACGGCTGCGCTCCGAGATCCTCGTTCCCGCGGTGGACCAGGTCCTCGACTCGATCGAGGCCGAAATGGGCTCCCGCGACGAGGTCGACGTCGAGTTCATGGAGCGGGTCGCGGTCGGGGTGCCCTACGCGATGGTCACCCGGCTGTTCGGCCTGCCGCCGGAGGACGCGGCCTGGCTGCGCCCCCGGGTCCTTCCGCTGGCGGGCGCGATCGAGTTCCCGGCGACCTCGCTGGACTCGGCGCTCACGGCCAAGGCGGAGCTGATCGAGTACCTGAAGGACAAAATGGCCGCCCGCGAGGACGGCGACCGGATGCCGTTCCTCGACCTGGTCTTCCCTCCCGGTGAACCGGTCGACGAATCCATGCTGGGCACGGCGACGCTGTTCCTGCTGGCCGGGACCGAGACGAGCGTCGCCACCATCGGCAAGATCATGTACGCGGTCCTGGCGCACGACGTCGAGCTTTCGGCGTTGGCGGATCAGGAATACCGGACCCAGGTGGTGCGCGAGACGCTGCGGTGGGAGCCGCCGAGTCACACCATCCTCCGGTACGCGACCACCGACCTGACACTGCACGGGGTGGACATCCCGCGCCGGTCCGCGCTCCTGCTCTCCCTGGGCAGCGCCAGCCGCGACGAGAACACCTTCGAGGATCCCGACACCTGGCGCCCGGAACGCACCGACCAGCGGTTGCTGGCGTTCTCGGCCGGTCCGCACACCTGCCTGGGCATCCAGCTGGCCCTGGCGGAGTTCGACACGCTGTTCGAGCGGTTGTCGCTCCGGTTCGGCGGCGTCCGGCTCGGCGGCTCGCTCGACGGCGTCCGGAAGGGTTTCTGGCGGCTCCGCGAGCGGGGTCACATCTTCCGGCGGCCCGACCACCTCCATGTCCGGTTGGAGCGCCTGAACGCGGGGAGCAGCAAGGCCGATGCCTGAGGCGCGCCCCGTTCCCTACGAGCTGACGGCCGGACTCGCGGCCGGATCCGCCGCGGACGACCGCGCGGCACTGGTGGTGGCCGCGTTCGCGGTCACCCTGTGCCGGTGGACGGCCGCGAGCGAGGCCGCGATCTCGGTCGCTGGGAAGGTGATCCGGCTCCGGATCGACGACGACGCGCTCGTCGGCGACTTCCTGCGCTCGGTCCGGACGGCCGGAGACGGCGGAGACGGCTCCGCGGACCTCGAAATCGTGTCCGCGGACGCCGATCTGCGTTCCGGCGAGATCCGTTTCGTCACCGAGGTGCCGGACGTCGCGCACGGCTTCGCGGCCGACGTCGCCACCGCGGTGACCGAGCTGGCCTCGCTCGACGGTCGTCTTCAGGACGTGCGCTGCATCGCGCCGGAACGCCGCCGGATCCTCGACGCGCTGGCCGGCGCCGAAAGCCCGCCGTCCGGTATCGAATCCCTGTTCCTGGAACAGGTCCGGCTCCGGCCGCGGGAGATCGCGGTGCGGGACGCGAACGTCGAGCTGACCTACGAACAGCTCGCGCTCGCCGCCGGGCGGTACGCCGAGGTCCTGGGGGACGCGGGGGTCCGGCCTGGTGACACGGTGCTCATCGCGGCCCGGCGGTCGGCGGGCGAGATCGTGGCGTTGCTCGCGATCCTCCGTCTCGGCGCCGCGTACGCGGGATTCGACGACGACGCGCCGGACGCCCGGTTGGCGAGGATCGTCGGCAAGCTGGCGCCCGCGGTGGCGGTGGTCGACACCGCCACGGCCGATCATCCCGTCCTGCGCGGGCTCCACCGCGTCGATTCCTGGGTTCCCGGGCAGCACCCGGATCCCGGGTCACCGGGCCGGGCGCCCGGCTCTGAAGACCCGGGCCGCACGGCGTACATCGCGTTCACGTCCGGCTCCACCGGCGAACCGAAGGGCGTCGTCGTCCCGCATCGCGCGGTCGCGCGGCTCGCGCGGACACCGGAACTCCAAACGCGCCCCGGCGACCGTGTGCTGCGCATGGCGCCGCTGGCCTTCGACGCGTCGACGTACGAGATCTGGGTGACCTTGCTCAACGGCGCGACGCTGGAGGTCTTCCCCGGCAGGCTTCCGGCGGTCCGGAAGCTCGAAAAGTTCTTCGCCGAGCGGGAAGTCTCGGTCGCCTGGTTGACCGCCAGCCTGTTCCGGCTGGTGGTCAAGTCCCGGCCGCAGGCACTCGCCGGGCTCCGCTGGCTCTTGAGCGGGGGCGAGGTCGTCCCGCACGACGCCGTGACACAGCTGCTCGAGTCCTATCCCGGACTGGTGATCACGAACGGCTACGGCCCCACCGAGAACACCACCTTCACGACCACGCACACCGTGCGTTCCGCAGTGGAGGTCACCGGGCCACTTCCCATCGGCAGGCCGATCGCCGGAACCAAGGTCTTCGTCCTCGACCGGAACGCCCGTCTCGTCCCGCCCGGCGGGATCGGCGAACTGTACGCGGCCGGAGCGGGAATGGCCGACGGCTATCTCGGCGACGAGACCGAAACGGGAAAGCGGTTCGGCCACTTCTCGCCGGACGTCGGCGAACGCCTGTACCGCACGGGGGATCTGGTCCGGCTCGATCCGGACGGTAACGTGCTCTTCCTCGGCCGCGCGGACAAGCAGATCAAACTCGACGGGCATCGCATCGAAACCGAGGAGATCGGCACCATCCTCGCCGGTCACCCCGGGATCCGCGACGCCGTGATCGTCGTCTCGCGGCAACCGAACCAAAGTCTCCAGCTCGTGGCGGCCATCGTCGTGCACCCCGGTGCCGAGGCGGATCCGCGATCGTTGCGCGAGTTCCTGTCGCGTCAGCTGCCGAGCTACGCCTTACCGGCCCGCTGGGTCCAGGTCGACGAGATTCCCTTGACCCGCAACGGGAAAGTCGACGAAAAGATGCTGATCGAAGCCGCGGCCCCGCCGGTACCCGCGAGCGTCGGATGAAGGAGAAGTCGATGAGGTTGTCGCTCGGGCAGGAGCGTCTGTGGCTGGTGCAGCAGCTCGATCGGACCAGCGCCGCGTACAACATCCCGATCGTCCTGCGGTTCCACGACGGCGTCGATTTCGAGGCACTCGAACGGGCGCTCGGCGCGCTCGTCGAACGGCACCCGGTGCTCCGCTGGAAGTTCGTCGTGGACGGATCGGGGACGCCCGCCGCGGTCTCCGTACCGGACTTCCGCATCCCGGTGACGCGGCGGACCGCCGGTCCCGGTGAGAACGCCTGGCAGCAGCACACCGCCGAACTGGTCAGCGAACCGTTCGATCTCGCGGCGGCGCCGCCCGTGCGCGCGATGGTCGTCGAGTGCGCCGACGGATCGGCCGTGCTGTGCGTGGTGAACCACCACATGATCACCGACGGCCGGTCCATCCAGATCGTGACCGAGGATCTCGTCACGCTCTACCGTTCGGAAACCCCCGCGCCGCTCGACGTGACCTACGAAGAGTTCGTCGCGGCGCAGCGTTCCGGCCGCGACAACGAATCCGCGGCGGAACACCTCGACTACTGGCGCCGGGAACTCGCCGGTTTCGAACCGCTGCGACTGCCGACGGACCGGCCGCGAACGGGCAATCCCGGCTTCGCGGGCGACCACGTCGATTTCGAACTGCCCGCCGAGCTCACGAAGACCTTCAGTGCCTTCGCCCTGCGGAACCGGTGCGCGCTCTCCAGCGCCGTGGCCGCGGTGTTCCAAGCCCTGCTGTCCCTCCATTCAGGACAGCAGGACGTCACGATCGGAACGGTGCTGGCCGGCCGCGACGACCGCCGGTTCGCCGACGTCCTCGGTTTCTTCGTGAACACCGTGGTGCTGCGCGCCCACCTCACCCCCTCGATGTCGTTCCGTGAACTGCTCAAGGTGACGCGCACCAAGATGGTCGAGGCGTACGCCCATCAGCAGGCGCCGTTCGACCAGGTCGTCGCCGAGGTCCGGCCCGAACGCGACGCGGGCCGCAACGCGATCTTCGACGTCGTGGTCGTGCACAACGGGGAGCTCCCCACACCCGGCGAGGGCGAGATCTCCCCCGTGCCGTGGGCGGGCGTGGCGACCCGGTTCGACCTGGAACTGGTCACCCACGTGCAGGACGGCAAACTGCACGGCTCACTGGTGTTCCGCACCAGTCTTTTCGACCGCTCCACCGCCACGCGGATCGTCGGCAGGCTCGTCCGGCTCGTCGAACACGCGATGCGGAATCCCGACGAGCCGATCTTCGAGGCCCTGCAGGGGCAGCTCGACTACTGGCGGGACGAACTCGCCGACGTGCCCGAGGCGCTGGAACTGCCGACGGATCGCGCGCGTCCGCCGGTGGCGTCCTACCGCGGTGACTCGGTCACCTTCGGCGTGGATTCCGTTGTCGCCGAACAGCTTCGTGAGCTGAGTGGCCGCCACGACGCCACCCTGTTCATGACGCTGCTGGCGACCTTCAAGGTCGTACTTTCCCGCTACGCACGCACCAACGACGTGACTGTCGGCGTACCCACCTCCGGCGAGACCGGCCTCGGGTACGACGCCAAGACGTTGGTGCTGCGCACCGATCTTTCCGGCGACCCCACGTTCCCGGAGCTGCTCGGGCGCGTTCGGGAGACCACGCTCGGCGCCTACGCGAACCCGGACATTCCCTTCGAACGCCTCGTCGAGGAGTTGGCGCCCCGGCGGGACTTCAGCCGCAATCCCCTCACGCAGGTCGCGTTCCGGCTGGTGGACGTGCCGTTGCCGGAGATCTCACCCGTCGGCACGGAGGCGGATCCGTTCGACCTCGAGCTCCAGGTGACGGACCGGAACGGTGTGCTGGAGGCGCGGGTCGACTACAACGCCCGCCTGTTCGACCGGGTCACGATCGAGCGGTTCGTCCGGCACTTCCGGCAGCTGCTCGCGTCCGTCGGGGAAGGGCTGGAGCGGCCGTTGTCCGCCCTGCCGATGATGGACGACGCCGAACTCCGACGGCTGGCGGAAGACTGGAACGACACCGCCACGACGTTGCCGGATCCGGCGACGGTGCCCGCGGTGTTCTCCGCACAGGTCCTCCGTCGTCCCGACGCGACGGCCCTCATCTGTGGCGAAGACTCGCTGACCTACGCAGAACTCGACGTCCGGTCCAACCGGCTCGCGCACCGGTTGCGCGCCCTGGGTTCCGGGCCCGGAAACCTCGTCGGGGTGTGCCTGCCGCGTTCCATCGGGCTGATCACCGCGGTGCTCGCGGTACTCAAAACCGGTGCCGCGTACCTGCCGATCGATCCGGAGTACCCCGAGGAACGCCGGCGGCTCCTGCTCACCGACGGTGGGGCCGAACTGGTGATCACCACCGATCCGACCGGCGATCCCACCCTTGAAGCGGAGTCATCGGCCGCGGTCGAGTCCGGTGTGGAGCCCCGGGACCTGGCGTACGTCATCTACACCTCCGGCTCGACCGGACGTCCCAAGGGCGTCGAAATCGAGCACCGGGCGATCATCCGGCTCGTCACCGGGCTCCCGGAAGGCATCCTCGGCCAGGACGAAGTGGTGCTGCACGCGTCCGCGATCTCGTTCGACGCGGCGACCTTCGAGATCTGGGGCGCCCTCCTCACCGGCGCCACCTGCGTGATCGCAAGCGAACGAGTGCTCACCGCCCGGCCGCTCGCCGACGCGATCACCCGGCACCGGATCAGCACGGCCTGGCTGACCTCGTCGTTGTTCAACCACATCGTCGACGAGGACACCACGGCGCTGACCGGGCTCCGGCAGCTGCTCGTCGGCGGCGAAGCGCTGTCCGTCACCCACGTCCGCCGCGCCGTCGCCGCGCTGCCGGGCACACGGTTCTTCAACGGCTACGGCCCCACCGAATGCACCACGTTCACCACGTGTCACCCGATCCCGGCCCCGGTTCCCGCCGACCTCACCGGCATCCCCATCGGCCGCCCGCTCGGCAACACCCGCGTGTACGTCCTCGACGAGCAGGGCAGGCTCGCTCCGACGGGGGTGCAGGGAGAACTCCACGTGGCGGGACCCGGCGTCGCACGAGGCTATCGAGGACAACCGGAACTCACCGAGGAACAGTTCGTCCCCAATCGCCACGACACCACCAGCGAGCGGCTCTACCGGACAGGGGACATCGTCCGTCACAACGCCGACGGCGACATCGAGTACCTCGGGCGCGTCGACGACCAGGTCAAGATCCGCGGCTTCCGCATCGAGCCACGGGAGATCGAAGCCGCCCTTCTGTCCGATGAGGACATTTCGCAGGCCGCCGTCGTCGCGCGCGAAGACACGTCCGGGGAGAAGCGACTCGTCGCGTACCTCAAGGTCTCGGGCGTCCTCGACGACAACGCACTGCGTACCCGGCTGCGCACCGTGCTGCCGGAATACATGGTGCCCGCGGCGTTCGTGTCCTTGCCCGAACTCCCGTTGACCCTCAACGGAAAGCTGGACACCAAGGCACTTCCGGAACCCGACGACGGCCCTCGACCGGACACGGCCACGCCGTTCGCCCCGCCACGGAACCCGACCGAGGAAACCCTGGCGGCGATCTGGGCCCAGGTCCTCGATCGCGAAGCCGTCGGCAGGGACGAAAGCTTCTTCGACGTCGGCGGGCACTCCCTCAAGGCCGCGCAACTCGCCGTCCGGATCGGGGAGACACTCCAGATCGACCTGCCGTTGCGGACGTTGTTCGAGCGGCCCACGATCGCGAAGCTGGCCGAAGGGATCACCGGCGAGGGGCTGACGACCGGTGCCCGCTCGTTCGATCCGCTGCCGATCCTGCGCGGCATCCTCCCCGACCCGCTGCCGCCCCGCGCGCCCGGCGAGGTTTCGGACATCCTGCTGACCGGGGCCACCGGCTTCGTCGGGGCCTACCTGGTCCGCGAGTTGCTGAAACGGGACGGCGTGCGCGTCCACTGCCTCGTCCGGGCCGCGGACGAGAACGCGGGATTGCTTCGGCTGCGCGAAAATCTCGACCGCTACGGCCTGTCTCACGAGGTCGACCTCGACCGGATCGCGGTCGTCCCCGGCGATCTCGCGGCGCCCGGGCTCGGGCTCACCGACACGACCTTCGAGCGGCTCGCGGGCGAAATCGACCTGATCTGTCACAACGGCGCCTGGGTCGACGCGCTCTCCAGCTACGAGCAGCTCGAAGGAGCCAACGTCGGCGGCACCCGTGAACTGATCCGGCTGGCGGCCACCACGCGGCTCAAGCAGGTGCAGTTCGTATCGACCATTTCCGCCGGCGCCGAAACCGGTGCCCGCAGCGGGTACGCGGAGACCAAGTCGCACGCCGAACAGCTGATCACCGCCGCGTACGAACGCGGGATCCCGGCGGCGACCTACCGGCTGCCCCGGATCGTCGGGGATTCGCGCACCGGGCAGGGAAACTCCCGGGACATCATGCTGCGGGTGCTGCGCGTCATCCTCGAACTCGGCGCCGCGCCGGACACCGAGCTGGAAGAACCCTGGATCGCGGTGGACGAGACGGCCGCGCAGCTCGCCCGGCTCGGCGCGGAGCGATCGCGCGACGGCAGCCGATTCGTGCTCGACAGCCGCCGGCCGATGCGTCTCACGCATCTGCTCGATCTCTTGCGCGGCGACGGCACGGCGATCGACACCCTGCCGTTGTCCGAGTGGCTCTCCAAGCTCGAAGCGCACTCCTCCGAGGAACACGCCATTCTGAGGCTGATCTTCGAGTCCTCTTTCGACTCCACAGAGGACAGTCGTCCGAACGACGAGTTCACCACGATCGTCGTACCGAACCCCGACGACGGCGCGCTGCTTCGTTACGTCGACAGGATGCTCGTCCGGCCCCGTCTCACCGTCGACCACGAAGGGCTGTTGCAAAAATGACCCGTGAACACCAGATGGCCCTTTACCGGTCCATGAAACTGATCCGAGAGTTCGAAGAACGCTGCCTGGCGATGGCGATCGACGGCGAGATCGACGGCGGTATCCACCCGTACATCGGTCAGGAAGCCGTCGCCGTGGGCGTCTGTTCGAACCTGACCGACCAGGACTACATCACCAGCACCCACCGGGGACACGGGCACGTGCTGGCGAAAGGCGCGGACCCCCGCCGTCTGCTCGCCGAACTCCTCGGCACCCTCGAAGGCTTCAACAAGGGCCGCGGCGGATCGATGCACGCCGCGGACATGAAGCTGGGCATCCTGGGCGCCAACGGAATCGTCGGCGCCGGCGGAGCGATCGCCTCCGGCGCGGCGTGGGCGGCCAAGGCACGCGGGAACTCGCAGGTCGTCGTCAGCTTCTTCGGCGATGGCGCGATGAGCCAAGGTGTCCTGCTGGAAGCGTTCAACCTCGCCTCGATCTGGTCTCTGCCCGTGTTGTTCGTCTGCGAGAACAACATGTACGCGACGAGCCTCAAACTCGAATCGGGACTCGCGGGCAACGCGGCACGCCGCGCCGAAGGATTCGGGATGGTCGCGCGCACCGTCGACGGCATGGACGTCGAGGCGGTGGCCTCCGCGACGGAGGAGTTGATCGAACACTGCCGCACCGGGCAAGGGCCCGCTTTCCTGGAATGCGCGACCTACCGGTTCTTCGGACACCACTCCGTACTCGAACTGCTGGGTGTCGAGTTCCGCGATCGCGACGAAGTGGCCCAGTGGCGCGAGCGGGATCCGATTCCCTTGCTGGGCGGGAAACTGGGCGACGACGTCGTCGCCGAAATCGACGAAGCCATCAAAAACCAAATCGACGACGCGGTCGAGTTCGCGAAGAACGCCCCGTTGCCCGACCCGAAGGACGCGCTGATGTATCTGTACGCGGGATCCACCGCTGTCCGGCCGGGGGTGATCCTGTGAGCGAGCTGCCCTCACCGGAGAACTTCGGTTACATGCACGCGATGAATCTCGCCCTGCACGCCGAAATGGCGGCGGACGAGGACGTCTTCCTGCTCGGTGAAGACGTGGGCGTCGGCGCGAGCGGCGTCACTTCGGGACTGCTGCCCAGATTCGGCCCGGAACGAGTGCTGGACACACCGTTGTCGGAACAGGCTTTCACCAGTTTCGGTACCGGCGCGGCGATGCTCGGGAAGAAGCCGGTCATCGAGTTCCAGATCTCCTCGCTGATCTATTTGGTCTTCGAGCAGATCGTGAACCAGGCGCACAAGTTCTCGCTGATGACCGGCGGGCAGGTGCAGATCCCGGTCACCTATCTCGTGTCGGGATCGGGTTCGAGGTTCGGCTGGGCGGGCCAGCATTCGGACAACCCGTACAGCCTGCTCGCCCACGCGGGGATCAAGACGGTGGTCCCCGGACTGCCGTCGGACGCGTACGGACTGCTGCGGTCGGCGATCCAGGATCCCGACCCGGTGGCGGTGTTCGCGCCGTCTCCGCTGCTGGGGGCGACGGATCCGGCCTACGGTGGCGAAGACGAGATCGTGCCGCTGGGCGAGGCGAACGTCGTCCGCGAGGGCGGCGACCTGACGATCGTCGCGGTGGGGCAGCACGTCGGCACGGCGATCGAGGTCGCCGAGAGCCTCAGCCACCGGGTGGACATCGAGATCGTCGACCCGCGGACGGTGTACCCCTTCGACTGGGACTGCCTGCGCAAATCGGTCAACAAGACCGGGCGCCTCGTGGTGATCGACGATTCGAACCGGATGTGCGGGCTGGGCGCGGAGATCGTCGCGACGGCGGCCGAAGAATTCGATCTGGTGGCGCCGCCGAGGCGGGTCTGCAGGCCGGACGGCACGGTCATCCCGTACGCCCTCGCGCTCGACAAGGCCTTGGTGCCGGGTGCCGAACAGCTGACGGACGCCGTCAACGCGACGCTGAAGTCGGCGTCGAAATGATCCGTGCCGCGGAGGGCTGATGGAAACCAAAGAGATCGTGGACCGCTACCAGCGGACACAGGACACCTTCGACGCCGTGCTCGCCGCCGTCCCGGCGGGACAGTGGGACGCGGCTTCGGCGTGCGAGCACTGGACGGTGCGCGACGTGGCGGGGCACGTCATCTGGGGCGTGGAGGTTCTGCGCCGTCACGCGGCGGGCGAGGAGTACACGCCGCGGAACGGCCCGGCGGGCTCGGCGAATCCCGGCGAACTGGCGGGCGAGGACCCGCTGGCCCAGTGGCGCGCGACCCGCGAAGCGACGGACGCCGTCGTCACCGACGAGTTCCTCGGCCTGCCCGCCCCGGCGTGGTACGTGGCCAACCGTCCTGACGCGACAGTCACGGACTACCTCGCGCTGCTGACCTTCGACACCCTGGTCCACACCTGGGACGTCGGCTCGGCGCTCGGTGTGGAGGTGACGATGGAGCCCGACATCGTCGGACCGTCGTTCTCCCTCGCCCGGTTGATCATCAGCCGGACACCGGGCACCTTCGGCCCCAAGCTGAAGCCGGCGCCGGGTGCCGACCAGCAGACCCGGTTCCTGGCGTTCCTCGGCCGAGCGGCCTGAGGCGGGCTTCGGTACAGCTGGTCGCCTGGAGGTGTGAAGGTCGCGTTTCCTCGGCTGAGCCGAGGGAAGGGACCCTTCACGCGCGATCGTCGTGGCTGGTGATGCCGCTGGGGCTGGAGGTGCTGTTCCCTGGCGGGTGAGGGGAACTTTGAGGGACCCTGGGTCCCTCAAAGAGTCCTTCACGGACTACGCGGCACGAACCGAACCGCCAAGGCCTCGAGATCTGGTTGAAGGACCTCAAAACAGCCGCCGAAAATCGGTAGGACGGCTCCTTACGCTAGTGGCATGGAGATCATCGGGCCGGATGACGCCCTGCCCGGGCGGCGGATCCGGCGGGCCGCGGTGGCGGGTCCCGCCGGAGCCGGGAAGTCGACGCTGGCGCGAACCCTGAGCGAGCGCATGGGATTGCCGTTCATCGAGTTCGAATCCTTCTTCCACGCTCCCGGTTGGACGGTGCGTGAGACCTGGAAGGCCGACGTCCTGGAGTACCTCGAAGGCGACGAGTGGGCCATCGAGTGGCAGGGCGAGGAGGTCCGGGAGCGGATGACCGAGCGGCTGGACGTGCTGGTCTGGCTCGATCACCCGCGGGCCATGACCGTGGCCCGCACCGTCGTCCGGACGCTGAAACGGAAGGCCGGACGCGGCTCGAAGATCGCGGGCGGCAACGTCGAGGGTCCGCTGCACACGTTCTTCACCGATCCCGACCACATCGTCAAACTCGCCTGGCGCTACCACCCGCTCATCCGGGCTCGCGTGCACAAGGTCATCGAGGAGAACCGGTATCCGGGCCTCGTCATCGTCCGCCTGCGTGGCCAGCGCCAGGTCGACCGCTGGCTCGACGGGGCCCTCGCCCGGAACCTCCGCTAGCGAAGACTCCGGACGCGCCACACCACACCGAGCCGAGGGTCTCCCGTGGAACTCGGTTCGATCCGATCCACCGTGAAACCCTCGCGCTCGTAGAAGGCGCCCGCGCGCTCGTTGGCCACGAAATGCTCGATGTACAAGCGTTCGGCGTCCGAGGGCAGCTGTCCGATGAGGGCATCGAGCAGCCGGACACCCAGCCCGCCGCCGCGATGAGACGGGTGCACGTAGAGCTTGTAGATCACGTGGTCTTCGCCGTCGAGACCGCGCTGCCCGACACCGGCCAGGTTCCCGCCGTCGTCCGCGGCCACCACCGACCCGCGAGCCACTGCCCCGGCGATATTCGTCTCGTGCCACCACATCCGGACTTGCCGGGCTGCGGCTTCCTCGCCGATCAACGGCGCGTAGTGGGCCCGGACGTGCTCCTCGCCGAAGTGGCAGATGGCCATCACGTCGTCCCGGCTGGCAGGCCGCACAACCGGTCCGCTTCCCATCAGGTCCCCCTTTACGTGACCGGAGCCCCGCACCTCGATCGGTGCGGGGCTCCGGTGGCCGTCATTCCTTCGGTTCGTCCTCCGGCGGTTTTTCGTTCGCCGCGGGCGGGATGCCCTTCGTCAACTCGACGATGGTCTTCCCCGCCATGCCCGAGGCACCGTAGGTCGGGTCGCTCAGGATCTTGGTGACCTTTTCGATGTTTTCCGCCGTGGTCTTGCCGAGCCTCTTGGTCAACTCGGGCATCGGCATGCTGGACCAGTAGTCGAACCGCTCCATCAGCTTCTTCGTCGCGGCGTCGGACAGCTCGCCCTTTGCCCGCAGTTCCTTCAGCAGCTTTTCCCGCACGATCCAGCCTGCCTGGTCGCCGAGCTTGTCCGGTTTGGGCTTGGCCAGCGGGTCGGGTTTCACGTCCTCGATCCGCGGAGCCCCGGGCGGGGCGGCTTCTGGTGGCGGCTTCTTGCCGCCGCCCACCGGGACCTTGATCTTGTCGATGTTGCCGCTGAGCTTCATCTTGACGACGTCGTCGGCCGCCCCGCGCGTCTTGGCCAGGATCTTGAGCATCTCGGCGAGCCGCTTGGCGATGTCGGCGATCTGCTTGGCGATCTTCGCGATCGCCACACCGACCGTGGCCATGATGGAGGTGATCGCCGCGATGATCGAGGCGCCGAAGGTGACGGGCGCCAGCGCGACCGCCACGATCGCGGCCTTGAGGATGCCTGCCAGGGTCATGGCGATGATGTCGCGGACGATGCCGCGGACGGCACCGATGATCGCGCCCGCGATGCCCATCTGCTTGCCGGCGAGGTTGATGTAGCCGGCAAGCGCGTCGAGCTGCTCGGCGACACCCTCCATGTCGGACCGGAACGCTTCGGCGGCGTCGCCCTTCCAGGTCTCCAAGAGGTTTTTGGTGGACGTCTTGTGGTCTTCCGACCACTGCTTGACCGTCTTGCCCTCTTCGTAGATCGCCTCTTTGGCCGCCTCGATGCCCTTCGGGTCCCCCAGCAGGAAGTCCAGCGGCCAGCGGAAGATGACGACGTGCTCCATCAGCCAGCCGATCCCGGCGGTGAGCAACGACCCGATCGGGTCGAGGACCATGCCGAGGATCTCGATCCCCATCCCGATCGAGGCCATCGTGATGGTGAGGGCGTCACCTTCGTTGGTCGCCCGTTTCAGCGCGAACGCCGAATCGAAGAAGCCCGCGCCCGCGGTGTCACCACTGCCCGCGAGGAAGTTGTTCTTCTCGTCTTTGAAGTCCTCGGCGCTGACGGCGCTGTTGCTCCCGAAATCGTTCCGGTGGTACTCGCTCACTTGACCTTCACCTCCTCGATCCCGTCGCCGGCGGCGGTGATCAGCTTCTCCGAGTCCTGCTCGTTGGACTCGTACAGCTTCGCGGCCTCGTGCATCTTGTCGGAGAACTTCTGCATGTTCTCCGCGTACTTGTTCAGCTGGTCGCGTGCCTCGCCACAGTGCATGCTCGCGCCCGCGCCGTAGGCCTGGCCGCCGAAGATGCCGAAGAGGCCGGGGTCGGCGACACAGCTGCCCACCATGTCGGCGCTCTTCTGCAGCGATTCCTCGAGCCGGTCGAGGTGCTTGGCGAATTCCTTCAGCGCCGCTGTCGTTACCTCGCGTCCACCGCTCACCACGGGCTCATTTCGTCGTCGTCGGGAGTGGACGGCCGCCGGGTGCGCGGCGGCGGCGCCGGCGGGTTCGGGGGCCGCACGGGGCGGCCCGGCTGCGGCGGCATCGGGGGACCGGCCTGCGGCCTGGCCCCACCCGGCTGCTGCGGCGGCGTCCACCGGCCCGGCTGCGGCGGCCGTTCCTCGTGGTGCGCCTCCGGCGCCCACTTCTCCTGTTCAGGGCCGTCCTGCGCGCCGCCCTCTTCGTCCTCGACCTTCGGCATGAAGGTGCGGACCAGTTCCGCGGCCTCGTCGTTGCCGTTGATCTCGGTGTAGGACTCCGTGACCTTCTCGACGGTCCTGCGCTGGGCCTCGCGCACGGTCTGCATGACGAGTGAGGAGAGTCTGGCCGGTCCCAGCGTGAGCGCCCGGTTGCTGAACTCGATGGAACTCAGCGAGCCGTTGGCCTCGACCTTCACCGTCACCGAGCCGTCCGCCGACTGCGCGGTGGAGGCGGACGCGGCGAACGCGGCGGTCAGCGCGCTGGCTTTTTCCTCGAGTTTCTTGGCTTCCCGCTCCAGGAGGAGGGCGAAATCCTCACCGGCGTCGAAGTTGGGTTGCATGGGCCGCCTTGCTCGCTCTGGACAGGGTCACCACCGGGGGCACGGCTCGACGACGGGGACAGCCGGCAGGCCGTTCACCACGCCTCAAGCCGAAAAAGAGCATAAAACACCGTTCCTGCAAAGGCATCCTAGGCAGCACCGCGGATCCCCCGGAGCACCGGGCCGCAAGGCTTGCCCGTACGAACAAGCCTCACTGCCCGAGAACGCAAACCGGCCGCTCAGCGGCGGACCCGGCGGCGCGCGTACCGCAGCATCCAGGCGCCTGCCAGCAGTGCGGCGAAGGCCAGCGCCAGCAGGTCGGCGGTGTGCGATCCGGTGGAGGCCAGCGGCCCCGTACCGGGTGGCCGGACCGGCGCCGGGTCGCCGGGCTGCGTCGGATCAGGCTTGGTCGGATCAGGATGGGCCGGATCGGGAGGCGTCGGCGGCTCGCCGGGGGTGATCGGTGTTTCGGTGGAGCAGCCGGGCTCGACCGGGGTGAGGCAGTTGGCGCCGGGGGTGGTGGAGGTGACCGCGTTGCGCAGCTTCCCTTCCCCGGATCCGGCGGTGACCGAATACGTCACGACGACCTTCTGCCCGACAGCGAGCTTGCCGTGCCAGCGAAGCAGCTTTTCGGTCAGCGCGACCGATCCGCTCGTGGCCTTCGCGTCGCCGTTGTAGGTCGCTCCACTGAGGACACCGGCCAGATCGTCGGTCACGACGGCGTCGTCATAGCCGCCGGTGCCGGTATTGGCGATGGACAGCGTGTACGTGACCTTGCCGCCCGGAGCGACGCCACTGGTCGGCGACGCGGCCTTGGCGATGGTCATCGACAGCACCGGGGTGCGGGTGGAACAGGCCGGATCGGCCGGTGACGGCGGGCAGTTGGTCCCTTCGTCGCCCGTGACGGCGTTGTCCAGGAAGTGGTCTCCGCGCAAGGGTTTCGCCACGGTGACCGAGTAGGTGATGGTCGCCGAGGCGCCGGGCGCGACCGTGCCCGTCCAGGTCAGCTTCGGCGCCTTGTACGCCACGGAGCCCGCGGTGGCCCGTGCGTCGTCGTTGTAAGTGGCGTCGTCGAGGACCTTGGTCAGATCGTCGGCGAACGAAGCACCGGGATACGGCGCCTGACCGGTGTTGCGCACGGCCACCGTGTACGTGACCTTGCCGCCCGGCGCGGCCACCGCCGGGACGGCCGACTTCGTGATGCGCAACGCGGGGGTGGGCAGTTCGTTGCGGCAGTCGGGGTCTTCGGAGCCCTCTTCGCAGTTGGAGCCCGCGCCGGTGACCACGTTGACCAGGCGTTTGTCACCCTTGTTGGTCACGACGACGGAATAGGTGACGGTGGCCTTGGCGCCAGGAGCGAGAGAGCCTGTCCAGGTCAGGGAGGGCTTCACGACGGCGACGGTCACCGTGCCCTTGTCCGCCTTCGCGTCGCCGTTGTAGGTGGCGTCGTCCAGCACACCGGTGAGGTCGTCGGTGAACGACGCGGCGGGATCCGTTGCCGCGCCGACGTTTTCGACGGTGACGGTGTAGGTGATCGTGTCGCCGGTCTTGACCTCCCGCGGGGTGGCGGTCTTGCGGATCTTCAGCGACGGCACCGGCGTGACCGTCCCGCAGTCCGGATCCGCCGAACCCGGCGGGCAGTTGCCGTCCGGGGTGCCGGTGACGGCGTTGGAGAGCTTCTTGTCGCCGCCGGGCGGGCTGTTCACGGTGACGGAATAGGTGATGGTCACGGTGGCACCGGAGGCGACGTCGCCGGTCCAGGTCACCACCGGGGCCTCGTAGCCGGTGGTGCCGCCGGTCGCCGTGGCGTCGTCGTTGTAGGTCGCGTCGTCGAGGACCCCGGTCAGGTCGTCGGTGATCCGGGCGCCCGGGTAGGCCGCGGTGCCGGTGTTCTGGACGCGCACCGTGTAGGTGACCCGTTCGCCGGGCCGGGGCGCGGCGGGAGCGGCGGTCTTGACGACCCGCAGCGCCGCGATCGGGGTGACGGCGGAGCAGTCCGGGTCCGTCGAACCGGGCGGGCAGGTCGAGTCCTCCGTGCCGGTCACGGAGTTGCGCAGCGTCCGGTCCCCGGCGGGCGGCTTGTTCACGGTCACCGAATAGGTGATGGTCACCGTGGCGCCCGCCGGAAGGTCCGCCGTCCAGGTCAGCTTCGGCTCCGCATACGTGACGGTGCCCGCGGTGGCCCGCGCGTCCCGGTTGTAGGTCGCGTCGTCCAGGGCCCCGCTCAGATCGTCGGTGAACCGGGCGCCGCGGTAGACGCCGGTTCCAGGGTTGCTCGCGGTCACGGTGTAGGTGACGGCCTGCCCCGGCTTCGCGGTCGCCGGTGTCGCGGTCTTGGCCAGCACCAGGACCCCGATCGGGGTCTCGGTCGCGCAGTCGGGATCCCCTCCGCCGGACGGGCAGGTGGAGCCGTCCGGTCCGACGACGACGTTGGTCAGCCTGCGGTCCCCGGCCGGCGGTTCGCCGACGGTGACCGAGTAGGTGACCGTCACCGCGCTCCCCGCGGCGACGTCACCGGTCCAGGTGAGTTTCCGGCGCGGCTCGTCGAACGTGGCCACGCCCGAGGTGGCGGAGGCGTCGCCGTTGTAGGCGGCGTCGTCGAGGACGCCGGTCAAGTCGTCGGTGAACGAGGCACCCGGGTACGCCGCCGGGCCGACGTTGCTCACCTTCACGGTGTAGGTGACCTTGTCGCCGGGCATGGCCGAGGCCGGGCTCGCCGTCTTCTTGATCTCCAGTGCGCCGATCGGGGTCACCGTGCCGCACGCCGGGTCCGTGCTTCCCGGCGGGCACGACGAGCCGTCCGGGCCGGTGACGGCGTTGCGCAACACCTTGTCCCCGCCCGGCGGCGTGCCGACCTTCACCGAATAGGTGATGGTGACGGTCTTCCCGGCGGGGACGTCGCCGGTCCAGATCAACGTCGTGGTCGCGCTGTCGTAGCCGGGTTGCGCCGGGGTGGGCACACCGTCGGCGGTGGCGGCGGCATCACCGTTGTAGGTGGCGTCGTCGACGACGCCCGACAGATCGTCGGTGAGCGTGACACCGGCCGCGGCCGAACCGTCGATGGTCCGCGCGGTCAAGGTGTAGGTCACGACGTCGCCGGGTTTGGCCGTGGCCGGGGCGGCCGACTTCGTGATCACGAGTCCGCTGATCGGCTCGTCGGTGCCGCAGTCCGGATCCGTGCCGCCTTCGGGGCAGGTGGAGCCGTCCGGTCCGACGACCGCGTTGGTCAGCCGCTTGTTCCCGCCCGGCGGATTCGCCACGGTCACCGAATAGGTGATCGTGACCGTGCCGCCCTTCCCGACGGCACCGGCCCAGCGCAGGGTCTTGTCACCCTCCAGATAGGACACGACGCCGCTGGTCGCGGTCGCGTCGCCGTTGTACGCCGCGTCGTCGACCACATCGGACAGATCGTCGACGGCGGTGGCGTCCGTCCAGTCGGCCGTGCCGTCATTGGTGAGCTTGACCGTGTAGGTGACCTTCTGGCCCGGCATGGGCTTCTTCGGCGCGCTGGTCTTGACGATCTTCAACGTCGCCACGGTGACGAGCGCGGCGCAGTGCGGGTCCTTCCCGCCCTCGGCGCAGTTGCTGCCCGGCACGGTCACGACGTTGTCGAGCTTCTTGTCGCCGCCCGGCGGCGAACCGACCGTCACCGAATAGGTGATCGTCACGGTCGCTCCGGCGGCGATCTCACCCGTCCAGGTCAGGCGCTTTCCCGCGGCGTCGTACTGGGGTTTCGCCAGCTCGGAACCGCCGGAGAGGGCTTTCGCGTCGTCGTTGTACCCGGCGTCGTCCACCACGCCCGACAGGTCGTCGGTGACGACCGTCCCGGGTGCCGCCGCCGTCCCTTCGTTGGCGACGGTGACGGTGTAGGTGACCTTCTCGCCCGGTTTCGCGTCGGTCTTGTCCGCCTTCTTGGCGACCACGAGCCGTTTCGTCAGGTCCGGGGCGATCGAGCAACTGGCCAGGTCGGTGATGGGCCAGGTCCCGCCGGATTCGGAGGTGATCCGGCCGACCTGGCTGGTGTGCGCGTTGCCGCCGGGGACCTGCTGGGACACGCCGGTGCGCGGATCGACCTTGTACAGCGCGCCGCCGTAGTAGCCGAGGTAGATCGAGCCGTTCAGGAAGGCCATGCCGTAGTTGTTGAAGCCGTTGGACGAGCCGGGTCCGGTGACCTTCACCGCCTGGGTGGTCTCGCCGGTGTCCGGATCGAACCGGTAGACGTAGCTCTGCCCGCCGTAGACGATCCCGTAGTACACGCCACCGGAGGAATCGACGAACAGGTCCGGCACGAGCGATCCCCCGGCGAACACGGGGTCGTTCGCCGGAACGGGTTTCAGCGTGGATCCCCGGGAGAAGGTCTTCGTCTCGCCACTGGCGAGATCCATCGCGAACAGGACCGGCGCCCCGCCGTTCTGCGCGCCGTAAAGCATTCCGGTGGCGGGATCGGCGCCGAGCCCGCCCCAGTTGACCCCGGCGGGAAGCTTGCGGGACGCTCCCCCGGCGATCTCGTCGGTGACCGTGTTCGTTCCCGACACATGCTTGTAGAGCGTGAGATTCCCGGTGGTGTAGCTGGAGTAGAACGCGGCGACCCGCCCGGTGTCCGGATCCTTGCCCAGCGCCATGTTCGTCGACCAGTAGTCCGGCGGGGCCGCGCCCGCCCGCTTGCTGATCACCGTGTTCTGGATCTCCGCGTCACCTGAGGCGCCGGTGCGGAACTGCATACCGGACCGGAAGTTGCTGTAGTACAGGTGATCGCAGTCGAACGTCGACGGATCGTTCTCGCCCTGCACCGGCCACGTCGCCGCCTGCGCCGTCCCCGTCGTGACCAGGGCGCCGAAGAGGAGGGCCGCCACTGTGCCGAACGACAAAACCCGTCGTGACAACGGTTTCAGTACAAGGCGCCGGCGCTGTGCGACGACCACGAAGAGCCTCCCGGTGACGAGCGAACTCAGCCCGACGCTACAAGCCGCACCACCACACTCAACTCGAAAGTCCAGGCACCACCTGAACGTGTTCGATCATGGGTGAGGCGAATCCGGTTCCGCTCCGGCCGTCACTGTGCTTTCGTTCGGATCATGACTGAGCGGGTGAACATCTCTTCCGGTGGGGACTTCGAGCAGATTTTCGGCTACAGCCGGGCGGTGCGCGTCGGCGACCACATCCACGTGTCCGGCACGACGGCGCGTGAGCCGTTCCGGTCGGGCGACGCGTACGAACAGGCGTCGGCCGTGCTTTCGATCATCGAGACCGCGCTGCGGGAGGCCGGTTCGAGCCTCGCCGCGGTGGTGCGCACGGTCACCTACGTGACCGACATCAAGGACGCCGACCTGGTGGCGCGGGCCCACCGCGAGGCCTTCGGCGACGTGCTGCCCGCGGCCACCATGGTCGAGGTCTCGGCGTTGCTCGACCCGAAGATGAAGGTCGAGATCGAGGCCTACGCCATCGAGAAGTGACCGGCCCCAGGCCAGGCCTCGTGAGTGGTAAGGACGGTTCTAACCGCGTGTCCTGTTTCAGGACTTCGTGAACAGATGTGTTTCAGGACTTCGTGAACGGTTTCTGGTTGG